>NZ_JBEFTX010000011.1:0-258649 GCF_040195635.1 Actinopolymorpha sp. B11F2 | reverse complement strand
CAGAAGCCAGATCAGCCCGCAACGTCTTCACCGCAACCGTCCGACCAAGACGCCGATCAATACCGATACGCACCTCGGCCATACCCCCGTGACCGAGCACCTCGCCAAGGTCATACCGACCGCCGAGGAATCGTGGCTCAGTCATGCGTCACCCTTCTGTGCGGACTGCGCGGA
This sequence comes from Actinopolymorpha sp. B11F2, assembly GCF_040195635.1. Taxonomy (NCBI): domain Bacteria; kingdom Bacillati; phylum Actinomycetota; class Actinomycetes; order Propionibacteriales; family Actinopolymorphaceae; genus Actinopolymorpha; species Actinopolymorpha sp. B11F2. The sequence goes on along the minus strand of NZ_JBEFTX010000011.1, from coordinate 258,475 downwards.
GCTCACTCGATCACCGCTTCCATGACGTCCTTCGCGATGGGAGCTGCCAGCCTGCCGCCGGAGATCTCGCTGCGGCCGACGTCAGCCTTCTCGATGACAACGGCGACGGCGACCGATGGGTTATCGGCGGGAGCGAACGAAACGAACCACGCGAACGGCGGCCGGTCCGGCGTGGTCTGCGCCGTACCTGTCTTGCCGGCGACGGGGACACCCATCTTCACCGGCGACCCGGTGCCGTTCTCGACCACGCCGACCATCATCTGCTTGAGCTGCTCGGCGACCTGCGGTGACACCGCCTCTGACAAGACCTCCGGTTCGGTCTCATCGAGCGAGTTCAGGTCGGGACCGGTGAGCTCGGAGACGACGTACGGCTTCATCACCGTGCCGCCGTTGGCGATGCCGGCAGTGACCATGGCCATCTGGAGCGGCGTCGCCGCGACGTCGTACTGACCGATCGCGCTCAACGCTGTCTGCGGCTTGTCGACCTCCTCGGGGAACACGCTGGAAACCCCGCGCAGGTCCGAAAGGTGCGCGGCGCCGAAACCGAACTTCTCCGCCTGCTCCCGCAGCGCCTCGTCGCCGAGCTTGAGCGCGAGGTCGGCGTAGGCGGTGTTGCAGGAGGTCTCGAGCGCACGCTGGAGGGTGATCTCGTCCCCCGAGTCGCACAACCCGTCCTGCCAGTTGGTCATGTTCTTCGTGGTCTGCGGCAGGTCGAGTTCGGCCGGCGCCGGGACATTGGTCTCCGGTGTGTAGCTACCCGAGGACAGTGCCGCCGCGGACGTCACCAGCTTGAACGTCGAACCCGGCGGGTAGCGCCGCTGGGTGGCCCGGTTCTCCAGCGGATCGGTTTGGTCGTCGTTGAGCTCGGCCCACGCGTCGCTGATCTTCCCGGCGTCGTGGGAGGAAAGCCGGTTCGGGTCGTAGCCGGGCCGGTTCACCATGGCAAGGATCTTGCCGGTCGCCGGTTCGATCGCGACGACGGAGCCGGTCTTGCCCTCGAGCCCGTCGAATGCGGCCTGCTGCGCCCGGGGGTCGATGCTGAGCTTGACGCTGCCGCCCTTGGGTTGGCGGTTGGTGACCAGGTCGACGACCCGCCGGACGAAGAACCCGTCGTCGGTGCCAGCGAGGATCGAGTTGTACGCCGACTCGATCGCGTTCGGGCCCAACGTGTAGGAGTAGTAGCCGGTGATGTGGCCGTAGAGCGCGGGTTTGGCGTACTTCCGGAGGTAGACCAGGTCGTCGGTGGTCTCGACGGACCGCGCGACCTCGATCTGGTCCGGCGGCTGGCCGACCAGGATCGGTCCACGCTGCCGGGCGTACTCGTCGAGCAGCACCCGGGTGTTGTCGGTGTTGTCGTTGTAGTCCGGCGCCTGGAACACCTGGATGTAGTTGGCGTTGGCGAGCAGGGCGAAGAAGAGCACCATGAACGCGACGGCGAGCCGCCTGATCGGACGATTCATCGGATCACGACCGTCCCTGCGGCAGCGATCCTCGGGGTCATCGCTGCCACCACCGTCGCCGTCTCCACGGCCGTGATCGTTGGGGGCATCGCTTCCATCACCGGCGACTCACCACCTGTGTCATCGCATCATCGGTCTGCACCGCCACCGGAGCGGGCGGGCGGCGTGCGTAGTCGCTGATGCGCAGCATCAGGGCGACGAGAGCCCAGTTGGCCACCAGGGACGAACCGCCGTAGGACAGGAAAGGCGTCGTCAGACCGGTCAGGGGGATCAGCTTGGTCACGCCGCCGATCACGACGAAGACCTGCAGGGCGAAGACGGCCGCGAATCCCGTGGCGAGCAGCTTGCCGAACTGGTCCCGGCACAGCAGGGCTGTCCGCAGGCCGCGTTCGACGATGATGCCGTAGAGGACGAGGACCGCCATCAGCCCGGTGAGCCCGAGTTCCTCACCGATGACGGCGATGATGAAGTCGCTCTTGGCGAGCGGGACGAGGGTGGGATGGCCGTCACCGAGCCCTCGGCCGAGGATGCCGCCGTAGGCGAGTCCGTACAACGACTGGATGATCTGGTACGCACCATCCCGGTCCGCGAACGGGTCGAGCCAGGAGTCGACCCGGTTGGCGATGTGGGAGAACTGAGAGATGTTGAGTGTGGTCGCGGCGAAGTAGGCGAACCACGCGCCGCCGACGAACAACGACCCGCCGAGGAACACCCAGCCGGGGCGTTCGGTGGAGACGTACAACAAGACGACGAACGCACCGAAGAACAGCAGGGCGGTGCCGAGGTCGCGCTGGAACACCAGGATGGCGAGGCTGATCATCCACGCCGCCAGGATCGGCCCGAGGTCGCGGCCACGTGGCAGGTCGATGCCGAGGAACCTGCGCCCGGCGAGGGCGAGTGCGTCCTTCTTCACGACGAGATAGCCGGCGAAGAACACGATCAGGCAGACCTTGGCGATCTCGCCCGGCTGGAACGACAGCCCGGCGAAGCGGATCCAGATCTGCGCTCCCTGGAAGCGCACCCCCAGGCCCGGGACCAACGGGAGCAGGAGCAGCCCCACGCCGGCGAACAACGCGGTGTAGGTGGCCCGCTGGAGTCGCCGGTGGTCGCGGATGAGCAGCAGGACGAGGATGAACCCCGCGACGCCGACGGCGGTCCACGTGAGCTGCAGAGGCGCGTCGGCGCGTGGCAGCGACTCCCCGTCGAGGCGGGCGTTCTCGATCTTGGTGAGGTCGAGCCGATGGATCAGGGCGAGTCCGATGCCGTTGAGCAACACGACGCACGGCAGCAGGATCGGGTCGGCATAGGGCGTACGGATCCGGACGATGACGTGGGCGATCCCGACCAGCAGGGTGAGGCCTGCTCCGTAGGAGAAGACCTGGGACGAGAGTTCGCCGGTCAGTGTGATGCCGACGACCGCGTAGGCGCCGACGGCGACCGCCAGGGCGAGCAGCGTCAGCACAAGCTCCGCGGTGCGGCGCTTGCGGACCTCGACGGCGGGTGCCTGGGTCTCGCTCACTTCGAGCCAGACGTGGGTGAGGGGGTGGAGTCCGCGGGATCGCACTCCTGCGGCGCGCGGGCGTCGCCTGCGCGGGGAGTCGTCGACGGGCTGGCTGCCCCTTCCGCGGGCTTGGTCGGCTTCGACGTCGTTGTCGGCTTCTTTCCTGCGGTCGGACTGGGGTCGGGCGTCTTGGAGGGGGTGGGCGTCGGGCTCTGGGTCGGCGCGGGAGCGCACTGCTGGGCGAGATTGCGCAGCTTGCCGACGATCTCCCGCGCATGGCTGAGACTGTCGGCGGGGATCGTGTCGGCGACCTGCTGGCGTTGGTACGACGGAAGCTTGCTCAGCGCGAAGGACTGCATCTCGTAGACGTGGGAGAGGGGTACGCCGGGGATCTGCTGGGAGATGCCGCGAAAGATCGCCACCCGGGCGTTGCTGGTGTTCGCCTGCGCGTCGGTGGGGAATGGGCCGACGTAGTACTGGTCCTGCGTCCATCCGTAGGCCCATCGTCCGCCCGTGCCCAGGAGGCCGAGGACGACGACCGCGACGACGATGCGGCTCAGCCAGCGGAATCGGCGCGGAGGCCGCGGTGCGTAGCGAAGCTCCTCCTCCAGGTCCGACTCGCCATGGGGAAGACCGTCGCCCGAGAGGCCATGCGCCTGCCGGGAAGCGGGATGGACGATGGGGCCGGGACGCAGGGCCGCCGTGTGTTCGAAGGCGGAGTCGTCGAGGACCTGGTTGTCGGGTTCGGCGGCCGCGCCCACCACAGCCGGTGCCGCCACCGCGGTGCCGATGAGGGTCGGCGCGTCTGCAGCGCCCTGACTGACATCGACGACGTCGGCGACGACGCAGGTCACGTTGTCCGGGCTGCCCTGGTCGAGGGCCAAGGCGATGAGGGCGTCCGCGGCCTCCTGCGGTCCGGCGGACCGGCGCAGCACGTCCGCGATCGCGTCGTCCTTCACCGCGGCGTTGTCGAGACCGTCGCTGCACACGAGCAGCCGGTCGCCGGGCTCGAGTTCGAGCCGGTCGAGGTCGGGGCGGGCGTCCTGCCGGCCTTCGAGCGCGCGCATGATGAGTGACCGGTGCGGGTGGTGCTCGGCCTCCTCGAGCGTGATCCGGCCCTCGTCGATCAGGCTCTGGACGAACGTGTGGTCGCGGGTGATCATCCGCAGCCGGCCGGCACGGAAGTGGTAGGCCCGGGAGTCTCCGATGTGCGCGACGTTGGCGAGACCGTCCTGGACGAGGATGGCGGTGAGCGTCGTGCCCATCCCCTCGAGGTGCGGGTCGGTGTCGATCCGGGCGGCTATCCGGGAGTTGGCCTCGACCGCGGCCTGGCCGAGTGCGCGCAACGGTTCGTTGTGGCCGGCCTTGTCCAGGGCACGCACGGTCGTGATCGTGATGGCGCTGGCGACGTCGCCACCCACCGTGCCCCCCATGCCGTCAGCGATGGCGAGCAGGTGTGGACCGGCGTAGCCGGAGTCCTCGTTCCGTGTCTTCGGACCGAGGCCGACGTCGGTGTGTGCGGCGTATCGGAGGGCGAGCGTCATCCTGCCTTCTCTTGGCCAGAAACCTCGGAGGTCATCGTTTGCGCGCCTATTTGTACAGCTCGATGATCGTCTTGCCGATCCGGACCGGGACCCCCGACCCGACCGCTGTGGGGCCGTGGATACGGGACTCACCGACGAACGTGCCGTTGGTGGAACCGAGGTCCTCGACGTACCACGTCGTCCCCTGGGGACGTAGGACCGCATGCCTGGTGGATACGTACTCGTCCTCGATCTGGATCTCACACTCCGATCCACGGCCGATGGCGAGCGGTGAATCACCCAACGGCACCTGCAGGCCCGAGCTCGTGCCCTGGACCACCACGGCGACCGAGGGTTCACCTCGCTTACGCCGCGGTGGCCGGGATGGTTTGGCCGGCTTGGGCTGCCGCTGATTCCTGCTGGTGCCGCTGACTCGGGAGCCGAAAAGGTCGGAACGAATCACCGACACCGTCGACAACACGAAGAGCCAGAGCACCGCCAGGAACCCCAGCTTGATGATCGTGAGAGTGAGCTCGGACACTAACGCACACCACCTGGGCGACGTAGGACGAGCAGCGTATTGCCCAGGAGAATCTGGCTGCCGTCATGGAGTGCGGCATAGTCGACGCGTTGGCCGTTGACCACGATGCCGTTGGTCGAGCCGAGGTCATGGACCGTGACGGTGTAGGAAGCACCGTCCTTGACGACCCGGATCTCGGCGTGCCGGCGGGAGACGCCGGGGTCGGTGATCCGCAGGTCGGCCTCGGTACCGCGGCCGAGGACCACGCCCGGTGGGTCGAGCGGGTGCCGCTGACCGTTGACCTCGAGGTAGGGCACCTGTGGACCCGCGGGTGCGGCCTCCGCTTCCGGACCGCCCGAACCCTGGCTCGGGAGTGGGCCTTGTCCAAAGCCCTGCCCCGGTCCCTGGCCCGGTCCCTGCGGATGCGGTCCTGGTCCGCCGGGGTAGCCGCCGCCCTGGCCCGGGCCGTGCGGCGGGCCGGCAGGTCCACCCGGTCCTTGACCGGGTGGCGGCCAGGATTGTGGGTTCTGGCCGGGTCCCCGACCTTGGCCGGGTCCAGGTCCTGGACCGCCGGGACCGCCCGGGCCTGCCGGACCTCCTGGTGGCGGACCGTAGCCAGGTTGCTGACCAGGGTAAGGACCCGGACCAGGTCCTGGCGGGTAGCCGGGGCCCTGGTGTGGCTGGCGCGCGTCGGGATAGCCGGGACGGCCACCCCTCGGCATGACCGCCGCGACCGCGCTCCCCCGGACGCGGAAGCGACCCGTGGACAGGTCGTCACGGCGTTCGAACCCCACCGTGACCGGGCCGGTAAAGGAGTAGTGCTGTGCGTGCGCGTGCCGGTTTACAACGTCGGCGAGTTCCCTGCTGAGCGTCTGGGCGTAAGGGCCGAGGCGTTCGTGGTCGCTGGGTGCCAACTCGATGGTGAAGTCGTTGGGCACCAGACTCGAGTCGCGAGACACCACCTGTGCGGAGTTGTCGAGCTCGCGCTGGAGGGCCGAGGCGATCTCCACCGGCTGGACGGCCGAGCGGAACACGCGCGCAAAAGGCCCGGTGACGAGACCCTCCAGACCTCGTTCAAAGCGACGAAAGACTCCCACGGGTACCTCCCTTCCCGCGCAGGGTGTGCCATGTTCCGGTCGATCGTAACTGCCAAGCCCTGGAGTGGCCGCCTCCTACCACCCCTTGCCGTGGCGCGACCAGGACGTGACCTGGAGTTGTCCTGGCGCGGTCCGGATCTTGACGGCCGATCATGCCGAGCTCATGCCGTGCTGGCGCCGCCGGGAGCGAATTGCGCGCGCGGCACGCCTGGCTGGACCGTCGGGTCCGGCCGCAGTCATGGTGATCATGAAAATGGCTCCAATGGCTCCTGCTCGCTGTGGCCCGCCTGTCCTGCATGATCACGTCCGGGGTGGCCGGTCGGTTGCGGTGCCGTGGCACCGGACACCCAAAATACGAGGAGTCGAGTATCGGACGTCCGGGACGAGAGTCGCCATGAGAGGCCGGTGCTGCCGGTCGAGTGCCGCCGCCGGCCGGGTACGGAAGCCTCCGCGTGTCACGCACCCCGCCTGGGAACGCCCCCACGCCGGGGACTGTTAGCATCTAGGCGCTTCCGGTCGTCCCGGACGCAACGTCTCACGCGCGAGTGGCGGAATAGGCAGACGCGCAGGATTCAGGTTCCTGTGCCCGCAAGGGCGTGGGGGTTCAACTCCCCCCTCGCGCACCACAGTGACTGGCCCTGGGTCTTCGGATCCGGGGCCTCGTCCACTTCGGGAGCGCGGCGGGAGACCGGCATACTCGAGGGCCGTTGAGCGCGGCCTCATCACAGGCCCTCTGCGATCGTCTTGATGTCCGCGAGGCGTTGCTCCCAAGCGGTGCCGATGGCGTCGAGCCGTCGGGCGGTGGCGCTGAGTTCCAAGCCCAGCACCTGGTACCGCACCTCACGACCGACCGGCACCGGCTCGACCAGCCCGACCCGATGAAGGATCTCGAGGTGCTTGGCGATCGCCTGGCGGCTGATGGGCAGCCTCGCGGCCAGTGCCGACGCGGACGCCGGGGCCTCGCCCAGTGCGGTCAGGATGCTCCAGCGGGTCTCGTCACCCAGCGCGGCGAACACAGGAACCAGAATCTCCGTCATCACCGTGCCTCCAGCATCGCGACCAGCCGGTCCAGCTGCTCGTCCCAGCCCTGACGGTGGCTCTCGATGTTCCGGGCCGGGTCGAGTGTCGTCTCGAATCCCGTCTCGACCACCGTGAGCTGGGTGCCGTCGCGCAACGGCTCAAGAGTGAAGGTGAACACCGTCGAGTGTGCGGCGTCGAGCTCGCTCGGAACGGACTCGACCGCCTCGTCGTTGCACCAGCGGTAGGAGATCATCCTCGGCCGGTCGACCGCCTCGACGCGGATCGGGATGGCGTACTCGTCCGGCCAGGCCACGGTGCCGGGGGCTCCGACGCCCGTCCCTTGGAGCACCGTGCGCCCGAACCAGCGGGAGATGTGCTCAGGCTCGGTGACGGCGCTCCACACCTTCTCCACCGGGGCGGCGATGTGGATCGTGCGGCGCACGGTGAACGTGTCGTGCTCGGCGACTGTCTGCGGGTTGTCTGTCATGTCGTTCCTTCCTTTCCCGATCGGCGCTCAGGCCCCGATCAGCTCAGCGGTCGGCGGGGTGACCTCGGTCGTCGGGGTGACCTCGGCGGCGGGTGCCGTGGGGCGGAGGCGGCTGGTGGCGATGGCGATGGCGACGGCGACGGCGGTGACAACGGCCCCGGCGAGGACAGCGGCGGCCAGACCGGCATGGCTGATCGCGACTCCCCCGAGGAGCGCGCCGACGGAGTCCCCGGCATTGGCGGCGGACGCCGGCAGCGAGGCCGCGAGGGCCGCGCCGGGTCCGGCGAGGCTCATCACCCGGCTCTGAAGGGCCGGCGCCATCCCCATGGCGAACAGGCCCATGCCGACGATGGTGAGGACAGCCACCACCGCGTGCCCGCCGAAGAGGTACATGGTCAGGAGCACGGCCGTCAGGCCGACAGTCCCGCCCACCAGGGCGCGCGCGGCGTGGGCATCGGCGAACCGGGCGCCAGCCGCGGATCCAACGGTGGTCGCCACGCCGAAGGCGAACAGCACGCCCACCACCGTCGTGCCCGAGATCCTGGTGACGTCGCCAAGGTACGGCACTAGGTAGGTGAGGGCCGACTGGACGCCCGCGAAGACCAGGAAGCACAGCGCCAAAGCGGCGAGCACGCGCGGTGCGAACGCGTGGCGGAGCTGAGCGCCGGCCGTCCGGCTCGCGCGCGCCGTCGGGACCGAAGGGAGCACCCGGACGCCAGCGATGAGGACCCCGAGCGCGATGCCCACGAGGGCGGCGAACGACGCGCGCCAGCCGAGGACCTGTCCTGCCAGCGTCCCGAGGGGCAGCCCGAGTGCGCTCGAGGTGGCGAATCCGGTGATCACCAGTCCCATCGCGCGGCCGGACCGGTCCTTCGGCACGATGCCCTCCACCGCGGTGAGCGCGGCCGCGATGAACAGGCCTTCGACCGCTCCGGCCCCGGCGCGCGCCAGGAGGAAGAACGTGTAGTCGGCCACCAGCACCGGGACCACGTTGAGCAGCGCGAAAGCCGCCACGGCACCGAGCAGGACGATCCTGCGGTCCAGGTGCGCCGTCAGGAGCGCGAGCACCGGCCCACCGATCGCCATGCTCAGCGCGAAGGCGGTCACCAGTGCGCCGGCCTGCGGGACCGAGACGGCCAGGTCGGCCGAGATCAGGTCGAGCATCCCCACGACGAGCATGTCCGCGCTGCCCATCGCGAACGCCCCGAGAAAGAGCACCACGAGGATCGAGCGGGTTTCGCCTTCGTTGGGCCTTGTGACCGTGTCCATGAGAACCTCCATCGAGTGCAATCAAACGGTTGCACAAGATTCCGCAGAGCGCAACCGTCGGGTTGCAGATAGGCGCCCTCTGCGTGACGCAGCCCTCTCGCGATGGTCGGTGGGAGATCAGCTCAGGAAGGCGACGGCGACAGATCCGTCGCGGCGTTGCCGGAACCGGAGGTAACGAGACGCCGGTTTCACGCTCAGGACGGCGGTTTGGGTGTGGTCGAGCGTGCTGGTTCTACGGCTCAACTCCCCTTCGTACGAACCTATGGGTGGAAGGGTCCTGGCGACGGCGTTCGCCTGGGCAGAGCAGGCGGCGCGGTCAGGTCGTCTTGCGGTAGACGAGCAGGTAGCGCCAGAAGAGCAGGCGGTGGATCGTACAGCCGGGAAGTTCCTCGGCGGCGGCGGTACGAATCTGCGCAAGAGTCATGCTCGGCGGCATCGTCGGGGCGCTGACCTGCCGCTGGACGTGGTTCTCCCAGGTGGGTTGCAGCTTGTCGGAGATGGCCATCGTCAGCCTCGCCGCCGCGTTGACCGGGACGGCGGCGAGGCTGAGGAGCCAGTCGCTCGCGGTCTCCTCGTTGTAGAGGCCGAGAATCGCGAGGACGCCGTCATGGGTGAGCGCGTCCCGCAACCTGCCGACGGTCTCGAACGGAACGTGGTGGATGCTCGCCAGGCAGCTGATGAAGTCGTAGTGCTTGTCCGGCAGGTCGACCGTCGTGATGTCGGCCTGCTGCCAGTGGATCGTGCCGGCCGCCCAGATCTGCGCCGTCAGGGCGCGTGCGGTCGCAAGCGTCTCCGCCGACTGGTCGATCGCGTCGACGTCGTAGCCGCGCCGGGCCAACCGCCGCGCGAACCTGCCCGTGCCGCAGCCGACGTCGAGTGCCGTACGACCACCAGCGGGCAGCTGACGGATCAGAAGTCGTTGGTAGTAGTCGTTGTGGACGAAAGGCACCCCGCAATGTTGCACACCTACCTGGGTGACCGGAATCCGCATCGCTGTAAGGCGTTCTGGCACCTCGGGCGAATCAGGAGGATGCCGACGGGACGGATGATAAGGGCTTTTCGGCAGTTCTACGTATTTCGGAAAGGACGGGACCTGCGCGCCGCTTGTCGGGGCCGACCCGGCCCGGCTGGGAACGCGGTCGCCGTGGTGCCCGTGGTTGTGGTCGTTCAGTCGAAGACGGGCCGCAGCCGGTCGCGGGATCCGGTGAGGTGGGCGCGCATGGCCGCCTCGGCAGCCTTGGCACTGCCCCGCTGGATCGCCTCGAGGATGTACCGGTGCTCGTCGACCGCCTGCGCGCCGATGCCCTTGCCGTAGTAGAGCCGGAAGATGTGCAGATGCGGGTGCAGTCGCTGGAACGTCGGGGCGAGCAGGGTGTTGCCCGAGAGTTCGTGGATCAGCGCGTGGAACCGTTCGTCATGGGCGGTGAGGGCGCGGTAGGCGTCGTAGCTTCCTTCGGCCGGCACGTCGGTCACCAGGGCGAACGTCGCCTCCAGGGCGGCGTGGTCGGCTGGGGTCGCGTGTTTCGCGGCCTGACTGGCAGCCCAGGGTTCGAGGAGGAAGCGGAGCCCGAAGAGGTGCTCGAACTGGTCCTTGTCGAGCAGGGGCGCCACGGTGTAGCCGCGCAAGGGCTGCTTGACGGTGAGGCCGTCGGACTCGAGCCGCGCCAGTGCTTCCCGGACGGGGGTCTGCGAGACCTCGAGGTCGCGGGCGAGTGCGTCGATGTTGAGATGCGCCCCGGGGGCGAGGGCGTGGTCCATCACCAACGCCTTGACGGTTTCGTAGACGTCGTCGGTGAGAATGCGGCGTTGCGGAAGACGACGGTCCGCCAGTGAAGCCTTCACCATGCCTTGCGCACTCGCCACCCACGTCTCCCCACGCTCGGGTCATACCACGTGGTAAGACCGCCGAACATCCTATAGAGACGCTCCGACATCTGCCCGTCAGTTTCGGGGTGGGTGGTGACGCCGTGCCGCACGGACGGTCGCGGCTGGTGCGCGGTTCCATGATCATGACGACTGGGCGGCGCATGGTGTGGCACGGTGGACGGCATGCGTGGGACAACGGTAGACGCGCGCACGTTGCTGGCCGAGTGGGCAGCCGTACGACGCGGTGACCTCGACCTGGTGAGCTTGGCCGACGAGATCTGCACGCGGATCGAGTCCGTCGACGCGGATCTCCAGGCGTTCGTCGCCGAACCCGACCGCCGGCAGCGGGTGCGCACGGAGGCCAGCGAGATGGTACGTCGTTGGCCGGATCCGCGCGAGCGCCCGCCGCTGTTCGGCGTACCTCTGGGTGTGAAGGACGTCGTCCACGTCGACGGCCTGCCGACGGGTGCCGGTGCACGGCTCCCGATCGAGGTGCTCGCCGCGTCCGACGCGGTCGACGCGCCCGCTGTGGCGCGCCTGCGCGACGCCGGCGCGCTGGTGATGGGCAAGACGGTGACGGCGGAGTTCGCGTTCATGGCGCCAGGCCCGACCCGCAACCCGCACGACCTGAGGCACACTCCGGGCGGGTCGAGCAGCGGTTCGGCCGCCGCGGTGGCGGCGGGGCTGGTGGCACTCGCGATCGGTACGCAGACGGTGGGATCGGTGATCCGGCCCGCGGCGTTCTGCGGAGTCGTCGGATTCAAGCCCACCTACGGCCGCATCCCGACGGCAGGCGTGATCGCGAACGCGCCGTCGTTCGACACGGTCGGTCTCCTCAGCCACGACGTGGCGACGGCCACGACCGCGGCGGCCGTCGTCTGCGACGGCTGGCGGGCGCGGATGGAGGCGGGGCCGATGCGGCGGCCCGTGCTCGGCGTACCGGAGGGGCCCTATCTCGACCAGGCGACTGCCGAGGCGCGGCAGGCGTTCGCCGACCAGGTTGGGCACCTGGAGGACGCTGGCTTCGCCGTACGCCGGATCTCCACGCTCACCGACCTCGGCGACGTCATCCAGCGCAACGATCTGATCAACCTGGTGGAACTCGCGTGGACCCACGAGACGTGGTTCCGGACGTACGAAGACCGCTACCGCGAGCAGTCGGCCACCGCGATCCGTGAGGGCCGGCGGATTTCGGTGCAGGCGTACGAACGGGCCCTGACCGAACGCAAGGAGTACGCAGCGGCACTGGTCGCGCAGATGGATGCCGAGGGGATCGACGGGTGGATCGCCCCCGCCGCGACAGGTCCCGCACCCGAAGGGCTCCACACCACCGGCAGCCCGCTGATGAACCTGCCCTGGACCCAGGCCCGCCTGCCGGTGGTCGGGGTGCCCGCCGGCGCGGCCGCCAACGGCCTTCCGCTCGGTGTGCAGTTCGCCGCGCGCCCGAACGCCGACGAGGACCTGTTGAACTGGGCGGTGGAGCTGGAAGGCGCGCTGGCCACGTCGGCCTGAGGCGGGTGCGTCGGCGCGGGGTGTCCAAGTCCCGCTCGAACCGGAGGGAGCGCTGGCGTGAACGTTTGCTGCAGGAGGAACTGGCGAGATCCTCCAACGCGTCCGGGTAGGTACTGGCGACCGGGCGGGTACCTTCTCGCCGGGAGATCGATGACAGTGGAAGCGTCACCGACGTCGTACACAAGGGAGCGCGCAGTGACGGGATCGCGGGTCGTGGCACTCGGGCATTACCAGCCGGCAAAGGTTCTCACCAACGACGATCTCGCGAAGATCGTCGACACGAACGACGAATGGATCCGCACCCGGGTCGGCATCCGTACCAGGCACGTCGCCGAGACGGAGTCCGTGGACGAGATGGCGGCGTACGCGGCGGAGAAGGCGTTGTCGGCCGGTGGTCTCGGCGCCGAGGACATCGACCTTGTCGTGGTCGCGACCTGCACGGCGAGAGACAGGTCACCCAACATGGCCGGGCGGGTGGCGGCGCGGTTGGGTGTGCGCGCCCCCGCGGCGTACGACATCAACACCGCCTGCTCGGGCTTCTGTTATGGCCTCGCGACCGCCGACCATGCGATCCAGGCCGGCGCCGCACGGAACGCCCTCGTCATCGCGTCGGAGAAGCTGACCGAGTTCACCGACTGGACCGACCGTACGACGTGCGTGTTGGTCGGCGACGGCGCCGGAGCGGCGGTGGTGCGTGCCGCTGAGGAGCCTGGCATCGGGCCGGTCGTGTGGGGCTGCGTACCCGAGCTGTCCAACGCCGTACGCATCGAGGGTGTACCGGGCGTCTTCTCGCAGGAAGGACTGGCGGTCTTCCGCTGGGCGACGACCGCGGTGGCCGGTCTCGCGCGGCAGGCCTGCGATCGGGCCGGGATCGCGCCGGAGGAGCTTGCGGCGTTCGTCCCCCATCAGGCCAACCTGCGCATCATCGAGCCGATCGCCCGCCAACTCGGGGTGACGGACGCGGTGGTCGCCCGCGACGTCGTGGAGTCGGGCAACACGTCGGCGGCGAGCGTTCCGCTCGCCCTGTCCAAGCTCGTCGAACGCGGCGAGATCCCGTCGGGTGCGCCGGTGCTGCTGTTCGGTTTCGGCGGGGGACTCTCCTACGCCGGCCAGGTGATCCGCTGCCCGTAGTGTCGACGGGCGCTGGCGGGCGGGGTGGGATCAGCGGCTGACGTTGCGGCGGATCAGGTCGAGCGCCTCGATCAGCGTCGTGCGTTGCTCGTCGGAGAGCGTCGCGAGGGCGCGGTCGGAGAGGGCGCGCATCTCCTTGTCCAGGACGTGCTGCAGGTCGCGTCCGCGCTCGGTGAGGTGGATTCGGACCAGGCGGCGGTCGGAGAGGTCAGGGGTGCGGGTGACGAGTCCCGCGGCCTCCATCCGGATGGCAGCCCGGGTGACCGTCGGCGTCGCGAGCCCCAGCCGCCGGGCGAGCTCACCTGGCGGCAGGCCGTCCTCCTTCCACAGTGCCATCAGGAGGAACTGCTGCCCGTCGCGTACGCCGTGACGCCGGTACGCCACATCGGCGGCCTCGGCGAGGGCACGCTTGGTCGCCCAGAACACGGCCTGGAACTCGTCGTTCGGCCAACTGGCCGGAGTCTCGCCCATCGCGCCATTCTCCTCGGTCAGCGTCCATCGAGGTCGTCGCCCGGCCGCCGGGTCGGAGCTGCTCGCCTTGGGTGAGGGGCGCCCTCATGGATCGGCGGTTTGGATGAGGGGTGCCCTGATCCAAGGGCCGACCGTCAGCGGCCGACCGTCAGCGGCCGGCCGGCGTGCGGACGGAAGCGTCCGGGCGTACCGCAGCGACCGCGGCGGCGAGCAGCCTCACCGCGGGCTCGACGGCGCCGTCGGGCAGGTTGCCGTAGCCGAGGACGAGGGCGGGTGCGGACGGGTCGGGCCGAACCCGGTACGCGTCGAGGTCGGCGACCCGGACACCGCTGGCGGCCGCACGGGCAACCACCTCCGCGGTCGGGGTCCCCGGCTCGAGCCGGAGGACGAGGTGGAGGCCCGCCGCGACACCGGACAGCGTGCACCTGGGCAGGCGCGCGTCGATGGCGGCGACCAGGGCGTCGCGGCGGCGGCGGTATCGCTGGCGGGCGGCCCGGAGGTGCCGGTCGTACCCACCGGACTCGACGAACTCCCCGAACGCCAGTTGGTCGAGTGCCGACGGCATCGACATGCCGCCCTCCCCGGCGCGGAGTTCGGCCGTCCAGCGGGCGGGCGTGACCATCCAGCCGATCCCGATCGCCGGCGACAACGTCTTGGACAACGAACCGAACAGCGCGACGTGCTCCGGATCCGCACCCTGCAGGGTCCCGACCGGTCGCCGGTCGTAACGGAACTCCGCGTCGTAGTCGTCCTCGAGGATCAGCCCGTCGACGTCACGCGCCCAGTCGAGCAGCACTGCGCGGCGTCCCGGTGTGAGGACGACTCCGGTCGGGAACTGGTGGGCCGGCGTGACCAGGACCGCCCGGACGTCCCGCCGTTTCGCGAGTTCGTCAGCGCGGAGTCCGTCGGCGTCGACGGGAATGCCGACGGTACGCACGCCGACGCGTTCGATGGTCTGCCGGAGCCTGGTCCAGCCGGGGTCCTCGACCGCGATCCGCTCGATGCCGACCGTACGCAGGCATGTCGCGAGTCGGGCCACCCCGTCCGAGACGCTCGAGCAGCAGGTGACATCGCCGGCGTCGGTGAGGGCGCCCCGGACGCGGCGGAGGTAGTCGGCCATCACCTCACGCAGGTGCGGCGCGCCGCCGGGCGTGGGATAGCCGAGATCGTCGTACGGCATGGTGGCCAGCTGCGAGCGCACCGCCTCCACCCAACGCCGACGCGGGAACGCCCGCAGGTCCGGGAGTCCGGGCGCGAGGTCGTACCGGTTCGATGTGTGGCCCGATCCCGCCGAGCCAGGATGTGAGGGGGTACGGCCCGGTGCGCTGGTGGCGGAGGGGACTCCCGTGCCAGGCGTCGTGGTGCCGCCGCCCGGACGGTTGGGTGCGGCCCCCCGGTCCTCGGTCGGACCGGCCGCGCGCACGGTGGTCGCCGAGCCGGTGCGCGCGGTGAGATAGCCCTCAGCGACCAGTTGTTCGTACGCCTGCGTCACGACCCAGCGCGAGCAGCCGAGGTCGGTCGCGAGTGCGCGGCTGGGCGGAAGCGCGCTGCTCGGCGGAAGCCGGCCGTCGCGGATCGCCTGCCGGAGCGACCGGGTCAAGCGTTCGTGTAGGGGTCCCGGCCCAGCCGCCTCGACGTCGACGAGGGTGTCCCAGGCGAGTTTGGCACGTGTGGTGGCCACGAGACTGGATCGTACGCCCAGACCAATTCTTCTGGAACGCCCGCCGGTGCTTGGCCTGATCGCCAAGGGGTCGACCAACCGGGAGGCGGCGGCGAAGCTGTTCATCAGCGAGGCAACCGTGAAGACGCACGTACTCCACATCTACGCCAAGCTCGGCGTCAACGATCGTGCCGCCGCGGTGGCGACCGCGTTCGACCGTGGGTTGATCACCCCCGGCGGCGGCACGCCGTGAACCGTCGCAGGACGTGCCCTGTCCGCAAGCTACGGGCGGACTGCCGGTTGGTGCGCGGCGAGGACCGCGGGTCCTGGCGCACCGGCTGCGAGGTGAGCGGCTTGGCGGGCGCTCGCCAGGGTGACCTCGGAGAGCAGGCCGGGCGCCGCCACCTGGTCGCCGACCAGATAGACACCGTGGCCGCGGTCGATCGCCGGCCGGTCCCGCCAGCTGGTGCCTGGCAGGTCGAGTGCTCCGGTACGCCCGGCCGCCACGGCTTCGCGCCGCCACGTCGTACGCTCCCGCCATCCCGGTAGCGCGAGGTCCACGAGAACCTCCAGCCGCGCGAGCCCCGAGGCCTTGGACTCACCGACCCGCAACGGCATCTGCGCCTGCACGAGTGAGTGGTCGCGCGGCGCCAGTGTGGGGTCCGGTCCAGTGAAGCGTTCGAAGAATCCTGCCTCGTCGAGGTCGAAGACGACCAACGCGTCACCCTTGTGCCGTCGTACGCCGAGATCGAGCATCGCCGTCCGTCCGCTCTCCCACCGCAGCGTGTCGTCGCGCAGCAGGTGGCGGGCCGCGTCGAGCGAGGTCGCCACGATCACCGGGGTGGATGTCGGCAGGACGTCGACCCGGGCTCCGGTCTCGATGCGTACGCCGAGTTCGCGCGCCCGCGCGGCGAGCCGGTCGACGGCGGCCCGCCAACCACCGACGACGTAGCGCGGGGAGGGATAGCCAGGCCGCGTGACCCGCAGGAAGCGCTCCCAGACGAACGCCGCCGACAGCCGGCCAGGGTCACGGTCGAACGTCGCGACGCCCATCATGTTCGCTGTCATCCGCGCGCTCTCGGCGCCGAACAGGGAGGTCGCCCAGCTGCGGAAGTCCTGGTCGACTGGCGCCTCGAGGCGCCGGCGGCTCGCGGCTCGCAGGACGCCGGCCGGGGGCATGGCGCGGCGGCGGCCCTTGTGGCGGAAGCGCAGCCAGCGGCCCTCACGGAGCGGGATCCTCGCCGCTGGCGTGACGATGCGACGCTCGACGAGCCACGGCCAGTGCGGGCCGTCGCTGTAGAAGACGTGCGGACCGTCGTTCGCGATGTACGCGCCCTCGGTCGAGCGCGCCCGCCCGCCCAGCGTCTGGTGTGACTCGAAAAGCTCGACTCTCGCGCCGGCCTCGGCGGCTGCGATCGCGGCGACGAGGCCGCCCAGCCCGCCGCCGATCACGGTCACCTGCTTCATGCGGGAACTCCTACCCGTGTACGCCGGCCGCGGGCGGCCGCCGTGGTTCGGGGCCATCGGCCGCGGTCCGTCCACCCACTCGGACGACGGGAAGGACCCGGACGTGACATGGTCCGTTCGGTCGGCTGCCCGGTGAGTTTCACGCCGTCCTGCCCGTGATCATGATCGTGATCATGATCGTGATCGTGATCATGAAGACTTTCGGTGGATAGCCGACTTTTCCTTCACGATCACAATCATGATCACCGGACGACGGAGGTGCACCCGGCCTGGAATTGCCGCCGCGCGGAATGCTGGGCGTCCAGACCGACGAGCACCCGGCCGTTCCGCGTGCGGCACCAGGTTCCCGGCTCGGCCCCGCAGGTGGGGCAGGGGCGGCACAGCAACCGGGCCAGGATGCCCAGATCGCCCTGCGTGTAGCCGAAGTCCGCGGCCACCGACCCTTCGAACACCCAGTCCACCACGCCGGAGTCGATCGGGTCGGCCATCTCCGCATCCGCGCTCACTGGCCGAACCCCGCCGCGCACACCATGCCGATCAGGACGAACGCCGCGAACGTCGCCACCTTCCACCGCACAGTCGCCTCCCTCGCTTGACCCCCCGAGCGACGGCAACTGTAACCCTAGCCCGACCTAGACGTCTACATCCAAGTGCAGCCGATGATGACCCGGTGCGGCTATGATTGCCCGCCCTAGCCTGCCCAGCCATGGACTACGGACCTGACGATCAGGTGCGACACAACGCCCCGGAGCCGCCCTACCGGCAGCTTGCAGGCATCCTTGCCGCACGGATCGCACGCGGCGACTGGGAGCCCGGCTGGCCGATTCCGTCCGAGTCTCAGCTGATAGGCGAGTACGGACTGGCGCGCGCGACGGTGCGGAGGGCAGTGCGCCTGGTCGTCGAGGAAGGGCTTGCTTTCACCGTCACGGGACGCGGCACCTATGTGACCGAGGACGAGTCCAAGCGCTGACTGGCGTGATCACCAGCCACTGACTGCACTTCGTACGGCCGACGTGGTTTTGCGATCCGTCGTGGCGCAAGCACACGCGGGTCCGGCCGGTCAGCCGAGCGGGATGGACGTTCCGACTCGTTCGATGTCCCGCAGGCCGCGGAGTTTGTCCGGGTTGGCGATCAGCCGCACGGTCGTCACCCTGCCGTCCGCCACCTCGAGCGCGAGAACCGAGTGCGGTACGCCGCGCGAGGTGACGACGAGCGCGACCTGGCCGTTGACCGTGGCGAGGAAGGCCCGCGGCTCCGGTGGTGCGTTGGTGGCCATGCCGAGCAGGAAGCGGCCCACCTTGTCGGCGGTGGAGATGACGCGGAGCGGCCCTTTGGCCACGCCGCCGCCATCGCCGTGCAGCGTGACGTCCGGCGCGAGGACCCGCATGAGGGACGCGAGATCGCCGGACATACTGGCCGCGAGGAACTGCTCCGTCACCCTCCGCTGGGTCGCGTGGTCGGTGTCGAACCTCGGCCGGCGTTCGCGTACGTGGTCGCGCGCGCGGCGGGCGAGCTGGCGCACGGCCTCCTCGGTCCGGTCCAACACCTCCCCGATCTCGGCGTAGGACAGGGCGAACGCCTCCCGCAGCACGAAGACCGCGCGTTCCAGCGGAGACAGGGCTTCGAGGACCACCAGCAGGGCGAACGACACCGTCTCGGCGCGCGCCACCTCGTCGGCGACGTCCGGACTGGTGAGGCCACCGCCCGTGAGACTGCTGCCGGCGACGCCGTCGCCCGCGACGTTGGTGGCGTGAAGGTCGGAGCCAGGAAGGCCGGCGCGAGTGTGGCCAGTACCGGTGAGGATGGGCTCCGGCAACCATGGGCCGACGTAGGTCTCACGCCTGCGTTGGGCGCTGCGGAGCCGGTCGATGGCGAGTCTGGTGGTGACCTTCACGAGGTACGCACGGACGTCCACGATGCGCGCGTGGTCGACGTCCCGCCAACGCAGCCAGGCGTCCTGGACGACATCCTCGGCGTCCACCGCACGGCCGAGCACGCGGTAGGCGACGCCGAAGAGCAGCTCGCGATGCGGGTTGAACGCCGCAACGCCGTCGGGCCCGGCGTCCTCATCGTCACCGCTGTGCACACTGCAGTCCTACCAGTGCGCGGGAACGACGGTGGCGCGGGTCCGCTCACGGCCGCCACGCGGATGGCATGGGTATTGTCGACCGCGCGTCCCACGCTCGAGGGTGCCGAGAGTTGTCTCGCCGCCCGAATTCCGGAAGGACCACCGTGAGCATTCACGACATCCCGCTGCGTACCCTCGCCGGCGACTCCGGTTCACTTGGCGACCTCGCCGGCTCGACTCTGCTGGTCGTCAACGTCGCCTCCAAATGTGGCCTCACGCCGCAGTACTCCGGCCTGGAACGCCTTCACCAGCGCTTTGCCGACCGTGGCTTCTCGGTCGTCGGCTTCCCGTGCAACCAGTTCGGTGGGCAGGAGCCGGGTACGCACGAGGAGATCCAGGAGTTCTGCTCCACGACGTACGGCGTGACGTTCCCGATGTTCGAGAAGCTCGACGTCAACGGTGCCGACCGGCACCCGGTCTATGTCGAGCTCACCTCCACGGCTGACGCCGACGGCGAGGCGGGAGACGTGCAGTGGAACTTCGAGAAGTTCCTCGTCGACCCGCAGGGCGTTGTCGTCGGCCGGTTCCGGCCGCGCACGGATCCTGAGGACGCGGCCCTCGTCGCCGCCGTGGAGGCGCAGCTCCCCCGCTGAGGGCCGTTCGTCCGACCGTCGGAGGTCTGGGTCGGTTTGCCGACGAGGTTCGACGGATGCGGCGTTCCGGCGGATGCGGCGTTCCGGCACAAGCTGTCCGCACTGGCCCTGTACCTGCGCGGTTTGCCACGCATGAAACGCGTTCGCCACACTCGTCACGGCGGGACAGGCCGGGCATCTGGCACCGATCCGCGGAGTCGCGGACGCCTTCCCTACCCCCGGGTTACGTTGGCATGGCCCACGTCCACAGCAGTGTGCGGCCGGCACCGGTACCCAGGGGGAGACAGCGATGGACCTTCCGGGCACACGACCGACGCGTCCACGCCGCCGAACCGCGGTGGCGGTTCTGGTGGCACTCCTTCTCTTCTTCAGTGCCGTGAGCGTCGTGAGCCTCAATCCTCAGTCCAGGCTGTGGTCTGGGCAGTGGTCGGGCCTCACCTGGCCGGCGGGCCGGTCGATGCCTGGCGATCCCGTATCGATGACGACCGGCCTCTACGTCGACCCGCGGTCGCAACCTGCCAAATGGGTGCGGACCAACCCCGGTGACCCGCGTCAGGAGGCGATCAAGACCGGGATCGCCGAGATGCCGATCAGCCGGTGGTTCCTGGGCAACGACAACGATCGCGCGGAAGCCAGCATGTACGTACGCGGAGCCGAGGCGGCCGACAAACTGCCGGTGCTGGTGGCGTACAACATCCCGGGCCGTGACTGCGGCCAGTTCAGTGCTGGCGGCGCGGACGGCTCGGTGGCGTACCGGAAATGGGTCGACGGCCTCGCCGGTGCGGTCGGCCAGCGACCGGCCGTGGTGATCCTCGAGCCGGATGCCCTTGCACAGTTGGACTGCCGCCCCGACACGCAGCGGAACGAGGCGCTCGCGCTGATCTCGTACGCCGTGGACCAGTTCGCCAACCGCGCACCCAACACGTGGGTCTACATCGACGCGGGGCACTCCAACTGGGTCGACTCCGCGACCATGGCCGAGCGCCTCCGCCGGGCCCATGTCGGCAACGCGCGCGGCTTCTCGCTCAACGTCTCCAACTACCAGCCGACCGAGGCCAACGTGGCGTACGGCCAGGAGGTCGTCGAACGGATGGAACCGGACGGTATCCATCCCACGTTCGTCATCGACACCAGCCGGAACGGTCGCCCACCTGCGGGATCGGAGTGGTGCAACCCGGCTGGTCAGCAGGTCGGGGACCGCCCGCGACCCGGTGGTGCGTACGGGCTCGACCTGCAGCTGTGGGTGAAGCCGCCCGGTGAATACGACGGTGCCTGCGGTGTTGCACCCGAGGGCAACGCGGGTGACTTCCAGCCGTCCGCCGCGTTGGGGCTGCTCACCGGGTCCGACGGCGGACAGTGGCTGCTGGGGTTGCGGAAGAGTACGGGCGTGGTGAGCCGTGACCAGGATCCGTGGCAACGGGACCTGGGACTCAGCCGTGCCGATCCCACCGGCGACTGAGAGTGGCCGTCAACCCAGGCGGCACTGGATGAGGGGCGCCCTGCTCCCATAGGTTCGCCTCAGGGCGCCCTTCATCGCATGTAGTTCTGGACGAGGGAGCCCTTCGTCCACGCGCTGCGAACGCCTCGAGCAGCGGCGTGGTGAGCAACAGGCTCACGGGACCGCCGCCGCGTCCGGCTGCGCCCACGACGGATAGGGCCGCGGGTCCGGCGTCGGGGCCCACGCACCGCTGCTGTCGGAGTACGACCAGCGGGTTCCCGCCGAGACCAGCGCGCTCACGGCATCGGCGAGCCGGTCGACGTCGGCCACCGTGCTCCCGACCCCGAAGCTCGCCCGCAGCGCACCCTCCGGCGCACCCAGCCGGGACACCAGCGGGTGGGCGCAGAACCGTCCATGCCGGATGCCGATGCCGTGCTCGGCCGAGACGTACGCCGCGACGAGACCCGGGTGGAACTCGCCCACCGAGAACGCCACCACACCGATCGAGCTCGGGCTGTCCCGCCAGATCCGATGCAGGCGTACGCCGGGAATGCTGGCCAGCCGCTCGGTCAGGCGTTGCCGAAGGGTCTCCTCGTGGGTTTCGAGCGCACCGTCGGGGAGGCCGGCCAGGGTGTCGCAGGCAAAGCCGAGCGCCACCGCGCCGAGCACGTTGGGCGTACCACCCTCGTGCCGGGCGGGCGCGGGTGCCCAATCGGTGTGGGTGAGGCCGACGTCGCGCGCCGCGCCGCCACCGGGAAGGTAGGCCGAGGCGGCGTCGAGCCAGTCGCGACGTCCGACGAGGACACCGGCCCCGAACGGTGCGTAGAGCTTGTGACCCGACAGCGCGAGGTAGTCCACACCGCTGGCCGCCAGGTCGATCCGGCGGTGCGGGGCGAGTTGGGCCGCGTCCACGACGACCCGCGCCCCGGCAGCGTGCGCGATCTCCACGATGTCGGCGATCGGCAGCAGTTCGCCGGTGACGTTGGACGCGCCGGTGACCGCGACCAGTGCGGCCGGGCGGGCGGCGAGTTCGGCGCGCAGGCTGACGAGCGTGGCGCGCTGCGTGGTGCCGGCAAGGACGCAGCGGGTCTTCCCACTCGCGCGATGCCGCCACGGGAGCAGGTTGGCGTGATGTTCGATGTCGAGGTGGACGACCCCGGCGGTAGGTACAGCGCCGGTGGGTACGCAGTGTGCGAGCAGGGTGAGCGCATCGGTCGTGTTGCGGCTGAAGACCACCACGTCGTCCGGGCGGGCACCCACGAACGCGGCGACCTTGGCCCGCGCGGTCTCGTAGAGCGTCGTACTCACCTGCGAGGTGTATCCCGCCCCTCGGTGCACGCTCGCGTAGAACGGGAGGACGCCGTTCAGGTGGGCCGCGACGGCTGACAGGCAGGGCGCGCTTGCGGCATAGTCGAGCTGGACGTAAGGCACCTGCTGGCCGCTGACGACCGGCACCTGCAGGTCGGCACCGACCACCGGGAGGAGCGGCTTGAGGCCGGCTTCTGAGCCAGGTGGAACGGTGTTCGGCGAGGGTAGAGCGGTGTTCGGCGGCGGCGAGGTGGCGGTGAACGACTGTGGGGTGGCGGTGAACGACTGTGGGGTGGGGCTGAACGACAGTGTGGTGGGGCTGAACGACAGTGTGGTGGCGCCGGGCGGCGTGGCGCTGGGGACGAAGGGCGCACAGGGCGCAGGCGCGGTGTCGACGGGTGTCATGCGTACCTCACAAGGTCTCGGGGACCCTGTGGGCTGCGGGTCCCGCGCTTGTGGTGCCGGGCGGCACCACCTGGTCCTCACCCGGGGCACCCCACCGCGGTTGGAGGGTTGCCGGCCAGCAAGCCGGGGCTCGCAGGGCGTGGTCGCCCTTGCTGGCACTCATGACCGCGACACACGCTAACCGGTGGCAGGACCCACTCGCCTCGATGTATCAAATAATGGACGCGCGTACCAATATGTGGGCAGCTCGGCTGGGCGGCCATCGGAGGCCCACATCCGCAGCCTGGCAGGCGATCGAGCGATCGAGGTCGTCGAACTGACCGCTGCGGGCCCGCTCGGGCGCGTCCGCGTCCTGACCGTCCGGTGAACCGACCGGGCGTACCCACGGCTTCGGGGTTCCGCCCATCGACGCGGCCCGGCTACCGTGACCGGCATGCCTGTGCCGACGAAGATTGTTCTCGACGAGTCCGAGCTGCCACGAGCCTGGTACAACGTGCTCGCAGACCTGCCGAGCCCACCGCCGCCGGTCCTGCACCCGGGCACCCACCAGCCGGTTGGCCCGGACGACCTCGCGCCGCTCTTCCCGACGGACCTCATCCTGCAGGAGGTGACGACCGAGCGGTACGTCGACATTCCCGAGGAGGTCCTCGACGTCTACCGGCTGTGGCGGCCGTCGCCGCTCTACCGCGCCCATCGCCTGGAGAGGGCGCTCGGCACGCCGGCCAAGATCTTCTACAAGTACGAAGGCGGCTCACCCGCAGGGTCCCACAAGCCCAACACCGCCGTGCCACAGGCGTACTACAACGCCAAGGCGGGCGTACGCAGGTTGACGACCGAGACAGGCGCGGGCCAGTGGGGTTCGGCGCTGGCGTTCGCCTGCTCGCAGTACGACCTGGCCTGCGAGGTCTGGCAGGTGCGCGCGTCGTACGACCAGAAGCCGTACCGCAAGATCATGATCGAGACGTTCGGCGGCACCATCCACCCGTCGCCGTCGGACCTGACCGCGGCCGGGCGCGCCGTGCTGGAGAAGGATCCCGACTCGCCCGGGTCGCTCGGCATCGCGATCTCGGAGGCGGTCGAGGTCGCGGCGACGAACGCCGACACCAACTACTCCCTCGGCAGCGTCCTCAACCACGTGCTGCTGCACCAGACGATCATCGGCGAGGAGGCGGTCGCGCAGTTCGGCAAGGTGGGGTTGACACCGGACGTCCTCATCGGCTGCACCGGCGGCGGCTCGAACTTCGGCGGGCTCGCGTTCCCCTTCCTCCGCGAGAAGCTGGCGGGTGGCCTCGACGTCACGATCCGCGCGGTGGAGCCGGCGAGCTGCCCGTCGCTGACGAAGGGCGTCTATGCGTACGACTTCGGCGACACCGCCGGGATGACGCCCCTGATGAAGATGCACACGCTGGGCCACGACTTCATCCCCGATCCGATCCACGCCGGCGGGCTGCGCTACCACGGCATGTCGCCGCTGCTCTCCCACATCTACGAGCTGGGCCTGATCGAGGCGGTGGCGAAGACGCAGCGGGAGTGCTTCGAGGCGGGTGTGCGGTTCGCGCGTACGGAAGGGATCGTGCCGGCGCCGGAGCCCACCCACGCGCTCGCCGCGTGCATCGACGAAGCCCTGCGCTGCAAGGAGTCTGGCGAGGAGAAGGTCATCCTCACCGCACTGTGCGGGCACGGTCACCTGGATCTCGCCGCCTACGGTACGTATCTCGCCGGTGAGCTGGTCGACCACGAACTCGCCTCGGACCAGGTGGCCGCCGCGGTCGCCGGCCTGCCCACCGTCCCCGCATAGCGCGCCGGCCCTTCCCGGATAGGGCGACGGTTCCTCCCGGATGGCGAGCTGGTCTTCCCGGGCAGGCGACGGCTCCTCCCGCATGGCGCAGGCGTTCTGCGGCGGCGGCAAATGACCACGCTGAGCAGGCGTACGGACGCACGGCCAGGCATCGGCACCGGTCCAGGTCACACCTGCCTGCTCAACGTGGTCATTTGCCAGCGGCCCCGCCCAGTCGATAGACCTTCGTACGACGGGAGTTCGGGCGGGACGAATCCTTGGGAGACAGGACATGGGTGAGGCGGGTCGGCGGTTCGTCGTCTACGGTGCCGGGGCGATCGGCGGCGTGTTGGGAGCTCGACTGCACAGAGCGGGCCACGAGGTCGTACTGATCGCGCGGGGAGCGCACCTCGACGCGATCCGGTCCGGCGGGCTGCGGGTGGAGTCGCCGTACGACACGGAGACGGCTCAGCTGCCCGCGGTGGGGGACCCGAGCGGGATCGAGTGGCGGCGCGGCGACATCGTGCTGCTGACGATGAAGAGTACGGACACGGCGGACGCGGTCCGGGCCCTCGCTGGAGCGGCCGACGCGCAGACGCCGGTCTTCTGCGTGCAGAACGGCGTCGCGAACGAGCCTACGGTGCTGCGGCAGTTCGCCAATGTCTACGGCGTCCACGTGATGTTCCCCGCGACGTACCTCACGCCGGGGGTCGTCCAGGCACCGTCCACGCCGGTCACCGGGATCCTCGACCTCGGCAGGTACCCGAGCGGTGTCGACGACACCGCCCGTGAGGTCGCGGAGGCGTTCCGGTCCGCGACGTTCGCCTCCGAACCGCGTCCCGACATCATGCGGCGGAAGTACACCAAGCTGCTCGGCAACCTCGGCAACGCCGTCGACGCCGTGTGCACGCGAGGCGACGGCCGCGACGAGGTGATCGACCGACTGCGCGCGGAAGGGCTCGCGGCGCTGGACGCGGCCGGCATCGAGTACCAGTCGTTCGAGGAGGACCGGGCCCGCCGCGGCGACCTGCTGCAGGTCAAACCGGTCAACGGCCAGGACCGCACCGGCAGCTCCTCGTGGCAGAGCCTCGCGAGGGGCACCCGGACGATCGAGGCCGACTATCTCAACGGCGAGATCGTCCTTCTCGGCCGGCTCCACGGCGTACCCACCCCCGCCAACGAACTCGCCCGCCAGCTCGCCAACCAGGCCGCCCGCGCGGGCAGTCCGCCAGGGCTGATGTCGCCCGAGGTGTTCCTCGCCCGCCTCGACGCGGTGCCCGACGCCAGCGGCCAGGGACCGGCGCCCACCGGCCGGGACGGAGCACACTCCGACCGGGACGGGTCAGACGGTACGAATGGCCCGGTTGGCGCAGGCACGAACGACGCGGTTGGCGAGGGTACGAACGATGCCGCTGCCGAAGGCGTACTCCCCACGCGGTAGGAACGGCTGTGGTGGACCGGCATCGCTGGCGTACCCCGTCCGCGTCCCGCTGGTCATCGCCCGGTCCTGATCGCAGGGGGGACCTTCGGCGCGGCCCACAACCAGCCCGAACAGCGTCCGATCGACGTCCTGGCGATCCTCCTGCTGGTCGCTGGACCGGCGTCCCTTCGAGGGGGTCGGTCAGATCGGGTACGCGACGTCGCACACGTGGTCGGTCGGCGCGGCCGCGGCGATGTCGACGCCGGGAGGGTGGACCTCGCGCGGCGACCCGGCGCAGGTCCGCTTCCGCGCGGTCATCCAGCGTTCAACGGCGTCGTAGGCGGACAGGATCTGTGGCATGTCGAACTGCGCCTTGGTCACCCGGACGTACGCCTCGCGGTGGGCCGGCTCCTCCCGCGCGGCAGGACCATCAGCGGGTAACGCCCCGTCACGTCCGACGTCCCGCCGCACCGGTACGCAGACCTCGACCGGTCCGTCGCTGTCGTCGTTGACCGCGCCGTGGAAGATGACGAAGAGCGGCCCGGTCATCCCGCCGTTGTCCTGGGCGACCGCCGACAGCCGGACCTTCGTCGCGGTAAGCCAGGACTCGAGCTCCTCCAGGCGCAGGTGCCGGCACTCGGTGAGCACCAGCTGATCGGGGACCTCCCGCTCGCGCACGTCGTACCCGTCGAACCGGGCGTCCCCGCCGAGCAGGCTGGTGCGGAGAAGTGCGGCCAGTTCCCGTTGACCGGCGAGCCGGCGTTCGATGGCCTCCCAGTACGCGGTGAGGACGTCGGCCCCCGTTGCGCCGGGCGCCGCGAGGATGTCCCGCACTGTTGACAGCGGCATGTCGAGCTGCCGCAACAGCACGATCAGCCGGGCCGCGAACAGCTGGCTCTCCCGGTACCGCCGGTATCCGTTGCCCGGATCGACATCGGCCGGGGTGAGCAGGCCCAGCCGGTCGTAGAGCCGGAGTGCCTTCAGCGACAGCCGCGACCGCCGGGCGAACACGCCGATGCTCAGCAATTGGTCCGTCGCCTCCGCGGCGTCTCCGGCCGGGATGTCGGTGGTACTTGGGGACGTGGGGTCGGTGATGCCTGGGCGCGTGGGGTCGGTGATGCCTGGGCGCGTGGGGTCGGCGATGCCTGCGGGTGCCGCGTCGACGGTACGACCGCCCAGGCTGTCAGCGGTGGATGTAGCGGGGGCCTCAGCGATGGATGCGGCGGGGGCCTCAACGGTCGACGTGGGCCGGATGTCTGCGGCGGGGATCGCAGCGGTCCCTCTGCCCGGACCGTCGGCAGCCGACGTCCCCGAGGCGTCGGCGTCGCGGCGGGCAGGGGCGGGGGTGGTGCCTTCGGTGAGGCCCTCGGTTGGGGTCACGCCGGCAGCGTACGACGTGGGTGGTGACTCGACAGATGAAGCCCGAGAGCGGCCGCCTGGTCCATGATCATGAAGAGGAAGTCGGCTTCATACGCCGAAAATCCTTCAGGATCACGATCATGATCACTGGACGAGCGGACGCGAGTCGACGTCCGCGGGGACGAGGAGTGGGCCCGGGAGGACCGGTGCCGGACCTCCCGGGCGATGGTCAGTCGGAGAGCTTGAAGACGAGGTCCGTCTCCCACTTGTCCATGTCGGGCTCCTCGTCCGGATCGGTTTGGTACAACTCCAGGCGGGCGGCCCACCGCTCACCGGCCGGCGTGTCCGATACGTCCCAGGTGAGACCCTCACCGTCGGCCCACTTGAGCAGAGCGGCGGTGGCGTCGATCAGCTCGTCGGGATGGCCGACGTGGTGGAGCGTGGCGTAGCGGCCCGCGGGCAGGACGCCCCCCTGTACGCGGTCGTCACCGGTGACCTCGCTGGCCACGGGTACGCCGACCTCGACCTCGAGCTCGCCCTCCATGTCGATGATGTTGTACTTCCAGAACGGCGAGCCGGCCGGGGCGATGTCGCGCGCTCCGAGCCAGCCGAACACCTCGCCGATCAGCGGCGGGAGGTCGCTGCCGAGTTGGTTCATCGGGACGGACGACGTGATCGCGACGTAGGGCTGCGCCGCCCGGTCGATGATCGTGGGTTGGCTGATGTTCATGGGTGGAGCACCTCCGAGCGTGCGGTACCTGTTCATCGTGGCGGCCGCGCCCCGGCGGCCGTGGTCCCACGGTCGGGTCTACCCCAAGGGCAGGGTCAAGCCCGGCTCCACGGCTCCTCGGCCCGGTCTGCCGCATCCGAGGAGTCAAGCCGATCACGCCGCGCGGACGGAGTGGACACCGACGGTTCGGACGGCTCGGACCCGGACGGCTCGGACCCGGATAGATCGGACTGGGATGGCTCGGACGCGGACGGCTCGGACTCGGACGGCTCGGACCGGACGAACGGGTCGTACGGTGTGGCGGACACCCGATGTCGGACCGGAACCCATCCAGGTGCTCTCGTTCGGGCTGACGTGCGTCGCTCCGATCGCTCCCCGCCAGGGCCCTCAGCCGGCGCATGCCGGTGTGGTCGTACGCCGGCGACAACAAGCCGGGCGATGTCCGTCACGGCGTCGAGGACTGCGTGGGATACCTGGTCGAGCCGGCTCAGCCCGTACGCCCGGATGGCCGGGTCGTACGGGACCGGCACGACCGTCGCCGCCCCGCGCTGGTCGGCCCTGCCGAGGCCCGCGATCTCCGTACGCACATGGCGCGGCACGTCCGGCCCGGCAACGTCGACGACAGCGAGGACGATCCGTGCAGGGGACAGTCCGTCGCGGTCGAGCAGAGCCAGCAGGCGTCGCGTGGCCCGGAGGCCGTCACCGCTGGACGGCAGCACCACCACCGGCACGGCGTCGGCCCTCCGCCACCACAGGTCGAGCACCGACGCGAGCCCGGCGTTCCGGGCCTGGACATGGGCTGCCGGCACTGGCGCGCGGAGGTCGAGCACGCCAGCGAACCAACTGCCGGACTCCAGCACGTCGACGTACCACCTCGGGACCTCAGGAACCACGACGGGCGGAGTGGTGAGCGGACGGCAGTCGGTGAGTACGTCGTAGCTGGGGCCGCCGAATCCTCCCGGGCCGACATCGAGAGGGTCCTCCCGACCCCGGCCCGGACCCCTGCCCCGCCCACCGAGCGGCACCGGCCGACCGACGACCGACGCCAGCCCGGCGACGGGTCCGTGGCTGAGGACGGCCGGAAGCCCGGGATGCGGCCGCTCGCCGGCATCGATGCCGAGCCAGCCTGGCCAGGGTGAGGACGACGGCGGTGCCGAATCGACGACGAGGGTGCGTGTGGTGGGCGCGAGCACTTGGGCGAGCAGTCCGGACACGGTCGACCGTCCGGCGCCCCCGATCGGCGCGAACACCGGAACCAACGCCCGCACGCCATGCGGCAGGAGCAGGGCCGGAGCCGCACGCTTCTTCCGCATGCTCGCAGAGTAACCACAGGTGAGGGCGCCCGAGGATACGCGCAACTGACCACGCTGAGCACGGTGCCTCGTCAGGTGAGCTGCAAATGACCACGCTGAGCAGGCAACCGCCCGGACGCCAGGCGTCGATGCCTGGCTCAGGTCCGAAAGGCGTGCTCAGCGTGGTCATTTACCGCCGCCGCCGCCGGCCGGCCGGGCTGGCCCCAACCACCCGGCCAGGCAGCGGCCTACTGCTTGAGCGCTCCCGCCGCGAGGTCGGAAAGGAACTGCCGGGCGCCGAGGAAGAACACGATGATCAACGGGATCACCGCGAGCAGCGCGCCGGCCATCACCATGCTGTAGTCGGTCTGGTAGAGCCCGAACAGCTGCGACAGCGCCACCTGCAGCGTGATGCGTTCGGGGTCGATCAGCACGATCAACGGCCAGAAGTAGTCGTTCCAGGCGTTGATGAACGTGAAGATCCCGAGGAAGGCCATCGCCGGCCGCAGCAGGGGCACCGCCACATGCCAGTACTGACGGAGGAAGCTGCACCCGTCGATCCGTGCCGCGTCGAGCAGATCGGACGGAATGGCGCCCTGCGCATACTGCCGCAACAAGAAGATGCCGAACGCGTTCACCGCCCCTGGAACGATCAACGCCTGCAGTGTCCCGACCCAGCCGAGGTTCGCCATGATGACGAACGACGGCACCGTCGACAGCTGCGACGGGATCATGAACGTCGCCAGCAGGAAGACAAACAGCACGTTCTTGGCCGGAAACTCGAACTTCGCGAAGGCGAACGCCGCGAGCGAGTCGAAGAACAACACCAGGATCGTCGTCGCCACCGCGACGATGAGGGTGTTGAGCGTTGACCCCCAGATGTCGATGCTGTCGAGCAGGTTGCGGATGTTCTCCAGTAGGTTTCCGCCGGGCAGGAGCTTCGGCGGATAGCTGAAGATCTCCGTCGTCGTCCGGCTCGCCATCACGAACATCCAGTAGAACGGGAAGATCGAGATGGCGACGCCCAGGATCAGCAGCACATGCGTGATGACGGACTTGAACCATTGCGAGGTCTGCGCGTTCATGCGCGTGCCCCTCTCCGCAGGCTGCGGGTGCCGGCACCCTGGACGAGCCGCCAGTTGATGAGCGAGAAGATGATCATGATGACGAACAACGCCCACCCGATCGCTGCGCCGTAGCCGAACTGGTTGAGGATGAACGCCTGCTGGTACAGGTAGAGCACCATCGTCTGACCCTCGTTACCGACGCCACCCTCGTTGCCGACCAGCACCTGCGGTTCGGTGAAGAGCTGCATACCACCGATGGTCGAGGTGATGACGGTGAAGAGGATGATCGGCCGCAGCAGCGGGATGGTGATCCGGAAGAACACCTGGAACCAGCTGGCGCCGTCGACCCGCGCGGCTTCGTACAACTCGGTCGGAATCGCCTGCAGGCCGGCGAGGTAGATGATCGCGTTGTAACCCGTCCAGCGCCAGATCACCATCGCGGCGATGGCGAGCTTGATGCCCCACGGGGTGTTCAGCCACTCGACGGTGCCGAGACCGACACTCTGCAGGAACGCGTTGATGAGGCCGAACTCGTTGGAGAAGATCGACCCGAAGATGATGGCGATGGCGACGATCGACGTGACGTTCGGAATGAAGTACGCGATGCGGTAGCCGCTACGCCCGCGGATCTGTTGGTTCAGCATGAAGGCGATGACCAACGCCAACGCCAGCATCGGAATCGTCGAGATGATCCAGATCTGGAAGGTGTTGAGGATCGACTTCCAGAAGACCGGGTCCGACAGCATGAACTCGTACTGCGCGAGCCCGACGAACCGCATGTCACCGATGCCGTCCCAGTTCTGGAACGACAGGTAGAACGAGAAGATGATCGGGAAGAGTCCGAAGATCGCGAAGAGGATGTAGAACGGCGAGATCGCGAGATACAGCGAGAGATACTCGCTGCGCTTGCGGCCGGCCGCCGCGCGGACGGCGGATCCTGGCGCGGACTCCGGCGGTGCGGCAAGAGGTGTCGTCGTCATGTCAGATCAACCCCAGGTGCGAGAGTTGCCGGTCGACCTCGTTGAGTGCGTCCCGCCACGCCCGGTCGGGGTCCTTGCCCGCGCTCCAGACAAGGGCGAGCTCGTCGGTGAACGCCGGATTGATCACGTTGTCGTACGGGCTGAGGTAGACCGGCTTGACCTCCCTGGCGGAGGTGGCGAAGACGTCGTTGATGATCTGCCCGCCGTAGAACTCGTCCTCCTGCTGGGCCCGCTCGTCCTCGAGCGCGGAAGCTGCGGCCGGATACAGCTGCATCTCGTTGAGGCCGTACACGAGTTGGTTCTCCGGTGACTGGAGCCAGGAGATGACCTCCCACGCGGCCTCGGGATCCCGGCACGAGCTGGTGATGCCGAGGAACGAGCCGCCGTGGTTGCCGGCCCCGCCAGGTGCGCGGCAGACCCGCCACTTGCCTGACGTGTCGCCGGCTGAGTCCTTGAGGACCTGGGCCATCCACACGGCGCCGACGAACGTCGCGATCCGGCCGGTGGTCATGCCGGCGTTCCAGTCGGGCGTCCATTCGTCGGCGTTGGCCGCCAGCTTCCGGTGGTAGGCGTCCACCGCGAGGTCCCAGGGGCCCTTGATCTGAGGGCCGTCTCCGATGAAGTTGTTCTTCTCGTCGAGGTAGCGGGTTTCCTGCTGGGCGACCGCCTGGAAGTAGACCCGGTCGACGATGTTCGGGACCATCCTGACCTTCGGCAGTGCCTCGGTCAGTGTCGTACCGGCCTCGAGATAGGCCTCCCACGTGTCGAGCTCCGCCGCGACGTCGTCAGGCTCGGTGGGCAGGCCCGCCTGTTCGAAGATGTCGGGTCGGTAGAAGAGGGCCGTCGGGCCGGTGTCCATCGGGAAGCCGATCAGCCTGCCGTCCGGCGTCACACCGCGCTGCCACTTCCAGTCGAGGTACTGCGACTCGACGTCCTTGGCGCCGAGTTCGTACAGGTCGATGAACTGGTCGGCGTCCGGGAAGTACGTCGCGACGTCCTCGTTGAGCCCGGTGATGTCAGGGATGTACGCCTGGCCGGCGAGGCTGGTGAGCAGCTTCGCCTTGAAATCGCCGCCGATCTTCTGCTTGGTGAGCGGGATCCCGGTCTTGTCGGGCGCCATGTCGAGCAGCTTGTCGCTGATCGACCGGTCCCAGTACCACAGACTCAGCGTGCCCTCAGGCGTCAGATAGTTGCCTCGACCGCAACCGGAGGTGCCGAGCAGGGCGGTGCCGACGAGTCCAGAGGCCGCCGCAAGGAACGCGCGCCGGCTGTGCGTCATGGGTTCACCTCGTTTCAGTCGCGCTTCGAGTGGTTGAAGAAGCAGTGGGAGCCGGCGCGGGGGCACGAACGGGCCTCAGCGCACACGGCTGTCCCGCCTCGCAGACCGGATTGCGGTCATCGAAGCGTTTCCGCAGCGTAGAGCGTGCGTCAGAGACGCGGAAGAATGCTTGCCACTTCCGGACTCGTCCATGGAGCCGGAAGGTCGCGGTCGTGGCTCAGGACGTCGACCGTGTCACGCACTGTGCCCCATTCGGGGCGCCAGTTGGGTCGGAACGCCGGCCGGGTCGGAACGCAGATCGGGTCGGAACGCCGGCCGGGTCGGAACGCAGATCGGTGGGAAAGCTGGTCGGTGGCGCGCCGGCACGTAGGGCGCCGGCCGGCTGGAATAGCTGTTAGTGGGATGCGGAAGGGCGTTCTCCGGAACGCCGCGGTGGCAGTTCACGCTGTGCATAACGGCCGACACGGTACGTCGCAACCCCGTCGACGACCGCGCCCACGCCCCCGCCGACGAGTGGGACCCGACGGGTCACGCTGAGCCCGAGGCGTTTGCCGCCGATCTGCGCTGTGAGAGCCGTACCCAGTTCGGCGGCCACCCGGGCATCCAGCCCGGGATCGGGGACCGGCGCCGTGGCGATACCCAACGGAGTCGTCGGCAGGATGCCCTTGCGGAGAAGCTCCTCCGCCGCTTCCTCGCCGAGCATGCAGGCGATGACTGCGGTGCGTACCCGGGAATCGGACAGGTCATAGCCCCGCACGTGGGCGATCGCTGCGACCATGCGGGCCTGCAGGATGGCGAGGCCGGTGATGTTGGCGGGCAGCGTGAGCGCCATGACGACGAAGCCGCCCAGGCTCGTCACGAATCCCTGTGCGCCGGCGAGGCGTACGTGCTGTTCGACGATCGCGTTTGCCGCGCGCGTGGCGTCGCCGTCAGCCTTGGTCAGCTGGCGGTCGCCGACCGCGACCGCACCGGGGAATCCGCTTCGTCCGTCGATCGCGGCGTCCAGGATCGTACGAAAGAACCCGGTGGCCGCACGCGGGGTCATCTGCCGGGCGACGGGCGCGAGGCTCCGGGCCACCATCTTGCTGACGCTCATGGTGTGCCTGCGTTCATGGTCCACCTGTCCCATCCCGTGGCCGCTGCGGTCGTGCCGGCCGGGGCCGGTGGCGCAGAGCCGCGAATCCGCACCTGATGCGGGGATCTGTCGCGAACTCTACGTCCTCCCGCCCCGATCCGGGCCCCCTCGCTCCCGTGATCATGATCGTGATCATGAAGCTTATTCGGCGAATACGGCCACATTTCCTTCAGGATCATGGCGGACCTGGAGCGCACTGGCCGGCTCCTCAGGCGAGGGATTGCCAGCCCAGTGGTTCGTAGGTACCTTACTCAAGTAATGAACCACTGAACCTCTGATCGTGAGAGGCGGAGACGGTGCCGGAGGTGAATGTGCTCGACGAGGGAAGCCCGCTGTTCGTGCAGATCGCCGAGCAGATCGCCGACGACATCGCCGAGGGAAACCTGGCTGAGGGGGAACGTGTGCCATCGACCAACGAGCTTGCGGCCTACTACCGGATCAACCCCGCCACCGCGGCCAAGGGCATCAACGTCCTGATCGACGACGGGCTGCTGGAGAAGCGCCGCGGCATCGGCATGTTCGTCGCCCCCGGCGCCCGTGAGCGGCTTGTCACCGAGCGGCGGAAGAGGTTCGCCGAGCAGTACATCGATCGGATGCTCATCGAAGCCAGGCGCCTCGGCATCGACGACGACACCCTGGTCTCGATGGTCCGGGACGCGAGCAACAGCCACGGCACCAGCACGACCACCGGCGCCAGCACGACCACGGGCGCCAGCAACAGCGCCAGCCACAGCCACACCACCGGAGGCGGCACAGCATGACACCGACAATCTCCGCGGTTGGCCTGACCCGCAGGTTCCGCGACCAGACCGCGCTCGACGACGTCACCGTCGATGTCGAAGCAGGCGCGATCACCGGACTACTCGGTCGCAATGGCGCCGGCAAGAGCACGTTCATGCGCCTCGTCACCGCCCAGGAGTTCGCGACCGGTGGATCCGTGCGCGTCTTCGGCGAGGATCCGATGGAGAACGACCGGGTGCTGCGCCGGATGGTCTTCGTCCGCGAGGACCAGGTGTTCCCCGACCTCAAGGTGCGCCAGGCCGTCCAGGCAGCTTCGTGGTTCTACCCTCGCTGGGACGCTGAGTTCGCCGAGACGCTGCTGCGCGACTTCGATCTGCCTCCCAACCGGGGCGTCTGCAAGCTCTCCCGCGGCATGCGTTCGGCTCTGTCCATCGTGATCGGGCTCGCCGCGCGCGCGGAACTGACCCTTCTCGACGAGCCGTACGCCGGACTCGACGCGGTGGCACGCCAACTGTTCTACGACCGTCTGCTCGCCGACTACGCGCAACATCCTCGGACGATCCTCCTCTCCACCCACCTGATCGACGAGGTGGCGGACCTCCTGGAGCACGTCGTCATGATCGACAAGGGCCGGGTCGTGCTGGCCGCCGCCGCCGACGACGTACGCGGCAGCGCGGTAACCGTCAGTGGCCCAGGCACCGCCGTCGAGCACTTCGTCGCCGGCAGGCGCGTCCTGCACCGCAGGGGCATCGGGTCGCGGGTCTCGGTCACGGTCGCCGATCCACTCGACGCGGCCGACCGGGCGCGGGCGAGCACCCTGCACCTGAAGCTGGAGCCGCTCTCTCTGCAACAGCTGATGGTGCACACGACAGGCGACGAGTCGGCTGAGGAGCCAAGGAAGAGGGCAACGGCATGAGCACGCTGACCAAGGTCGCCCGCTACCACCTGATGGACCGGCTGCAGTACGTCATCCTGCCTTGTGGTGTGACCGCATTCGCGTTCCTGGTGAACCTCGTCATCTTCACGATGGTCCCGACGCCTGCAGGCGGCGCGTTCACCGGCGGACTGTCGACCCTGCTGGCCCTGCTGTTCTTTCCCGGTGCGCGGAGTGTCACGCGGCTGCTGCCGTTCGGTTTCGCGTTGGGACTGAGCCGCCGCTCCTACTATCTGGGCACCCTTGCGTTCTTCGGCGCGCTCGCCGCCGTCTACGCGCTGGGTGTCACGGTCCTCCAGGGGGTTGAAGGCGCCACCGGTGGCTGGGGTGTGTCCATGCACTTCTTCCGGATCCCGTGGATTCTCGACGGACCGTGGTACCTGACCTGGCTGACGTCGTACGTCGTGCTGACGCTGGTGTTCGTCTACGGCATGTGGTTCGGGCTGATCTACCGGCGCTGGAACCAGGCCGGCGTGGTGATCTTCACCGCTGCGCAGGTTGCCGTGCTGGTTGTCGCCGCGCTTGCCATCACGTGGCTTGATGGCTGGTCCGGAGTCGGCGGCTTCTTCGCGACCTTGAGTGCCCTCGGCCTGACGGGAGTGCTGGTCCTCGCCACGGCTGCACTTGCGTTCGGCGGGTTCACCACCATGCGGCGCGTCACGGTCTGAGGCCAGCGCGCCGCGCATCCAGCACCATCGCATCCCAGCACCATGCGGCGGGTCGCGATCTGACGCCGGCGCCGGGCGCGTCCACCACCCACAGGAAGCATCACCACCACCCCAAGCCGCCACTGGTGGCTGCCCTGGGGCGGAATCCGGGCCGAGGAGAGGAACGTAGGACATGGCAACCACCACCCGCCCCACCACCGAACGCACCACCGGCGGCCGGGCCAAGAGCATCACGCTCTGGGTTCTCCAGGTCGTCACAGCACTCTGGTTCCTGATGGCCGCCCTCGGGAAGTTCACCGGTGACGAGGTGGTCGTGGCGACGTTCGACGCCATCGGCTTCGGCGACTGGTTCCGCTACCTGATCGGCGTCCTCGAGGTTGCGGGCGCGGTGGCGATGCTCATCCCGCGGCTCGTCGGTCTTGCCGCACTGGGATTCGTCGGGCTGATGGCGGGCGCGGTTCTCATCCAGCTGCTCGTCGTGGGTAGCGGTGCCTTCCTGCCGGTCCCTCTGCTCGTCGTCTCCGCGCTGATCGCCTGGGGACGGTGGAGCAGTACGCGTCAGTTGTGGGCGCTGGTCACCTCCCGGTGATCATGATCGTGATCATGAGGGTTTTCGGGGCGCATAGACCGACTTCCTTCATGATCACGGCCCGGCGCACCGAGCGCCGACGGGTGGGACAGCTGCCGTCGGGCCGCCATCCTCCGGGCGGGCGGTGGCGGCAGGATGGTCCCGTGCCGACCGAGCTACCGCCCACCCGCTGGGAGTTTCCGTCGCCTGAGGTCGCGGGCACCGGGGACCTCATCGGTCAGGGCGCCGACCTCGAGCCTGCGACCATCCTCGCTGCGTACCGCCAGGGCATCTTCCCGATGCCGGTCCGGCGGTCTGGTGCGATGACCTGGTGGTCGCCGGCGCAGCGGGGGATCCTTCCGCTGGACGGTCTTGCGGTGTCGCGGTCGCTGCGGCGTTCGTGCCGGCGGTACGTGATCCGGATCAACACAGTCTTCGACGAGGTGGTCGCGGCGTGCGCGGATCCGGGCCGGCCCGGCGGGTGGATCTCGCCGGAGATCATCCGGGCGTACGAACGACTGCACCAGCTCGGCTGGGCTCATTCCGTGGAGGCGTGGACGCCGGAGGGGCAGCTGGCGGGCGGACTGTACGGGCTCGCGATCGGCGGCTTCTTCGGCGGGGAGTCGATGTTCCACCGGCAGACGGACGCGTCGAAGGTCGCCCTCGTGGGCCTGGTGGAGCTCCTGGCCGCGGGCGGAGATGCAGAACGGCGGCTGCTCGACCTGCAGTGGCGTACGCCTCACCTCGCGTCCCTGGGGGCCGTCGAGGTATCCAGGGCGACCTACCTCGAGTTGCTCGACCAGTCGCTCAAGCTTCCCCCGCCGCCGGCGTTCGGCGGGCCAATCGACCGTGATGAGGGTTTTCGGGGCGTGTAGGGGCCTTGGCCGTGATCAAGTACGTGAAACCGGTCGTCTTACCCCGGCCAGATCCACGGTTTCCCTCGCATGATCACGAGACGTCGGCCCCGACGACTGCAAGCGGGCCCTTTCGCCGCGTACGTCGGGTCGGCCTTCGTCAGCGCCGAGGAGCCGGGAACGGCGGGCGGCCGGTCGCGTCCGTCCTACGTGTTGTCCGCCGAGTCGGCCTGCTCCGGCACCTGAGGGCGCCCCGCCGAGGAGGGAAACAGGTCCGAGGCCCTGGCGAGAGCCTCGATCAGGATCGGCACCTCGCGACCCTCGAGCCGGAACGAAACGACGCATATCGCCTCGCGCCAGATCGACAGTACGACCGTGCCGTCATGGCTGGACTGCTCGTACCAGCTGACCCGCAGCGAGCGTTCGTCACCCCTGGCATCGAGGAAGACCTCGCCGTTGACCGGCGGTGCGGTGACGTCGGGCATGGTTCGATCCTCCCTCGCGGGCAAGGGAGTTGGGGCGGCGTACGACCGGCTATGCGCGGCCTGTCCGGATATCGACGGACCTCTGCGTGGGTCGGGTCAGGACTTCTGAGCGAGCGCCCCATCCCCCAGGGACGGGGTCGCTTCGAGCGCCGGGTTAGGCCTGCGCCGCGCCCGAACAGGTACGGGCCGCGTAGCTGCTGACCTGGAGCCCCTCCGGGCCGGCCGCGGCGGAGGAAGAAGTGGTCGGTCAGCGCCCAGGTCGCCCAGGGGCGTCGCATTTCGATGCGAATACCGCGAATACCTCCCGCGAATGCCGACGAAACGTGATCACCGCACCTTGGCCGCCGCCCGGGTCGACAACCGCTCCATCTACGAGGTGTCGGAGACCCGCGCCCGCGCGGCATGCGTACGAACGGACTCGTTCATCCAGACCACTTGTGCGACAGGGGAAGATAGGCACATGCCTGAGCTGCCAGAGGTGGAGGCGCTCGCCGAATTCCTCCGCGAGGAGGCGGTCGGCCGAGCCGTGACGCGCGTGGACGTCGTGGCGATCAGCGCGCTCAAGACGTTCCAGCCGCCGATCGACGCGCTCGTCGGGCGGACGATCGCGAGCGTGGGTCGGCACGGGAAGTTCCTCGACCTGACGATGCGCCAGGAAGGCGCCGAGGACCTGCACTTCGTCACGCACCTCGCCCGCGCGGGCTGGCTGCGGTGGAGCACGTCGTTGTCGGAGATGCCCGGCCGGCCGCGTGGGCGTAACAACCCGCTCGCACTGCGGGTGCATCTGGGCGACGGCGTGGGCTTCACCCTCACCGAGGCCGGTACGCAGAAGCGCCTCGCCTGCTACGTCGTCGCGAGGTCCGCCGACGTGCCTGGCGTCGCCAAGCTCGGACCCGATCCGCTCGGCGACGACTTCACCCCTGAGCGGCTCGGCGAGATCCTGGCCGCCGCGGGTCGATCGCAGCTCAAGGGCGTCCTCACCGAACAGGGCCGGATCGCGGGGATCGGCAACGCCTACTCCGACGAGATCCTGCACGCGGCGCGGTTCTCGCCGTTCAAGCCGGCGAGTGGGTTGACCGACGCCGAACGCAGGACGTTGTACGACGCGATCCAGTCGGTGCTCTCCGACGCTGCCGCACGCTCCCGTGGCCTCGCCGCGAAGGAGCTCAAGTCGGAGAAGAAGACCAACCTCGCCGTGCACGGACGCACCGGCGAGGCGTGCCCCGTGTGCGGCGACACCGTGCG
Source organism: Actinopolymorpha sp. B11F2 (assembly GCF_040195635.1). NCBI lineage: Bacteria > Bacillati > Actinomycetota > Actinomycetes > Propionibacteriales > Actinopolymorphaceae > Actinopolymorpha > Actinopolymorpha sp. B11F2. The sequence goes on along the minus strand of NZ_JBEFTX010000011.1, from coordinate 219,085 downwards.
CGAGGTGTCGTTCGCGGACTCGAGCCTGCAGTACTGCCCCACCTGCCAGACCGGCGGCAAACCACTCGCCGACCGACGCCTCTCCCGCCTGCTCAAGTAGCGCCGCTACCCCCGGCACAGCGTGGCTAATGACCACGTTGAGCAGGCCTGTGGAAGCCCGACGAGGCACCGACGCATGGCCCGGGTTCCACGGGCATGCTTAGCGTGGTCGTTTACGGCAAGCCCCCACAATGTGTCAGGAGAGCCTCATTCCCAGGCGCGGCACGTCGCGGAGCGCCGGGCGAGCAGCGGCCTCGGGGTCGCTCGGCTCGGCGATGGTCGCCCTCACGGCCGCCCGCCTGCTGTCAGTCGCCGCTGTGTTCCTCGCCGGAGTCGTCGCGGCCCGACTGCTCGACCCGTCCGCGCTCGGTGTCGCCGGCGTCGGTCTGACGGTCGGGTGGGCGGTCGCCATCGCCGCCAACGGTGGCCTCAACATCGCGGCCATCTACTTCCTCGGCCGGCGGCCGGGCTCGCGCGGAGCGGTGGTGGCGTACGTCCTCGCGCTCACGTTGGGCGCCGTGCTCGCCGCGGTGCTGCTGACGGGGGCCGCGGCACCCGTCGTGGGCGCGGTCGTCCTGGAGCGGCAGGCACCGCTGCTGTTCGTCGCGGCCGCACTCCTGGCGGTGGCCACCCTCGGGTACGAAGTCGCGGGCGCTTTGCTGCTCGGGCTCGAACGCCGCCGGTCCTATGTCTTCGCGGATGCCCTCCGCAGCGCAGCCACGCTCGGCACCACGGTCCTGCTGCTGGTCCTGTTCGTGCGTACCGCCGAGGGTTACCTTCTCGCGACCGCGCTCGGTGCGGCGGTGGCGGCGGTGGTCGCGTTGTGGGGCGTACGCCGGGCGGTGGGTTCGCTGCGGCCCCGGTTCGACGCGGCGTTCTCCCGGGAGGCGATGCGGCTGGGACTGGCGGGCCAGCTGGGCAATGTGTTGACGTTCCTCAACCTGCGCCTTGATCTGCTGCTCGTGCCCGCACTGCTGCGGCTCGATCTGGCCGGCATCTACTTCGTGGCCACGCGGGTCGCCGATGTGGTCGGCCAGGCGTCCACGGCCGCCGCCTCGATGCTCTTCCCCCACGTCGCCGGCCAGCCGGACCGGCGCGCCACCGCGGTCACCGAACGGACGAGCCGGTTGACGTTGCTGGCGACGGCCGCCGCTGCGCTCGTCCTGGCGGGTGGGGCGTCGCTGTTGCTCGGGTGGGTATTCGGTCCGGCGTATCGGCAAGGAACCTCCGCGCTGCTCATCCTGCTGGTCGGCATGGTGCCGCTGGCCCTGGCGCGGGTGCTCGCGGCGGACCTGAAGGGACGCGGTCGCCCAGGCCTGGTGTCGGTCGGCAGCGGTGTGGGGGCGGCGTTGACGGTCATCACGGACCTGCTGCTGATCCCGGTGTGGGGGATCGAGGGAGCAGCCGTCGCGTCAGTCGTGGCGTACGGCGGAACCGCTGTCGTCCTGCTCGCCTGCTACCGGAGAGTGACGGGTGGGCGGCTGCTGATGCTGGTACCTCGGCCGGGTGATCTCGGCGACCTCGTGCGACTGCTGCAACTGGTGCGCGCACGGGTGCCGCATCGCCGGGTCGGCGGCGCAGGAGCGACGCGATGAGGGCGCGGTCTGCGCTCGCGTGCCTGCTCGCCGTCGCGCTGGCCGTTCCGGCGCTCGTGGTCCGGGTAGCGGCCGAACAGCGGTCCGGCAGCGTGGCGATCGCCGTCACCGACTCGACCGTGGCGGGCGCGGGAACGGCAGAGTCGGTCGTACGACGGTTGCGAAGCGCGGGCATCACCCACGTCGTCGTCGGGATGCGGCCGTTGCGCGACTACCGGGGAGACGGGTCCGTCACCCCCGTCGCACCAGGTGCCTCCTCGATCCCGGTGCGCCTCACCGGCGACGGTCCCGCGGTGGTGTTTCGCGGTCGTGTGGGCGATCCGGACGGTGCCTTCGGGTGGGTCGTCACCGCGCTGCGTGCACAGTTCGGCTCCCGGGTCACGACAGCCGAAGCCACCCCCACTCCCGGGCGGTCGGGCACTGGCGGGTCGGGCACTGGCGGGTCCGGTACTGGCGGGTCAAGCGTTGACGGGGCGGCAAACGACGAGGGCTCGCCGAGCGAGGGCGCCGCGGTGCCGTTCGTCCGTATCGACGGCGTAGCGAAGCTGGCGGACCTCGACGAGGTACCGGTGGGTTACGACCTTGGCCACGTCCGGGCTCTGGACGCGTCCGGGATCGGGATCGTGCTCGCCCTCCCCGCCCGCATCGCGCGCGGTCACGGCTGGCTGGAACGCGAGATGGACCGGGCGCGGACGGTGGCGGACACCGAGCCGGAGGAGGCGACGGACACCTGGACGGCACTGGTACTCACCTCGCCGCCGTTCCCGTCGTTGGTGGGCGAGCGGACGGCGTTCAGCAGGTTCCTCGCCGCGCGCGGGTTCACCCTGGCGTTTCCCGACTTCGGGGAGTTGCCTGGCGCGCCGTCCTACGCGGGGCAGCTGTCCGGACGGATCGTCCGTGCCCACGTCGTCGATGTGCGGCCAGGAGACGATCCCCGTGCCCTGGTGGCGCGTGGGAGTCGTGCGGTGAAGGAGCGGACGGTACGCCTGCTCGTGCTGCGCTCGCCTCTCGCCGAGCCTGATGCTGGACGGCGGACGGTTGCGGTAACCGCACTCGCGGCGAACCTCCGCCGGGACCTGCCGGGTTGGACTCGGCCGAGTTCGACGTCGCCCAGTTCGGTGCCGTCGGGTTCGACGCCGCAGGGACCGCCGACCGCAATGCCGGCGGTCGATCCCGGTCCTGTGGTCTCCGCGGCGTCCCTGTTGGCCGCACTGGTGATCCTGGCTGCAGCGGGTGGATGGATCGTCCGTACGCCGGTGCGTTTGCCGGCAGGGCGTCTCGGCCAGTGGGTGCGGCGCGGCGTGGAGGGAGGCTGGCCGGTCACCGCCGTCGGAGTCGGCCTGGCCGGCGGGGTGGGCGTGGCGGCGTTGATCGTGGACTCCCTGCCGCTGTGGCAGCTGGTGACGCTCGCGGTCGCGATCGCCGGAGCGTCGCTCGCGGTCCTCGTCGCCGTGGGATCGCCGGTCGCGGAGCCTGTGGGATCGCCGGTCGCGGAACCCGCACGGGAACCATTGAGCGGCCAGATCGTCCGGTCGTACCTGCTCGGCGTGGGGATCGCACTCGCGACCGGTCTGGTGGTGGCCGCGCTCGGGAGCCGCACCGAGTTCATGACCGGCCTCGTTCCCTTCCTGGGTGTCAAGGCTCTGCTGATCGCCCCGCCCGTCGTCGTCGGGCTGGTCACCTTCGCGTCGACGTGGGCTCCGGGAAGCCTTGGGTGGAGGCGGTGGGAGGGGGGCGTGCGGGTGGGTGGGGTGCGGCCGCTGCAGCTCGTCGGCGGCGCGGTGGTCCTCGTCGGTGTGGCCTACTACCTCGTCCGTTCCGGCAACTCCGGGCTCGCGTCGGCGGCAGAGCTGTGGCTTCGGGACGCGCTGGACGAGACGCTTTACGTTCGACCCCGTTTCAAGGAAGCGCTGCTCGGCTTCCCGGCGCTGGTGCTCGCAGTCGCCTGGTCGTGCGGCGCCGTCGGCGGCAGGCGTACCGGCTGGGTCGTGTGCTGGTCGGTCGTCGCCGGGATCGGTACGGCGTCGATGGTCGACACGTTCGCCCACTTCCACACGCCGCTGGCGTTGTCGCTCCTGCGCTCGGCGTACTCCCTCGTGATCGGCCTCGTCCTCGGACTCGTGGCCACCTGGCTGGTACGTCGCGTGACGAGTCGGTCGCCGGTGAGGGAGAAGCTGCGATGAGACTGCTGCTCCTCGGGTACTTCGGTTTCGGCAACGCTGGCGACGAGGCCATCCTGGAGGCCGAGGTGGCGGCTTTGCGGGACGCGCTCGGCGCCGACACGGAGTTCGTCGTCGTGTCGGGCGATCCGGCGTACACCGTCTCCACCCACGGGTTGCCGGCGATCTCCCGGACGGATGCCACCGGCGTGGTCCGCGCCCTGCGTACCTGTGACGCCCTCGTCGCGGGCGGCGGCAGTCTCCTGCAGGACGTCACGAGCGCTCGCCCGGTACCGTTCTACGCCGGCCTGATGCTGATGGCGCGGGCGCTGCGCAAGCCGGTCTTCGTGTACGCACAGGGGCTGGGACCGCTCCACCTTCCTGTCAACCGGCTCTTGACGGCGGCGGCGTTGAAGTCCGCGACCTATGTGGCACTGCGCGACCACGACTCCCTGATCCTTGCCGAACGGTTGGGTGTACGCGGAGCCGAACTGGTCGCCGACCCTGTCCTCGGCCTGGACCATTCCGCATCCGGCGCTGACCCGTCCGGTCTCGCGGTGTCGCTCCGCCCGTGGAGAGGGTCGGCGACCTGGCTACCGGTCGTCAGGTCGGCCCTGGCCACGCTGGCCCGCGACGTCGACGTCGCCCTGGTGCCTTATCACGCGCGTCAGGATGTGGTGCTGGCCCGCGAGCTCTCCGCCGACCTCGGTGGCCTGCGGGTGGTCGAACCTGACCAGGGTGGTCACCGGGCCGCCGTGGACGCGGTCGCGGGTGCGCGTGCCGTCCTCGGAATGCGGCTGCACGCACTACTCGTCGCCGCGGCCGCGGGCCGTCCGTTCGTCGCGTTGTCGTACGACCCGAAGGTCACCGCGTTCGCCGCCCAGGTGGGCCAACCCGTCGCGGCCACCCTGCCAGGCCCGATCGACCAGGCCGCCCTGGTGACGTCCGTACGCAAGGCACTCGAGGACAGTCCTGACCGGCCCTACCTTGACCGCGTGGCGAGGTTACGAGCGACGGCAGCCCGCCCGGCCGACGCGATCGCCGCCCACCTCCACCGACCGTCCACAAGCACTCTGCGTGATTGACCACACAAGCCTTAAGGTCAGGTCGCACGAACGGTGGGACGAGCGAACGGAGGGTGAGTATGGGTGCCAACTATGTTGACGTGGACAAGATCCGTTCGATAGCCAGAGACCTCGATCAGGTTGCCACGGAGGTCGACAGCGCGGACCGGGCGATGCCCGAGACCCTGGACGCTGGGCCCTTCACCCCCGGCATCATGCGGCTGGTCGAGGCAGTGGCAGCCAACACCGCCGTGCATGTCATGCGTGTCCGAGCAGCTGCGGAAGGAGTGCGCAAGGCGGCGGACCAGTACGAGGACACCGAGGATCACCACGTAGAGACTTTGCACGGCTTCCTTCGGGATCTCTCCGGCGAGGATCCGGACGAAGGTCGGTAGACATGGCACCGGTGCTGGAGCTTGGTGGAGACGCAGACAGCATTCGCGCTCTTTCGCGATGGTTGCGGAGCGACCTTACGTCTCGCCTCGATGCCGCTGTGACAGACATCCGTCGCCTCCGCGACGCGTCCGGGCCGGCTTGGTCGACCTTCGCGGGGCAGAGTTTCATGGGGCGGCTGGACGATGGTGCGCGCCATACCCACCGGTTCATCGGTCAGATCGAGCGGCTGGCGGCACTGCTCGACGAGTGTGCGGATGGACTCGTCCACGCGCAGCGCCTCATGAAGCAGAGCCAGGAACTGATCATTCAGTACAACCTGGTGGTCCGAGACGGGTGGGTGCACTGCCCTGACGAGTTCGATCCCGAGAGCGAGCCACCACATCCCGATGCCCCACTTACGCGTCGAGACATCTTCGAAGACCGGATGAGTGGCTTCATGCAAGTCCAGGACCTTGTTGATGGACTTTGTGTGACGATCGTTGGCTTGATCGAGAGGCTCGGCACTGCCGAGAAGGAAGGCTGGAATGACCTCTACTTCACGGCGGGAGACTTCGTCGTCGGTGAGACCGCTGAGCTTGTGCGCTGGTTCGAGAGCCAGGGCGTCACCGAAGTGGGTCGGCGTGCCGCATCAAAGGTGGAGTGGCTCGGCCTCGCCAGCAAGTACGACGACGGATCTTGGCAGTCGACCTTTTACAAGCAACAGGCCCACTCGCAGGATTGGGCGGCCCTCTCCGCCAGGAATTCGGTTGCCAACTGGGGTCTAGCCGCACGTGTCTTGAAGGTTGGCGGTCGGCTTCTCACTCCGATCGGAATCACCTACTCGCTCTACGAGGGAGATCCTCTCGACAAGGCCATTTTTGTCAATGGTGTGGGACTTGCTACCGGTTTGGTGCTAGCTGCCTTGGTTCCAGGTCCTGGGTGGGTTGCTGTTGGTGTAGCGGCGGTCGGAGGCTACTTCGTTAGCCAGTGGGCCGATAAGGAATATGACGAAAGCCAGAGTGCAAGACAGAAGTTACTCAACTCAGGTCCTGGCCTTGATCCTGGGCCGGCTCGGATTAGGGGGCGTTGATAATGATTCCGCAACACGAAGTGGCATCATTCGAAATGCGTCGCGAGACGGCTAGAGGGTGCGACAAGTGAGTTACCCGGACTCGGACGTGAAGCTGCCTTGGCCACGTCCTTGGGAGAGTTTTTTAGCGAAAACGAGATTGGTCCTCTTCGGCGCGGCTGGCGTTTGCGCTCTCTTCTGCTACATCGGCGTGCGGGCGCTGACTGAACGAAGCAATGCCGAAGCCGCCCTCTCATTCACTCTTCTCTTCGTGGCACTCGTCGCAGGCGCCTGTGCATACGTCACCCGCTTGTCCTGTCGCTGTCGCCGCCCGCAGGTGAAATTGGCTCGCCTCAACCTAGACTTGGGCACCGCAGTAATCGTCCCCAATTCGCGCACAGCTACTGCTCTCTATGTGACGTTCATGCTGAGTCTCTGCATACTCTTCATTGCTACTCCCTTGCTTGCAGATTCGATTCCAAGGACAGGAACGTGGAGAGATTCGAGATTCCATTCCTGGGCGTTCTTTGCTCCGATCTTCGCACTCTACCCCGTGGCGCTGCTTCTTAGCTTCTTGATGAGGGCCCGGCGAAGGCTCGGGGTTGGCATGAGCCCGGATGGTATATATCGCTGGTCATGGTTCTCTTGCTCCTTCTTCTCGTGGAGTTCGATCCAGGGAGTCCATGTGCGCGAAGGTCGAGAACTCGTCGTCCAACTTGCTGTCATACCGCCAGTCCGCGGGCCCTCGAACCCTGAAGTGAACTGGGCTGGTCGGCTCAATGTGTTTCGCCGGGCCAACAGCCGGATCCTGGCCGGTTACCTGGCTACAGACCCAGCCAGGGCGTACTACATGCTGCGCTACTACCACCAGCATCCAGAGCTGCGTCACGAGCTCGGGAGCCAGGCTGGAGTCGACCGGATCAGCAGCGGCACCGTGGAATGAAGCCACCTCGTGCCGGTCGCTACAAGACAACCGATTGGTGAGTATGACGGGGCCCGTTGGAACCGAGCAGTGGCGCTTGAACGGGGACACGACCCTCGCGCCAGGTGGCGGCTGACTGGACCGTTCTTACCGGTCAGTCTCGTTGTTGCCTAAGCCACCACTCGGCGACCTGCATCGTGTTCGGCGACCGAGTGCCTAGCCACTGTAGCTGGACCTTGATCTGCCGTGGTGATCCATCGGCGGCGCTCGCCCCGTGGCTGTCTTCAAGGGTGCTTTGTCCAGGTTGTCCCGTACGCTCTGCACCGGCGCGGACCACGCGGAGGCCGACGGCCACCACATCTGTGGACCTTCGGCGCACACAGGTTGCGTTCGCGCTTATCGTGACTACCACGGGCAAGCAGCCGAGAACAGTAGGGTCATGACAGAGCCGAACGAACCTCCCACACCGCTGACCCGGATGCGCTTCTCCTGGCAGCGAGGTTCCGGGCGTCCGAGCGACTCGGACGAGCGGTCGACCGCGCCGCCCGTTCCCGGCTCCCTCGCAGGTCAGGACGACGACGGGCCACGGTACGACGAGGGGGCGCAGTACGAAGGGCAGGAGCACCCTCCCGGCGACGTTCCTGCGTACTGGGAAGACGACCCCGCTCCACCCGCATCCGGATCCACTGCTCCGTCGTCCCCGGCACCGGCCACCAGGAATCCGCCATCCTCACATCCGGCTCCGGGAGCCGGCGGTCAGCCGTCGACGATCCCGCCAGCCCAGACCACGCCCGGGCCCCGGCGCGCATTCACCTCGCCACCGATGGTCCAGGGGGCCGGTCCGAGTGCGACGGCGACGTCCACCTCCTCCACGCGGACCCGACGGCAGACGCGGACCCAGGCGCGGACCCAGACGCAGACCACGAGCGCGACCAGCCGGTCGGAGACCACCAGGCCGCCGACCCGGGCCGGCACCAGCGCAGCGCCGCGGACCCGCACCGGGCACGCGGGTGGCGGCAGTACCGGCAGAGCGCGCGGCGGCTTCGACGTCCCCGCGCCCGGCGGCCGGTTCTCCGGTGGCCGTGGCGCGCACTCCGCCGTCAAGGTGACAGTCATCCTGTGCGCCTGCCTGGTCGCGACCGGCATCGTCGGCTACATGGCGTTCTCCCTGGGCGTTTCCACCATGCGGGCGAACACCTACCGGCTCAGCGAGGCCGACATCGCCCGCTACCGGCTGACCGACTTCCCGCTCGAGCAGGCCGGCCGCTTCGCCGCCGACTACGCCCGCATCTGCCTCACCCACGACGCGACCCCCGGCGCAGCGGACCAGCGCGAGGCACAGCTCGCCCGCTACGTGTCGGCCGGCACCGACCCGACGTGCGGCTGGAACGGCGAAGGCACCCAGACCGTCTCCGACGCCAGCTGGACCGGTGAGTCCGAGCCCATCGACATCGGGGGGTACGCCGGCAAGGCCCGCATGATGACGGTCAGGGTCCTCACCACCACCGGCAGCCGGGTCGTCACGGTGCCGGTCTATGTCGCGGACCTCCAGTCCGGTGACGGGATGCGCATCGTCGGCGACGTCGGAGAGATGCCGCAGCCGACGCTGGCCGACGCGCCCGAGCCTGACGAACCCGCCGACGTCGACGCTGGCCTCGGCGACGCCCTGGTACAGGGCGAGTTCTTCCAGCAGTTCTTCACCGCGTGGGGGGACTCCAATGGGCCGGCGCTGCAGCGGTTCATGACGCCGGACGCCACCAGCCGGACCTCCAGCGGCCTCGGCGGCACCTCGACCGAACCGTCGATCCAGGAGGTACGCGTCTTCCTGCCTGAGGGGGCCGACCGGTCCGACGGGACGTACGCCTGGAAGACCGGCGAAGTCGCCGAGGCCTGGGTCTGGGTCAGCTGGCGTACCCCCGGTGCCGGGGAGAGCACCGTCGAGACCCGTGCGTACCGTCTCCAGCTCGTCAAGACCACCCAGGCGACGAGCCCGAGCCAGGAATGGGCCGTGCGGGACATCCGCGGCGGCGTTCCGGACGTGAAGGGCGGCTGACCTGTGCCGACACCACATTCGTACGCCCGGCGACTGTCACGTGCCGCCGCTGGCCGTCAGGAGCGACCCGCGCGGGACATCGGTTTCAGCCACGAACCGGCGGCCGGTTTCACTACAGTGCAGGCGCTCCGTGCTGGCGGCACCTCCGGCGGACCAGCGTGGAGAAGCGGGCGTCGACAACACCGAGTTGCACGAAGCAGGGTCCCAAGGAACAGGGGAGGTAGACCGTGACGGGCGAGCAACAGATCGTCGCATCGGGCGGGTCGCAACTCGACGCGCTCTTCCAGCGGATCGAGGGCCTGCTTGCCGGCGTTGCCGTGGGCGCGCTCACGGTGGCGATCATCATCATCGGATTCAAGATCATGTTCGCGATCCGCAACGGCGACAATGTACGGATGGCGATCCAGAACATGGGTGTCGTGGCATTCGCCGCACTCCTCATCGGGGGTGCGTCGGGGATCGCCGCGCTGCTCAATGCCGTCGGCAGGCAGATCGGCGGTTGAGACGCTGTACCGGTACGAGCTGTACGGATCCGTGCTCGAGGCCGAGCAGTTCCGGTCCGGCGCGGCCGACCGTCGACCTGTGGGAGGTTCGTCGCCTTCTAGACCGACGAACCTCCAACAAGTCGTCCACCGGCCGAAGTCCGACCCAACGGGGCACGTGAGGGGGCGGTAGCAAGGTGGCCGAGTCCTCCGGGCAGTACGTCGCGTTCGACCACACCGACCTCGAACGCCGGCGCAAGAAGCTGTGGAACCTCGCTGACGGCGTACCTCTCACGCTGATCGGCGGCATCGACCTGCGCGCGCTCGTCGTCGCCGGCGTACTCTTCCTCGCGCTTCTCGGCGGTGTGATGGCGCTGGCGCCCGTCGTCCCGGTCCTTGCGTTCGACGTCTGGTCGATTCTCGGCAGTCTCTCGATCGCGGCACTCGTCTACGTCCTGTGGCCGCGACGCTGGCGCAACGGCCTGACGACCGAGCAGAACCTCCTGGTGGCGGCCGACTACCTGTTCCTGCAGCCACGGCGGATCCACGGGCTCGCCGAGGACGTGGAGCCGGACGTGGTGCACTGGCGGGTGATCCTCTGGCATCCGCTCCACCCGCGCTGGTACGGGAAGCTGGCAGAAGCGCGACGCGCGCGGTGGTCCCGGCTGATTCGTCCGTACGCCTCTGCCGGCGACGGTGCCAGTGACGTCGACGGTGCCGGCGACAGCGACCTTGTGGCCGCTGGCTCCCGCACCGCGGCTGGCGGCCATGGGTCTGCGGCCGACCGTACCGACGGGAGGACTCTCGCATGAACCCCCTCTACCTCCTTCCCCTGCTCGCGCTCGTCGTCATCGGCATCGGCGCGGTCCTCATCTTCGTCTTCAACGTCGGCGGCAGCGACGACAAGCCCGCGAAGCAGCAGAAGGCCCGCGAGCCCCGAACCGAGCGTGAACGCCTGCCCTACCGCTACGGCGACGACGTCATCTTCTGCTGGGGCAGATCGGTCTGGACCGGCTTCTTCGTCACGACGACGACGGACGAGCACATCACCACCGACGAGCTGGTGCCCGAGGCGCTGAAGCTGCCCAACCTGCTGCACCAGATCGCGCGGGAGTTCCACCGGCCGCAGTTCCAGGTCATGCTGGTGCCGCGCCACCCGGATCTCACCGGCTGGGTCGCCGACGTGAGCGAGCGCGCGTGGCACCCCACTGACAACTACGTGAAGCTCATCGACCGTGAAGCCGAGCGGGCGTTGACCCAGGGCCGGATCGGCGCGCAGTACGACGTCCTCTTCCTGATGCGGGTCGGTCAGCTCGGCGACAGCCGCGGCCCCGGTTCGGCAGCGGTGACCGCGATCGCGGACCAGGCGACCGGCGTGCACGACGAGTACCTCGATCCGGCCGTGGTCGCCGAATGGCATGAGCGCGCCGACGAGGTGTACGCCGTCGCCGTCGACTCCGGCGTCGAGGTCCAGCCGATGCTTCGGCGCGACCTTGTCCGGGTCATTCGTACCTGCCTGTTCGGCCATCTCCCCCTTCCGGACGACGGCACCGCGGTCGACCGGCGGCCGTGGGGCGCGCACGAGTTCGAGCTGGCCGCGGATTTCCGGGCGCCCAACCACAAGAGCCGGCTCGAGGTCAGCGTCATCGACGACGACACCGGCGAGGACCAGACCACCTATCTGACCACGCTGGTGGCGACCAGTTGGCCGGACGCGATCCGGTTCGCGAAGACGCGGGCGTGGGGGCGGATCCTCAAGCGGCTGGAGTTCCCGGTCGTCGTGTCGTGGCGCGGGTTGTTGCTGCCGCCGGAGGAGTTCCGGGGACGCGGCAAGAAAATCCGCGACAACCTCGAGGACGAAGCCCGCGACATGGACCGGGCGAGCGCGCGGATCGACTCGCTCCTCGTCGACCAGGTCGAACGCGCCAACACACTGGTCGACGAGCAGGACAGCAAGCCGTTCCCCGGCATGGAGTCCCAGCTGCTGCTCACGCTGTCGGCACCGACACCGGAGGAGCTGGAGAACCGCCGCAAGCGGCTCGAGCGCCTCTTCGCCAAGACGCTGGACGCCACGGTGCTCAGGCCGAAACGGTTGCAGTACCGGCTGCTGTACAACGTGCTTCCCGGTGACGGGGACAAGTCGCCGATCGGACGGATAGCGCCGTTCCGGCGGCTGCAGGAGTTGGACCAGCTGGGTGTGGCGTTGCTGACGACGGCGACGCAGGTGGGCGACCGCGCGGTGGTCGGGCGCGACGGGATCGCCAAGGGCTGGCAGGGGATGCTGGTCGGTCGTACGCGCGACGGGCACTACCCCGTCCACTACTCCGCACATTCGGCGATCGCCCGCGAGAACGGCGCCGGGGTGGTCGTCGTGGGCGCGTCGGGCGGCGGCAAGACGACGCTCGCGCTCAAGGTGTTCCACTACGAGTCCGAGGCCGGCGTCCGGTGCGTGTTCATCGACCCGAAGATCGACGCGGCCCGGATGGCGTACTACCTCGCCTTCGGGTCGCAGGTGCTCGACGCGGAGTTCATGCGGCACGCGGCGGAAGGGTGCCTCGGCGAGGGCGGTTGTCCGTTCCAGCCGGTCAATCCGTCGTACTGGCGGGACACGGAGATCATCGACCCGCTGCGTGGGCGGGCCGGCAACCTCGACCCGTTGCTTACCTCGGCCACCGTGACCGAGGGACGCATGCACGCGCAGGCGATGCTGGAGATCTTCCTCGGCGACCAGGCGTGGAACCGGATCAGCGGGTACGTCGTGGAGGCGTTCTCCCATGTCGTGAACGAGTACGACCGGCAGGTGGCGGCCTTTCGTACCGCCCATCCGGACGCCACTCGCGACGACGTCGAGCGGGCGGTCGCGCGGCCGACCACGTGGCACACGTTGCAGCTGGTGGTGGATGAGTTCGAACGGGTGAAGGGCGCCGGGGTCGCCGACACCGAGGTGCGGGACCTGCGCTTCGCGGCGGCGGTGCTGGAGGACCTGCGGAAGAACCCGTACGCCCGGGTCGCGTTCGCGCGCGAGGCGACCGTGGGGGTCGGGGACAGCGGCAAGCGCCGCACGATCATCACGCTGCGAGGACTCCCACGCGCGCATGGCACCAGCTCGTCGGCCAACATCGCGCGCGGCATCATCTACCTCGTCACCAGGCTCGGTTTCCAGATGCTGGAGGAGACCACCGAACGCGATCCGGTCAAGGGGTGGCGCCCGCAGATGCTGTTCGTCGACGAGGCGTACAGCGTGGCGAGCACCGGCGAAGGACGGGACCTGATCAGCTTCGTGCTCAAGCAGGGCAGGGCCTTCAACATCGGCGTCGTCCTCATCACCCAGCAGGCCGGCGACCTGGCGCGGATCGAGTCCGAGGACGTCGACGCGAAGGCGGCCGGGACCAACCAGATCCACACGGTGTTCGCGTTCCGGCACCACTCCGACGCCGACGCCGCCCAGACACTGCCGCTGTTGAACCGGGCGACCAACGACCGGCCGATGATCGAGACGCTGAAATCCCTGCGGGACGGCGAATGCGTGATGCGCGACGTCGACTCCGAACTCGCGAGTGTCGAGGTCGACCGGGCGTTCTTCGAGTTCGCGGCGGCGATCCAATCCAACCCGCACCTCGAGTCGCGGTTCAAGGCCGTGGACCCGTCGCCGGATGTCGACGACTGGCGGGTGGTCGAGGAAGCGGCGCAGCTCATCGGCGTCGGAGGTCTGGGCGCGGCGGGAGGCGGCGCGCCGCCGGTCGCCGCCGGGCCGGACATCGACGGTCCTGCTGCGTACGACGACAACGGTGGTGACGGCGAGAGCCGACCGGTCCGCGCGGACGAAGGGATCTCCGTGTGAGGCGCCCCCTGCTCCCGCGCCGCCCGCAAATGACCACGCTGAGCATGCGTGCGGAACCGGGGCAAGGCATCGACGCCCGGCCCGGCGACCGTAGGCATGCTCAGCGTGGTCATTTGCCGCTCGCGGTGCCGGCCTGCGCCATCCCCGAGCGTCGGGGACGGCGCGGATTCCCGCGCGGGTTGCGGCGCGGGTTCCGGTCGCTGGGGCGACGGGTGGTGCGAGTGTGCGCGGCGTTCGGCGTTGTCGCCGGGACGCTGGCTGGAGTCGCGCTCGCCATGCAGCCGGCCCAGGCAGCGCCGTGGGACTGCGCGTTCGGCAGCGGCGAGATCTCGAACGCCGGACCGGAGCACGGCGGCGCCGGCATGACCGCCTGGATCCCGGTGATCGCCAAGGAGGACGTGCCACCGGCGGCGGACCCCGACCGGGCCAAACGGGGCCGACAGGCCAACCCGTCCGACCACACTCTGCTGGAGGTCGCGGGCCCGCGGGGACTGTTGTGGTCGTACACGCCGCAACGGGTGAAGGAAGACATCGACGAGTTCGACACCGGTGACCCCGAAGACAACTTCGAAACGAAGTGTTCGATCATGGACGCGTCAGCGACGGGGCTGGCGCAGATGATGTTCTCCGTCGGCGGATTCTTCGGTGGACTCACCATCGGCGTGAAACAGCTGGCCAGCAACGAGGCACCGTTCGAGTCGTTCTACACCGCGCAGGAAAGCCTGCTGAACAACCTGAACGACAAGATCGGTGTGCCCGCTGTCGCCCTCGCCGTCGCGGTGACCGGTTTCTGGGTGCTGACCCGCATGCAACGCCGTTCGGATGCGCGGGAAACCTACAGTGGTGTGATCGCGTCCGGAGTCATCGTCGTGATCGTGGCGGCCATCCTGGCCGGGAACAACTATGTCCACATCACCAGAGCTGTCGACACCTATACATCCGAATTCAACTCCGCGGTGATGGATCTCGCCATCATCAACAAGAACAAGGACGCGTCGAGCGCGTGCTATCTGCCGAGCTCCTCCACCCGATCGGCCGGCAACCAGGCGCGGCCGGTGCCCGACAACCCGCAGGGTTCGCTGACCTACAACCTCGGCAAGCGCGTGTCGTCGTGCATGCTCTACGAAGTGCTGCTCTTCCAGCCGTGGGTCAACGGCCAGTTCGGTACCGAACGCCAACTCAAGGCCAACGATCTTGTCTTCGACGGCAAGGACTACTGTCCTGACGGCCAGCCGCCGGCGTACGAACGGCCTGGAAACGTCGAGAGCATCGAGTACCGGTGCGCGACCAGGCCGAGGAACCCGGGCCAGCAGCAGGGCCGGATCAACCTCGCCGTCCAGCAGGTGATCGCCCAGGCGATGAGCCGCAACGAGACCATCGACGAGGCCGACGGCCGGGTGGTCGACACCGACCAGCACCTGTCGCTGTGGAAGGGTGTGCAGTACAAGGTCGCGCAGGCGTACGAACCCAACTACGAATTCTGGCGCGGCACCCAGCCGACCGGGCGGATGGCAACGGCGATCGCAGCGCTCTTCGTCAACCTGATCGCGTTCATCTTCGTCGGACTGCTGGCCGTGCTGACGATCTTCTGGCACGCGGTGTTCCTGATGGCGTGGATATTCCTGCCCCTCATCGGCGCGATCGCGGCGTTCCCGCCGGCACGTCGCATTGTGCGTACGGTCGCGGGCATCATGGTGCAGGCCGTGTTCCTGCGCTGCGTCTTCGGGCTCGTGCTCGCGCTTCTCCTTGCCGTGTTGAACATTCTGCAGGTCGCGAGCGGAGGTACGGTCATCAAGATCTTCCTCATGCTCGTCGCGACCGCGGCCATCTGGAAGTTGTTGAGTGCCTTGCGCACCGGCGCGATCGCCCCGCAGATCGTCCAAGAGGCAGGGCAGAGCGGCATGATGCCCTCCGACGGTGCACTGCTCGGCCGGGCGGGACAGGCGACCGGTGGTGCTTACCGCTTCCAACGAAATATGCGCGCGGGCGCGCGTGCGGGCGGTCGTTCGGCCGGTGCCGCGGCGGAGGGACTCGGCTATGCGCGCGGCTCGCGGGAGTGGCGCGCGGAAGTACGCCGCGGCCGGCTGCAGGGCGCGGCTACTGGAGGCAGGATGACCACCCCCGGCGGGCGCGAACTCGTCCACGCCGAGGAACATGCCGGCGCCCGTGCGGCCGGGGAGACCTACCGGAGTGCGGCTCGGCAGCGGATCTCCGAGGCGGACGAACGCCGGCGTTCGGACGGGTCCGAGTCGTCCGAGGAGCGTCACGGGAAGGTCGTGGAGGAAGCCCGCCGCTCGCGTAGTGAGGCGATGCGCGCAGCCCGCGGTTCGCGGCCGCCTGGCTCGGGTTCGTCGGGAACCGGTTCAGGTTCGGGTGCCTCCGGCGGCGTCCGCTCGGGTCCACGTTCTGAGTGACGAACGTGATGCGGGGCATCAAGGTTGTCGCGCTCGGTGCGCTCGTCGTCTTCGTCGTCCTTGTCGCTGCCCTGCAAGGCGATGCCGCCACGACCCTGGTCGTGGGGGTGCTTGCTGCCGTCGCCCTTGTCGCGTGGTGGCGCCGGAGTCCTTTTGCGGCTGCCTCGGTGCTGTCGCTGGCGGTGACGTTGCTGGGTACGTCGATGACGACCGCGTGGGCCGGTGACCAGACGCCGCTGGTGTCGCCTTTGCAAGCGGGGCTGGTGTTCTGGTTGTTCGCGTTCGTGGTGGCGGTCGTCGTCTGGCTTGTGCCGCGGCCTGACCGGCGCAACCGGGCGTTGACAACTGCGATGGCGCACGCGGTGCTCTTGGTGGCAAGCCCGTTCGTGGTGCTGGCGCCTTCGGCCGCGCCGATCGCGGGCCTGTGCGCGGCAATGGCGGTGGTGGCATGGCGTTGCCGCGGATCCGTACGTACGCAACCGTCCACGTCTGCGCCTCACGCCCAGAGGCATGTCGGCCGTGTGGCGGAGTTGCGTGGAGCGGGCAGGACAGCCGAGGTGTTGGCGGCTGTCTGCTCATCGGGCTGGCAGGTGCTCGGGTCCCGGGTTTTACCTGACAACGGTGCCGGACCCCGACCGGTGGAGCAGGTGCTGGTCGGTCCGCCGGGTGTCTACGTCGTCGAAACCCGAAGCTGGCAAGGCGACGTGGCGCTGGTCGACGCCCCTGGCGACGAAGCTGGCGTTCAGGTGGCGACTCAGGCGTACGCCCTCGACGGCGACACCACGGAGCTGGCGGCGCGCCTCGCTCCGGTGGCGCGGAACGTTCGCCAGCTGGCCGACCTGCTCGGTGTTGACCCGGCGCATGCGTACGGTCTCGTCGTCTTCTGGGACGGCACCTACCTGCCAGAGGGCGCTGTAGAGCTCACGGTGCTCGCCGAGAATTCTCGAGCTGAACTTGTTCTGCTGAACGGCGACCAGTTGGACCACTGGCTTCGCCAACAACCCATGCGCCTGCGCAAGCGAAACCTCACCAGACTGGCAAACGACGTAGAGACCAATCTCCCGCCTGTGCCATAGCAGTGGTGAAGATCCGCTCCCACACGCAAACACCAAGTGATCGATCCTGCCGTACGGTAACGACCCCCAGACTGCGTGTAACAGGATGCTGCCGCAGTGACGCCAGCCAGCTTCGCTCGCCCGATCGGGCGGGATTCGGCTGCTAGTCTTGCTCTCCGCATCTGGGAGGGTTTGGGGGTTATGGGGAAACATCGTCGTGCTATCGGGGCAGCCGCGCTCGTCGCCAGCTGCGGCGTTCTGCTCTCCGGATGCCTGTCCGGAGCTCCGGAACCAACGCCGCTGAAGACGTCATCGCCGACGGCGACGGACAGTCCCTCGACAACCGCCAAGCCCAGCCCGACCGGGTTGGCTGCATCAGATCCGAAGGCCGCGGCCCGGCAGTACTTCGATCTGATCAACGAGGCTCAGAAGACGGGCGACGTATCGGCAGTGCTTCAGGCCAGCGCACCGGAATGCAAGGGCTGCAAGGGTGTCGCCGACTACATCGGTGGAATCTACAAGCGCGGTGGCCGCTACCAGGGTGACTACGAGGTTCGGATCAACAGGGTGCTGCGCGTTCCCGCATCGGATCCGCCGGCCGTCACCGTCTTCTTGGACAAGCAGTCCTACGAGTTGATCCCCGAAGCCGGCGCGAAGCCAACACCACAGCAGTTTCAGCAAACCACGTGGGGCGTAACGGTCGAGGAAAGGGATGGCCGATGGCTGGTCACGAAGTTCGACAACGAGGACTGATCGGCGCGCTGGCGCGCTACCCGGTCGCGGCCATCGCAGCGGCCGGCCTCTTCGTCGGCGTGGCCCTCAACCCGCTGGTGCCCAACGCGCACGCCGACTCTCACGGTGACCCAGGATGTCAGTGGGGCTCATGCGAAGGCGCTCCAGAGAATCCGGGGCCAGATGACCCGGGCCCGGACAACCCTGCGCCTGACTGGCCGCAGCCCGGCGATCCTCGCACGGACGACTACCTCACTCCCGCCTGCTCCAGCAACGGCCCGCCTCCGGGCGATGGCGGCGCCCTGTGCGGCGCGGCTACCCAGACGTGTCAAGCGGAGGGCGAGATCCGCTTCTTTGTTTACACCCGGACGGAACGCTGGAACGGGTCGGAGTGGGTACCCGAGGGTTCATGGGAGTTCCAGGGTTCGGAATGCCGTGGATCCGACGAGGAGGAGCGCCCACAGGTCACGCCGGAGCTGGTGATGGGCTGGCTGGAGGAGTACGGCCTGCCTTCGGCGAGCGCACAGGTCAACCCCGGCAACGGTCGTACTCTCGTCGACTTCGACAATGTCTTCTACACCGAGCTCACCGGCGAGCAGACCGTGCAGGTCGGCCCCGGCGGCATCGTCACGGTGCATGCGGATCCGGTGTCCTACCGCTGGTCCTGGGGTGACGGCACTTCCGACGTCACGAGCCAACCCGGCGGGCCATACCCCAACATGGACGTGACCCATACCTACAGCCGTACCGGCGACTACGAGGTCCGGGTCGACGTCACCTACAGCGGTTGGTACGAGTTCGGCGGGAATCGAGTCGACCTCCCGGGCACTTACACTCAGCCAGGCGACGCGTCCACACCCGTGACCGTCCTGTCCAAGCGCGACGTCCTCAGCCGTTGACCTCTCCAGCGGAAGATTTGTTCTGTACCGCTACACCACGGCGCCCGGTGAGCCTACGTCCGCGACGCGACGAGTAGTTGGAGGTCGGTCGTCTTCTACCCCGACAAGCCTCCAACAACTCGGCAGAACACATCCCGGTGCGCATGACCCGTTATGCAGGTCGATGACGACTGCGTGGGCCGGTGACCAGACGCCGCTGGTGCCGCCTTTGCAAGCGGGGCTGGTGTTCTGGCTGTGTGCGTTCGTGGTGGCGGTCGTCGTCTGGCTCGCACCGTCGCGCGGGCGCAACCGAGGGTTGACGACCGCGCTCGCGCAGCCTGGCACTTCGGCGACGGCCAGACGGAGGTCACCGACCAGCCAGGCCGTCCTTATCCGCACATGGACATCACGCACGAGTACGAGAACACCGGCACCCGTCAGATCCGGGTCGGTGTCGATTACCAGGTGCAGTGGAACGCTGGCGGCGGATGGCAGACGATCGCGCAGACGATTCCGGGGCAACAGGGCCCGTCGACCCCGCTGACCGTCCTCGAGAACGACCCCGTGCTCAGCCGTAACCGGTAAGGGCGTATCGAGTTGTTGGAGGACAGTCGGCCTCTATGCCGGCAAACCTCCAACGACTGAAGGACGGGGCACATCGTGGGTGCGCTTCCGATACCTCCACCGGCACGTCGTCGGCGGAGCGAGTGGTCGCAGATGTCGGGCCGGCGACGCTTGCTGGTCGTGCTCATCTGTATCCTGCTTGGTGCGCCGGTTGCTGTGCCGGTCGCGTTCATCGGCGCGTACGCCCTGGGCGAAGTCCGCGACGCTCTCCGCAAACCGCCGAGCGAGTTCGCCGACATCTGCGACTTCATCGGCGAAGACACGTTCCGCGAATACCTACCTCAGCCGCAGCTCACCAGTTCTCCGCCGACCAAGGAATATGACCACTGGTCGGCGGGCTGTGCTGGGAGGTCGGCGAGCGATGCGTTCGATGCGACCGACGTTGACGTAACTGTCCGCCGCTATTTCGACGACGACGACGCCGAGTTCTACGCCTCGGGTATGTGCAGGCTTATGTCCGGCGCAGATCCGCTGAAGGAAGACCCCGACAGCAGGACTCGAGATGGTCAGGCATGCATGCAACGGATAGGCGACTTCTCTACAACACGCTTCGCGTTGCAAGAGGCCGATGTCATTATGGTCCAGTTCTCGCTCGCCGGTGACTCACCAGCGTCGGCGGCGACGCTCGGCGCCGCACTGACGCGGGACATCGCAGCGCAGCTTCGGACTCCGGACGACCCGACGTTGAGGCAGAAGCGTCCCCAGGCTCGTCCGCTGCCCACCGATATGTGCATGCTGATCGGTGCGGACACACTCCGCCGCCTCGTCCCCGACCTGCGCTTCGACACCACCGATCGAGGAAGCCAATCGATCACGTCGGGATGTGAGTCGGCAACGGGAACGGCGAGGGGGCGAGGGCACCTCGACGTGGTCGTCACACGCTACAAGCCGGCGAAGCCGTCGGTTCCACCGCACGCAATGAAGCGCTCGAATCGCTCGACAGTGTTTGCGACGCGTTAGCCGAAGAAGCGGATGATGTCGATGGATTTGAGCTGATGATTCCCATGCAGCAGCGAAGGTTTGGCGACCGTCAGTGCTTACTTGCGGTCGATGAAATGTTCCCCCGCGAAAGCTGGGTAGAAATCCATTCGGTCCAAGGGATCGACGTCATCGACGTGACGTACCGGCTGGACGACGGCGACGCCGACCGGATCGCCGACGCGGCAACAACGCTGACCCGACGGATCCTCGGCACACTATGACCACAGCCAGTACGTACGCGGTGCGTACGTACTGGGTGGAGCGGATGCCGTCGGCACCGCTAGGAGACCAAGTCGTCGATCATGATGGCTGCCAGTCGGCGCACCGCGTCACGGGTCTGCGGACGTAACAGCTTGTTGATCGCATTCGGGTCGCGGAACGGGATCTTGCCGCCGCCGTCGAGGGCCGGATCGTAGGGGACCACGACGAGCTCGCGTACGTGATCGGAGAAGGCGCGTTCGATCGCGCGGACCTTGACCGGACTAGCCGTCTCCTTCGCCACGACGGCCAGCACCACGCGGCGGCGTATCTCCGGGTAACCGTTGTCGGTCAGGAACTGCAGCGTCTTCCGCGCAAGATTGGCGCCATCCTTGGTGTTGTCGGTGACGAGCACCATGCCGTGCGCGACGCGCAGCGTGCCGAGCATCGCTTCGTGCGTAATGTGGGTGCCGTTGTCGAGGATCGCGAACGAGAAGAACGGTGCGAAGAGCTCGGCCAACAGTTCGACATCGGACACGTTGAGCTGGTGCCGGATCTTCCGGTCCGTCGAGGCCGCGAGCACCCGGACATTCATCTCGGGCACCTTCTCCATGAAGTCGTGGACGTGATAACGCCACGGGATTTCCTCGACATGTGCGAGAAGGTCACGAATCGAATGGTGGGGGCGTACGCCAAACCGGTCCGGCAGGGTCCCGAGGTCAGGGTTGAGGTCAGCCACACCGACAGACTCCCGACGGCCTTCGGCGAGTTCGGCCGCGAGTAGTGCCGCCAACGTCGTCTTGCCGACCCCGCCCTTCTCCGAGGCGATGCCGACGTAGCCGCAGTAGCCGCGAGTACGCCGAAGCTGGCGGTTCAGGCGCTGCCGAACGTCCCACTCGTCACGGTCGCGCTTGCTCATGCCGACATTGAGCCGGCTGAGCCGGTACAGCGCACCCTGCCAGCCATGACGCGGAATCGGGCGGCGCCGTTGCGTGGTGAGTTCGTCGACGAACGAGTCCTCCTCGACGTCGTTCGCCGGCGGGCCCGACTCGGCCGGCCGCCATCCACCCGGTGATCCGGCCGACGCCGAACCCCCCGCATATCCGGAACCAGAAGCCTCGATGCCAGTGGCTGGCGGGCGAGCCTGTGGTCGCTGGCGCTCCGGCGGCGACGCTTGGCCGTACGTCGATGTCGAGCGTCCCGCTTCCGGGTGCGGCTGAGGCTGCGCCGGCCGAGCGGGTTGCCGAGGCTGGGATTGGGCAGCGGGGGTTTCGCGCGCAGGAGGCGTGTGGGAGTACGGCTGTGCAGTGCTGCCCGCGCGAGGTGGTGAGCTCGGCTGGGTCGGCGCGCCGGAGGCCGTGCCCGAGGAGGTCGGTGTGCTCGGCTCCGGTGGTGTCGTTGAGGCGGGTGGTGTGGTTGAGGCGGGTGGTGTGGTTGAGGCGGTCGGCGTGCGTGGAGGCCGCGGCATGCCCGGTTGTCCTGCCGACGTTGGCTGTCCTGTCGAGCTCGGCTGGTTCGGGGTTCCCGGCCTGGAACCCGCATGACGAGGAGACGGCCTTCCGACACCAACCCCGGTGCGGTACGTCGAGGAGTCCTCGAATCCCCGTCTCGTCAGCGAGGGGGTGGGCGCGTCGGCGTCCTCGGTGCTCGGGCGGGGCGTCCAGTACGGCGGAGCCTCGAACCGTTCTCCCGTCGTACCCGACGCTCCGGATTCGGCGGGAGCAGATGGGCGTGCTGTCTCCGGTGCATCCGGTTCAGCGGCGTGGTCCCCGGCAGCGTGCTGCGGGCTACCTGACGAGGCGGCGCCGGAGGCCGGGGTAGGAGCAGCAGGGGCTGCCGCCGTTGATGAGGCCGATCCGGGCGCGGTGGACCCGGAGGCCGTGGGGCCAGCAGAGGATGATCCGGGAACGGCCGGGCCGGGCGTTGCTGAATCCGACGTTCCCGGGTCTGGCGTCGTGGGGGTCGGTGCTTCCGGCGTTGACTCCGACGGTGTAACCGAGTCGAACCCCTTGTCCTCCCTGGCCCGTGGCGCCCCTTGGGGGTACGCGGTGTCCTCAGGGTGCGCGGTGCCCTCAGGGTGTGCGGTGGGCTCGGGGTGCGGGGTCTCCTCGGGGTACGGGGTGTCAGAGTCGCCCGGCACGGAGACCGGGTCGTGACGCGCGGACTGATCGGCTTCGCTGTCACCAACACCAGGACCAGAACCAGCAGACCCGGCCTCCGGGCGAGACGGCGCGTCACGTCGTCCTGGCGGGGCGGAGGCGTCGGAGGTACCGGTACCGAAGATGCCCGGCGGCGCGGGCTTGGACTCGCCTGGCCAGGACGCTCCGGGTAGCTGCGAATGTGGATAGGGCCGCCCGACGCCGACGTGGACCTCGTAGGAGCGACCGCCGCTGCGCGAGCCGGCTCCGGACCTTCCCGGCGCCCGCGACCTCGACGTCGCATCCGTCGGTCCCGAGACCCCCGTTGGTCCCGAGGCACCCGCGGCTCCTGATGCAGCCGACGTGCTCGCAACGCCGGAAGCGTCCGTGCTCCGGACCGACGTCACGACGCTCTCCCGTTCCCGGTCCGCCTCGCGTTCCGGGTCCGCCTCGCGTTCCGGGTCCGCCTCGCGTTCCGGGTCCGCCTCGCGTTCCGGGTCCGCCTCGCGTTCCGGGTCCGCCTCGCGTTCCGGGTCCGCCTCGCGTTCCGGGTGCTGCTCCTGTTCGCCGTCCGGCCCTCGTTCACGGCCCGGCCGCTCCTGGTCCGGCCGATGCTGGTCTGACCGCTCCTTGTCCGGCTGTTCGGGGTCGGGCTGTTCGCGGTCCGGCTGCTTGCGGTCCTGTTCCCCCTCCGGCCCACGTTCGTGCTCACGGGACCGCTGGGACGCGCCCGACGCGGCATCGTCCGAGCGCTCGGTCTCGTGGGGTTCCTGGTCACTCACAACTCACTCCCTGGCCGTGGGCTTCGAACGTTACCGAGCGAACAGGGAGGCGATGATCCCGAGGGCGACAAACAATCCGGCACCTCCGATGATGATCAACCGGCCTCTCGTCGACGTCTGCCAGAGTTGCGACACTGGAGCGCTTCCGGTGGCAAGTTGGGCGGCGTGAGCGACCTGCCGGAACGCTCCATGCCGTGCTTGTTGAACCACGTCACCCTCGTCGCCCGAGGCAGACATGCCCAGCGCGAGCCGCTGCGCCTCACGTACCTCCCCGAGGCTTCCCACGAGATGGTCGAGGCTCCTCGGCGTCAGGGGCAGCAGCGTCACGGATCGGTCGCTCTCGACACAGAGCACCGCGTTCCACGGATCGTCTGGGTCAAAACCTTCGACGCCGTACGCCGTCGCTTCGTCCCAGGGCAGGTCCGCTCCCGGTTCGTCCTGCGTGGCGTCGTCCGGGACCGTTCGTACGTCGTTGTCGTCAGCCGGCGCAGGCCGCTCCGGTGGCAGTCCGGCGATGCCCGGCGGCGGGTTGGCGGTTGACCGACCAGCAGGCTGACCAGCGGGCATGCCGACGGCAGAGGACCCGGAGTCCGGGTTCGTCGTCACGTCGCCTCGCCCCTTCCGACACCGTTGACGGTCGTACGAGAGGCAACCGCAACCGCGGCCACCACCTCATCGCGAACAGTAGTTGCTCGGCCGGGATGTGCAACCGGTCGCGCTCGTGCCGTGCTGGCCGCGCTCGGGACCCGTGCCCGCCCGCTCATGCTGTCGTGCCTGCGGCACGCATGCCCACCGTGCTGGCCGCGCTCGTGCCCCGTGCCCGCCCGCCATGCGGTCGTGTCTGCGGCACGCATGCCCACCGCGCTCAAACGCAGCCGTGCCGGCCTCACGGTTCGACGCCATGACCGGACAGCCACAGCTCCGGGTCCTCGGGACGTCCCGCCACGCGTACCTCGAAGTGCAGGTGGGGACCGGTGGAGTTGCCGGTCGTCCCCACCTCTCCGATCATCTCGCCGGGTATCACCGACGCTCCCTCGACGCCCGGCGCGAAGGTCCGCAGATGGGCGTACGAGGTCATGACGCCGTTGCCGTGGTCGACGGTGATCATGTTGCCGTAGGCGCCGGCTCGCCCCGCGAAGACCACGGTCCCCGCCGCCGCTGCCCGCGCGGGCGTTCCCTGGCTGGCGGCGAAGTCCAGCCCGGTGTGGCACGCCTCCCAGCGGCTGCTGCAGTCGCCGAACCGCGCGGTCAGGTGGTAGCTGCCGGGCGCCACCGGGGTGACCCAGTCGCCGGTGTCGGGGAGCCGGCCGGCGTTGCCGTAGACCGACACATGGACGTGGTCGTAGTGCAGGCAGGTGTCGCTCGTGCAGCCCTGGTAGTGCCGGTAGTCGCGCCAGCCTTCGCTCTGCCGCGCGACCGACCAGATCTTCTTGTCGAAGATGATGTACTTCACGCCGAGGGCCGAACGGTTGGCGACGACCCAGCGGGCGACCTTCCAGCCGTACGCCTTGGCATCGGCGCTCTGATAGTCGTCGAACGGCAACATCGCATCGACCGCTCGCCCACCGGAGTGGTCGCCGTCACCGCCGGCGGGGCGGTCGCCGACGCCGAAGTACTGCTCGATCTCCGGGAATCGCTCGTGCGTACACCGCAGGACCGAGCCGGCGTCAGGCGTCAGCCCTTCCTCGACCTGTGGCCACGGGGTCGGCGGGCACTGCAGGCCGGGCGGGAAGCCACAGTCCTCGGCTTCGCCCGTGGATCCGGTGGCTTCGGCGACGATCGCCCGGGCAAGGGGTTCGTCGTCGGCGTACGCATTGGGATAGGCGGACCGCTGGACCGCCTGGGCGGCGTCGGTGACCGTCATCGACTCCCAGTCGCCGATGTCGGCGAGCCCAGGCTGGCCACCCCGCCCGCCGGTGTAGAACATCGTGACCGAGATCTCGGGATCCATGCGTTCGGTCAGCGATCCCCAACCGGCCCGCTGCTGGAAGAGGCCCACGGAGTCGCGGTCACCGTAGGGGATGTTGTGCAGCGTCGACTCCTGCATAGCCGTGGCGAGGGCGACGACCCAGCCGTACTCGGGGATGTCGGCGCGACGGCCCATGTCGATGATGGTCTGGGCGTTGCGGGCCTGTTCGGCGTCGAGCTGGTTGGTCTCGGCCGAGTTGCTGGCCGTGATCGCCATCGGACCGCACTGGGCCGCGGTGCTCGCACCATCGGAGCCAAGTGGCGCGAACAACGCCATCGACATCGACCCGATGAGCGCCACCATCATGAGCGGGATCACGGTCACCGCGACACCCAGCGCGATGAACAGCGCCCGCCGGTGTGGGGCGTGGCGGACGCGTCCGCCGGTGCCACGGCGTACGGCGGTGTCGACGGCGCGGCGACCGGCCCGGCGGGCGGCTGCCTTGGCGAGGCGCTGTCCGACGACCTTGGCGGCCGCGAGGATCGGCGCCGCCATCAGGCCGCCCCGGCGTCAGGCTTCGGTGTCGGTTGCGGCGTGTCGGTGTCGGGCAGGACCTCGGCGACCCGCCAGCCGGTCGTGTCGAGGACGAGGTTGCAGCGCACCTCGAGGCCGTCGGTGAACGTCGTGGTGGTGCCGGCGGAGTAGGGCGTGGCCGCGACGACTCGCGGCCTTTCGTCGACGCGGGACGTTGGTAGCTCGGCCGGATCGACGTCGGCGAGGCGGCTGGTGAGCCATTCGGTGGCGTACGGCCGGATCCGCTTGGTGCGTTCGGTCGGGGTGCCGGGACGTTTCCACTCGGCGAGGAACCGCTCGGTGACGTCCGCGAGCGCCGCCTTGGTCTTGGCGTCGGGAACGTACGCCCGGTCGTCGTCGTGCCCGGTGCCTCGGCTCGTCGTCGGATCCGGGCTGACCGGACCGGCCGGTGCCGGCGTACCACCAGCGGGTGGTGGCGTCTCCTCCGTCGCGGAGGTCTGCGAGCCGGCCGCATCGCGGTAGGTGGTGACGAGGAGCGCGACGACGGCAACGACGGCGGCAACTGCCACCGTCACCGCGGTGATCCGGACGCTCCGGTTGTCCATCGGTCGCTCCCCCGACGGGCAGGCCCGGGGCGCTGCGCCGCGGGCATGTCGGCAACCACTGTGTCTCGAATACCGTACGCGACGTAACCGCAACTTCGCAGCGCGGCCAAACCTCACACCAGCCGTCGTACGAACGGAACCCGGCGGGCCGCGAGGGTCACGAGCCCGCAGCAGTGCACCCAACGCGACGATGACGCCCAGGTGAGACGCCATCTCGACGTACGCCGAGGCGAAGGTCGCCTGCGGGCGGCGGGAGGCCGCTGCCGACGTGCGGGCGAGTGTGAATGCCGTGCCGCGCATGCAGCGCGTTCAACGCACCTACTCGGTCGGCGGACGGCGAGACGTCACCGCCTCGCGAGCGACCAGGAAGACGAACTCGACGTTTCCGAGGACGTAGCGTCCCAGCAGCCGACGCGGCTCCTGCGCCATCCGGTGCAGCCACTCGAGACCGGACTTCTGCATCCACAGCGGTGCTCGGCTCACCACGCCGGCCACGACGTCGAACGACCCGCCTACTCCCACGGCCAGCCCGGCTCGAAGCTCGCCGAGATGCCGGTGGAGGAACTCCTCCTTGCGTGGCGTGGGCAGGCCGACGAAGAGCAGGTCAGGGCGGGCCGCGGCCACCTCGGCGACGACCGAGGCCTCCCCCTCCGGTGTCCAGAAGCCGTTCCGCGCGCCGACGATGTCCACGCCCTGGGACCGGGCGACGTCCGCTGTCCTGCGTACGGTCTCAGGCTTCGAGCCGAGCAGGTAGACCCGGAATCCGCGCTCTGCGGCGACCTCCCACATCCGGAGCATGAAGTCGATACCCGTCACACGTTCCGGCACCCGGGAACCGAGAAGTCGGCTCGCCCACACGACCGACTGGCCGTCAGCATTGGCGATGGCGCACGACTCGAGGACCTGCCGCAGGTGGGGATCGTGCCGTGCGGCGATCACCTTCGCGGCGTTGATGGCGACGTGCTGGTGAGGTTGTCCGGTACGGATCAGCGCGCAGGCGGCATTGACCGACTCCTCCATCGTGAGTGCGTCGACCGGGACGCCGCAGATGTGGGTACGCCTGGACGAGGGAGCGTCGGTCGCGATGCCGTCGTCGTCGGCGTCCGCCCTCCGCGGTGCCGTCACGTTCCCTCCCCGCGAAGCCCGGATCACGCGAACGACCGCCCGGGTCAGAGTCACGTCACACAGTCAGGGTTATACAGCCAAATGACGAACCTCGAACGTCGCTGCGCCGGCCTGGTGCCTGACCACGACGACTCGGCCGCACATCTTCACGTCGTCGCGTGCTCCGACGAGGGGTGCCTGTCCAGCATGCCAGTGCAGTAACGAGGGGGCGACCGAGGATCATCAGCCGTTGCCCGATCGCTACGCGGTGTCCGTGGTCTGTGTCGGTACGGAGTCTTCGTTGTTGCTTGTGACAGTGGGCGTGACCGCGAGCCGGTGGACCGCGCGCACCGTGCCCGCGACCTCGCGTCCCTGCAGCACCGCGAACACCGCGCCGAACGCGACAACGCATCCTGTCGTCACGTCGATGCGTGGAACGGCGACGGCCACCCCGGCGAGCGCGATCCCGGCTGCGCCGGTGGCTGCGTACCGCGCAATCGTGCGAACGCGGACAAGGCCGAGCCGCCGGAACGCGACCACCACCGGGGTGCCGGCCTGGACGACCATGGCGGCGAGGTAACCGACCGCGATGCCGACCGCGCCGAGGTGGGGCGTCACCACGAGCCAGGTCAACGTGCCCAGGACCACCCCGACCGTGGAGGCCAGCGGCGGAATCCGCGCGAGCGAGAGGTCGTACGCCGACAGGACGTTGACCGACGGTACGGCGATCACATAGAGCAGGACCGCCAGGACCAGGATCGCGAAGACGGCGCCGCCGCCGGCGTACGACGGGCCGAAGACCAGCCCGAGCGCGGGTCCACCCAGCATGGCGGCGAGCGTGAACGCCGGCAGCATGCTGACGGCCAGTACCCGGGTCACGGTGGCCGTGTGCCGGGCGAGTGCCGCGGCGTCGCCGCGGCCGACGGCTTCCGCGGCCGCGGGGAAGAACGCGAGTGCCAGCGCGCGCGGCAGGAAGAAGGCAGGGCCCACCAGGGCCATCGCGGCGGCGTAGACACCGGCTTGGGCGCCTGCGGTCGTGTGGCCCGCCACGACCATCGACACCTGGAAGAAGCCCTGGCCGGCGGCGATGCCGAGCGCGGTGAACGCGACGAATCCGCCGAGCTCGGTGCCGAGCGGCGGCATCGGTTCGCGTTGCGGTCGGGCCTGCCGTGGTTGCCGACCTGGCTCGCGTGGTTGGTCTGACTGGCGTTGTTGCCGTAGCTGTTCGCGCGAGGGCCGCCCTTCGCTCAACTCGCCTGGCCAGCGTGGTGTGGAGGCGGCCGCGGCCAGCGCGAACCCGGCGTACCCGATGACCAGGGGGAGCACCAGCAGAGCGCGCCACGGCGGCGGCGCCCAGGCGACCGCCGCCACTGTGAGGGCGAGGATCGCGAGGTCGGCGCCCACCTCGAGGACCGCGTACCGCCTCGCCAGGTCGTGGCCATAGAGAACCGACTTGGCGAACGTGTACGCCGAGTAGGCCGCCGTGAGCGCACACGCCGTCGCCACGTCGAGCCACCCGGCGCCGGGTAGGACCCAGCGCCCGGCGACGCCGAGCAACCCGACGACGAGGCCCGAGCCGGCGAGGGTCCAGAGGCTGAGCTTCCGGCGTACGCTCACCGCCGCGGCCGGACCCCATCGGGCCGTCGCGAGCGGCAGGAACTTCGCCGCGCCGGCACCGGTCGCGGCGGCTGTCGCGAACGTCGCGAAGAACGCGAGCGACACCTGCGCGTTGATCTCGGCGAGCCGGGCAGGATCGCCGGTACGACCGAGGAGGGCGGTGTAGACCAGCCGGGTGAAACCCAGCGCGGCGATTCCGAGCATCGACCAGAGCGTGCCGCGGACCAGCCGGGCGGCCAGCCGGCGCCGTGCCGAGGCCAGCGTCGCCGCGCCAGTTGTGGTGTCGCGCGGGGTGTTGGCGGCGGTGTCGCCCGGGGTGTCGGTTGAGCCGGGCAGGGTATCGTTCGGCACGGTTACGTCCACAGAGGGTGAAGTTTCGCGCTCACGGTACTCAACCGGCCGCGACACCCCCGGACTCAGGACACCCAGGAAATTCCGAACAGTTCAGACTTCCGAACAGCTCAGTAGGAGACTCGGCTGCGCGTCGTCGTCGTCACCAACCTGTGGCCGAGCGAACTGCGTCCGGCCTGGGGTTCGTTCGTCGCCAGCCGGGTCGAGGCGCTGAGGCGGCTGGGGCACGAGGTCGATCTCGTCGCGGTGCGTGACCATCCTTCTTCCGTACGCCGCTATGCGAGCCTGCTCACCGCAGTCCTGCGCGGGATGCGGGGCCCACGGCGAGCACCGGGCGGCCCACGGCGAGCGGTGGAGCGACGGCGAGCGGTGGAGCGACGGCGAGCCCGGGGCCCACGGCGAACCCAGGTGCCACAGCAGCGTGAGGGCGTGGTGGAGACCGTCGTGGAGGCCCACATCGCGTATCCGACGGGTCTGTTCGCCTGGCCGCTCGCCGCTCGGCTAGGGGTGCCACTCGTGTTGTTCGCCCACGGCAGTGACGTGTTGCGGCTGCCGGGCAGGTCGGGTCTCGACCGGGCGCTGTGCCGGGCGGTGTTCCGCCGGGCGGCACTGGTGGTCGCCAACAGTACGTATCTCGCCGGCGAGGTCGAGGCGCGTCTGGGCGTGGACCCAGAGCGGATCGTCTGCGTGTCACCCGGCATCCGGTACGCCGACCTGGCCGCCGCGGCGGCTACGCAAGGCTCGGCGAACACCGCGCCCGCCGCAGGACTCGCGACTCGTACGCCTGCCGCAGGTCCAGCGACTCCCGCACCGGTGTTAGCAGCGGCGGCCGCCGGCCGGCAGAGCGACGGACGAAGACGCCACGAGCTGTTGTTCGTCGCCAATCTCATCCACCGCAAGGGCCTCGACATCCTGCTCGACGCCCTGGCGGAACTGACCAAGCGTGGTGACGACGTACCCGCCCTCCGGGTCGTCGGCGACGGTCCGGAGCGACCCGCGCTGACCCAACGGGCGCAGCAGGCGGGGCTGCCGGTCGCCTTCGCCGGTGAGCTGCCGCACGACGCCGTGATCGCGGAGATGGCCTCGGCCGACCTGCTGGTCGTACCCTCCCGCGAGGAGGCGCTCGGGCTCGCGCCGCTGGAGGCGATGGCCGCCGGGTGCGTACCCGTCGTGGCTGCCGTCGGCGGTCTCGCCGAGTCGGTGACCGCCGGGGTCACCGGGTTCACCTGCCCGCCCGAGGACCCGGGAGCGCTCGCCACCACCCTGGTCAAGGCGGTCGCCGCCGTTCGCGATCCGGCCAGCCGGGCGGCGCTGCGGGAGGCCGGCGACACGCTCGCCCGGCGGCACGACGTCGACGCCGCCGCCGTACGCACGATCGAGCACTACAGCGGCCTCAGTCGTACCGCGCGTCGATCGTCAGTCCGCCCATGCTGACCGGCCTCCGTACGCGCACGCGGGCCGCCATGCGTACGCCGCTGCCGACCCGGGGACGGCGGCTCGCTCTCGCGGTGGGCGCGGTCGGTACGGCTGCCGTCCTCGCGGCCAGTTTGGTGGCCGATGCCCTCCTCCCGCCGGCCAGCGCCCGGATGCCGCTCACGTTCTATGTCGATGCCCGGATCGGCGACGACGCGGCGGTCGGGCGGACGCCGGAGGAGCCGCTCGCGACTTTCGGGGAAGCGGTCCGCCGCGCCGAACCCGGTGCCGAGATCCTGCTGACCGGCTACGGCGACAGGTTGACCTACACCGGCACCGGGACGCGCTGCGTCACCCTCGCAGGCAAGCCCGACCGGCCGATCGTGATCCGCCGCAACGTCTACACCAACACCCTCTCGCCGGCGGTGTTGACGACCGACCACATGGTGCACGGCGGGTGGAAGCGTCGCCACGAAAGCGAGGGCGGCTCACGTACCTGGTCAATGCCGTGGCCGCGCAAGATCCGGCTGACGGGTGACCCCGACGTCGGGTTCGTCAAGATCGGCGGCATCGCCCTCACCGGTTATCCGCGCAGGCCGCCGGCATCGGTCGACGAAGCGGCGTGGTGGGAGGGTGGGGAGGTCTATGCCCGCACCAGTCGGGCCGACCCGAACCGGTACCCCGTGATCGTGAAGGACGGCGACGCGCTCTGCCTGTCGGGGGAGTCCCGCCACGTGCGCATCAAGGACTTGATGGTCGTCGGCGCCGTTCACGCGGTACGCATCGAACCCGGTGCGGCTGACATCCGGGTCGAACACATCGTCCGTGAGAACGTCCTCGATGCCGACCAGCGCTCTGACCGACCTTCCGACCAGCCTTCTGGCCAGCGCTCCGACCAGCCGTCCGACCAGCCCTCTGACCAGCCGTCCGATCGGCCTTCTGGCCTGCGCTCCGACCAGCCCTCTGACCAGCCGTCCGATCGGCGTTCCGACCAGCCCTCTGACCAGCCGTCCGATCGGCGTTCCGATCACCCGGACCTGGAGACGGACGTGCCGGGGCACCTGGAACACAGCGGAGGCGAGCAGTGACCTCGGTGGGTTTCGGCGTCGCCGCGGTGGCCGTCGCGCTCGTCGTGTGGTGGCGGGTTCCCTGGCTGCGTTCCTGGCCACCGGCGCCCGGCCTGCTCATCGCCACCTTCACGGTCGTACCACCGCACCAGACCATCGTTCTCGGAGTCGGCGCCGACGACGCCCTGTTCGTGCTGGGCCTCGGCATGCTGCTGCCGTACGCCCTGCGCTCCCGCGCCGGAGGCGGGTCGGCGGCAGGGCGGCTTCCGTACGTCTGGCCGCTCGCCATCGGCGCCGGACTGCTCGTCGCGGGCGCGACGATCTCCGCGTTCGTCAATGCGGACGGGCTCCCTGACACGGCCGCGTTGCTGCTGCGCGGCCCGATCCGACTGCTGCTGTACGTCGTGATGGTCGTGGTCATCGTGGCGCAGCTGCCGCGGGAGCGGACCCGGACCGTGGTGGCCCGCGGCCTCGCCGCGGTTGGAACGTTCGAGGCGGCGTTCAGTGTGCTGGCGTACGCGATCGGACTGCCGGGCGGATTCGGTCTGCAGGCGGCGCAGGGGAACACCAGTCTGGTCGGGGAGATCCCGGGCCGGGTCACCGGCACCCTCGGCCTCTCCCCGAACTTCCTCGGCGCCCTGCTGGTCCTCTCTATCCCGGTCACGCTCGGGATCGCGCTGGACGCCGCGACGCGGTGGCATACGTACGTCCGGTCCCTGCTCGGCCGGTTGCTTGGTCGCACTGCCACGACGGTCCAGACCGGGGCCGGGGGCTGGGGGCAGCTGGGGTGGGCGCTCGCTGTCGTTGTCCAGACCTGGGCGCTCGTGCTCACCTACACCCGCAGCTCGCTCGCGGTGACACTCCTCGCCTGCGCGGTCCTGGTCGCTCTTCGTGGGCGGCTACGGTGGCTGGCGGTCGGTACGGTGGTCCTCGTCGCACTGCTCTTCCTGACACCGGCGTTCGACCGGATCATCCACGACCGAACGGATCGGCTGGCGTTGTACACCTCGGCCGTCCGGGTGTTCCTGGACTATCCGATCGCCGGTGTCGGCCCAGGCGAGCAGGCTCGGTTCACGGCGGCGGCACCAGAGCTCTACCGTGCGACACCGTACGGCGTGGCAGGCAACAACGCCCACAACACGGTGCTGCTCGCCGCCGCCGAGAACGGAGTCCTCGGACTCCTCGGGGCGCTGGTGCTCAACCTCGCCCTCGTCGCGGTCGCGGTTGCGGTCATCCGGCGGGCGCGGGCGATGAGCCGGTCGGCCAACTCCCTCCGCACCGAACCGTTGGCCATCGGCGTGGCGATGCTGGCCTTCCTGTTGCAGGGGATGGCGAACAACCTGTTCACGGTGACGCTGACGGCGAGCGCGCTGGTGATGCTGCTCGGCGGTTGCGCTCTGCCCTGGCTCGACCGGACGGCAGACGAGGACGTGGCGGGTGCTGGTTCGCTCGCTTCGCGTGACCTCGCCAAGACGGCGGGAAACCTTGAACCTAGGCGGATCTAAACAAATCTACTGTCTACGCTAGACAAACGTAGATCGCGCGAGAGCCTGCAGGTGCTACCCGCGGGACGAGGGCCGGATACGACTCATCCCCGCAGCTCGCCGAACCCACCGAAGCTCGCCCCCGGGAGGTCTTCCGTAGCGGCTGTGCCTATCGCCGGGGACACGGGCGAGTGTTCTACTTCAGTCCTGGCGACCAGGAGTACCCCGTCATGCTCAGCGTGGTCATTCAACCGCCGCGGGCATGCTCAGCGTGGTGCGGCCAGTCGGCCACCGGGGCGTGGCCAGGTGCCGTCGACCACACCTGCCGCACCATCGAAGGTCAGCAGGCGCGTGTGCAGGCGTCGCAAGCTGGCCCGGGAGTCCCGCCGGAACTCGATGTACGCCCCAGCCGCCTCCATCGCGAACTCGGCGAACGTCCGTACCGCGGTGAGAACGGACCGCGTCGGCGCCGTTCCCAGCAAGGCAGCACGGGAGACCTGACCCGGGCCAGCGGACACCGTCGCCGCGAGGATCGCGGCCACCGCCGAGACAGCCGCCTGCCGGAGGCCGGTCCTGAACGACTCGATGGCGTCCGCCGACGTACGCAGGTGGCCGGCGATCTGGTGGCAGGTCTCCCGTAGGGACTCGAAACAGGTGCCCAACACGTCCTGGTGATAGGTCTGCAGCGCGTCGGCGGCTGGACCCTCCCAGGAGTCGAGAAGCCTCGTCACCGCTCCCGCGATCTCCGTCCGGCCTGTCGTCACCCGGGCGCCGAGCGATGCGCTCGCGGCTCCTTCGTACGAAGGGGCATCGGAGGTTCCGGAACCACCGTCCCAGTCCTGTGCCGCCGCGCGCAGGAGCCGAGCGTCCCCAGGCGTTACCACCATGTCCCGGGTCTTCGGCCACGCGGCCTGGACGGGATGTGGCAGCAGCTCGAGGTGCCGGTCGACCATCCACGCCATGAATCGCACGGGGTCGCCGTGCGGGTCGATCGCCTCGCCACGCCCGCGGCCGGCTGCCGGCATCGCGCCTTGCTCGCTCAACGCCCCTCCCCTAATCGTCGAGCTGGCGGCCGATGGTGTGCAGTTCCTCGCTTGCCTGGTCTTCCTGGTCCTGCCAGCGCCGGGCCGCGACATGAATCGTCGCCCCGATGTCATCGAGTACGACGCCACCGTCGCGCAGCAGGTCCGACGCCGAACGCCGAAGCGCGTCATAGGCGTGGGCGAGGTCGTCCTCGCCATTCTCGGGGTGTCCCCACGCCTCGACGGGAAGGTGCAGCGGTGCCTCGTCCAGGGACACGGCGAAGCGTCCCACCGTGCCGCCAACGTCGGCAAACGTCGACGCGGCACGCTTGAACGCGGCCAGGTCGACCGAGGTCTTGGCCACCGGTTCACCTCCGAGCTTTCCGACGTAGGTTAGGCGATTCGACGATTGCCGCGGGCGAGTCATCCACAGGAGCCGGGCGCGGACAAGCCGCTCGCTTCACGGCGCCCCTTGGAATTGGCCACCTAGGGCAGCCGCTTGCGGAGTTCGTCCATGCGGTGCCGCAACTGCGCGAGCTGTTCCTGCGCCACCTCCTCGATCGGCCGGTCCCCGGTGATTTCCGCGGCGAGTTCGCCGCGCCGCCGGGCCGCGGCCTCCTCGCCCTCACGGAGCGCCGCGACGAGCTCCTGGGCGAGCTGCCCTTCGGCGGTCTCAGTGGCATGGCGTGAGCGCACCTCGATGTCGATCAGCTCCCCCTCGCAGGTGAACTCGACGGCGACGCCGGTACGGACGTCACCGGTGCGGACGGTCTCGGCCGCGAGCTTCGCCATTACGTGCCGCAACGCGGGCACCGCCTCGGCGACCCACGGAAAGTCGACGAGCCTGCCGATCTCGGAAGCAGCGGGTAGTCCACCCATGGCGGCGGCGTGCATGCCGGCGTCGTGCAGGTCGGCGTCTCCCGGGTTGGCGTCGTGCGATCCGGCGCCGTGCGATCCGGTGTCGTACGGGGCCTCGTCGGTCGGGTCAACGAGGTACCGGTCGGCGTACCCCAGGCCAGCGGTCGCCAGGTCGAGGAAGTCCTGGTCGGTGAGGTCCATGCCGAGGTCGGGCAGATCTGGCTCTTCGCCGTAAGGATCCTCGCCGAGATCGATGAGGCCGGCATCGGCCGCCGCACTCGCATCCCTCGCACTCGCATCCCTCGCATCCCTCGTGGCCGCATCGCTCGGACCTGCATCGGGTGCGCCAGGAGCGACCGCCACCTCGGCCCCGGCGGCAGTCGACTGCGCAGGTGGGTTTAGTGAACCCGCTCGAGGGGTGTACAGGGACTCGGCAGCGGCGACGGCGTCCCGGCTCGCGCTCCGGTAGAGCCGCGCGACCTCGGTGTCGAGTGCCCGCGCCTGGATCGCCCGGGTCCAGTCCGGGTCGAGCGTGATGGCGTGGATCCGGGCGTGGCCGTCGACTGCGACGCGGACGGCGCCCCGGCCACCCTCCGCGGCGAACACCCGCGCGGCAAGGTGGGTTTCGAGGGCACGGAGCTGCTCACCGAACGCCGTGACGGCCGGAGCCGACGGCTGCGACCCGGCAGCGCCACGGTCGCTCCGGTCCGCACCCATGACGTGTCCCCCGATCACGGCCCTGCCCGTGGCAACGGCGAGCAAAATACCTGGCCAGGCGGGTCCGGTGTCAAGATCGTCCGTCCACCGATACGTCTTTGACATTCTCGTCCGGTGGCGCGCGGCCCCGTTCGGTGACCGGCGAGCACGCCGGGCAGCCCGTCCCATCCGGGAAACGCGACCGCGACACGCGCTAGCCGCATCTAAGGAAATCTACGGGTTTTGCTAGATGTGGACATACAGTCCGATCGTGGATCCCGTACGAAACCCCTATGCGCCGGGTGCGGGCCAGCGCCCGCCGGAGCTTGCCGGCCGCGACCGGGAGGTACGCCAGTTCGAGGTCGTCCTCGAACGCGTCGCCGCCGGCCGTCCCGAACGCAGCATGGTGCTCTCGGGCCTGCGCGGCGTCGGCAAGACGGTGCTCCTCAACGCACTGCGTTCCCTCGCGCTGTCCCGCGCCTGGGGCACCGGCAAGGTCGAGGCCCGCCCCGACCGGTCCATCCGGTTGCCGATCGCGCAGGCACTCCACGCCGCCAGCCGCGAGCTCGCGCCCCGGCACCGCGACCCCGAACGCGTCGACGAGTTCCTCGGCGTCCTCAAGGCGTTCGCGCTCGAGACGACGGCGAAGGACCGCAAGGGGGTGCGGTGGCGACCGCCCTATGAGGTGCCAGCCCTCCGTGGCCGCGCCGACTCCGGCGATCTCGAACTCGACCTGACCGAACTCTTCACCGCTGCCGGCGAACTCGCCCGTGACCTCGGCGTGGGTGCCGCCGTCTTCATCGACGAGATGCAGGACATCGCGCCGGACGAACTGGCGGCCTTGTGTGGTGCCTGCCACGAGATCAGTCAACGCGCGGCGTCGTTCATCGTCGTGGGTGCCGGCCTGCCGCACCTCCCGGCAGCGCTGTCGGCGAGTAAGTCCTACGCCGAACGCCTCTTCCGCTACGTCTCGGTCGACCGGCTCGAGCGGACCGCGGCTGACCGCGCGTTGACCGTTCCGGCGGCGACGGAGGACGTGGAGTACGAACCGGAGGCGCTCAACGCCCTACACGACGTCACCGACGGCTATCCGTACTTCGTCCAGGCGTTCGGCAAGGCCACCTGGGATGTCGCGCCGAGAAGCCCGATCAGCATCGACGACGTGAAGGTCGCCGCACCGGAGGCGGAGGCGGAGCTGGCGGTCGGGTTCTTCGGATCCCGGTACGAACGTGCGACACCCGCCGAGCGGGAGTACATGCGGGCGATGGCCGAGCTGGGCGCCGAGGTCGCGGACCATCCGGTGCCGACCGGCGACGTCGCCAGCATGCTCGGCCGCAAGCCGCAGAGCCTGTCGCCCGCGCGGGACTCCCTGATCAAGAAGGGCCTCGTCTACGCCGCCGAACGCGGAACGGTCGCCTTCACCGTCCCTCACTTCGGCGCCTTCCTGCGTTCGCAACACGCGTAGCCCTTTTGTCGTACGCCTCGACTGTCCGTCGTTCGGCGATCCCGCCATGGGTGCCTGCGGACGCCAGGTAGGCTCGCGCACGTCCCCGATCATTCGCACCGATGGCGAGGCCCAGGTACATGCGCTGTCCACGTTGTGGCTCTGACAACTCGGACGGCCCCCGCACCTGTTCTCGCTGCGGCATGACGTTGACGCCTCACCAGCAGACCGGTGGGCAGCCCGGAAACTGGGGGCAGGCAGGGATGCCAGGGCAAGCGGGCGCGGCGCAGGGCGGGCAGGGTGCGTGGGTGCCGCCCGCGTCGGCGCAAGCCGGTGGCGAATCGCGCGGCCATCCCCAGAGCGGTGGTGGCCAGCCGAACGAACCGCAGCCCCGGGAGCAGCCCCGTTCTGTCGGACCGTCCTGGACCCGGCCTCCCGCCCAACCGAACGAGTCACCGCCCTGGTCGGAATCAGACGACGCCGCCCCCTGGCAGACGCCACCCCAGCACGCCGCCTCACAGCGATGGACGACGCCGCGGCCTGGCCCGGATCAGCAGCCATCGGCGGCGCCGGCCGAACCGCCCCGACCCGCGTCGCGCTATCCCTGGGCGCTGTGGCGCATCCTCATCGTGGCGCTTCCCGTCGAGGCGGTGCTCGCGGCGGTCTACGGCATCTTCGCGCTCGCGCCGAGGCGGGGAGTCTTTGCCCAGCTGGCGGACGATCCAGCTGAGGTGACACGGGATGCGGCCACACAGAGCGACAGCATCAACCTCGTCCTGTTCCTGCTCGCCGGCATCGGTGCCCTCGTCGTGATCGGGCTGATGGTGGCGTGGCTGCTCCGGTCACGGCGTACGACCGAAGCGCCGTCGGCGTCGTTCAGCCCGGCGTGGTGGGTGGTCACCGCCCTCGGCTTCGCGGCGGTCGTGGTCGCGCTCGCGCTCCATGCGAACTCCGACCCCGGCCCGATCGCGGTCGGGTACGTGTTCATGGGCATCGGTGCGCTGCTGATCGCGGGCGCCTCCGCCTGGGCCATGCCGGTCGTACGCAAGGCAGGGCGGCAGGCCGCACAGGCGGCGGCCGATGCCGCCGCGTCCTCGGCGACGTCCTCTCCCTCGCCTTCCTAGGGCGCGTCTCGCCAGGGGCTGACCCCCTTCGCTTCTTGCCGCCACACCCACACAGCTTTTGTTGGATGAGCGGTTTCCCCATTCCCATGGGTGGCTGGCGTGAGGTGCCCCATCCCATGGGTGGCTGGCGTGAGGTGCCCCATCCCATGGGTGGCTGGCGTGAGGGGCCCCATCCCATGGGTGCAGGCGTGAGGGGCTCCATCCCATGCGTGCTGGCGTGGCGAGATCTCGCGTGCGAATATGTTGGACTCAGTCCAACAACTCGGGCTACGGAGGCCTCAGATGTCCGCTTCCTCCACGTCCACGGAACCGCAGTCAACGACCCAGGCGGAGGCAGTCCTCGCCGAACGGACCAGTGCTGTCCGGGCGTTCAACCGCTTCTACACAGGTCTGATCGGTGCGCTCGGGGGACGCCACCTTCATTCGCCGTACTCGCTGACCGAGGCCCGGATCCTCTACGAACTTGCCCGTGGCGGTCTCACCACGACTGCCGGCACCACCCCTGACGCAGCTGGCACCCCTGACGCAGCTGGCACCACTGACGCCGCCGGCACCACTGACGCCGCCGGCACCACTGACGTGCTCACCCTTCGGCGCGACCTCGACCTGGACGCGAGCTACCTCAGCCGGATCCTGACGCGGTTCGAAGCCGACGGCCTCGTACGCCGCGACCGCTCCGAAGCCGACGCCAGACGCCAGGTCGTCGCACTCACAGCCAAGGGACGGGCCGAGTTCGCGTCACTCGACGCCCGCGCCGCAGACGACGTACGACGCCTGCTGTCCGGCCTCGCCGAAGGTGACCAGGCCCGCCTGGCCACGGCCATGGGCGTCATCCGGGAGTTGCTCGGTCATGCGCCACGTCCGCCGGCGTACGTCCTCCGTTCGCTACGTCCCGGTGACCTCGGATGGGTCGTGCATCGCAACGCGGTGCTCTACGCCGAGGAGTACGGATGGGACGCCACCTACGAGGCCCTGGTCGCCCGCATCGTCGCGGACTACATCGACCATCACGATCCGGCCCGTGAGACCGGATGGATTGCGGAGATGGACGGCAACCCGGTCGGCGCGGTCTTCTGCGTACGCAAGGACGACGAGACCGCACAGCTCCGGCTGCTGCTGGTCGAGCCGGCGGCCAGGGGACTCGGAGTCGGCGGACGACTGGTCGAGGAGTGCGTGGGGTTCGCGGAGCGGGTCGGCTATCGACGGTTGGTGTTGTGGACCAACGACGTGCTCACCCAGGCGCGGCGGATCTATGAGCGGGTCGGGTTCCGGCTGGAGAAGGCTGAGGCCCACCACAGTTTCGGCAAGGATCTCGTCGGCCAGTGGTGGGGCCTGGACCTTCCTTCGGCGAAGTCCGCGAAGTCGCCCACCCGCTCCACTGAGGCGACGTGACCGCCCGCACCGCCAACGCGGACAGCAAGAGATCCCGGTCACCGAGGTAACCGGGATCTCTGGTGATGCTGTAGCTCGACCGAGGCACGTGACCTGTCGTAATCGGCCTACTGGAAGATGGTCTGGTTGGACCGCTCGGTCTCGGTGTAGTTCTGCTTGATGTTCTCGACGGCGGCGCCGAGCTGACCAAGCACATCGTTGAGCTCGCCAATCGCCTTTTCCCACTGGGCCTTGGCGTCGGTGTATGCGTCCCTGGCGCCGCCGTGCCAGTTGGCCAGCTTGGCTTCCAGCGCCTTCTCGAGGTCGTTGGTCTCGTCCTGGATCCCGCGGTAGGCCAGGCGCAGGTTGGCCTGCAGCTGGTCCAGCGCCGCTGGATCGAATCTGGTGAAGTCACTCATGAGGGTGAAACCTTCCGTGCAAGTTTGGGTGTGCAGGACACGTGCTCAAGGGGTCAGGTGGTGCCGCCGAGCAGCTCTTCGATCTTGTTGACGCCTTCCTGCTGCTGCTCTTCCGTCGCCTCGTAGCTCATCCGCGCGGCGCCCATCTTCTCGCGCAGATCGTTGAGCGCGTCGCCGACGACCTGGAGCTTCTGGTCGAAGGTGTCCATCACGCGGCCGAACGCCCTCGAGGCGTTGCCCTCCCACGTGCCGGCTGCCTCCGCCTTGTACTCCTGCAGCTTGCCCTTGATGCCGATGATGACGTCGAACGAATCGCCCACACGCTGGGCGGCTTCGGCCATCTCGGCTCTGTCTTGCTGACCTCCCACACCTACCTCCTCCGGTTAGCCCGACGGTGCCGGGCGCTGTCGTCGAGCGCGGAGCACTCGCATCGCTGCTGAGGGTGCCGGGGTTCCGCCGACCCGGATCCCCCCGTGCGGAACCACGGTTGGAGGTCGTTGTGCGGGTTTGGCACCCAACGCTGGACAACGCTAACGCGAATTGGGGTCTTTGCGTCAGCAGGTACCTCCGAGGTTGTGGATAACTCTCGTGAAGATCGTCCAGGGCTCCGGAGAGCATCGCGAGCTGCGCCCACCGAGCCACTGTCGGCACGCCCGCGGGCTCACCAACCAG
This sequence comes from Actinopolymorpha sp. B11F2, assembly GCF_040195635.1. Lineage (NCBI taxonomy): Bacteria > Bacillati > Actinomycetota > Actinomycetes > Propionibacteriales > Actinopolymorphaceae > Actinopolymorpha > Actinopolymorpha sp. B11F2. The sequence continues at coordinate 177,994 of NZ_JBEFTX010000011.1, read as the reverse complement.
CGCTGGCTCACCCACTCGGACCAGCTCACGGCTTGGCCCTTCACCCGCCTGCGCCACCCGCGGTTCCGGTGTCGTTCTGGTTGGCTGACGGGTCGAACGACGCCACCCGGAATGCGGCCTGCTTCGAGAGCGCGGGCCCCTCCGGGACCAGTCGGAGCAGCGACGACGGCACCTTCTCGGGTTCGATCCCGTCGAAGCCGAGCGCGTCCAGCGAAGCCTGGTCTGGCACCGGGAACTTCACGCCCTCGTCGGTGATGAGGAAGAAGCTCTCCGGCTCGACGTCAGGTCCTGGCTGAAGGCCGACGATCGCCACGCGGCCGGGCGGTACGACAACCCGGTCGATGGAGTTGCCCTGCGAGCCCTCGCCCTCATCTTCGACCGGTGCGGCAGGCAGTTCGCCTCCCATGGTGATGTGAACGCCTTCCCGCGAACCGCCGTACCACAGGCACACGGGTTCGTCCGTGGCCGTGCCGACCTCGGCGAGTCGTGGTGTCGTCGCAGGAAGGTCGGGCACCGCGATGCTCGGTGTCTCTGAGGCGGCGTTGTTGACCTCACTGATGGTGACATCGGTGGGCTCGTCCTGGTCCACGCCGTTGATCTCCGCCGCGCCTTCCCCGAACAACAGGTCGGCCTGCACCGCGGTGATCTCGGTCAGGCCGTCCGCGAGCATCACGTAGTAGGTGTCGGGGCTGTCCGAGTGGAAGACCTGGCCGATCCAGGTGGTCTCACCATTGACGAGAACGGTGCTTTGCTGGCGGCGACCGGGTACGACCGGGGCCGCGAGTGGCTGGCCCTCCTCGAGGGCGTCGAGCCAGGCCGCACCGACGGTGAGGGGGGTGCCCTGGTTCAGGTCCAGGCTCCGCAGGGCGTCGTCGTCGGTGGCGAGTCGCTTGCCGCGGTAGATGAGGAAGAGCGATCCGTCAGGCGATCGAACCACCAGAGCCTGGTCACCGATGGGCCGGGCGCCGAGGTCGCTCTCGGTCGCACCGATCAGCATGTCGACCTCGAGCTGTTGCGCGTCGTTCACCGTCCGCGCGGTGGAACAGGTCGTGAGTGGCTTCGACGTGACATTGTCCTTGCGGGGAACGGAGTTGGGCGCCAGCGGGATCCCGATCCGGGGTCCGCGGGGGACGTCGTCGAGCGATGCGCTCGCCACTCGGACCACTTTGGGATCCTTGCCCAGGATCAGCCGCGCGGACGTGTGGTTGAGCACCTCCACGAGCACCATGTCCTTCTCGTCGACCTCGCCGGTCGGGTTTGCCGGATCCGGCGCCTGCTGTTCACCACCCTGCTGTCCCGTTTGCTGGCCGCCGGAGGCGAGCGCGTCCTTGTGGAGGTAGAGGTAGATGCTGTTGGTGTCCTTGTCCACGATGAGGGTGTCGGCGGCCTGCTGCTTCCACTGGTCGGTGCGGGTGTCGGCGATCCAGCCGTAGAGAGCGACACCGGCACAGGCGAGGACGCCGACCATGATGCCCGCGAACGTCGATGTCGAGACCCGCCGCATGGGCTGCTCGAGCGCCTCTGGCTCGCTGCCGAGCATGGCGGCCAGAACCCGCCGAAGAAGGTAGCGATACGCCTGCAGCTGGTCCCGTCGGGTCTGCATCGTGGTCCCTCGTGATCGCGATCTGGAAGCGATGATGCCGTCACCGGCACGTACGCGACGACTACTGCCGGTGCCGGTGAGTGCCGGACTGCCGTGCACCCAACGAAACCCCGGTGCGAGGTGCCGCGGCGACCGGGAGCGTTTCCGTGGCGTGCGAGAGCGACACTACGATATGCCGGCGAGCCGGTGCCGGGTGCAGCGAGCGCCGCCGGCTGTCGGGGACGATGACCACGACACCCGCCTGGGTGTGCCGCGCCGCCGCGGGGCACGATTCGGAACCGCGGGACGTCGACGGGAGGAGGGCCACGTGTCCGCCGTGCGTGAGCAGCCCACAACCGGGCCGAGAAACTCGGCCCCCGCGCGTCCACGTCCGCCCGAGCGCCCACCGCGGCGTTCCGTCGTCCACATGAACCGGACCTACCCCGGCCGCCACATCGGCCCCCTGCCGCTCGCCCCCGTCATTGCCTGGCAGGTCGCCATCGGCGTCGGGCTGACCGCGTTCGCCGCGGGCGGGCCCTGGATCCTGGCCGGTGCGATCGCCGTCCTCGTGGTCGCCGTGTTCACCGTCGTGTGGTGGAACGGCAGGCCGCTGTGGCGGTGGATCCGTGTCTGGGCCGCGTACCGCCGCAGGAACTTCCGGGCCGAAGCCGGTCCGCCGAGCGACCCCGCGATGGCACCGCTGCGCGAGTGGCTGCCCAGGTTCGAACTCGCCTCTGTCGCTGGCCGGCGTGGTGGTCGTTCCGTTGGTGTGGCCCATGACGGTTCGGGCTATGTCGTGCTGCTCGGCCCGGACCGCGAGGACCTCATCGCGTCCGCCGACCCGGTCAACATTCCGCTCCGCGCGCTCGCCAACCTCGGCGAGGCGGAGGGGATCCGGTTGGCCTCGGCCCAGCTCGTCATCCGTACGCTGCCGGCGCCCGCCCCGACACTCGGGCCCTACGGCGCCCAGCTGGGCGCCTCGTACGCCGAGATCAGCACCGGCGACACCCCGTCGGTGATGTCGTGGTGGGTGGCGCTGCGGCTGGAACCCGCCACCGGCGGCACGTCGGCGACCCTGGACGGCACCGACCACGACGCTGTTCGCCGGGCCCTCCGCGCCAGCGTCGGCTGGGCGACCAAGGTGCTGTCGTCGTCCGGTCTGCCGTGCCGGCCGCTGGAGGAGAGCGAGGTGCGGGAGGTCCTGACGCTCTCGATGAGCGTCGACCCACACCATGTGCCGAGCGCACGCCGCGACCGGCGTACGAAGGAGACCTGGCGCGGCTGGACCTGTGACGGCGTGTCCCACGTGACGGGCTGGCTGCGCCACTGGCCGCGGTCCGGGCCGCCTACGCTCGCGAGCGTCCTGGCCGCCATGGCCGGGCTTCCCGTCCTGTCGGCCACCGCTTCGTTGTCCTTCACGTGGCCGTCGGACCACAGCGTCCGGTGCTCGTCGTTCGTCCGGGTGTGTTCCACCGACGCCAAGGCCGCGCGGACGGCGTTCCGGCAGCTGTCGAGGGCGGCCGGGCAGTCGAAGATCTCCGTCACCCGCCTCGACGGCGAACAAGTGCCCGGACTTCTCGCGACCATCCCGATGGGAGGCGGTGCCCGGTGACCCTCACGCCTTCGGTGCAGGCGCACGAGACGAGTATCGACGCGCTCGGTGACCTCACCCTCACCCTTCCCCCGGCAGGTCTGGTGCTCGGGTCCGGCAACGCCGGTTCCCTCGTCGTCCGTCTGTTCCGTAGCGACCCTGTCCGCATCTGCGTCGTCTCGGTCGGCCAGCTGGCCCAGCTGATCGCCTACCGCGCCCTCGCCGTCGGGGCACACGTCACCGTCGTCACCGACGCGGTGGCGGCCTGGGGACGCCTCGTGTCGGCCGTGCCGCGCGGACCGTCCTGGCTGACGGTCCTGCCCACCGGTGCCCGGGTGACGGCGTCGGGAAGCCTCGCCCGGCCCTCGCTCGTCGTCGACGCGACCCGCGACCATCAGGCGTTGCCGCGATGGGAGCAGGGCGACTGGCAGACGTTCGTGTCGGTCCAGGCCAATCTCGAGGTCTCTGACGAGGCCCGGTTGCGGTCTTACGACCTGCTCATCAGCCAGCGGCTCGAACCCGCCGCGGCCGAGCTGGCCAGGCGAGGATTCGGCCTCGCCAAGGACCGGGCGAGCTGGCTCACCCAGATGCCACCAGGTGTGGTGGCCGTGGCCGCGGCGGGCCAGCTGTCCTTCGGCCAGTTGAGCCTCAGCACCATGGAGCAGCGACTCTTCGTCTCCTGAGCCACGGCCGGGGTCCGGTGCCGTGCGTCCCGGGTGTGGCGCCGTGCACGCGCGGTTCAGGCTCAGTCTCGGACGACGCTGCGTCGTGTCGCTGGGCGAGGCTCAGCCGAAGAGGCTGAGAATGCCGGAGTAGACCCCGACCGCGCCCATCGCCAGCGGAACGACCGTCAACAAGACGACGACCTCGAACAGGTCAGCGGCCCGCGCCCAGTACGGCGACAGCCGCCGGCCCGGGACGCTCACAGCCCATGCACCGAGCCCGCCCGCGAGCAGCAGGCCGGGCAGTCCGCCGGCGAGAAGCACCAGCAGGGCGTCGCCGTCGGACGCCAGCCGGAAGGCCACGAGCGCCGCACACAGGACACCGCCGGCCAGGAGCCACCGGCGGTGCGTACGGCCGCGGAAGTGTCGCGACCTCAGGAACATCGCGAGGCCGGCCACTCCGGTGAGGGCGGGACCGAAGACCCCTTCGGCCTGGCTGAGGAAGACACCGCCCGCGACGCAGATGAAGGTGGACGCCGCCACCATGGCGGCGACCAGCTTGTCGGCGGTGATGGCCTGCTGGAGGACGGTCGGTCCGGGAAGGACGTCGGTCTGCCGCCGGAGTTCCTCCGCGCTCGTCGGGAGCTGGGGCAGCGGCAGCTGGGCCAGCCGCGCACACAGGGTTGGCAGGAAGGGGACCGCGCCAAGCGCGAACGTCACGGCGATGCCCGCGGCGGGGACCGCCGCGGCGTCGGAGATGAGGACCGCCGCACTGGTGAGTACGCCGACGAGGGCCACGGTGGCGGCCCCGAAGAAACCGTCCCAGCTGGCGACGATGCCGATCCCGGCGATGGTGGACATGAGCAGGACGAGTCCCGAGGCGAGCAGCATCTGCGCCGCGCCGAACGCATCGATGCCGACCTGTCCGCCGAGTGCGACGAAGCCGCCGACACCGGCGTAGCCGACGCCGAACGCACCGACCAGTGCGCCGACGGTGGCCTGTCCGAACGCCCGGGACATTGCCGCGCCGGTGCCCACCATGATCACCGAAGCGACGAGGGTGACGATGCTGGGCAGGATCCACGGTGGGCCGCTCTGCAGCACCACGACGGCGCCGAGGAGGAAGAACGCGGCGGCCACCGCGAGCGCGGAGGACCGGGCGTCGGACGGCTGCCACGCCGCCCGCCGCTCGCGGGTGGCCACGGCGATGGCGTCGGCCACATCGTCGAAGGCGAACTCGGGGATGGCCGTCTCGCGGTGCCGCAGGTGCAGCACGTCGCCGTCGCGCACGCCGAGGCCGGACAGCCGTAGCGACGGATCGAACGCCGACTCACCGAGCCGCTGCAGCACCCATCCGCCGCGCAGGAACGCCGGATCGTCCGGGTTCTCGCCGGCGTACTTCAGCAGGGTCGGCAGCAGATCCGAGAGCGGGGTGTCGGTCGGCAGTGCGAGGTCCATCCGCGTTCGCGGTGCGACGACGGTGACCCGGCAGAGTTCGACGCCGCTGTTCGCCTCCACTGTTGATCTCCTCACCCGTGTCGAGCACTCTGGAACTGACGATCCGCGAGATTACCCACATCGGGGTGAAGCGGGCGCGTCTGGTGCATCGTTAGCATTCTCCAAGAGACGGTGCGGAGCGGGGACGCCGGTCGGTCTGGCCGGGCGACCGCCCCTCCCGCGCGAACTCCCAGGTACGTCAGGGCGTGCCTGACACAACCCGACAGATGGCAAGCCGTACCGCCGGTAGCCGGCCGGACTCACCTCGGCCGAGCGCACCGGCACGTCGGATCACAGACAGGGCCGAAGCGAGGTCGCGCAATGAGCACAGTGCTCCACCGCCGCACCGGGCGCAAGCCGCCGCCGGCGATGCCCAAGGGCGAGGTGCTCTTCGAGTCACCGCCAGAGCTGCCGGAGGTCACGCCCGGCGGCGCCATGCAGAAGATGTTCGGCATCCTGCCGATGCTCGGCGGTGGCGCCGTCATGGCGTTCATGATGACCAGCAACGTCGGTGGCGGCGGCAACAGCATGCGGATCATGATGAGCGGCGTCATGGCCGTCTCCATGGTCGGCATGTACATCGGCCAGCTCGGCGGTGGTGGCAAGGGTGCCGAACGCAAGCACCAGATCAACGGAAGTCGCCGCGACTACCTTCGCTATCTCACCCAGCTCCGCCGCCGGGTCCGTACCGCCGCCAACCGGCAGCGGGAGGCGCTGGAGTGGCGGTACCCCGACCCTGACAGCCTGTGGACCCTTCCCCTCAACCGTCGGCTGTGGGAGCGCCGGGCGACCGACAACGACTTCGCCCACGTCCGCGTCGCACGGGGCGCCCAGCGGTTCGTCCTGCGACTCATCAGCCCGGAGACCAAGCCGGTCGAGGACCTCGAACCTGTCGCGGCGGGGGCGCTTCGCCGGTTCATCCAGACCTACCGCACCGTTCCGGACGTGCCCGTCGCCGTCAACCTTCGTGCGTTCGCCCATCTCCGCATCGACGGTGAGCCCGAGCCTGTCCGCGGCCTGACCCGGGCCATGCTGGTGCACCTGGCGGGCCTGCACGCGCCCCACGAGATGGTCATCGGTACGTGCCTCGCGCCGGACCGCCGGGCCGAGTGGGACTGGGTGAAGTGGCTCCCGCACGCCCTCCACCCGGAGAACACCGACGGGGCCGGACAGGTCCGGTTCGTCGCGGCCTCGCTGTCCGAGCTCGAACGCCTGCTGTTCGACCAGATCGGCAACCGCCCGCTCTTTTCCGCCAACGCCAAGCCGCTGGCCGACCAGCCGCACATCATCGTGGTGATCGACGGCGGACACGCCAGCCATGACTCGAAGTTCCTCAGTGCCCCGCTGCAGGGCGTGACCGTGATCGACGTCTCCGGCAACGCCGTACGCCGGTTCGGCGACGGCGTCATGCAGCTGCGCGTGACCGCCGACGAGCTCTTCCACGTCACCACCGACCCCGACGGTACGCAGCACGAGAGCCAGCTCGGGCGTCCGGACGAGTTCACGATCGCGCAAACCGAGTCCTTCGCGCGGCAGCTGGCACCGCTCAGGTCGGTCCAGGCCGGCGGCTCGGTGGCGGTCGAGGAGGAGGAAGAGGTCGAGGAGGAGCAGGCCCAGCACGAGCTCGAGCTGATGAGCCTGCTGAACATCCCCGACGCGTACCAGCTCGACCCTGAGGTCGTGTGGAAGCCACGGCCCCGGCACGAGCGGCTGCGGGTGCCGTTCGGCCTCACCCCAGAAGGCCAGCCCGTCGAGCTCGACATCAAGGAGTCGGCGCAGGGCGGCATGGGGCCACACGGCCTGGTCATCGGCGCCACCGGATCCGGGAAGTCCGAGGTGCTGCGTACCTTCGTCCTCGGTCTCGCGGTCACCCACTCGCCCGACTACCTCAACCTCGTGCTGGTCGACTTCAAGGGTGGTGCGACGTTCCTCGGGCTCGACAGCCTGCCCCACGTGTCGGCGGTCATCACCAACCTCGAGGACGAGCTGATCCTGGTCGACCGGATGCAGGACGCCCTCGCCGGTGAGATGAACCGCCGGCAGGAACTGCTCCGCGACGCCGGTAACTACGGTTCGCTGCGCGACTACGAAGAGGATCGCGCCAAGGGCAAGCCGCTGGACCCGATGCCGACGCTGTGGATCGTGGTCGACGAGTTCAGCGAGCTGCTGTCGGCGAAGCCGGAGTTCATCGAGCTGTTCGTGATGATCGGCCGGCTGGGTCGAAGCCTCGGCGTCCACCTGCTGCTGGCCTCGCAGCGACTGGAGGAGGGCAAGCTGCGCGGCCTCGACACCCACCTGTCCTACCGGGTCGGTCTGCGGACCTTCTCCGCCGGTGAGAGCCGGGTCGTGCTGGGTGTGCCCGACGCGTACGAACTTCCGCGTGAGCCCGGTGGCGGCTACCTCAAGGTCGGTACGGAGGGGCTCGTCCGGTTCAAGGCCTGTTACGTCGGTGGCATCTACCAACCTCCCAGCCTGGCAGCGGCCGCCCAGAAGAAGCCGGCCAAGCCGGGCGAGCGGCGCTGGATGCCGCAGATCACGGCCTACACCACCGACTACGTCGAACCCAACATCGTCGAGGTCCCGGCCGAACCCGAGCTCGACGAGACGCAGACCCAGATCATCGCCCAGACGCAGGTGATGCACGAGCCGAAGGTCCTCGTCGACCTGGTGGTCGAACAGCTCCAACGCATGGGTCGCTCCGCCCACCAGGTGTGGCTCCCACCGCTCAACGAGTCCGCGACGCTCGACCAGCTTCTTCCCGGGCCGCTCGAGGTCACCGAGGAGCACGGCCTCACCGTGAAGTGGGAGGGGCGCGGCACGATGGCCGCGCCGGTGGCGCTGGTCGACAAGCCCTATTACCAGCGGCGTGACCCGATGTGGCTGGACCTGTCCGGCGCGGGCGGGCACGTCGGCATCGCGGGAGGTCCGCAGAGCGGCAAGAGCACGCTGCTGCGGAGCCTGATCGCGTCGTACGCCCTGACCCACCGGCCCGACGAGGTGCAGTTCTACTGCCTCGACTTCGGTGGTGGCACGCTGCCATCGATGCTGGGCCTGCCGCACATGGGTGGCGTCGCGACCCGGCTCGACGCCGATGCCATCCGGCGCACGGTCGGCGAGATGACGACACTGCTGGAGCAGCGTGAGCGGGCGTTCACCGACGCTGGTGTCGACTCCATCGCCACCTACCGGCGGTTGCGCCGCGAGGGTCGGATCGCACCGGACCGGTTCGCCTCCGACGTCTTCCTCGTCGTCGACGGCTGGGGCACCGTGCGCGGTGAGCACGAGGCGATCGAGGCGACGTTGACCCAGATCGCCGCGCGTGGTCTCGGTTTCGGCATCCACCTCATCGCCACGGCGAACAAGTGGTCGGAGTTCCGGATGGCGATCAAGGACCTCATCCAGACCCGGCTGGAGCTCAAGGTCGGTGACCCGTACGACTCTGAGATCGACCGAAAGGCCGCCGTCAACGTCCCAGCCAACCGGCCGGGGCGCGGGTTGTCGCCGGAGAAGCTGCACTTCCTGTCCGCACTGCCACGGATCGACGGTGAGTCCAACCCGGAGCTCCTTGCCGACGGGGTCAAGGCGATGTGTGACGCGGTTTCCCAGGCGTGGCAGGGCCCGCCCGCACCTCCGGTCCGGCTGCTGCCCGAGGAGCTGCCGTTCGAGACGTTGCCGACGGTGGGTGCCGACGTGCGTCCCGGCGTACCCATCGGCATCGACGAGGACGAGCTCGCTCCCGTCTATCTCGACCCGGCCGACGAGCCGAACCTCGTCGTGTTCGGCGCGACGGAGTGCGGCAAGTCCAACCTGCTCGATGTCATCGCCCGTGGTGTCGTGGCGCGGAACACCCCCCAGCAGGCGCGGCTCATCATCGTCGACTACCGGCGTTCGTTGCTGGACTCGGTGAGCGGTGACCACCTGATCGGGTACGCCGCGTCGTCCGATGCGGCGACCTCTCTGCTGAAGGATGTCGGTGCGGCGCTGCGCAAGCGGCTGCCCGGGCCGGACGTGACGCCCGACCAGCTGCGTAACCGGTCGTGGTGGACGGGTGCGGACCTCTACATCATCGTCGACGACTACGAACTGGTCGCCACGTCGTCCGGCAACCCGCTCGCCCCGATCGCCGACCTCGTGAGCCAGGCGAGCGACATCGGTCTGCATGTGATCATCGCGCGTGGGTTCGGCGGTGCCGGCCGGTCGATGTACGACCCGGTCGTGCAGCGGATCCGCGACATGGGCAACCCGGGTCTGATCATGTCCGGTAACCGGGAGGAAGGTCAGCTGTGGGGCGGTGTCCGGGGCGCACCGCTCCCGCCCGGACGAGGCACGCTGGTCAGCCGCCGCTTCGGCACCAAGCTGATCCAGACGGCCTACATCGCGAAGGAGCGCTGAGCGCGCCACGGGGCGGACCAAGGAGGGCGCGCGCCGTCGGCGGGAGCGGCGTCGCCTGTCGTCGCCCCGCCGCGGCTTTCATGCTGGGTGCCGGTCGGGGGCTCGGGTTCGGCGGGTGCGGTTTCGCGTCAGGTCTGGGTCTGCGGTCGTTCCTGGCTCGGCTGCCAGCTGCGGTCGCGGCCGCGCCGGTAGGTCGCGACCGCGCCGAGCGTGATGACGGCAAGGCCGACGGCGGTTCCGCTCACGATGAGGGCGACGTCGCGGGCCGTGGTGTCCGGACCCGTGTCTGCGGCAAGCGGCTTGATCCCGGCCTCAGGTGTCGCGGGGGCCGAGCTCGACTCCGGCAGGATGGCGGTGACGGCTTCGTAGGGGTTGACGACGCCATATCCGAGGCCTTCGGCCGGCAGGTCGGCTCCGGGGTGGTCGGCCGTGAGTTGCAGCCGGCGCTTCACCTGGAGCGGCGTGAGCTGCTTGTCGTACGCCTCCAGCACCAGCGCCGCCGTCCCTGACACGAACGGTGCGGCGAAGCTGGTCCCGTCGTTGTCGTTGCGGGTATGACCCTGGATCGGAGCGGGTCCCGTGACCCCCACGCCCGGCGCGGCCACGGAGGCAGGGACCGAGGTGGTGGTGAACGGTGCCAGCGTGCCGTCCTGGTTCGTCGCACCCACGACGATGAGGCCTTCGAAGCCCGGCTTGCGGGCGAGCTCGGCGGGCCACCTCTTGGCGTTGTCTTCGGCGCCGGTGTTGCCGGCCGCCGTGACCACGACGATGTTGTTGTCCAGGGCCCGCTTGATGGCATCGACCAACGCGGGGAACTCGTTGTCGGCGAGGACGGAGACGTTGATGATGTCGACACCCTGGTCGACGGCGTAGTTGATCCCGTCGGCCAGCGTGCCCGCCGATCCCTCGTCGAGCGAGTTCGTCACCCGGACCGGCAGGATCTTGGCGAAGGGTGCGATGCCCTGAAAGTTCGTGTCGTCGGCCGGGCGGGCCGCGATGATGCCGGCGATGAGGGTGCCGTGTCCGTCGCAGTCCACCGTGGCCGACACGCCGTCCCCGACAAGGCTCCCTCCGTTGTCCTGGTCGACCACGCCACCGTCGAGCTCAGGGCCGTTGAGTTGCGGGTGGGACGCCCACACGCCGGTGTCGACCACGGCGACGGTGACCTCGCGACCGGTCGCGAAGGTGTGCACGCGGTCGAACTGCAGCCGCGCCTGCGCCCAGGGCGTCTCCGCGATCGAGTTGCTCGGGCGCGGCTGCTGTTGACAGAGTTCGGCGAGCTGACCGCGGCGGATGGGGGCACGGGGCAATCCGGCGCCGGCCTCGACGGCGCCCGGCGCCCGCGCCACCGTTGAGGTGGGCTGGGCGGGCCCTGCCAGGGCGGGAGCGGCGGGCAGCGCGGCGACGGCTACAAGCGCCAGGAGGAAGCCGGCCGCTCGGGTCGATTGCTTTCTCGCGCACCTCACAGTGGGCGAGAGTACCCGGATTGGGTGGATGCGCCGGATCGGCGGTAGCCACTGGTGAAGCGTCCAGTTCCGGCCGCGTGGGAAACCAGGTCGGCGGGCGAAGGTTCGACATGGTGGGACCGACAGGGGACCTCGGGCCCTGTCCTCCCCTGGACGGCCCCGGCCATGGTCGAAGTGTTTCCCAACGTGCCAGGAAGGGAAGCAAAGCGTCATGCCTGCGCAGGTTCGTGCGTTGTCAGGGTGTCGCGAGCGGAGGTCGAAGGAGAAGGCGTGACTGTGGCTCCCGTCGAGAGTTCGGCGACTTCCACGGCGTTGATGCTGCCCTTCGAGGTGGCGAGTGCGCGCAGGGCCCGGCGCAGGCTTGGTGCAGACCTGCGGCTCGCCGGCGTCTCCCCCGAGGATGCCCATGACGCACTCATCGTCCTGAGCGAACTCGTCGGCAACGCCCTTCGGCATGCCCGCCCGCTGCCCGCGGGGACGCTACGGGTCCGCTGGACGCGGCGGTCGGCCGAACTGGAGGTGGCCGTCACCGACGGAGGGGGTGCGACGTACCCGCGCAACCTGGACCTTCCCGCCTCGGCCCTCGGCGGCCGGGGCCTTGCCATCGTCGACCAACTGGCCGAGAACTGGGGCGTACGCCGAGAGCCGGACACGACCACCGTCTTCGCGGTTCTCTCCCTCGACACCGCGGACGCACGCGGGCGGTGACGCGAGTGGTGCACTGACGCGTCGTTGCCCGTCCCGCCTGTCGCTCCAGGCGTGCCAGATTTGTGGCGATCAGGGACCATGGAGACGTGGGACCTCGCGATCGCGGTGCCGACCCGTTGCCGACCTTTCTCTTCGACGGTGACTGCGGGTTCTGCACCCGCAGCGCACAGCTGATCAAGCGGTGGATCCCCACCTGTGCCGACGTCGTGCCCTGGCAGCGCGTTGACCTCGCCGCCCTGGGCGTCACGCGTACGCAGGCCGAGCACGAAGTGGTGTGGATCGGTCCTGACGGCCGGATCGATGGGGGCGCCCAGGCGATCGCCGGTCTCCTGCTCGATGCGGGTGGCATGTGGCTGGTACCCGGTGCCGTGATCCGGATTCCGCCGTTCCGCTGGCTCGCCCAGCTGGTCTACCGCGTCATCGCCGTGAACCGGTACCGACTGCCGGGCGGTACGCCGGCCTGCGCACTTCCCCCCAGGGACGGCGCCGCCCCCGGCGGGCTCCGAGCGTCCCGGCGAACGGGCCCCTCGGACGCGTGATCCGGTCCATCCGCGGGGCCAGCGCACCACTGCACTGCGTACGACAGGAACCCACCCACTGTGCCACGCCTTTCGTCGCATGGTGGGAATGTCTGGATTTCCGTCATCTATGGAACGAAATGGATGCTCGGCGACGTCTATGGGACTGTTTGGACAAACAGCGTTCCTCGGGGCGGGCATCGGGATGCGGGAAACGCGCGGTTGATCGGAGAGCCGTTGACTCGGCCGGAAAGGGAGCAGGAGCGATGACCGCCACGGTGGACTCCACCGCACTCGCCCGCTGGGAATCTCTCGCCTCGGACTACGACGTCCCCTGGGCCGACCTGCTGCTCATCGCCCTCAACGTCTACGGGATCCGCACACCCGCGGGCTCCCGCGTCCGGATCGACCTTCGCCTGCCGACCGAGCCGGAACCGCGTCTCATCGTCGTACCGTCCGGGCGCCCGGATTCGCCCTTCGAACTCGTCGGCGACGTACTCGTGGTCGAGGGGCGCACGGTGGCCGACGTCGAACGGGTGGTCGCCGACGACGCGGTGCCCGGCTACCTACGCTGTTGGGACGGTGAACGTTGGCGCGCCGCGACCCTGAACCCCAACTCCCGCAGCCGCTGCACCGGATGCGCGTTCTGTCCCACGACGCTCGAGGACGCGGTTGACCCGCGCCTGCGGCTCGACGACGAGATCGCGGCCCTCCTCGCCGGTCTCGCGGCCGAACTGCCGCCCGGCGGGTCGCTCGCGGACCTGACCGAGGTCACGATCTCCACCGGTTGCTTCCACACCGAGGCCGCGGCGCTCGATCATCTGCGTACCGTCCGGCGGGTTCTCTCCGACCACGGCATCCACCCCCGGATCGGGCTGCTCAGCTCGGTGCTGCGCAGCCAGGAGGCGTTCGACGCGATCGCCCGCGAGGTGGGTCCGTTCCTGCTCTACCTCACCGCGGAGTGCACCTCCCGGCGCGACATCCTGCTCAAGGAGAGCAAGGCCAGCCTGCGCCCGGAGGAGATGCCGGCGCTGCTCGCGAGGGCGCGCTCCGCCGGGCTCGACACGTCGTTCACCTATGTGGTGGGTCTTGATCCGTACGTCGAGATGCGCGACTTCCTGCGACGGCTGCTGCCACAGGTGAGCGTCTTCCCCTCGATCCAGGTCTACCAGTCGCACACCCCGCTGATGGACGTCCTGCGGTCGCCGGACGCGACGGACCTGTCGTACTACCTCCGGATCCGGCGGGAGGTCGAGGACCGCGGCAGCGTCAGCAGACTCGTACCGGAGCGCTGGCGCTGCTACCGGCCGCTCTGGTACACGACGTACGCCGGGCTGCCGCTCACGGGGCCGAGCCGATGACGCGGGTGGCTGCGCGTACGCCGAGGACGATGGCGGTCCGAGGACATCGGGAGGACCACGACGGCCTCCGCAGCTACGTTCTCGACGAGCGGATCAGCGGGTACGACAGCTACCGGGCCGCCAAGCTGGTGCTGGCCGGGGCATGGGAGCCGGGTGTCGAGTACGCCCGAAGCCAGGTGTCGGTGCAGGTCCGCGTCCTGACCCTCGACGACGTCACCATCGTGAACCCGCTGCCCGGCCAGCCGGAGCTTCCCGACCACTGGCGTGGAACCCTCGTCCTTCCCGCGAGTACCCGCGGCCGGTCGATGCCGGCCGACCTCACCCGTGCGTTGCTGGCGGCGGGGCTCGATCCGGCGGACCTCGACTCGGGGCCGCGCCGGCACCTGGTCGAGTTCGTCGCCGAAGCGCGCCCGGGCAGCCCGACGCGGGACGCACGGCTGGCTGCCGCCGTCGCCGCCCTGCGCAGTGTCAGCGGGGAAACAGCTCGAACGCCGCCGCCAACCGGCCACTGAACCGCTCGCCCACCGCACGGGCGTTCCTCGTCAGCATCTCCCTGGCGTAGTCCGTCGGGTCCTGGGACGTGAGCGCCTCGATGTAGGCACGGTGTTCGGCCAGGGAACGCACCCCGGCCTCGAGTGTGTCCGTCACGTCGACGGCGTGGGAGGGCTCGGGCGAGGCGAATACCGCCACCCAGCGCACCCCGGCCCATGGTTCGTAGCCCTCCTCGACCAGCTGAGGAAAGATCCAGCGGTTGCCGGCGTCACCAGTGGCGTCGAGGACCGACCGGCCGACCGCACGGTGGTCGGGGGTGTTCCATGCGCCGGGTGCCCACGTGTCGCGGTGGTTGAGCGTCACGACCAGCTCGGGCTTGTGCCGGCGGATCGCCCTCGTCAGGTCGCGACGCAGCCTGAGGCCCTCGGTGATGACGCCGTCCTGGTGGTCGAGGAACTCCACCTCCGAGACTCCGACGGCGGCCGCGCTGGCGCGCTGCTCGCGTTCGCGGAGCGCGGCGGCCTGCTGCGGTGGGAGCCCGTCGATCCCGGCCTCACCCCTGGTGACCAGGACGTACGCAACATCGCGGCCGGCGGCGGTCCAGCCGGCGATGGCGCTGGCCGTCCCGTACTCGAGGTCGTCGGGGTGGGCGACGATCGCGAGGCAGCGCTGCCAGTCGTCCGGAAGCGGAAGGAGCTCGCCCGGTCGGTCGTTCATCTGCGTTCCCTCTCGGTGGCGGCGGTGGTCGGCACACGTGGTTGGCTAGCACCTGTCGGGACTGCCCTCGGAGGGGTCCCATCGCATGAACCTAGTGAATGAGGGTCCCCTCACCGAAGAGGTACGCCATGACCGAGGAACAGCGGGCCGCCGTCCGTTTCTGGCGTACCCACTGGCGGACGCAGGCGTGGCGCGCGCGGGCCGCGCGCGACGACGCCGAGCCGTGGTCGCTGCCCATTGTCGTCCGGGTCGAGCGGGAGCGGACGCCCTCGCACCAGCAGGCGATGTACGCCTCTGCACTGGCGGTCGTCCGGCTCCTGGCCGATCCCGCCGCCACGCCGGACTGCCCGTGGCACGAGCCACTCCAGCGCTGGGCGGACGGCCGGATCCGCAAGGTCGTACGCCGCGCGCGGGGTTCGCGATGGCTCGACGTCGCCGCGCTGCCGGGCGTGACGGCGACGGTGGACGACGCCGAGGTCCGCGCGCTGCTGCCGCATCCGGTGTCGGATGTCCCGCCGCCGGTGGGAAAGCTCCAGGTGGAGGGGCTCGACCTGGACGTCGATCCTGACCGGTCTCCCGGCCGCTTCCCGCTCGAGGACGTGGGGGCGGAGGCGGCCGGCGGTCCGACGTTGACGATCGTGTTGGCGCCCCGGCTGGCGATGTCGACCGGCAAGGCGTGCGCGCAGGTGGGACATGCGGCGCAGCTCGGCCTGCTCGAGCTCGACGCGGAGCGGGTCTTCGGCTGGGTCGACGCCGGCTTCCCGCTGCGGATCGTCGAGGCGACGCGAGAGACGTGGCGCGGCGTCGTCGGGGGCGAGGTCGAGGCGGCGCTGGTCACCGACGCGGGCTACACCGAGGTCGAGCCGGGCACACACACGTGCGCGTCGACGTTCGCCGAACTCGCGTCCCTGCGCCCATGAACGCTCGCCGGGCCCAGGGCGCGGCGGTGGTCTTCGACCTGTCCGCTGGTCACGGAGGTCGATCTCGTCGTCGGTGGAACGGCGTCCGGTCGTATGCCCGCGGACCGGCTCGGCATCGATCGGGGCCTGTTCGACTCCCTGTGGCGGGCACGCAAGCACGAGCGGATGACCCGGCGCCTCGCGTTCGAGGACGTCCTCGCGGAGGCATGCGTACGCAGCGGGTGTCGGCCCGGCGCCGAGGTGCGGGCGCGGATCGAGGAACTCGCCGCCGAACGCACAGCCGCGAAAGCCTCGGTCCTCCGTTGCGTCGATCCGGCGGTGCTGCACACCCTCGACCAGCTCGCGAGGGCCGGCTTTCGGCTCGGACTGGTCAGCAACTGCTCGGTGGAAGAGGTCGAGGGCTGGCCGTCGAGTCCGCTCGCCCGCCGCATCGACTCCGTCGTGTTCTCCTACGACGTGGGCGTGGCGAAACCCGACCCTGCCGTCTACCTGCTGGCGTGCGAGCGTCTCGGCGTGCCCGCGGAGGCGTGCGTCTTCGTCGGTGACGGTGGGAGCGACGAACTGGCGGGCGCTGCGGCGGTTGGCATGCGGGCGTTCGCGGCGCGGTGGCACGTCAACCGTTGGCCGACGGAGGTACGCCGGAAGGCGGTCGCGCGTACGCAGGGCTTTCCGGCTCTCACCGCTCCCGCCGATCTGCTCGCGGCGCTCGCGGGGTAAGAGCCAAGCAGCCGCCGGGCGTGGTTCGGCGCGCGCCACGCCACGCCACGCCGGTTGACCGGCCGGCGCTGGGGTTGCGAAACCATGCTCGTCCACCGTTCGTTGGGGAGGCCGTGGGAAGTGCTGGTGTGAAGGTCGCCCTCATCGCCGGGGCGGTTGCCGTTGCGCTGTTCGTCCTCGATCGTGGCCTGCTCTGGATGGAACGCCGGCGATGGATCTACTACCGCCGGACGAAGAGCAGCGGGGGGATGAGCCTCGAGATCTCCCAGCTGTTCGATCCGACCGCCCGGTTGGTGAAGCGGGAGATGGAGCAGGAGACCGTGCGCAAGGTCGTACGCCCGAGTGGCGACCCGCCGTTCGACGTCGACCTCGACGCCCATGTGGTCCGCGTACGCCGGCAACCTCGTCGGAGTGCGCCGGACTAGCCGGGGGCCGCGGCGGACCACAGTGGCGAGAGGACAGTTCGGAGGGCGTCGACGCCCTCGAAGTGGATGCCCACCATTCCTGCCGCTCGGGCACCGTCCACGTGGCCGGGCGTGTCGTCGACGAACACGCAGCGCGACACGTCGGCGTCCACGAGGCCGGCGGCGTGGCGGTAGACCTCGGCGGCGGGCTTGGCGACGCCGATGCGTGAGGTGTTGACGACCGCATCGACGGCGTCGGTGATGCCGAGCCGGTCGAGGTCGTCCTCCAGGCGGGTCGTCGCGTTGGACACCAGGACCACCGGCACGTGCTGGCGGACCGTGGCCAGGAGTTCGAGCATGTCGCGGTCGACCGCGCCGATGAGCGCGGACCAGGCGTCCACCATGGCCTGCGCCTGTTGCGGTGACCCGTACGCCGAAGCGAGGTCGGCGGCGATCGCGGCCCGCCACTCGGTGTCGGTCACCCGACCGGTCACCGCTGGTTGCAGGCGTGCGGGCGCGAAGGCGGTGGCGGCGAGGGTGCCCGGCGGCAGTCCGTGCGTACGATCGATCCGGTTCATCGCATCGGGGTCCCAAAGCCGGACCACACCGTCGAGATCGCACAGCACCGCGTCGAACGGGAACGAAGACATGGCGCCGATCCTGCCAGGTCCCGTCGTGCGAGTGCCGCCCCACGGGTGCAGAGGAGGTCGGCGTGCGAACGTGACGAGCGGCTCGCGGTGAGTGGGAAGTCGGCCGCTGTGGGCGCGCGAGCGGCTCGCCCTCGATGGGCGACGGTGTGGAAGGTCGACCCGGTGGAAGGTAGTGTTCTGCGTCGGTATCGCGTCCGTTATGTCGGCAATGCTCAAGCGATGTGAGGAAGGCCGTGAGGAATTCGACCTCGACCGAACGCCAGTCAGATCGCGCTGAGGATTGAGCCGTAGGCGATGCGTCGTGGGCCGCAGGCAATGTCAAGGCCCGCACGGAGGACCAGGCTCATTGGCCGTCTGGAGAAACAAGCGATGGACGACGCTCGCAGGGAAGTCCCGCGGATCACCGAGGGCATGCGCGAGGTTGCGAGGGCGAACCCGGGCCAGTGGGTGTACGTGATCGACCCGGAATTCGACCCAGATGGCGCTGTACCGGCGTGGGGCATCGAGGGTGCGTTCCCCACCAACCGAGCGGGTCAGATTCTCCGCGACGGATACCGTCCGAACGGCAAGTACCGACCCGGGCCTCGCCGGCGCGGCTTCCCGGTGCCGGTCAACCAGGTCGAACGCGCTCTCGAGTTGGCCGTCGCCGAGTACGGGCCGACTTCGGACCTGCTGGTTGCCCTACGCCAGGCCACCCTCGTGATCCCCGCCCTTCGCGGAGCCCGTGGACAGATCCCGATCGTGACCGATTCCGAGGGACGCTCGCTGTTGATGGCGTTCACGTCGACCGAGCGAGTCACGGCAGGCGCAGCGGCCGGCGGACCGCCCCAGGAACTGGAGGTCCGCCGGCTCGCCGACGTGCTGCGACGCGTACGTGTGCGGCTCAATCCCGGCTCACCACCGTCGCTGACCCTGGATGGCCCGGAAATCCTGGAGAGCTGACCTGGGGAGAGGCACGTCTCTCGACGGGTAGCCTCACGGCGACACGTGTTTACCGAGAAGGCCGCTCGAGCCCATCCCTCGTGCGAAGGAGCCTCTCACGCGCGAAGGATGACGGATGTCCCTGTTGCAACGGGTCGACCTGGGCGAGGTTCCTTATCCGGAGGCCGTCCGCCAGATGGCCGGCTGGGTCGACGAACGCCAGCGCGGCGTGGTCGGTGACCGACTTTTTCTGCTGAGCCATCCGCCGGTGATCACGTACGGTCCGCGGACGCCACTCGAAGACCTGCCGCCCGCCGCGGCCGGCGTGCCGACGGTGCAGGTGGACCGGGGTGGGTACGCGACCTACCACGGGCCCGGCCAGCTGATCGGCTACGTGGTGGTGAACCTGCGAGAACGCGGCCCGGTCGACATCGTTCGCTGGCTGGAGAACGGACTCGTGGCGGCGCTCGGCGAGCTCGGGTTCGCGACGATGCGGCGCGACACCCCGCCCGGTGCAGCGAGCCTCGTCGGCGTCTGGACGCCAGAACACCACAAGGTCGCGTCGATCGGCATGCGGATCCGGCGCGGCGTCACGAGCCATGGATTCGCGCTGAACGTCGACCCGGACATGCGGGTGTTCGAGCAGTTCACGGTGTGTGGGCTGCAGGACGTGACGATGGTGTCGCTGCGGCGCCTGGCCGAGCGCACGGGGGTCCCGATGCCGTCCGACGCGGCGATCCGCGACGCCGTGGCCGGCGCGCTGGGTGCCCGAGCCCAGCAGTGGTTGCGGTGACTGGGATTGCCCGCGTCACGGGAGCATGGCCAGGTCCGCCAGCATGGTCAGGCGTTCGTCCGGGGTGAGGACGGCGTACGGCGACGCGGCGCGCCGGTTGGTCTCGTCTTCAACCGCCTGTCGCCGCGGGCTCCACGTGCTGCCCCACGGCATCGCGACCATCTCCGCGGCCGAGAGCCCTGCCCGCTGCCAGGCGGCTGCGTGTGCGTCGGCGCGGTGGATCCGCAACGTCGACAGCCGGTTGAGCAGCAGCACGGGTGACGGCGTGCCCCTCGGCTCGTAGGGCGGCGCGTGCACCGCCCAGGCGTCGCCGCTGGTCGCAGTCGCCTGGGCGAGGATTCGGGCCACCAGGGTGTTGAGCCGTTCGACCGGACCGTTCTGCTCCTGCCCCCACCGCTCGGTCAGCACCCGTGCGTGCAGGGCGAACAGGTCGCGCAGAAACGCCTGTCCCCGCTCGGTCGCGGTGATCTCGCCGGCCGGGGCCCGGCTCAGTAGGCCATGGTCGACGCTGCGCTGCACGGTCTCGTCCACCTCGCCGGGGTCGGCGTAGCGGTACACGGCCGCCAGCCCGTCGCGGGAGACGGATCGACCGGCGGCGAGCGGGTTGCGCAGGTCGATGAGGTAGCCGACAGCTTGGCCGCCATAGGAGAGCACGAGCTCCCGTCCCTCGGTGCGCCCCGCGTGCATGCCGGCGGTGAACGCGCGGGTGACGGCCGGGCCTACCAGTGCCGCGAACCTTGGGGGTGCAAGGTCGACGGCATTGGTCACGGCCGAAGCCTAGGGGGTGTTCCGTGGGTAGGTCGCGAGCCCGGCCATGATCCACGAGGGCATCAGCTTTGCCAGCCGTGGAGAGACCGGGGTGGAGGTCGGCGACGCCGACCGGAACAGACCCACAAGGCGCCCCTCAGTGGAAGTCGCGGGACATGGTACGAATCGTGAGCGGTAGCGGGGCGAACTTCTCGGCAACAATGTTGGTGACACCCTGGGCGCGTTCGAGTCGGCCCCTGATGAGCAGGGCGGGTGAGTCGCGGGCGATCCGGCGGAAGCGGTCCCACACCACCTTGGGGCAGATGACGTTGACCATCCCGGTCTCGTCCTCGAGGTTGAGGAACGTCACGCCCCCGGCTGTGGCAGGACGTTGTCGGTGGATGACGACGCCGCCGACCAGGATCCGGCGCCCGTTGTCGTAGGTGGCGAGCCGGTCAGCGGGGACGACTCCCAGCGCCTCCAGCTTGTCGCGTACATGCCGGGTCGGGTAGTCGTCGGGGGAGATCCCGGTCGCCCACAGGTCGGCCATCACGCGTTCGGCGGGATTCATGTCCGGCAGGAGCGGCACCTGCTCCGGGATCGACGCGGAGTCGGCGGCCAGATGGTCGGGGCGTTCCTGCGCGGCACTGCCCGCGATCCACAGCGCCTGCCGGCGGCTGAGCTGGAAGCATCCGAACGCCCCCGCGGTGGACAACGCCTCCATCTGGGCGGAGGTGAGCCCCACCCGGCGAGCGAGGTCGGCCTGGTCGGCGTAGGGCCCGTGGGCGTCGCGTTCGGTGACGATGCGCGTGGCGAGGTCCTCGCCGATCGACTTCACCCCCGCGAGACCCAGGCGTACGGCGAACCTCCCGTCGCGGCGATGCTTGGCGTCGTCGGCGGGAGCGTCAGGATCGAAGGGCCCGGTGGGCGGCTGGTGGTCGGACAGGCATGCCGGCTCACCGGTCGCGATGCTGTCGCTCGACCCCTCATCCAAAGGGTTCGTGGTGGCGGTCCCCGGCGACTCGGCGAGCCGCTCCAGCACGGGTTGGACGCCGGAGGCGTGCAGATCGGGGTGGCGCACCTCCACACCGTGCCGGCGGGCATCGGTCACGAGGCTCTGCGGCGAATAGAAACCCATCGGCTGCGCCCGCAACAATGCCGCCAGGAAGATCGCCGGATAATGCAGCTTGAACCACGCACTCGCATAGACGAGCAACGCGAAACTGATCGAGTGACTTTCAGCGAATCCGAAGTTCGCGAACGCCTCGATCTTTTCGTACAGCATGTCTGCGGTTTCGCCGGTGATTCCCCGCACGGCCATCCCGTTGTAGAGCTTCTCCTTGAGGGAGGAGATCTTTTCCAACCCACGTTTGGATCCCATCGCCCGGCGCAACAGGTCGGCGTCGTCGCCGCTGCAGCCACCCACCTCCATGGCGATCTGCATGAGTTGTTCCTGGAAGAGCGGAACGCCGAGGGTACGTTCGAGCGCCGGCGCCAGGCTCGGATGGGGCGGAGTGGGTGGTTCCTGACCGAGCTTGCGACGGATGTACGGGTGGACGGCGCCGCCCTGGATGGGCCCGGGCCGGATCAGCGCGATCTCGATGACGAGGTCGTAGAACCGTCGTGGGCGAAGTCGAGGCAGAGTGGCCATCTGCGCCCGGCTCTCCACCTGGAACACCCCGACCGAGTCGGCGCGGCACAGCATGTCGTAGACGCTCGGCTCCTCCTTGGGAATCGTCGCGAGTTCCCAGTGTTCGCCCAGGTGTGCCTCGATGTCGTCCATCGTGTATTTCAGGACGGCGAGCATGCCGAGGCCGAGCAGGTCGAACTTGACAAGGCCCATCCATGCGCAGTCGTCCTTGTCCCATTGCAGAACCGTGCGATCCTTCATACGTCCGTGCTCGATCGGACAGACTTCGCCGACCGGGCGTTCGGTGAGCACCATGCCGCCGGAGTGGATGCCGAGGTGTCGCGGAAACCTCAGCAGGGGTTCGGCGAGTTGCACCACGGCGGGCGGTACGTCCGTCTCGACCGTCGCCACACCGCTGCCCCAGGCGTCGACCTGTTTGGACCAGGCGTCCTGCTGTCCGGTGCTGTGGCCCAACGCCTTGGCCATGTCGCGGACCGCCATCTTCGGCCGGTACGTGATGACGTTCGCGACCTGTGCCGCGTTGCGCCTGCCGTACTTTTCGTAGACGTGTTGGATGACCTCCTCGCGCCGGTCGGAGTCGAAGTCGACGTCGATGTCAGGCTCTTCCTCGCGGGTGGCGGAGAGGAACCGTTCGAACGGAAGGTTGTAGAAGATCGCGTCGACCGCGGTGATGCCGAGCACGTAACACACCGCGGAGTTGGCGGCGGATCCCCTGCCCTGGCAGAGAATTCCGCGCTCCCGGGCGAAGGTCACGATGTCGTGGACGATGAGAAAGTAGCCGGGGAAATCCTTCTCGGCGATGACCTGGAGCTCTTTTTCCAACCGGGCGTAGGCGTCGTCGCGGGCTTTACCGACGTACGAACCGTACATTTCGTCGGCGCCGTCGAAGACGAGCTTGCGGAGCCAGCTCATCGGTGTGTGGCCGTCAGGGACGTTCTGTTTGGGGAGTCTCGGCTTCGCCTTGCGCAGCGGGAATGCCAGCTGGTTGGCGTAGTCGACCGTGCGGGCCACCGCGCCGGGATAGCGGGCGAACCGGGCGGCCATCTCCGCACCCGAGCGCAGGAAGGCGGTGCCGGCGGCGGGGAGCCAGCCGTCGATCTCGTCGAGGCTGCGTCTGGCGCGTACGGCGGCGAGGGCGGTCGCGAGTGGACGCCGGTCGGGCGTGGCGAAGTGCACGTTGTTGGTGGCGATGACGGGAAGCCGCCGGGCCTTCGCCAGCTCCGTCAAGGCGTCGTTGCGGTCGGTGTCGAGCGGGTAGCCGTGGTCGATGAGTTCGACGACTACGTTGTCGCGGCCGAACAACGCGATGAGCCGGTCGAGTTCGCGGTCGGCGGCGGTCATGCCGTCGGCGTGGGCTCGGCCTCTGCCGGCATGGACGCCGAGGGTGCCGGTGTTGCTGAGGGTGCCGGTGTTGCTGAGGGTGCCGGTGTTGCTGAGGGTGCCGGTGTTGCTGAGGGTGCCGGTGTTGCTGAGGGAGGCGTGGCCGTGCTCGAGGGCGCGTGGGACCAGGCCCTTGCGGCAGCCGGTGAGGATCACCCACTCGCCGTTCGCGCGCGCGGCGAGGTCCTCGAGGTCATAGGTAGGGCGTCCCTTCTCGCCACCGCGCAGCTGCGCCTCGGTGATGGCGCCGGCCAGTCGGTGATAACCCTCCTCGCCGCGCGCCAGCACCAGGAGGTGGCTGCCCTCCGGGTCGGCAATGCCGTTCTGCGGTTGGGAAAGCTCGAGGGAGAGCTCGGCGCCGAAGACGGTGGCGAGGTCGTAGCCTGCGAGCTCGGCGGCCTCGGCCATGCGTACGACACCGTAGAGACCATCGTGGTCGGTGAGTGCGAGGGCCTGGAGGCCCAGTGCGACGGCGGTCTCGACGAGTTCCTCGGGATGGCTCGCACCGTCGAGGAAGCTGAAGTTGGAATGACAGTGGAGTTCGGCGTACGGAACGACCGGGCCGTCGGGGCGTTGCGGACGGTCCTCGGGCGGAGGATCGTACGGCGGGCGTACGGAGGTCCACGCCGGGCTGTCGCCGCCGTCGGCGTGTGGTGGCGGACCGCCGGGGCGTCGGCGGCCGGATAGCTTGCGTTCGAGTTCCGACCACGGGACCTGCGGGTTGTCCCAGCCCATCAGTGCCGCCCTCGGATGGGTCGGCCGGTGAATCCGGTGGCGGCTTCATGATCATGCGTGAGAAACAGGGCTTCTTCACGCCGAAAAAGCCCTGAAAGTGACGCATGATCATGAGCGGCGCGCCAGGTGGAGAGAAGGAGGAGCTCAGTCATAGCAGGCCTCGATCCACCACCGGCCGGTTTCAGCGTCCTGCACGTGGGAGGCCGTGGTACCCCGAGCGCTCGTGCCCGCACTGGGTTTTCCGGTGCTGGGGTTTCCGGTGCTGGAGCGGGCGTCAGCGTCAGGGATGCTGCTGGCATTGCTCCCAGAGGAGGTGGTCCCGTCGGGAGAATGGCCGTTGGAGCCAGAGACGCTGCTGATGCTGTTGGCGAGGGGGTCGGCGGTGGACCTGGTGCCGGCTTCGTACCGGAGGACGAACGCCCGCCCGTCAGTGCATGCGACCTGGAATCGCGCGCAGCGGCTGGCCGCCACCGGATCCCACCAGCGCTCGTCGACCGGCCAGGGACCTGCCCAGCCCGTGATGACCGAGTTGTCAGAGCTATCCCGCTCGAGCAGGCGGCAGTCCTCCGACAAGGCACCGCGTTCGCTGATCTCGACCAGGTGGCCGGTCGCACCGAGGACCCGCACGGGTTCGGGCGTGGCCAGGACCGTGGTCGGGGCAGGAGGCGGGAGATGCCCCGGCCACGGTTGCCCGGTCGGGCGGGCAGGTGCGATGTCGTCGCCCCACGGCACCAACGTCATGCGTTCGGCCGGTGCCCGCCCTCCTGACAGAACGACGGTCACCACCGCTTCGTGCCCGAGTTGGCTCTGCACCCGGGTGAAGGCGCGGTGGATGCGTTCGTCGGGTGCCTGGTCGCCCCACAGACCGTCCTGGTACGCCCCGGTTGGCGCCACGTCGTCGGGAATCAGCCGGACGCGTACGACACCGGAGGTCAGTTCCTCGGTTAGCCTGCCACCAGCCGCGTCGCCACCCGATCCGTCCGAGCCGTCCGAGCCGTCGGAGGCACGAGTGCTGGTCCCTTGCAGTTGCCAGCGCACCCGGTCGACGACATCGGCCGCGCTGAACCACCGCGGATGCCGCCACTGCCGGCTGCGCGGTTCGTCGCGTTCGGTGTCGATCTCGACCCGGAGGCAGGTGCAGACCAGTTCGCGTTCGGCGAGCCCGGCGACCAGGCGTTCGGCGGTGCCGCGGATCGCGAACGCCACCTGGTCGATCCGCTCGACCGGCGGCTCGAACGCGGCGTCCGTCGCCAGCTCGGGCGGCGGCCGCCGCGTCGCCAGCGGCCGGTCGTCACGGCCGGCGGCGAGCCGGTGCGCGGCGACACCGTCGTTGCCGAACCGGGCCAGCACCTGTCGGGCAGGCAGCGCGGCGAACGCACCCAACGTACGAATACCCAACCGGCGCAGCAGGTCGACGAGCTCGGGCCGGTCGAGTGTGTCGACCGGGAGCGAGGCGAGGCAGCGGGCCGACTCCCCGGGTGGGAAGGCCAGCTCCCGTTCGCCGGAGCGTTCGGCCAGCCGCGCCGCCTGCTCCGCCGCGAACGGCCCGTCCGCGATCCCGATCACGCAGCTGTGGCCGGCCTCCTCGAGGTGCGTACGCAGGATCTGCCCGAACGTATCGCCGTAGTAGCGGCTCGGCCCCTTGGCCGCGAGCGCGCACCGCCCCGGTCGGATGACCTCGACGCCAGGGGCGAGGGCCTCGATCGCGGCGACGACCGGTTCGAACTCCCGGGCGTCGACAGCCGGGTCGTACGCCAACGTCACCAGGTCAGGGCACCGCGCCTGCGCCTCGCGGACCCGCAGCCCGCGTCTTACGCCATGCGCGCGCGCGGCGTGCGAACAGGCGAAGATCTGCCCCTTGTCGAGGACCGCGAGGGGAGCGTCCGGTGGTTGCCCGGTGTCTCGCCCGGCCGCGGTCACCGGCCAGTCGGGGAACCAGACGACGATCGTGCGTACGGCGTTCATCCCGCGCGCTCCCACCGGCGGCCAGGGAGGCTGGTGCGACCGGGACGGTCAGCAAGGTCGGGAAGCTCAGCAAGCTCGGTGAGCGGAGCGAGGTCGGCGCGATCCGCAGGTCCGGCGACGCGGACGTCCCCGGCGCGGTCGGGCAGCCACAACCGGGTCGTACGACGTCGCCCGCCGGTGCCCCGCCCGGTCGCCTCGACGGTCACCTCGCGAGACGTCAGGTGCCCGTGCCCGGCGCCGAGGCCGTGCCAGGTGCTCGACGTGATCGCCATCCGCAGTTCGCATCCCGGCCAGTCCGGGCGTTGGACGAGAAGGACGGCGCCGCGTTCGCGTACTCGGGCGGCCAGCCGCTGCGTCTCCGCGTCGTAGGGGCGGGCAGGTGGGCGGACGACCACGAGGTCGAGGACGTCGACCAGGGTCGCGACAACGTTGAGCCACTGTCGTCCTGGCGCCGGGACCAGGATGACCCGGGTGAGGTCGATGCCCAGCCCGGCCGCGGCTTCCGCGCCGAAACCGGGCATCCCGACCATCCCGCACCAGGAGCCCGCCCGGGACGCTCCGGCCAGGAGCGCCATGGTGAGCATGGCCGAACGCTGGACCGAATAGCTCGCGCCCCGGCGAAGTCCCCGCTCGGGCAGCAGGTCGCCGAAGGCCGGGAGCGCGGGGAGGGTGGGCACCGCCCGGCCGGATCCCGTGGCAGTCGCCGGGCGGGCGGCGAGCTCGGCCCGCAGCTCCTCCACCACCGCCGCACGGTTGCGCCTCGCCCGACTGTGGTCCGCGATGCCGGGTTTCGATCCGGTGCGTTCGGCCACGGCAGGCTGGCTTGCCGACGTGCGTACGACGTCGAGGGTGCGTCCCTGCGCAGAACCAGCCACCACTCCATCATCGAACGTACGTTCGATGGTGTCAATCTCTACTGCGTCAAGCTTTCGGGCATGCCCCACGCAGGAACCGCCAGCTCTCCAACGCGATCAGGCCGCCCAGATCCTCGGTGACCTCACGCCACGGCAGGCCTACCTCGAGGGCCGATGACCTGACACCGATGCCCGCGGCAGATGTCCATGCTCGGTTGGGCCGAGAGCAAAAGCTTAAGCGACGACTTGACTTTCTGGGGAGGCGCCCTACAGTTAAGTGCATGCTTAACCATGAGTCGGCCGCCGCGGATCGGGTGTTCCACGCCCTCGCCGAGGCCAACCGGCGGGCGATCATCCAGCGCCTGACCCGCGGCCCGGCCACGGTGAGTGAGCTGGCGCGCCTCCTCGGCGTGACGGTCGCGGCAACGGTCCAGCACCTTCAGGTACTCCAGACGAGCGAGCTGGTCCGATCGGAGAAGGCCGGACGCGTCCGCACCTGCCAGATCGACCCATCCGGCCTGCGGCGCGCCGAGGGGTGGCTGCGCCTCCAGCGAACGACATGGGAGCACCGCCTCGACCGCCTCGGCGACGTCCTCGGCGAGAGCGCGACCGACCACACCACGACCACCACACCACCGGACGACCCATCGAAGGAGCCCAGATCATGACCGAGCACTCGGTGAAGCACAGCACGTTCACGCTGGAGCGGACCTACTCCGCCTCCCCCGCACAGGTCTTCGCGGCCTGGGCCGATCGGGACACGAAGGCGAAATGGTTCGCCGCCGACGACGCCGACTACACCCTCGACTTCCGCGTCGGCGGCGCGGAGGCCGCCCACGGACGCACCGACGACGGGGCAGAGATCGTCGCCGAGTCGGTCTACCGCGACATCCTCACCGACGAGCGCATCGTCTACACCACCCTGCTGTACGGCCGCGGTGTGCTGGCGACCGTGTCGGTGACCACCGTGGAGTTCGTCTCCGACGGCACCGGCACGCACCTGGTGCTCACCGAACAGGACACCTTCCTCGACGACCAGGAACAGCCCGAGTGGCGACAACAAGGCACCGGCGACTGGCTGGACGCGCTCGGCCGCGAACTCGACCAGTCCTGAAGGGAGTGTCCACAGTGCAGAGAACGAACGACCCGAACGCCGAAGCCGAGATCCGCGAGCTGTTCGAGGCCCGCACGCAGGCGCTTTCCAGCAAGGACGCCGCCACGCTGGCTGCCGCGAACGACGCCGATGTCGTGGTGTTCGATGCCGTCGCCCCGTTCGTCCATCGTGGCGCCGAGACGACAGCTCGAAAGCAGGAGTGGCTCGCGGCGTACCGCACCGGCATCGGCCACGAGATCCGCGACCTGACGATCACGACGAACGCCGACCTCGCGTTCTGCCACTTCCTGGTCCGGATCAGCGGCACCATGCTCGACGGCACGGAAGTCGGCATGTGGGTACGCGCGACCAGCTGCCTCCGCAAACTCGACGACGGCTGGAAGATCGTCCACGAGCACGCCTCAGTGCCCTTCGAGGGCGAGACGGGCAAAGCCGTACTGACCGGCGACCTGTGACCCAGGTGGGCCTGCACGCCGCGGCAGGCATATCTCTCTCATGTTGAGTGGCTACACGTGGCCAAAGGGGTGATGATGATGCCTTCACTGCAGCAGAAGGTTCAAGCCGTTCTCGACGAACTCGTTGACACCGGAGCCGAAACCGGCTTGCAGGTTGCCGTCTATCACCACGGTGCGCTTGTCGTCGACGCCGTCGCCGGTATCGCCGACGGCCGGACCGGGCGCAGGGTGAACCCGCAGACCCCGTTCTTCAGCTTCTCTACTGGCAAGGTCATGACGTCGCTGATCGCTCATCTGCTCGTCAGGACCGGTGCCGTCGGATACGACACACCAGTGGTCGACCTGTGGCCAGAGTTCGGTGCCCACGGCAAGGCGACCGCGACTCTTCGCCACGTGCTCACACACTCCGTCGGCGTGCCGGCGATGCCTCGTGGCCTCGGCCCTGCCGACCTGACTGACTGGTCGCGGGTCTGCACCGCGATCGCCGACGCCGAACCGCGGTGGCGACCCGGGACCGAGACGGGATACCACTCGTTCACCTTCGGCTTCCTCCTCGGCGAGGTCGCACGCCGGGTCATTGGCAAACCGATGCGGCAACTCCTGCACGAGTGGATCAGCGTGCCCCTGGGTATCGACGGTGACCTGTACTTCGGTGTGCCCCGAACCGACCTGGCTCGCCTGGCACGACTCGAAGACGCCGCACCACCCCCGATCGCCCGACCCGACGGTGATGCCATTCTGGCGCCCTGGGAACTGCAACCGACCGCGGCCATGGGCAACAGCCACGACATCCTGCAAGCAGACATCCCGTCGGTCGGCACCTTCACCGCCCGGGGAATCGCTGCCATGAACGCCGCGGTGCTCGACGGTCGGCTCATCGATTCCCGCCAACTCCAGGAGGTGACGGCGGTGGCCTTCGAAGGCACCGACCAGGTCTTCGGTAACCATGCGCGGCTGGCTCTGGGCTATCCGCTCGGCCGAATCGGTACTCGCATGGAACAGACGCCTACCACGTTCGGCTGGGTCGGTGGTGGCGGCAGCTACGTCTACGCCGACACCGCGACCGGCACCTCCTTCGCCCTGACCAAGAGCCGGCTCACCCCCCACTTCAACACCGCACAACGACTCGCCGACCTCACCACAGCCGAGGTCAACCCACATGCGTGAGGATCGACACCAAGAAGCACAAGCGGAAGGAGCCGCATGCTGACGCAGGTCGCGGAAGGTGTGTTGGTCCACCAGAGCGAGTTACTCCAGAACAACACCGTTGTCGTGCAGGGCAGGGCCGGCGTGTTGCTCATCGACCCTGGGATAACAGGCGATGAAATGACCTGCCTCGCGAACGACCTTCGCGAGTGGGGCCAGACCGTCGCGGCAGGCTTCTCGACGCATCCTGACTGGGATCACGTGCTCTGGCACGCCGAACTCGGCGAAGCGCCCCGTTACGGCACAGCCCGCTGTGCGGCTCAGATGCGAGACCTGCGGTCGAACGCGGACTGGAAGGCCCGCGTCGCCGAGGGGTTACCGCCGGAAATCGCCGAGGAGATACCGCTGGACCCGTTCGGCCTCATCACCGCCCTGCCTGCCGAAACTGCGCAGATTCCTTGGGATGGCCCTCGAGTCCGGATCATCGAGCATCCGGCGCATGCCCCGGGCCATGCGGCACTGTTGATCGAGGAACGCGGTGTTCTCGTCGCCGGCGACACGCTGTCCGATGTCTTCATTCCGATGCTCGACGACTTCAACAGCACCAATGACCCGATCGAGGACTACCTCGTTGGGCTGCGGCTGCTCGAGGACGTGGCGGACGACGTCCATGTCCTCATCCCCGGTCATGGGTCCGTCGGCGGAGCTGATCAGGTACGCGCACGGATCAAACAGGACCGCGCGTACGTGCAAGCCCTGCGTGACGGCCATGCTCCCGACGACCCGCGGATCGGCCCATCGGCCAAGCCCGGCTGGGAATGGGTAAGCGACATCCACGCGGGGCAAGCCCAGAGGCTCGCCCAAAGAAGCGAACGCGACGCGACGTCCGGCTAGCGAACCGCTTGCGACCCAAGCTGGCCCTGCAAGCCCTTACCCCATCAGTGTGCTGCGCCAACGCCAAGGCTTCGAGCGTGTCTGTCATGGTGCGTGCCTATGACCTCTCTGAGCCCGGCCACACCACGCCGGACGGCCGAAAACCAGGCGCGGACTGTCGACCCGGTGGTGTGTGATCGGCGTATGGCAATTGTGCGGGGCGAGCCGGGAGTCGACGGGCTGAGCGAGGCTGTGGGCGTGCTGCGGGAGTGGCAGTACGACGGGGCGCCGATGCAACTGCATCCGGGCGACCTGGGCTGGTTCTGGCGGTTCGGCGCAGCGGCGACGGCCGTGGCGGTCCGGACCTGGAGCCGGGACGGGCAGATTCTCGCCGTCGGGCTGCTTGACGGTCCCCAGCTGTTGCGGCTGACGATCGCGCCAGACGCTCGGCGGGACGAGGAACTGGCGCAACAGCTGAACCCGGGACGTGACCGAGCCGGGGGGCGGCGTACTGGGAGAGGGAACCGTCAACGTCGAAGCGCCTCTGGGCGCACTGGCCCAAGATCTGTTGTTCGAAGCCGGCTGGAACTCCGACGAGCCGCGGACACCGCTGCGCCGCGACCTCACGCAGCCGGTGGAGGACCCAGACGTGCGGATCGAGGTGGTCGGGCCGGAGCAGGCGCACATGCGGGCCGCCGTACAGCGGGCGTCGTTCGACAGGTCGACGTTCACGGACGGGCGCTGGCACGCGATGGCGGCCGGACTGCCGTACGCCGACGCCCGGTGTCTGGTCGCGTACGACGACCGGGGCAACGCGGTTGCCGCGGTGACGGTGTGGTCGGCCGGTCCGGGGAAGCCCGGGGTTGCTCGAGCCGATGGGCGTGCACCGGGAACATCGCGGTCACGGCTACGGCAAGGCGATCACCGTCTCCGCGGCGGCCGCACTCCAGGAGCTGGGCTCGTCGAGCGCGATCGTCTGCACCGCGAGCTCCAATGTCGGTGCCGTCGCCACCTACTCCTCAGCTGGCTTCCACCAACTCCCTGAGATCCGGGACCAATACCGGGCCGCCTAGCCTCCCGAGGCTAGAAAACCCATTGGCGGACCCACTACGTGACCTGGAGGTCCTGACATGACCAGTAAGTTCACCGAGCTTGCGATCGACTGTGCCGATCCGAACGGTCTGGCCCGGTTCTGGTGCGCGGTCCTTGACTACGAGGTGCAAGACGAAGACGAGGGCATTGTCGCCATTGGTCCCCCTACGGTGCCTGACGCCACCAACCACCCTGGTCCGGTGCCGCCGACATTGACATTCGCGCGCGTGCCCGAGGGCAAGACCATCAAGAACAGGCTCCACCTCGACGTGAACCCCACCGACAGGGAGCAGGACGAAGAGGTCCGTCGCCTGCTCGACCTAGGTGCTCGACACGCCGATGTCGGCCAAACCGGCGATGAGAGCTGGGTCACGCTTGCCGACCCAGAGGGGAACGAGTTCTGCGTCCTTGCGAGCCGCCGCCCCTGATCGGAGCCCGCACACCGCGATCGGAGCCCGCACACCGCGCCAGGCCTACGTGCGGTCGCCTACGCATGCGCCCGCGAACACGACGGGCGTGTGGACAGCCGGTCGCCGCCCGCCCACCCACCCTGGGCAACCGGACACTACGCGGTGGCCGCCAGGTCGAGATAGGTACGCAGGTGCTGGGCGGTGAGCGAGTCGCCCTGCGCGACGAGATCGGCAGGGGTTCCGGCGAACACCACCCGACCGCCGTCGTGGCCCGCGCCAGGGCCGAGGTCGATGGGCCAGTCGGCGTGCGCCATCACGGCCTGGTGGTGCTCGATGACGATGACGGTGTTGCCGTCCTCGACAAGCCGGTCCAGCAACGCGAGGAGCTGGTCGACATCGGCCAGGTGCAGGCCGGTGGTCGGTTCGTCGAGGACGTACGTCGTCGCCTTCTCCGCCATCTGGATGGCCAGCTTGAGCCGCTGCCGCTCGCCTCCGGAGAGCGTGGCCAGTGGCTGGCCGAGGCTGAGGTAGCCCAGGCCCACGTCGGAGAGGCGTTCGAGAATGACCCGCGCCTGTCGAGCGCCACTGGCGAAGAACTCCCGCGCCTCGGTCACCGACATCGCCAGGACCTCGCTGATGTCCTTGCCGTGCAGCTTGTAGGTGAGGACCTCCGGAGTGAACCGCTTGCCCTGGCACTTCTCACAGGTCGACGCCACGCCGGCCATCATGGCCAGGTCGGTGTAGACGAGTCCGATTCCTTTGCAGGTCTGGCAGGCGCCCTCGGAGTTCGCGCTGAACAGTGCCGCCTTGACGCCGTTGGCCTTGGCGAAGGAGGTGCGGATGGGATCGAGCACTCCCGTGTAGGTGGCCGGGTTGCTGCGCCTCGACCCGCGGATCGCGGACTGGTCGACGACCGCCACGCCCTCACGGCCGGACTGTGAACCCTGGACCAGGGAGCCGTGGATCAGCGAACTCTTGCCGGATCCGGCGACGCCGGTGACCACGGTCATGACGCCGAGCGGGATGTCGACGTCGACGTCCCGCAGGTTGTGCAGGGTGGCGCCTCTGATGGACAAGTGCCCAAGCGACTGGCGTGGCTTCTCGCGCAGGCGTACCCGATGGTCGAGGTACTGCCCGGTCAGCGTTCCCGATCTTCGGAGTCCGGCGACATCGCCGGTGAAGCACACCTGCCCACCCGCCGCACCAGCGCCAGGGCCCAGGTCGACCACGTAGTCGGCGATCTGGATCACCTCAGGCTTGTGCTCGACGACCAGCACGGTGTTGCCCTTGTCGCGCAGCCGGAGCAGCAGGTCGTTCATCCGGGCGATGTCGTGCGGGTGCAGCCCGATCGTGGGTTCGTCGAACACGTACGTGGCGTCGGTCAGGCTGGACCCGAGATGCCGGACCATCTTCACCCGCTGCGCCTCACCGCCGGACAGCGTGCCGGACTCCCGGTCCAGGCTCAGGTAGCCGAGGCCGATCTCGACCAGCGAGTCGAGGGTCTCGCGCAGGGTCGACATCAACGGGCCCACCGACTCGTCGGTGACGCCGCGGACGAACTCCGCCAGGTCGCTGATCTGCATGGCGGAGCACTCGGCGATGTTGAGTCCGTTGATCTTCGACGAGAGCGCCGCGGGGTTGAGCCTGGCGCCCTTGCACACGCCGCAGGTGTCGAACGTGGCGATCCGGTCGACGAACGCCCGGATGTGGGCCTGCATCGACTCGCGTTCCTTGGCGAGGAAGAGCCGCTGCACCTTGACGACAAGGCCTTCGTACGTGGTGTTGAAGGTGCCGTTGTTGATCTTGGTGGCGGGCTTGTGGAGGAAATCCTCCCACTGCTGCGGGGTGTAGTCCTTCAGCTTGACGTCGGGATCGACGAAGCCGGAGTGCGCGAGGGTCTGCCAGTACCACGAGCCCACCTGGAAGTTCGGCGCGGTGATCGCGCCCTCGTTGAGGGTACGTTCGACGTCGACGAGCTCGTTGATGTCGATCGCGGACACCCGGCCGATGCCTTCACACTCGGGGCACATGCCCTCGGGCAGGTTGAAACTGAACGCACCGGAAGTGCCGACGTGCGGGTCGCCGAGCCGGCTGAAGATGATCCGCAGCATCGTGTGGGCGTCGGTCGCCGTGCCGACCGTCGAACGTGAGTTGGCGCCCATGCGTTCCTGGTCGACCACGATCGCCGCGCTGAGGTTGTGCAGAGCGTCGACATCAGGACGGCCGACATTCGGCATGAACGACTGGACGAACGCGGTGTAGGTCTCGTTGATCAACCGCTGCGACTCCGCGGCGATCGTGCCGAAGACCAGCGAGGACTTGCCGGACCCGGAGACGCCGGTGAACACACTGAGCCGGCGCTTGGGGATGTCGACGGAGATGTCGGCCAGGTTGTTCTCCCTGGCGCCGCGGACCTGGATCACATCATGGCTGTCCGCCTTGGCCCGACGCTCGACGGTCACCGCGCGACCCTTTCGTACGATCTGGAAACACACACCACCGCGGTCCTCCTCTGTCAGTGGACGCTCGAGCTTGCGGGTGACTGCTAAGGGATGCTCGAGGCGTCCCATTCCGAACGAAGAATGCTCATCCGCACCTCGTCGTGCCAGGCTCCGCTGCGGTAGATCGCCTGCCGGCGCCGGCCCTCCTCGACGAAGCCGACCTTGCGATACGTGGCGATTGCGTGGGCGTTGAAGCCGAACACGCCCAGCTCGACCCGGTGCAGGTTGAGCTGGGCGAACCCGTAGCGGACGAGGGTGCGCACGGCGTCGGAGCCGTAGCCGCGGCCCTGATGTTCCGGACCGAGGAAGATCCCCAACGTCGCGCACCGGTCCTTCGGCGCGATGCCGAACAGGGCGGCCTGGCCGACCAGCTCACCAGAGTCCTTGGTCACGATGCAGAACCCACAGTCCATGCCGTCGTTGGCACCCCGGGTGCGGAACCACTCGGCGAGCACGCTGGCGGGGCGCGGATGCGGCGGACCGACGACCTGGTACGGCGTGATGCGCGGATCGGCCCACCAGGCACACAGCTGCGGCAGGTCGCCCTCGTTGAGGGCACGGAGGCGGACGGAGTTGCCGGCGAGGGCATCGAGGTCGACCAGTTGGGTCGGGTCCGCCGGGCGGGTTGGTTGGGCTGGCTGGGCTGGCTGGGTTGGTTCGGTTGGTTGGGCTGGAGCAGGCGGCGGTGCTGGGCCGGCTGGCGGGTCGGCGGACATGACCGCTCATTCTGGCGGCAGCCACCGACAGCCGCACGAACAATGTTTTGCACAGGTCGTCGAGCGCCCGGGCTGCTGTCGAGGGCCCGCCGAACGCCCTGGCGGCGCCGCGGACCATGATCAAGAGGCAGAAACCGGGCGATCGTAGGCCCGTTTCCCCGTTTTCTGCCTCTTGATCATGAACCGCGGTCTGTCGGTGGTTCCGCACTGCTCAGCACGCGGCCCGCTGCCATCGGCTCAGCGGCCGGCGATCGGCTCAGCGGCCGGCGATCGGCTCAGCGTCCGGATGGACTACGCGCCCGCTGCCATCGACGAGCGGCCGAGGATGGGCTCAGCGGCCGAGGATGGTGGGACGCTTCCGCGCCCAGGCCAGCGAGTCGAGCGCGCCGTCCTTCTCGGTCCTCGTCGCGCTCCACCCGAGCATGGCTGCCGCCTTGTCGCTGCGGGTGAAGCAGCCCACGGCGTCACCCGGCCGGGGACCCGCCTCCCGCACCTGGAGCCGGTCACCGACCGCATCCTGGAACGCGCTGGCAAGCTCGCGGACCGTCGTACCCCGTCCCGTCCCGAGGTTGATGACCTCGTATCCCCGTGGCGCAGGCACCACCTCGTCGAACCTCTCCAGCGCCCGCACGTGTGCCTCTGCGAGATCCCAGACGTGGATGTAGTCGCGGATACCCGAACCGTCGCGGGTCGGCCAGTCGGTGCCGGTGATCGTGAACGGCGTCCCTGACTCGTACGCCTCGATCAGCTTCCCGAGGGCATGGGTCGGGGCGGGACTCTGCAGGCCGGTACGCAGTAGGGGGTCGGCACCGACCGGGTTGAAGTAGCGCAGCGAGATCACCCGGAGCGGAAGAGCCGAAGCGGCGTCGGCGAGGACGCGTTCGACCATCATCTTGGTCGCGGCGTACGGGCTCTGCGGGTCGACCGGTGACGACTCGTCGACGCTGAGATCGGGCCCGGGTTGGTAGATCGACGCGGACGAACTGAAGAGGAACCGTTCGCAGCCGTGACGCAGCAGATGCTGCACCAGCGCGATGGTCCCCGAGACGTTGTTGGCGTAGTAGCCGAGCGGGTCGCGCACCGACTCCGGTACGACGATCTTCGCGGCACAGTGGATGACGGCCGAGATGTCCGGGTGATCGCGGAACACCGTGTCGAGGACGTCACCGTCGGCGATGTCGCCGCGGTAGAACGCCCGGCCCTCGGTGAACTCCTCCCGTCCGGTACTCAGGTCGTCGAGGATCACCGGCACGATCCCGGCGTCGAGGCATGCTGAGGCGATGGTGCTGCCGATGTAGCCCGCCCCGCCCGTGATCAGGGTCTTCACGCTGCGTTCCTCCCGGTCTTCACGTATCGCTCCCCGCGGTCTTCACGGCTTCGCTGTTCTGGTCGCCTTCGCCGGCGAAGCTTCCGTACGCACTCGAACGTGGTCCATTCTCGGCTATGTGACCTTCCCGTTCGTCGACCCGCATCGGGTCCCGCTCGCGCGCCGACCTAAGGTCGAGCCATGACCTCCCGCGATATCGTGCCCGGCGGGTTGCCTGGCTCGCCAGGGTCGCCGGTAGGAGGCGACGGGCAGGCTGGCACCCGCAACGGGACCACCGAACCGGCCACTGTCGATCCGGGTTACGTCGATCTGGGGTACGCACGCCTCGACACGGACCGGCTCTCCCGTACCGGCGACCCGGAGGTCGTCTACGGCGCCGGCAAGTCCCCCGCCCAGGTGGTGGATCTGCTCCGGGCGCTTCGGGACGCTCATCCCGGTCGGGCCGCGCTCGCCACCAGACTCGACGCCGACGCGATCACTCTGATCCGGTCGGCGTTTCCCGACGCACGCATCGACGAGACCGCCAGGGCCGCCACGGTGGGGCCACTGCCCGAGCCGACAGGCATGGTGTGCGTGGTCGCGGCGGGTACGTCGGATGCCCGGGTGGCGGCGGAGGCGGCGTTCACGGTCCAGTCGTTCGGGGGTGGCGTCCACCGGATCAGTGATGTCGGCGTGGCCGGCGTCCACCGCCTCCTCGACGCGAAAGACCAGCTCGACGCCGCCGACTGCCTGATCGTCGTCGCTGGTATGGAGGGCGCCCTGCCGTCGGTGGTCGGCGGGCTCACCGGCGTACCCCTGGTGGCGGTGCCGACGAGCGTGGGCTACGGCGCGTCGTTCGGCGGGGTCGCCGCGCTGCTGGCGATGCTCAACTCCTGCGCTCCGGGTGTGGTCGTCAGCAACATCGACAACGGCTTCGGCGCCGGGGTGTTCGCCGCCCGGGTAGCTCGCCGCGCCGGGAACGGGCAGGCCGTGAGCCACCAGGTGACCGACCACCAGGTGACCGACCACCGGGCCTCCGACCAGAACGCTGGCACGCGGCACCCGCCCGAGCACCGCGTGGTGGACCAGTGAGGAGCCAACCGGTGGACCGCCGGATCGCCTGGATCGACTGCGGTTCGGGCGCGAGTGGCGACATGCTGCTCGGCGCGCTCGTGGCAGCCGGCGTACCCCTCGAGGTCCTCACGACGGCCGTCGACATGGTCGCGCCGGAGAGCGTCGAGCTCACCGCCGCACGCGTCACCCGCAACGGGCTGGCCGCCACGCACGTGACCGTCGACGGCACCGACTCCACCCATCACCGCACCTGGGCCGACGTCCGCAAGCTGCTCGACGAGTCCGAGCTCGACGACGCCGTACGCCAGCAGGCGCACGAGACGTTCCGGCGCCTGGCAGAGGCGGAGGCGAAGGTCCACGGCACCACGCCTGACGCGATCCACTTCCACGAGGTGGGCGCGCTCGACGCGATCGC
The DNA here is from genome assembly GCF_040195635.1 of Actinopolymorpha sp. B11F2. Lineage (NCBI taxonomy): Bacteria > Bacillati > Actinomycetota > Actinomycetes > Propionibacteriales > Actinopolymorphaceae > Actinopolymorpha > Actinopolymorpha sp. B11F2. The sequence continues at coordinate 140,169 of NZ_JBEFTX010000011.1, read as the reverse complement.
CGACGTCGTGGGCGTGTGCGCGGGCTTCGCCCACCTGGGACTCGACGCGGTGTCCGCCTCACCGGTCGCGGTCGGGTCCGGCTTCGTCCGCGCCGCCCACGGTCGGCTTCCGGTCCCCGTTCCCGCGGTCGTGGAGCTGCTGGCGGGCGCGGGCGCACCGTCGTACGCCGGCGAGACCGGCGGCGAGGCAGCGCCCCTCGGTGAACTGTGCACGCCGACCGGTGCAGCGCTGCTCACCACCCACGTGACCGGATGGGGCGGGCAGCCGCCGATGCAGGTCAGTGGTCAGGGATTCGGTGCCGGGACGCGCGAGGTCCCCGGCCGGGCCAACGTGGTGCGCCTTGTCCTCGGCACGGTGCCCGACTCGGCCGCACAAGGCGCGGCAGCGCAGGGACCACCGACCTCCACCCAGGTCGTCGTCGAGTGCAACGTCGACGACCTCGACCCCAGGATCTGGCCCGCGGTCCTCCAGCGCCTCCTCGCTGCCGGGGCCGCCGACGCCTGGCTGACGCCGATCCTGATGAAGAAGGGCCGCCCGGCGCACCTGCTGGCGGTCCTCGTCGACCCGGACCGGCTGGACGCGGTGTGCCAGGTCATCTTCACCGAGACCTCGGCGATCGGCGTACGAAGTCACCAGGTACGCAAGCAACCGCTCGACCGCGAGATTCGCACGGTCGCTCTCCCGGACGGACCCGTGCGCGTCAAGGTCGCGATGTACGCCGGCGCGGTCGTCAACGTCCAGCCGGAGTACGACGACGTGGCCGCACTCGCGGAGCGGACCGGCCGCCCGGTGAAGTCCGTCCTGGCGGAGGCCGCGGCACTCGCGCAGGCGCAGATCAGCGGCGGCGCGTCCGCGCTCGACTGAGCCGACCGGTGCGTCTGGTGCACGGTCCGCCGGAGGCGCGCGGGGTGACCCCGGCGGATTTCGGCCCGCCGTCGAACCGACTCGACCCGCCGTCCGTGACAGTGGACGAGGTCCCGCACTGGCCGCGTCGCCTGCCGGTCCCCGTCGATACGTGGCGCGGCCGGCGGGGCCTCGTCGCCGTTGTCCGGGACACCAACGATCCGCCCACGTCAGCTCGACGCCGTACCTGCAGCACCACGGCATACCTGAAGCACCACGGCATACCTGAACCACCACGGCATACCTGCAGCACCACGGCCAACCACAGCTCGACGCCGTATCGAACCGAGGGGTCGCCATGCATCGACGCAGCTTCCTGTCCACTGCCGCGCTGGGAGGCCTGCTCGGCCTTGCCGGCGTACCCACGACCGCCCAGGCATCCGTTCACCACGGCGGCCGGTCGAACGACTTCCCGACGACCTTCCCGCTGCCGGACGGTTTCCAGCCGGAGGGCATCGCCATCGGTCCCGGCCCGGTGGCGTACTTCGGCTCGCGCCTGGACGGGTCCATCTACGAGGCGTCCCTGGCGAACGGCAGCGGACGGATCCTCAGCACCGGCCCGGGCACACCGTCGCTCGGGTTGAAGACCGACGAGGACCGGATCTTCGTCTCCGGCGGATCGGGCGGTGACGGCAGGGTCATCGATCGGCGGACCGGAGAGGTCCTCGCGTCGTACCAGTTCGCCACCGGCGCCAGCTTCGTCAACGACGTCGTGCTCACCGGCGACGCGGCATGGTTCACCGACTCGACCAACCCGGTCCTCTACCAACTGCCGTTGCGCCGGGGCCACCTTCCGGCCGCCGATGAGGTCGTACGCCTGCCGTTGAGCGGCGACATCGTCTTCGGCGCGGGCATCAACACCAACGGGCTGGTGCGTACGCCGGACCGAAGGGCGCTCCTCGTCGTCCAGTCGTCCACCGGCATGCTGTTCCACGTCGACCCGAGGACCGGGGTCACGACGACCGTCGACCTCGGTGGCGAGGTACTGACGAACGGCGACGGGCTGCTGCTGCGGGGAGACACGTTGTACGCCGTTCAGAACCGGCTCAACACCGTCGCCGTCCTCTGCCTGAACTCCACTGGCACGCGGGCAAGGGTGGTGGACCGCCTGACCGACGAGCGGTTCGACGTCCCCACCACGGTCGCGGCGTACGGCGACCGGTTTTATCTCCCGAACGCCCGCTTCACCACCCCGCCCGAACCGACGACGCCGTACTCCGTCGTCGCCATCCGCCACAGCTGACGACGCCGCAGCTGACGACGCCGCAGCTGACGCGCTTCCCGAATCGGGTGGAGGTTCGGCCGCTTCAGCCCCGCGAACCTCCACCCACCCGACGGGGCAGCGAGGAGTCAGACGGGACGCGGGTCGGGCCGTTGGACGGGATTCCTGGCGAGGAGGTCGCGGGCGACCCGCCCGGCCCGCGCTCCGTACCCACCGCCGTAGGTCGCCGCGTGGGTGAGCAACGGGTGCAGCTGATGGATGGCGAGCCGGTCGCGCCAACCATCGGCGATGGGAAACACCTCGTCGTAGGCAGCGAGGAGCCGGTCGAGGTGCGGCGTACCAAACAGGATGAGCATGGCCAGGTCGGTTTCGCGATGACCGCCGTAGGCAGCCGGGTCGACCACGCGCGGCTGCCCGTCGGTCGCCCAGATGATGTTGCCCGACCAGAGGTCGCCGTGAATTCTCGCGGGCGGCTCGGATGGTCCGGCGAGTTCCTCGAGGCGCTCGAGGAGTGCGCAGATGGCGTTCGCCTCGTTCGCGTCGAGTCGGCCGCGGTTGAACGCCACCCGGAGGTACGGCTCGACCCGGTGCCGGGCGTAGAACTCCGGCCAACTGTCGGTCGGGGCGTTGGGTTGCGGCAGCCGTCCGATGAAACCTTCGGCCGCGGCTCCGAACGCCGGTGCCCCACTTCGATGAGTGACCGCCAGTGCGCGGCCCAGCCTCTCGGCGGCTTCGGCGGAGGGACGCCCGGTCTCGACCCACTCCAGGACGAGGCACTCGTGGTCGTAACCGAGAACGCCCGGTGTCAGTGCCGCCCCTTCACCGGCGGCGGCGAGCCAGGTCAGGTGCCGTGCCTCCGTGGCGAAGAAGCCTGCGGGTGCGCCGGGGCGGGCCTTGACGAAGACGCTTCGGCCGTCGCCGAGGCGTACCCGGGTGGCGATGCACACGTCGCCGCCGGCGACGGGATTGGTCGAGATGACGGGAGTGTTGAGGACCTCTTCGACGTGGAACGCGATGCTTGCTTGCCGAGCCATTGTCCGATATTAGGGCGTTTCGCCTACGCTACGTAAGGGGTTCAGCGCATTCGCGTGACCGAAGCGTCGGTGAACTGTGCAGCAGGCGGCAGGGATGCGCGTTCGTACAGGCTGGCCCGGGTTCGAGCGGTGGTTGCAACACCCGGTGGGTGAGGGGTGTTGTGGGTGCGGTTCTCTGTGCGGATGGTTCCGGAGGTTCATCAGCGGTTCTGGGAGGCGATGGCGCGGGGGGATTTCATCACCGATGCGGCGGTTGCGGCGGGCACCTACCGGGTGCAGGGCCGCCGGTGGTTGGTCGCTGCTGGTGGGGTGCGTCCGCGGCGGGGACGCGACCTGAAGGGTCGGTGTTTGACGTTGGCTGAGCGGGAGGAGATCGCGTTGGGCCGGGCGGCCGGTGAGTCGATGCGCTCGATCGCTGCTCGGCTGGGTCGTAGCCCGTCGACTATCTCCCGCGAGCTGGCCCGCAATGCCGAGCAGATAGGGCGGTATCGGGCCACGAGCGCGCATGCGGCGGCGTACGGGCGGGCGTCGCGTCCGAAGCGGTGCAAGCTGGCCACCAACGTGGTACTGCGGGAGCGGGTCGAGCAAGACTTGGAGAAGAAGTTCTCACCCGAGCAGATCGCCGGCCGGGTGAAGCAGGACTTCCCCGATGACCCGGAGATGTGGGTGTCCACCGAGACCATCTACCAGTCGCTGTATGTGCAGTCCTGTGGGGCGCTACGCCGTGAGCTGACCAAGTGTCTGCGCACTGGGCGGGCGTTGCGTGAGCCGGGCCGCAAGGTCGGGCAGCGTAAGAACCGGATCCCGGGCATGGTCAATATCTCCGAACGGCCTGCCGAGGCGGCCGATCGTGCGGTGCCGGGGCATTGGGAGGGTGATTTGGTCATTGGTAAGAACAACGCCAGCGCGATCGGCACTCTCGTCGAGCGGACTACCGGGTACGTGCTGCTGCTGCACCTGCCCGAGGGGTATAAGCCTGAGCAGGTCGCGCCGGTGTTGGCCGCGAAGATCCAAACTCTTCCTGCGCCGCTGCGTCGTTCGCTGACCTGGGACCAGGGCGCGGAGATGCGGGATTGGAAACAGGTCGCGATCGCAGCCGACATCCAGATTTTCTTCTGTGACCCGTACAAGCCGTGGCAGCGCGGTACGAACGAGAACACCAACGGCCTGCTACGACAGTACTTTCCCAAGGGGACCGACCTATCCGTGCACAGCCAGGCCGACCTGGACTGGGTCACCGCCGAACTGAACGACCGGCCCCGCAAAAGACACGACTACGCCAAGCCCGACGAACTGATCGGCCCGCTGCTCCAGGCATAACGGGCGGGGGGGCGGTGGTGCGCCACACCGGGAGTGGCCGCCCGATAGCCAGCCGATCAAAGGGGGCAAGGGCTCGCAGTCAAGGGTGGGGCGCAGCCCCATCGCGCCAGCGACGCCGCAAGGCGCCCTTGACGGCGAGACCTACCCCTCATCCTCCCCGATCGGGCGGCCACGACCTTCTCCTTCACGCCACCGCGACCCGGCCGTTCCGTTTTCCGTTCGCTACGCTCACCCCAACAAGCAGCCGTGTTGCGACCACCGCCAGAATCCGCCCTGGGTAGTTCGTACAGCTGGGTAGTGGTGTCGCCGCCTCCGGCGGGCTACTTGCTCGTGTCGTCCCCTCGCGCGTCGTCGCCCGTGTCGCGGTGGGCGTCGGTGTGGTGGTGGGCGTCGGTGTGATGGTGGGCGTCGCTGTCGCGCCCAGGCCGGTCGTGCTCGGTGGGCTCGTCCTCGCCCAGGATCCGGTAGATCCGCGACCGGGCTTCCCGCAGGGTCTCGGTGATCCGGTGCAACTGTTGCTCGTTCGCCGCGTGGGCGCCCTGCATGGCCGCCGTCATCAGGCCCGCGCCGGCGTTGCGGAGCTCGTGCCACGGCGAGTCGGTCGGCTCGGTGAACTCCTCCCAGGGGGCCGAACCGCCACGCCTGGCGATTTCCTCGCGGCCGGCGTCGGTGAGCGAGTACAGCCGCTTCCCCGTGTCCTCGGTGGAGGCGACGAGCCCTTCGTCCTCGAGGAGTTGCAGGGTCGGATAGATCGAGCCGGCACTCGGTCGCCACGCACCGCCGGTGCGTTCCTGGAGCTCGCGGATCATCTCGTAGCCATGCATCGGCCGGTCCGAGTCGGCGAGAAGGTGCAGGATCCCGGCGCGGATGTCGCCGCGGCGGGCGCGCGGGCCGCGACGGCCCGGGAACCCGAACGGCGGACCCCATCCGCCGCGCCGTCCACCGCCTCCGAAACCACCAGAGCCGCCGAAACCACCAGAGCCGCCGAAACCCGGGCCGAAGCCGAAGTCGAAGCCACCGAACCCTGGCCCGCCCGGGCCGAGGCCCGCCAATCCCGGCCCGCCTGGGCCGAAGCCGCCGTGGTTCCTGCCGTGTTCGTGATGCTCGTGGTGGCTGCTGCGCTCATCGCGGCGCCGCTCGCGGCGCTCCCGACGCTCGCGACGGCGCTCATGGTGGCGCTCGTCGTGGCGCTCGTGGTGGTGCTCGCCGTGGCCGGCGGGCTCACCGTGACGGCCCTCCGCAGGGAAGTCGGGACCGGGCCAACCGGCGTTGTCGCCACGCCGCCCGCCAGGACCCCGATCCCGGAACGGCCCCTGGTTCATGAACCTCTTCATGGCGCGTCTCCTTCGTTCGATGCCATGCTAACGATGGTTCACGATATATCGCCGATACAGCGCCGACAAGGCCCTCGGCGTGCCAGACCACTGGTTGGTCGTACGAAAGAGCCGGTTTGCGGGGGCCCCGTGGCGCGCGAGGTCCCGTGGTCCGCTTGGACCGTGGCCCGCTTGGACCGCGGCCCGCTTGGACCCGTGGGTTGCTCAGGCCTGTGGGCTGCGGAAGCCGGGGTGGTCGGATGGGAGGACGCGCGCCAGGATCCACGCGCTCACCGCCACGCACCCGGCGACGAGCGGCCAACTCAGCGCGACTCTCGCGATACCGAGGGCGACGACGGCGTTGGCCAGGTAGAGCGACCCGAGGACGGCGACCCGCACGACGTACTGACCGACCCACACCCACGACGCCGTCGCGTACGCCCGCAGCAACGCGGGGTCCCGCCGCCAGCGACCACCCTGACGCAGTGCGGTGCCGACCACCACGCCCAGCAGGGGCCAGCGCACGACGATGCTGACGATCCAGGCGAGCGCACTCGCGGCGTTGGTGACCAGTTGGACGAGGAAGAAGTCGGCGGCGTGTCCGGTCCGCAGGACGACGGCGGCGGCGATGGCGACACCGAGGAGACCGAGGAGAACCGCCCGCGGCCGCGTACCCCGGAGTAGCCGGTAGACGCCGAGTAGCACGCTCACACCGAACGCGGCCACCGCTCCCCAGGCCACCGAATGCCCGGTCAGCAGCCAGGCGGCGACGAAGGCCACCGGCGGCAGCGTCGCGTCCGTGGACGCCCGCCATCCGCCGAGGAGCCGGGCCAGTGACTCCGGCTGCGCGATGTCCGGTTCCTTCTTCTCGTGCACCTGCACGTGACTAAGCCTGCCCTAAGTACGCAAGGTCGGGGCCTTCGCAGTCGGCAATAGGCCAACCCGACCTGCGCTCTAAGGTGGGTCCATGACCGCCCGCCCGTCCGGACCTCGCCTGCGTCGCAGCTTGCAGGGCATCCCCTCGTACAAGCCAGGTCGGCCCGCCGCTCCCGCCAAGGGCCGGCCGACGTACAAGCTGTCGAGCAACGAGAACCCCTACCCGCCGCCTCCCGAACTGCTCGAGGCTGCGCGTGCGGCCGCGGGCACAATGAACCGCTACCCGGACCTCTCCTGCGGGCGTCTGACCGGCGAGCTGTCCCGCCGCCTCGACGTGCCGGTGAGCAATCTGGCGCCCGGCACCGGATCGGTCGCGTTGCTCTACCACCTCATCCAGGCGGCCTGCGAACCCGGCGACGAGGTGGTCTACGCGTGGCAGTCGTTCGAGGCCTATCCGATCGCGTCGCAGGCGGCCGGCGCGACCCAGGTGCGGGTGCCGCTCACCGCCGGGGCGCGGCACGACCTCCCTGCGATGGCGGCGGCGGTCACTGATCGCACTCGGGTCGTCATCGTCTGTACGCCGAACAACCCGACCGGCCCGGTCGTCCACCACGACGAGCTGGCGGACTTCCTCGCCCGGGTCCCGGACGATGTTCTGATCGTGGTCGACGAGGCCTACCTGCAGTTCATCCGCGACCCTGACGCGGCCGACGGCCTCGCCCTCTACCGGGAGCACCCGAACGTCTGCATCCTTCGTACGTTCTCCAAGGCGTACTGCCTGGCCAACCTCCGGGTCGGTTTCGCGATTGCCCACGAACCGGTCGCCGACGCCCTCCGCGCCTGCACCCCTCCGTTCGCGGTGTCGACCGTGGCGGAGGAGGCGGCACTGGCCGCGCTGGGGTGCGAGGACGTGCTGTTCGCGCACGTGGAGCAGCTTGTCAAGGAGCGCTACCGGGTCGCGGAATCCCTTCGTACACAGGGATTTGCCGTCCCTGCGACAGAGGCCAACTTCGTCTGGCTGCCGCTCGGTGACGACGCTGACCGGTTCGCGCAGGCCTGCGAGGCCGAGGGGGTCGTCGTCCGTGCGTTCCCCGGTGCGGGCTGTCGGGTGAGTATCGGTGAACCGGCCGCCAACGACCTGGTGCTCGAGGTAGCAGGCCGCTGGTCGGCGTGACCGGCAACCGGACGATGGCCGGAAGCGGTCATCTGCACCGACACGGCCAGCGGTCGCCCGGGCGGGCCAATCTTCCCGGCCCAGGGGGCGCGACCGATCGGGTCACGATGGTTAGGCTTCCTCGCCATGACGGTCCTAGGGCAACTTGTACGCGGATTGCTTGTCGTCGTCGGTCTTGCGCTGCAGGTCCTCGTCGGCCTCCAGATGTTCCTCTCGATCGACTTCGGCCCCGCCGAGCTGACCGCCGAACAGCGGGATCTCTATCCCTGGATCGGCCTGGGCTTCGAGATCGCGGCGGGTGCGCTGGCGATCGGTGCGGTCGCGGGTGCGATCCGCCGCCGCGGGCGGGCAGAGGTCGTTCCGTACGACAGGACCACCGAACGACCCGCACCGCAGGAACGTGCCGAGGCTGGCATGACGGAGACCACCAGGTTCCCCGCGCCAGCCGCCGGCACTGAGGCGGACGCCGCGGAGGCCAGCGGTGCGGTGGCGCAGGACCGGTGGCCGGCGGACGGTGACCAGCCTCCGCCCGCACAGGCGATCGGTGGAGCACAGTGGCAGGACCGGGCTGAGTCGGGGCGGCCGAGCTACGGCGAGCCAGTGCAGTCGGGTGGGAGCGAACCGGTCGGACAGCGGTACGGCGATGCCGGGCGTGCGGACGCGAGCCCTTCGTGGTCGGGAGCCGAGCAGCCCTCCGACGCCGGACGGGGTGTGGGCGAATGGTCCCGGCGTGGGCAGGGTGTCGGCGAGTGGCTTCAGTCGGATCAGCGCCGAGTCGGTGAGTGGTCCTCCGGCCAGCCGGCCGCGCAACCGGCCGCGCAACCGGCCGCGCAACCGGCCGCTGAGTGGCCGGCGCAGGCAGGCCAGTCGGGTCAGGCGGGGCAGTCGGGTCAGGCGGGGCAGTCGGGTCAGGCGGGTCAGGCGGGGCAGCAGGGCGGCGTGGCCTGGCAGGCCCACCCACCCGCGCCGGCAGGGTGGCCAGCGCAGCAGAGCGGCGGTGCGTGGACGAGCCAGCCTGGCCAGCAGGGTGCCGTCGCCGAGTGGCCGAACCAGCCAGCGCAGCAGGGTGTCGCCGAGTGGAATCAGACCACCACCCAGCAGACGGCGGGTGACTCCCACCAGACCGCAGGCGAGTGGCCGAGCCAGTCCGGTCACCAGAGCGGCGGGGCCTGGTCCACCCAGCCCACGACACAGCCCGTCGCCGAGTGGCCGAACCAGTCGGGGCAGCAGAGCGTCGCCGAGTGGAATCAGACCCCCACCCAGCAGACGGCGGGTGACTCGCGGCAAACCGCAGGCGAGTGGCCGAGTCAGTCGGGTCAGCAGGGTGCGCCCGCTGAGTGGACGAGCCAGCCTGGTCAGCAACCGGCCACCTCCGGGTGGTCCGACGATGCCGCCAGCAAGGAAACGTCCGACCTCCCCGACGAGACGTCCCGTTCCGGTGTCGGTGACTGGTTCTCCGAGCCGCCGCGGCCGATCGCGAGCGACCCTCCCACCGAGGCGCGTCCAGCCGTCGAGTGGACGAACGATCCGGCCCGCCATGGACTCGGCGACTGGCCAGGCGAGTGGCCCTTCGACCGACCCGGCGACCGACCCGGCGATGGGCCCGACCAGCAGGCCGATCGCCCCACCGATGGGCCTGGAGACCAGCAAGGTGAGGCCGTACGTGACGATCGCACGGACGATCGCAGTGCCGGCCAGCAGGGCAATAGCCCGGGCGAATCACCTCGGTACTGACCAGATCCGGTCACAGGTCCGGCGGTGTCACCGGTCACAGGGGTCCGCCACGTGGCGTCAACGCCCTTACTCGGTTGACGTGTTGGCTTACTCTTGTTGGGTCATCTGTTGACCTGACCGGATCGTCGGGGAGGGGTCTCGCGCACAGATCCGGCAGCAGTTCACTTCGGCCTGACAGCGCAGTCGGCCATGACGGCGCAGTCGACCGACAGCGCAGTCCACTGATACCCGGTGAGGAGCGGCCTGCCCGACGATGCCATCAGATAGACCGGCGCTCGGCGCCCACCAGTCAGAAAGTCCAGATCCAGGAAGCCAAGACCCAGACAGTTCAGATCCAGACAGTTCCGAAGGCCAGCCAGCCACACCGCCAGGTGGCAGACGCCGTTTCGCCGGCGTGACCAACCTGTGGCGGCTTCGTTCGTACCTCCGTCCCTACACCGGGCGCCTGGTCCTGATGCTCCTCGCGGCCCTTGTCGGTGTCGGCGCGAGCTTGTCGATTCCCCTGGTCACGAAGGAGATCATCGACGGTCCCATCGCCCACCGGGAAGTCACCGGACTGATCCTGCTCGGTCTCCTCGCCGCCGGCCTCGGTATCACCGAGGCGTTCCTGATCTTCGTCCGGCGGTGGATCCAGTCCCGCGCGGTCCTGGGTCTCGAGACGCAGATCCGCGACGACCTCTACGCCCACCTGCAGCGGTTGCCGATGGCGTTCCACGGCGGCTGGCAGAGCGGTCAGCTGTTGTCGCGGGCGACGACGGACCTGTCGGTGATCCGGCGGTTCCTCGGGTTCGGCGTCCTGTTCCTCATCACCAACATCGTGCAGCTCAGTGTCGTCGCCGTGCTGCTGTTCCGGATGTACTGGCCACTCGGCCTCGTCGTCGCGGCGTCGGCCATCCCGATCGTCATCGCGTCCGGACGGTTCGAACGGCGTTACATCCGGATCTCCCGCCAGGTGCAGGACGAGCAGGGTGACCTCGCCACGGTCATCGAGGAGGGTGCCGTCGGCATCCGGGTGATCAAGTCGTTCGGACGACGGCACCACGTCTACGACAAGTTCGACGAGGGTGCCTGCAACGTCTACGCCACCTCGATGGAGAAGGTCCGGCTCTCGTCCCGGTTCTGGACCGTCCTCGGGTTCGTTCCCAACGTCACCCTCGCCTTGGTCCTGCTGCTCGGGGCGCTCGCGGTGGGGCGGGGCGCGCTGACGCTGGGAGCCCTCGTCGCGTTCACCACCCTGATGCTCCAGCTGGTGTGGCCGATCGCGTCGATGGGCCACATCCTGGCGATGGCGCAGGAGGCGATGACCGCCGCCGACCGGGTGATGGAGGTGCTCGACACCGAGCCCACGATCGCCGGCGGCACCAAGGAGGTCGCGCGGCTCAGGGGGCACCTGCGTTTCGAGGGCGTCGGGTTCCACTTCCCTGACGACAAGACTCCGGTCCTGCGAGATGTCTGGCTCGACGTTCAGCCGGGCGAAACCCTTGCAGTGGTGGGCGCCACGGGCTCGGGCAAGACGACGTTGACGGCGCTGGTGCCGCGGCTCTACGACGTCACGGCGGGCCGGATCACCGTGGACCGTCACGACATCCGCGATCTCACCTTGCCGACCCTCCGGTCGGTCGTCGCCACGGCGTTCGAGGAGCCGACGTTGTTCTCCATGAGCGTGCGGGAGAACCTCACGCTCGGCCGGTCGGACGCGACGGACGACGAGATCGCCCAGGCGCTCGAGGTCGCGCAGGCGACGTTCGTCTACAACCTGCCCTGGGGACTCGACACCCGGATCGGCGAGCAGGGCATGTCACTGTCCGGTGGGCAGCGGCAGCGGCTCGCGTTGGCCCGCGCGGTGTTGACCAAGCCGAAGGTGCTCGTCCTCGACGACACGTTGTCCGCCCTCGACGTCGAGACCGAGGCGTTGGTGGAGGAGGCGTTGCGGAAGGTACTCGAGCACGCGACCGGCATCGTCGTCGCGCACCGCGCGTCGACGGTTCTGCTGGCCGACAAGGTAGCGCTGTTGCAGAACGGCACGGTCACTCACGTCGGCACCCACCACGAGCTCCTCGACCAGGTGCCCGAGTATCGCGAACTGCTCGGCCAGGACGCCGATCTCGACGCCGAGGAGGTGATGTCGTGACCGCATCCTCGACCGAGGCGGCCGACCGGACCGATCAGGACCGCAGGCACGGCGGCAACGGCGACGACGGCCGTACGGACGGCAAGGATTGGCGCGGCGTCGCCGCGGAGCAGCAGGACGAGATCACCGAGAAGGTGTCTCTGCTCCTGCGCGAACGTTCCCGCCGGCTGTTGGGCGACCTGCTGCGGCCACACAAGAAGCTGATCTTCGCGCTGATCGCGATCGTCATCGCCGAAAACGCTGCCCGGCTGGCGATTCCGTACCTCGTGAAGGTCGGGATCGACCGCGGTATTCCGCCCATCCTCGCCAGTGAGGGCGCGCGGACGCTGATCACGGTCGTCGCCGTCATCCTCGTAGCGGCGATCGGTCAGGCGCTTGCGCGACAGGCCTTCCTGCAACTGTCCGGTCGCATCGGTCAGGACATCCTGCTGGAGCTGCGCCGGCGGGTCTTCAACCACTTCCAGAAGCTGTCGCTGCGGTTCCACGAGAAGTACACCTCGGGTCGGGTGATCTCCCGCCTGACCTCCGACATCGACGCGATCTACGAGCTGCTCCAGTCCGGCTTCGACGGCCTGGTCTCGGCGGTGCTCACGCTCATCGGTACCGCGATCCTGCTGCTGGTGCTCGATGTCCACCTCGGCCTGGTGGCGTTGATCCCGATCCCGATCCTGTTCCTCTTCACCCAGTGGTTCCGCAAGCAGTCCAGCATCGCGTACCGGCGTACGAGGGAGACCGTCGCGGCGGTCATCGTGCACTTCGTCGAGTCGATGAACGGAATCCGCGCGGTCCAGGCGTTCCGTCGGGAGCCGCGTAACCAGGAGATCTTCCGCGAAGTCAACGAGGCCTACCGGGACGCCAACATGCGCGGCATGCGGCTGATCGCGGTCTTCATGCCGGGCATCAAGCTGATCGGCAACCTCACCGTGGCCGCGGTCTTGCTGTACGGCGGCTGGCTGGCGTTCCACGACGCCGTGACGGTCGGCGTGCTGACGGCGTTCCTGCTCTACCTGCGGCAGTTCTACGAGCCCATGCAGGAGATCAGCCAGTTCTACAACACATTCCAGTCGGCGAGTGCGGCACTGGAGAAGCTGTCGGGTGTGCTCGAGGAACAGTCGGACGTGCCCGAGCCGACCCATCCGGTGCCGCTGCCGCGGGCCAAGGGCACGGTGCACTTCGACGGGGTGGAGTTCGGCTACAAGAGCGACAGACCTGACGGTGAGGCGCAGGAGGAGCGGCTGGTGCTCCCGCATCTCGACCTGCGTGTGCCGGCCGGGCAGACGGTGGCACTGGTGGGTGCGACGGGTGCCGGCAAGACGACGCTCGCGAAGCTGCTGTCGCGGTTCTACGACCCCATCCGCGGCACGGTCAAGCTCGACGGTGTCGACCTGCGCGATCTCGACGAGGCCACGTTCCGGCGGGCGGTCGTCATGGTGACGCAGGAGAACTTCCTGTTCACCGGCACGGTCGCCGACAACATCCGCTTCGGCCGGCCGAGCGCCTCGATGAAGGACATCGTCCACGCCACAAGGGCGATCGGCGCAGACGAGTTCATCACCAGCCTGCCGGACGGCTACGACACCGAGGTCGGCAAGCGCGGGGGCCGGCTGTCGGCAGGGCAGCGGCAGTTGGTGGCGTTCGCGCGGGCGTTCCTGGCCGATCCGGCCGTGCTCATCCTCGACGAGGCGACGTCCAGTCTCGACGTTCCCAGCGAACGACTGGTGCAGCGGGCACTGCGTACCATCCTCGCCGACCGGACGGCGCTGATCATCGCGCACCGGCTCTCCACGGTGGAGATCGCCGACCGGGTGTTGGTGATGGAAGGCGGTCGGATCGTCGAGGACGGACCGCCGTCGGACCTGATTGCCGATTCCGGACGGTTCGCCGATCTGCATCAGGCGTGGTTGGACAGTCTCGCCTGAGTGCCTTCCTGCCGGTCCGGCGGCGCACCATCGCTCGCCGGACCGGCCATATTTTCAGGCACGGTACGGCTCAATGTGCCGACGCAGAGTGAGGAATACCACTCTGTGGAACGTCGACCTGCCCGGCGGGCGGGCTGGACTGGAATTCGTCCACCAGACCCGGGTACGGTCAGTTACCGACAAGTCCGTCCAGGGGCTGGCCGGACTGCAGGTGGAAACGTCGCGCGTCGACCCACTACGAGGGTCCGAAGAGGCGCAGACGCCGGCCGGACTGCGGCGAAGGCGCCAAGCATGCCGCGGTCGAACGCCCCTAGTGCTCCGCCGTGCTGGCCTTGGACGCCGTGCAGCGGCGCGCGACGAGAAGCGATGAGGGAGCTAGTGCCCGCCGTACGTGCCGAAAAGCTCTACAAAGTGTTCGGACGTCGCGCTGACGATGCCGTCCGCCTCCTCGAACAAGGAAAGGACAAGGAGTCCGTCGGCAAGCTTGGCGTCACACCCGCTGTCATCGACGCGTCCTTCGAAGTCGAGCCCGGTGAGATCTTCGTCGTCATGGGGTTGTCCGGCTCCGGCAAGTCGACGCTCATCCGGATGCTGAACGGACTGCTCGAGCCCACCTCGGGTGCGGTCTACATCGACGAGACCAAGCTCACAGGCCTGCCGAGCAAGGAGCTTCGCGCGCTCCGGCAGGAGAAGGTCAGCATGGTCTTCCAGCACTTCGCGTTGCTGCCGCACCGCACCGTGCTCGAGAACGCCGCGTACGGCCTGGAGATTCGTCAACTGCCGAAGGCGGAGCGGCTCGAGCGCGCCAACAACGCACTCGAGATGGTCGGCCTCACCGGATGGGAGAGCCACCTGCCGACCCAGCTCTCCGGCGGAATGCGGCAGCGCGTCGGACTCGCCCGAGCGCTCGCGGCTGGCACGGACGTGATGTTGATGGACGAGGCGTTCAGCGCACTCGACCCCCTGATCCGGCGTGAGATGCAGGACCAGTTGGTGGAACTCCAGGCCAGGTTGGGGAAAACCATCATCTTCATCACCCACGATCTCAACGAGGCCATGCGGTTGGGTGACCGGATCGCGATGATGCGCGACGGGCGGATCGTGCAGATCGGTACGTCAGAAGAGATCCTGCAGGACCCGGCGAACGACTATGTGGCGCAGTTCGTGCAAGATGTCGACCGTTCACGCGTACTGACGGCGAGTGCGGTGATGGAGCGGTCCGTCGCCGTCGTGGGCGCGCGCTCCGGACCGCGCCAGGCGCTGCGGACCATGCGCGAGCAACAGGTGGCCGCGGCGTTCGTGGTCGACAGCGACCGGAAACTTGTGGGCGTCGTTCGTGACGCCGCCGTCGCCGAGGCGACCCGCCAGGGCTCGGAGTCGCTGACCAGTCTGATGGATCCCGAGGATGTCGTCGCCGTCTCACCCGACACGGTGGTGGCCGAACTCCTGACGCCATCCGCGGAGTGTCCGGTGCCGCTCGCGGTCGTCGACGAGGAGAAACGGTTGGTCGGCGTCATACCCCGTGTCACGTTGCTGCTCGCCCTCGGCGGCGGCGCAGGGGAGTCCGACGGGAGCAGTACGTCAGAGGATGCGGCGGAGCCGTCCTCGGTGTCCACCGAGGAGGTGCCGTCATGAACCTGGCCGCTGTCGAGATTCCCCGGATCCCCGTCGGTGAGGCCATCGAGGCGGTCATCGACTGGTTGATCGCCACGTTCGGGGTGCTGCTCGATGCCATCGCTTCGGTGCTCGAGTGGACCTATGACGGGCTGACGACGTTCCTACTCACCCCGACGATCATCGGGCTCGCCCTCCTGTTCGGTGTCGTCGCTTTCGCCCTGCGGGGATGGAAGGTGGGCGTCGCCGCGTTCGTGGGGGCGGCCGTCCTGGGCTACCTCGCGGCGGTGACGAGCATCCCGCCGGTGTTCGTCCTGTCGCTGACCTTCGCCCTCCTCGGGTTCGCCTTACGTGGATGGAAGTTCGGTCTGTTCTCGCTCATCGGGTTCGTGCTGGTCGGCGGGATGGACCTGTGGGACTCGTCGATGGAGACGTTGTCCCTGGTCCTGATCGCAAGCGCGTTGGCGGTCCTGCTGGCCGTCCCGGTCGGCATCCTCGCCGCGCGCAACGACACGGTGAGCCAGCTGATCAGGCCGGTCCTCGACGTGATGCAGACACTTCCCCCCTTCGTCTACCTGATTCCCGCGATCCTGATCTTCGGCGTCGGCCCGGTTCCCGGCGCCGTGGCGACCGTGATCTTCGCGATGGCACCAGGCGTGCGGTTGGTGGAGTTGGGCATCCGTCAGGTCGATCGTGAAGTTGTCGAGGCCGGCGAGGCGTTCGGCGCTTCACCGATGAAGATCCTCGCCCGGATCCAGCTTCCACTCGCCCTTCCGACGATCATGGCGGGCGTCAACCAGGTGATCATGCTCGCCCTGTCCATGGTCGTGATCGCCGGCCTGGTGGGTGCTGGTGGCCTTGGTGGCGATGTCTACTCCGCGATCTCCAACGCGCAGATCGGCGAGGGTTTCGAAGCCGGGATAGCGGTGGTGATCCTGGCGATCTATCTCGACCGCCTCACGGCGGCGCTGACGAGCCGCTCGGCGGTCGTCCGAGCGGCTGCGGCCGCCGGCGAACAATGATGTTCGCGGGCGTCCCAGGCGAGCAGGACGTGTTCGGTCCAGCACGAGGCCTGAGCAATCCGAAGATGGGAAAGGACAGCTAACCGTGCAACGTGAATCGAAGATGAGACGCCTGACGATGCTGATCGCGGCGTTGCTCGCCTTTGGGCTGGTGACGGTGGGTTGCGGCACCATCGGGGGATCCGAAGGCGACACCGGTGACACCGGCGGAGGTAAGGCCGAGGAGCCCGCGGGCGAAAAGTCGATCAAGATCGGCTGGATTCCGTGGGACGAGGACGTCGTCGTCACCCACATGTGGAAGCAGGTGCTCGAGGAGAAGGGCTACGAGGTCGAACTGGTTCAGCTCGACCCGGGACCGATCTTCACCGGCCTCTCCAAGGGTGACATCGACCTCTTCCTCGACGGCTGGCTGCCGGTGACTCACCAGCCGTACTGGGAGAAGTACAGCGCGGATCTCGAGGACCTCGGGGTGTGGTACGACAACGCGAAGCTCGCCTTGGCCGTACCGGACTACGTGAAGGCGAAGTCGATCGAGGACCTGAAGGGCAGCGGGGGCGAGTTCGACGGCCGGATCGTCGGTATCGAAGCCGGTGCCGGACTGACCCGGGTCACCAAGGAGGAGGCGATCCCGCAGTACGGCCTCGAGGGTGAGTACGAGCTCGTGACATCGTCGACTCCGGCGATGCTCACCGAACTGCAGAAGGCGATCGACGCCAAGGACCCCGTCGTCGTGACTCTGTGGCGTCCGCACTGGGCGTACGCGAAACTGCCGATCCGCGACCTCGAGGACCCCAAGGGCGCGATGGGTAAGGCAGAAGAGATCCACGCGATCGGCCGGAAGGGCTTCAAGAAGGACTTCCCCGAGCTGGCCGGCTGGATGGCCAACTTCACGATGGACGACGAGAGCCTCGGCACGCTGGAGGACGTCGCCCTGAACCAGAACGAGGGGAATGAAGAAGAAGGCGTCACGGCCTGGATGGAAGACAACCCGGACTTCGTGACCAACCTGACGAAGTAGTTCTCCGGCTCCGGCCGGGTCATTGACGCGGACGCCCGGTGATCACCCGAGTGGTGATCACCGGGCGCCGTCGTATCCGCACGGTGTTCCCGCCGTTCCTCGATGGGCAGGGCCGTTTCGTCTTCTTTTCGGCCTCTTACGACAAAGGCGGGCATTTCGTCCGGCAGGCTTGGATTGATCTCGATAGCTGTGTAAACCTGGGCCGGTTCGTCCGCGGTCGGGGGAGATCTGTTCCGCAGTTTTCCAGCGATACCCCGGACCGGAAGGCGAGCAGGTGCCCAGATCTTTCCCGCGCGGTGACTCCAGTCGGCACCCGCGGAATTCGGGGGTCCGCCGCCGGAAGCAGATGCGTACTCCCGTGATTTTCGGCATCGCCCTCGCGCTCATCCTGTTCGGCGCGGTCGGCGGCGGTGTGTACGTCCTCACCGGGTCGGCAGGGGGCAGTCGGCTGTGGGCGATGTACGCAGGTGAGCATGACGGCGACGCCCGCGCCAATGCCACGGCGCGGGCCTCCCGCGGCGACCGGCTCGACTTCCCCACTCCGGACGCGTTGCCTGACGCGGGCACGTGGACCGCGGTGTCGGAGGCCAAGCGGGCGCGAGGTCACGCGCTCCAGGACCACGCCGACGACGTGCGCGCCAAGGCCGAACTGGCCAGGAAACAGGCCGCGCAGGAGAAGCGGGAGGCCGCGGCCAAGGCCCGACGCGCGGCCGAACGGCGGGCACAACGGGCCGCGCGGACTGCCTCGCCCGCGCCGACACCGTCGATCTCGCCGAAGGTCGTGGAGACGGTGAGCGGGCTCGCCAGCTACTTCGGTGACGAGTCCGAATACCAGCCGATGGCCTGCGGCGGCAACAGCCGGGAGCTCACCGAGGGCGTCGCGTTGTGGGAGGTCCCCTGCGGGACGATGATCCGGATCACCAGCAAAGAGACGGGCAGGAGCGTGATCGCACCGGTGCGCGACCGGGGTCCCGCCGAGTGGACGGGCGTCGCGATCGACCTGCTGCCTGACACCTGGGACGCGCTCGGGGTGCCCCGCAGTCAGGGCAAGCAGGAGGTCACCTACGAAGTGCTGGCCGACCAGGGCGATGCGCCCTGAGGAGGTGTGCGGCTGCCGGTGTGCCCGCGGCGGCGTGTCCATGATGTGGAACGCCCACGCTCGCGTGGGGCCTGGTGCGGACGCGGGAGGTCCAGCATTGGCCGAGAAGTACCCTGCCCGGTTGGCTGTTACCCGCTCGTCCTGTCACAGTGGAGCGGGCGCGAGTTGTCCACGGTCTGGTCAGGTGGGGAGATGGAGCTGCCGGCGACGTCATGTTCGGTGCTGTCGGCGACGCTGGCAGAACCCCTGGCGGGCACGGCAGCGGCGGCGCGGACGTGGATGTGCATCGAGCAGTCCGGGCCCTACGGCCCCGACGCCCTACGCGAATCCCACCTCGATCACGAGATCGGCACGGAGCTCATCCGCCGGGCGGGCGGGACGGGCGTACGACTGCAACTGATCCGGCGGCCAGGGCGGCATGCCGACGAACACCCACCGACCGTCCGCCGGCAGGTCTTTCTCGCGCACACCCGGCCTGGCGCGACGTGGCTCGTCCATGGGCGCGTCGACGATCCTCGCGAGCTGCTCGACCTCGATCTCGATGCGCTCGGATCCGGCGTCCGCCCGTCGTTCGGGCGTCTCGACGATCGCACGTTGCTCCTGGTCTGCACCAACGGCCGCCGCGACGTCTGCTGCGCTTTGCGTGGGAGACCGATCGCCGCCGAGCTGGCAACCCGCCACGGCGAGCAGGTGTGGGAGACGACGCACACCGGTGGGCACAGGTTCGCGCCGACGGCGGTGGTGCTCCCCAGCGGGTACCTGTACGGCCGGCTGGATGCCGGTTTCGCGGATCGGCTGCTCACCGGCTCGGGTACGGGCCAGATGGTGACCGAGCGGTGTCGTGGTCGATCGACGTGGAGCCCTGCCGGTCAGGTCGCCGAACTCGCGGTCCGCGCTCTGACGGGGGAAACCGGGACCGACGCGCTGATCCTCGACGACGAGTTGGTCGACGGCGCCGACTGGCGGGTGCGGGTGAGGGAGCGGGACCGGGATGGCGCCCCGGATCGCGTGCCGGCCACCGAGGACGGCGGCGCGGCGGCCCCGAACGGCAACCCGCCACCAGGACCTGCGCGCGCCTGGTGGGTGAGCGGGCGCGTCGAGACGCCCGAGCCGGAACGCCGCACCAGCTGCGCCAAGGCTCCCGTCATCCCCACCGTCAACCTCGCGACCGGGATCTCCGAGGGCGTGCCCAGTCCGCTCCCCGGCTGACGTCGTACCTCGGGCGTTCCTTCGGTGGCGTACCGCCGACGTGTGTCCGCCCCTGATGACGAACGCGGAGATGTGTGTCCGACGTCCCTGGCTGGCCGTTCTGTGACCTATGGAATCTGTTGACCGGATACCGGAATGGGTATACAGAATGTCCTCAAAAGGGTGGGCGGTGGGATGAACGAACGGACCAGGTGCGTCGGCAGAATGACCCGGAGGACCCTGCTGAGTTCGAGTGCCTCCGCGGCCGCTGCACTGACCCTGACCGGGTGTGACCTCCTCTCGACAGACCCGGGGGGCAACGGATCGAAGCGGGGTGGTCGGAGGCGGAATAGTGCCAAGGAAGCGCCCGCTCTGGTCGACCTGGTCCGAGGAGGGAAACTCCCGCCCCTGAAGGAGCGTCTTCCGAAGACTCCCCTCGTCGTCCGCCCGGTCGAGCGGGTGGGGGTGTACGGAGGGACGTGGCACACCGCGCTGGTCGGCAGCGACGACGCCGCGTGGATGGAAAGGCTGCAGCACTACGGTGGCCTGCTTCGTTACAGCAGGGACTGGAGCGGCGTGGTCCCGGATGTCGCCGAGTCCTACGACGTCAATGACGACAAGACCGAGTACGTCTTCCA
This sequence comes from Actinopolymorpha sp. B11F2, assembly GCF_040195635.1. Lineage (NCBI taxonomy): Bacteria > Bacillati > Actinomycetota > Actinomycetes > Propionibacteriales > Actinopolymorphaceae > Actinopolymorpha > Actinopolymorpha sp. B11F2. The sequence goes on along the minus strand of NZ_JBEFTX010000011.1, from coordinate 119,963 downwards.
CCTGCGGGAAGGTATGAAGTGGTCAGACGGCTCACCGTTCACCGCAGACGACGTGACGTTCTGGTTCGACGACGTCTTCATGAACGATGAGCTCACTCCCACCAAGTCGCCGCTCCTGCTCAGCGCAGGGAAGCCGCCCACGTTAGAGAAGGTCGACGACCATGCCGTGGCCTTCCGATACCAGACCTCCCATGGTCTCCTGGCCCGCTATCTGGCCGGGGGAAACGGGCTGGAGCTGATCAACAAGCCTCGCCACTATCTTGAGAAGTTCCACCAGAAATATGTCCCGGACACGATCGACCGGAAAGTCAGGGACGCGGGATTCGAGGACTGGGTCGCACTCTTTCTCGATCGCGCCGACTGGTCGCTGAACCCGGACCTTCCCACCCTCAGCCCGTGGACGCTGGAAACGCCGTACGACGGCAGTGGGACTCGCGTCGTCGCGAAGCGCAATCCGTACTACTGGAAGGTCGATCCCGAAGGCAACCAACTCCCCTACCTCGACGGGATCGAGTACCAAGTCCTGCAGACGCCCGAGGTGGTCCTGCTCAAGGCGCTCGGTGGTGAGTTGGACATGCACAGCAGGCACATCAACATCGCCGAGAACAAACCCGTGCTCGCTCGGGATCGGGAGAAGGGCAACTACCGATTCTTCGATCTCCTTCCAGATCCGATGAACACGGCACTTCTGATGCTCAACGTGACTCATACCGACGCCGTTAAGAGGAGTGTCTTCGGGAACAGGGAATTTCGGATCGGGCTTTCCCATGCGTTGAACCGCCAGGAGATCATCGCCGCGATCTATCGGCGGCAAGGTGAGCCATGGCAGAGCTCGCCACGGCGCGAAACCGGGTTCTACAACGAGAAGCTCGCGAAGCAGTTCATCTCCTACGACGTCGATCTCGCCAACGATTACCTCGACCGCGCCGGGTACAGCGGTAAGGACGGGGACGGTTTCCGCCTCGGCCCCGACGGCGAGCGGATCAGAATCCTGTTCGACGTCGCGTCGGAGGGAAATGACGGACCCGAGTTTCCACAGGTTGCCGAGTTCGTCGGGCGCTACTGGCGCGATGTCGGAGTCGACACCGTGGTCAAGACCGTGTCCCCGTCCCTCGTCGAGGCCAAGCGGGAGGCGAACGAACAGGACGTTTCGATGGTGCTGGCGTTCGGCGGGACCAATGTGGTCATGGATCCTCGCGCGTACTTCCCCCAGAGCGGCAACGAGTACGCCGGCCCGTGGGTGGAGTGGTACGAATCCCGCGGCGCATCCGGCGAGCGGCCGCCTGACTGGGTCCGGCGGCAGATGGCTCTGTACGACCAGCTGCAGACGACGGTGGGCGAGGACGATCAGGCGAACCTGATGAAGGAGATCCTCGCCATCGCGGCCGAGGAGTTCGCCTTCATCGGGATCAATCTTCCCGCCAAGGGCTACGGCATCGTGCGAAATGACTTCCACAACGTGCCGAAGGAGATCCACTCGAGCACCGGCGCGTGGTTTCCTGATCCCGGCCCCACCGACCCGTGCCAGTACTTCACCACCAGGACCTGAGGCATCGAACTACACGGACCTGAGGGCGTGGAACCACGAGGACCTGAGGTACGGAAACGGTTCGTACGGCGACGACAAGCCCGCTCGTTCAAAGCAGGGCGGACTCGAGGGCGGAGCGATGCTCGTCGACCCAGGCGTACGCCTCCTGAATCGCCTTGACGTGCCCTGCTGACCGGAGCCGCTCCATCGCCGGATCGCCCGCGTCGGCCCGCTCGTCGATGCCTCGCCAGCAGCGGTCCTGCCACCACAGGATCGTCTCGACGAGCGCACGCCGGTCCCGCGTCCGTAGCGCGTAGGTGTCGGCGACCAGGCCGATCAGCCGCGCCGGCCCTTCGGGACTCGCGCGCCCCGGCCCGAGGTCGAGAAACTGCCAACACACGTGGGCGACGTCGTGGATCCGCCGGCCGGGTGCGGCGAAGTCCCAGTCGATGAAGGCGTACGGACGCAGGCCGGCGCCGTCGTCGCGGTAGACGGTGTTCCTGGGTGACAGGTCGTTGTGACAGACCACCTCGTCGTCCTCCGCCAGTGGCGTCCCGGCGGTCAGGTCGTGGAACTGCCGCACCAGTTTGGCCACCCGGGTCAGGCTGTCCTCGGACCAGACCGCCGGAGGTTGTGCCGGCTGCCACGCGACGTGACCGGCCAGATAGGTCAGTGTCTGCCGCCCTTCCTCGTCGACGCCGAGGTAGCGGGGCGCCGCGGGCCAGCCGTGGCGGGCGAAGAGCCGGAGGACGTCGTGGATGTAGGCCGCGCGCGCCGGCATCGGTCGGCGTACTGTCTCGCCGATGCGTACGACGTCGTGCGCCAGGCCACCTGCGAGGCGCTCCCCGGTCACGCGACGCTGGCGGCTCATGTGCCCAGCCTGCCCGGGTGTACGCCGACCTGCCAGCATCGGGTTGCCGCGCGCCATGTGTAGCCCCTGGTCCAACGGGCGTGTGCGGGAGGGTGCCCCTGATCCAACAGGCACGCGCTCCCACAGGCACGCCGCGCGAGCTCCGGTCTTGCAGGCCGAGCCGGCAAGATCCACGAGACGCGGCAATTCCCCACGAACCTGGTGAATCTGCCGCGCCTGGTCGGGAATGATCACCCATTCGTGATCATTCCCGCGCACGAAGGCGGCCGGGTCGGGCGACTTCTGGGCTGATCCGCCGGCGAAGGGGCAAGCTGGATTCATGACCGAGGAGGCGTACGTCTTCGATGCGATCCGCACACCACGAGGCCGGGGGAAGCGGGGCGCGCTGCACAGCGTGAAACCGGTGACCCTCGCGTCAGGGGTGTTGGAAGCGCTGCAGGTGCGTTCCGAACTCGACACCGAACGCGTGGATGATGTGGTCTTCGGCATCGTCACGCCGGTGGGTGAGCAGGGGGCCGACCTGGCTCGTACCGCGGTGCTGATGGCCGGCTGGGACCTCAGGGTCCCCGGTACCCAGCTCAACCGGTTCTGCGCCTCCGGTCTCGAAGCCGTCAACCTGGCCGCACAGAAGGTCAGGTCGGGCTTCGACGATCTCGTCGTGGCCGGCGGTGTCGAGTCGATGTCGCGGGTGCCGATGGGTTCCGACGGGGGCGCGTGGTTCATCGACCCGGAGACCAACCTCGCCACCGGATTCGTACCCCAGGGCGTGAGCGCCGACCTGCTCGCCACCCTGGAGGGTTTCACCCGCGACGACGTGGACGCTTATGCCGCCGAGTCGCAGCACCGGGCGACGGTCGCTCGCGACAAGGGCTACTTCGACCGGTCGCTGGTCCCGGTCGTCGACCACAACGGCATGCTGCTGCTCGACCATGACGAGGCGATCCGCCCCGAGACCACGGTCGAGACTCTGGGCGGCCTCAAGCCCAGTTTCGCCGACCTCGGCGCGCTCGGTTTCGACGCCGTGGCGATCGACCGCTATCCGAGCGTCGAACGCATCAACCACGTCCACACGGCGGGCAACTCCTCCCAGATCGTGGACGGGGCGGCGGCTGTCCTCATCGGCGGTGAACGCGTCGGCGCGGACCTCGGCATCGCCCCGCGGGCCCGGATCGTGAGCGCCGCGGCGGTGGGGACCGACCCGACGATCATGCTGGTCGGTCCCGCTCCGGCCGCCCGCAAGGCGCTTGACAAGGCGGGGTTGACGGTCGGTGACATCGACCTGTTCGAGGTCAACGAGGCGTTCGCCGGGGTGGTGCTGCGGTTCATGCGGGAGCTGGACGTCTCACCCGAGATCGTCAACGTCAACGGTGGTGCCATCGCGCTCGGCCACCCGCTCGGAGCGACGGGCGCGATGTTGCTCGGCACGCTGCTCGACGAGCTCGAACGACGGGACCTCCGCCGTGGACTCGTGACGCTCTGCGTGGGTGGTGGCATGGGCGTCGCCACGATCATCGAACGGCTCTGACGCCGACGTGACCTACCGGCGCCGGAAACCGCCGAGGTGCTGATCCCTGCGGTGTGGTTCCGCCTGGACCGGACTCAGCGGCGCGTCTTGATCACTTCGTAGAGTGCCGTCCAGTCCTTGGCGCCGTGGCCAGCGGCGATGGCGCGTTCGTAGTGTGACCTGACCGCCTTCGGCAGCGCGACGTCGACGCCGGAGTTCTCGCTTGTGCGCAGGATGTGGTGAGCGGTGGCGCCCATCATCTGGGCCGTGCTCAGCTCGCCAGGGTGCTCACCTGCTTCCAGCCGGCGGGCGAGTTCACGACCGTCGCCGATCATCGCCGGAATGTCGGTGAGGGTGGTCAGCGCGCCGGGCAGGAACTCGGCTGCCGGTATTCCGGCGGCGGTGACGAGCGCCGTGGCGTGGAGCAGGCTCGACAACGCGGTGAGGAACACGTCGAGGTGGGCCTGGTAGAAGAGCTGGGCCAGGCCCGGGTCCTCGCCGAGGTACGTGGGTGCGCCGATCCGGCTCAGCACTGGTACGTGGACGTCGAACACCTCCCTGGGTCCGCTGTAGAACACGTACGCCGCTGGCGTGCCGATCGCGGGAGCAGGCACCATCACGCCACCCGTCACGAAGCTCGCTCCGTGCCTGGCGGCCCATTCCGCCGCCTCGCGGGAGGCGTCAGGCGTGTCGGAGCTGAGGTTGACGATGACGCTTCCGGCCAGCACGCCGGCGTACTCCTGATCGTCGACGGCCGGGCCGAGGATGTCGTACATCGCCTGGTAGTCGGTGAGGCTGAGGATGGTCAACTCGCTGGCCGCGACGGCCGCTGCCGGAGTGAGCGCCAGCACGGCACCCGCCGCGACGAGTGCGTCGGCACGGCTCGGAGTGCGGTTCCACAACGTGACCCGGTGCCCAGCCTCGAGCAGCGCGCCGGCCATCGCCCGCCCCATCGGGCCGAGCCCAATGACGGTCACCGTTGAGGGCGTGTCGGTGCTCATGCGGTGCTCCTCAGCTCCTCGAAAGTGCGTGCGAATCCCTGCTCGCCGAATCCAGTGTCGATCTGCCGACGGTCGCGGAGGGCCTGCGCCCGCTGCGGCGTACGGTTCCACACCACCGCGGGCCGCCCGGAGTCGAGCACGGCCCTCACGAGCGCGCTGCCCATCGCTCCCAATCCCAGGAACGTGGTTCTGGTTGTCATCGGTTTTCCTTCGGACTGCTTGGTTCGGATCGGTACGCCTGGCGTCATCCTTCGTCGCTACATTCCGCTTGACAAGTACTCACTAATTTGTTCAATACTTACTGTTTCGTAAGTATTGAAGCCCGCCGTGGAAACAGGCGTGGTGAGGCAGGAGGGATCTGATGACGTCGAGGGCGCGACGTGGCCCGTACGTCTGCGGAATCGATGCCGCGATGGACGTGGTGTCGGGAAAGTGGAAGTCGCTGATCCTGTGGGAGTTGAACAACTACGGCACCCGCCGGTTCGGCGAGCTCAAGCGTGGCCTGCCAGGTGTCAGCGAGAAGATGCTCATCCAGCACCTCCGCGAGATGGAGGAGGACGGGCTGATCCACCGCGAGGTCTATCGTGAGGTCCCGCCGAGGGTGGAGTACTCCCTCACCGAGCACGGCAGCTCCCTCAACGACGCCCTTGGCCCCCTGGGCGTCTGGGGCTCCGCACGAGTCAAGCGCCTCGCCGCGGACTCATCACCGGCACCGGCGTAACCGTCACCGGGACCCACCACGGGCGGGCACGGGCTTGTCGCCGAACTCCGCCAGCAGCCGGGCCAGCTCGGCCTCGAGCTCGCGCCGCACGTCGGCGTACGCCGGATCGTCGTGGACGCTCCGCAGCTCGGCCGGATCCTTCTCGAGGTCGAACAACTCCCACTCAGGAGCCGTACGCCGGTCAGACGTGCCGGCCAGACCGAGTCCGTCGCCGTAGTAGTAGATGAGCTTGTACCGCTGGGTGCGTACGCCATAGTGCGCGACCACGTGATGCGCTCCGTCGTCGTGTTCCCAGTAGCGGTAGTAGACGGACTGCCGCCAGTCGGCGGGCTGCTCACCGCGTAGCAGCGGGCGCAGGCTCCGCCCCTGCATGCGCGGGAGCGGATCCAGGCCGGCATAGTCGAGGAACGTCTGCGCGAAGTCGATGTTGAGTGCCATCGCGTCCGTGGTCGACGCGGCCGGGATCTCGCGCGGGTAACGGATCATCAGCGGCATCAGCAGCGACTCGTCGTACATGAAGCGTTTGTCGTACCACCCGTGGTCGCCGAGGAAGAACCCCTGGTCGGAGGTGTAGACGACGAGGGTGTTCTCGGCGAGGCCCTCCTCGTCGAGCGCGTCCAGCACCCTGCCGATGTTCTCGTCGACCGACACCACACACCGCAGGTAGTCCTGCATGTAGCGCTGGTACGCCCACTTCGTGCGCTCGCGGCCCTCCAGCCCGGGCGGATAGGGCTGCTTGACGTCGCGTTCGTTGAGGTCATGGCTGATGCGCATCTTCGCCTCGCGGGCGGCCCTGCTGTGGCCGGCGTGGTCGTCCCACAGGGTCGGCGGCTCGGGGACCCCTTCCTTGAACAACTCCGCGTGCTTGATGTCCGGATCCCAGCTGCGGTGGGGCGCCTTGTGGTGCAGCAGGAGGCAGAACGGCCGGTCGCGGTCCCGCTCGGTCAGGCGTCCCAGCGCCAGGTCGGTGAGGACCGTCGTCGTGTAGCCCGGCACCTGGCGCCGGCGGCCACCTTCCGACAGCAGCTCGGGATCCCAGTACGGACCCTGGTCCTCCAGCACCTCCCAGTAGTCGAAACCCCGCGGGTCGTGGATGCCGCCATGGCCGAGATGCCACTTTCCGACGAGCCACGTCTGGTAGCCGGCGTCGCGCAGCATCGACACGAACGTCGGCTGGCGTGCGTCGAAGTGGGTCGACAACGTGCTGACGCCGTTGACGTGGCTGTAGGTCCCGGTCAGGATCGACGCCCGGCTCGGCGCGCACAGCGCGTTCGTGCAGTACATCGCGTCGAACCGCATGCCCTCCGCCGCGATCCGGTCCATGCTCGGCGTCTGGAGGAACTCACTGCCGTACGCCGAAATGGCGTGGGCGGCGTGGTCGTCGGTCACGATGAACACGATGTTCGGCCGGTCGTCGGTCACTGGCTCTCCCTTGCTGAGGTTGCGGGGCGCGGGCGCGGGTCAGTCTCGGAGTGGTGCTGGGAAGTGGTGCTTGCAAATGGTGCTGGCAAGTGGTGCTGGCAAGTGGTGCCTGCGAATGACCACGCTGAGCATGCGTGCGGGACCCGGGCGAGGCGTCGACACCTCGCCGGACGCCGCTGGCATGCTCAGCGTGGTCATTCGCGGCCGGGAGGCGGAGGGGTCTCGACGGTCAGAGGCGCGCGGGTCTCGACCCGGGCGGCGCCCGTCGCGTCGACGTCGACCGTCAGCGCGTGCCCCGCCACTCGCAGGCCCTCCACCCGCAGCGGGAACCAGTCGGCGAACTCGGCAGACGGTGCGACCCGGAGCACTCCGCGTGGGACGTCGGCCTCCAGACCGAGTGCCGCCTGGAGCATCGCGATCGCCGCGGCCGCCGACCAGGCCTGGGGACGGCACGCGGCCGGATAGGCGAGCACCGGCTCCTCGCGGCGGGCGTTCGTACCCGCGAAGAGCTCCGGCAGGCGGTACGCGAAGTCCGGTGCGGCCCGGACGAGACCCGCCGCCAGCGACGCTGAGGCCCGGGCGTGGCCGTCTCTCGCCAGGCCCAGGATGGCGATAGCGGTGTCGTGCGGCCAGACCGTGCCGGCGTGGTAGCCGAGCGGGTTGAAGCCGGCGGCGTCGGCGGTCATCGTCCGCAGCCCGTAGCCGCAGTCGAGATCGTCCGTACGCATCCGCGCCGCCACGCTCGCGGCCTCGCCGGCGTCGAGGATGCCGGTGCCGAGCAGGTGACCGAGGTTGGACGTCGCCGTCGCGACCGGGCGCTTCGCGCCGTCCAGGGCGAGCGCGGGGAAGGTGCCGCGCGGGTCCGACACCCAGAAGGTGGTACGAAAACGCTCCCGCAGCGCCGCCGCCCACTCCCGCATCCGGTCACCGCCCGGACGGCCGAACGCCTCCAGCAGGTGGGCCCCCGCGATCGCCGCCTCGTAGGCGTACGCCTGGGCTTCACACAGCGCGATCGACGGCTCGGCGATCGTGCCGTCCGGGAACTGGATCGAGTCGCCGGAGTCCTTCCAGCCCTGGTTGGCGAGGCCGTGACCGCTCTCGTCGACGTACTCACAGAATCCGTCGCCGTCGGCGTCGGCGTCGGTACGCAACCAGCCGAGTGCGGCCTCCAGCGGGTCGAGCAGGTCGGTGACGGCGCCGTCGTCGAGACCCCAGCGCCAGGCGTCGTGGAGCAGGCAGATCCACAAGGGGGTGGCGTCGACGGTGCCGAAGTACACGGGAGGGAGGCTGCCGACGCTGGCCTGCTCCATGCGTACCTCATGGAGGATCTTGCCCGGCGCCTCAGCCGTCTCGACGTCGTGGCGGGTGCCCTGGCGGCGGGCCAACGTACGCAGGGTGCCGCGGGCGAGGTCGGTGCCGAGCGGCAGCGTGAGGCGGGCGGCCCAGAGCGAGTCCCGCCCGAACAACGTGAAGAACCACGGGCTCCCAGCCGCCAGGAACGCATCGCCTGGCGCCTCCGGGTCGGCAAGGGCGAGGCCAGCGAGATCGGCGACGCTCTGGTCGACCAACCGGGTGAGGGCGGCCGGACCGGAGACGCTGAGCGGCTCCCAGCCGGGAGTGCCGGGCCCGAAGGTGTTCGCCGGGAGGGCGTCCTCGGTCGCGGTCAGGGAGTACGTCACCGACCACGTGGACCGGGCCGGCACCGTCACCCGCCAACTCCAGACCGGCCGTACGTCCCCCACCGGCGCGACGCCGGCGTGCGCGGTTTCGCCGCCCTCGGCGCGCAGAGTTACCTCGCCCATGCTGTCCGACCAGACCACTGCGTCGTCGCGGACCTCGGAGGGTGAGCGGAGAGCGGGCGTGTCGCCGCGGCGTACGACGTTCATCGGGGCGAGGTCGACCGCGGCCGTCACGCGGACGGTGGCGTCGACCGGGACGCGGGCGTTGTTGGCCAGGGTCAGTACCTCGTCGATCCCGTCGGGCCGGAGCCGCCGCTGCCGTTCCAGGCGTACGGTCGGATCGGCTCCATCGTCGCCGAGGTGTCGGATGACGCCGGTGAAGCGGGCGAGTCCCGCGCCGGCGAGACTGTGACCGACCGGGGCCGGCTCGTGCCCGTCGACGTCGACGACGAGTTCGGACAGGATTCTCCGGTCGTGCCGGATCACTCCCTGAACGCCGCCCGCGCGGATCTGCCCGTCGGGCCCGGACAGAGCGACGCTGGGGGCGCACACGCAGCTCACCAGCTCGTGCAGGAAGGGTTGAGCCACCGGATTCTCCTCCGTCAGTCCGTCAGAGTGTCGGCGGTGCAGTCGGAACCGGAGTGCGGCTGCGAGCGGTGGGACGCCTGCTGGACCACCGAGGGACCGGACGGCACTGTCCGGCAGCCTGGCAGCCTTCCTACCAGATCCACCCTGGCCGCCGTCCCGCCAGTCGGCGGGGCCCTCCGAGCGCCGTATGGTCCGCCAGCCCCGCTCAGCCGAAGTTGAGGAGCGCGATCCCGGTCACGACGACGACGGTCGCGACCGTACGCCATCGACCGAACGGTTCGCGGAACGCCACCGCCCCGATCATCGCCCCCACGATCACGCTGGTCTCCCGTAGCGCCGCGACGGCCGCGAGCGAGCCCCGGGCCTGTGCCCAGAGCACGAGTCCGTACGCCACCACGGCACAGACACCGGCCAGGGCGCCGAGGCGCAGGTTGCCCGCCACCTGCCGGAAGAGTCCCGGCCCTCGCCGGGCGACCGCGAAGATGATCAGCGACAGGCCGTGCAGGATGAACAGCCAGGCGGCATAGCCCAGCGGCGTGCCCGACCGTCGTACGCCGATCCCGTCGATCACGGTGTAGGTCGCGATCAGCAGACCGGTCAGGCAGGCCGCGAGGATGGCGGGGAACTCCTCCGGCCGCGGCCGCCCGTTGGCGAAGACGAGGCAGCCCAGCCCGATCGAGACGACCACGACGCCCAGCATGCGCAGGGGGCTCAGCGACTCGTCGACCAGGACCAGCGCGAGGATCGCCACCAACCACGGCGACATGCCGCGCGCGAGCGGATAGACCTGGTTGAACGCGCCGAGCCGGTACGACCGCATCAGCGACAGGTTGTAGAGGATGTGGACCCCGACCGAGGCGAGCAGCGCCGGCCAGCTTTCCGCGGCGGGCCAGCCGACCCAGGGCAGCGCCATGATCCCGCCCACGACGAACGCCGCCGACAGTGCCGTGACGGCGACCAGCTTGTCGGTGAGGGTGTGCGCGACCGCGTTCCAGGTGGCATGCAGAACGGCCGCGACGAGGACGACGACGGTCACCACCACCGGCATCGCGGCGTCGGGCGAGGCCGCGGCGGCGAGCACGTTCACTGCCCGGACACTAGCAGCGCGTCAGTGACGGCAAATGACGCAGGAGAGCAGCAAATGACCACGCTGAGCATGCTTGTGGCACCCGGGACAGGCGCCGACGCCTGTTGATGCTCCACAGACATGCTCAGCGTGGTCATTCTCCCGCCGCGCTGACCGCCGCGTCCTCTTCAACGTGGGCATGATTCTCCTTACGGATAGGGCTGGACTGAACGCGCCTGGGCATGGGTACGTTTCCCCGCACGAGTGGCTGATGCGGTGGGACTGTCAACGGCGGGCGGATGAACGAGGGCCGCGCATGGAGCGGCAGTCAGCCCTGGTGCCCGAGGCCGACCGAGTGCGGGTGAGGACCGTTATGACAGACACCGCTAGGACAGGCACCGCTAGGACAGGCGCGGTGCGGTACGACCGGGACGCCGACGGCCTGGTGACGCTGACCCTGGACCAACCCGGACACTCCACCAACGTCCTGAACGCCGACTATCTCGCCGCCATGGGTACTGCCGTCGACCGGCTGGAACGGGAGCGGGACGAGATCACCGGTGTCGTCGTGACCTCGGCGAAGCGCACCTTCTTCGCCGGCGGCGATCTCGACCTGTTGCGCGGGGTCACCCGGGACAATCTCAGCGACTTCGCCGGGTTCCTCGGCCAGGCCAAGAGCCAGCTCCGCCGGCTCGAACGCCTGGGCCGCCCGGTCGTCGCCGCCCTCAACGGATCGGCCCTCGGCGCCGGCCTCGAGATCGCCCTCGCCTGTCACCATCGCGTCGTCCTCGCCGATCCGGAGATCAGGATCGGCTTCCCGGAAGTGACCCTGGGGCTGCTGCCGGGTGCCGGCGGGATCGTGCGTACCGTCCGACTGCTCGGGCTCCAGGCGGCCCTTCCGTTCCTCGTCGAAGGTACGCAGGTGCGCCCGAAGGAGGCGCTCGACAGCGGCCTCGTGCACCAGGTGGTGGAACGGCCGGACGAGCTGCTGCCGGCGGCAAAGAACTGGATCCGTACGCAGAACCAATCCGACCAACCCGAGGTGACACAGCCTTGGGACCGGCCAGGTCATGTGATCCCGGGACTCGACCCGAACGACGCCAAGAGTTACGGCGCGCTGTCGGTCGCGCCCGCGATGCTCGCGAAGCGGACGCACGGTGCCTATCCCGCGCCGGAACGGATCCTCGCGGCCGCGGTGGAAGGCGCCTGCGTCGACGTGGACACGGCGTTGGCGATCGAGAGCAGGTACTTCCTGGAGCTGGTGACGAGCCAGGTCGCCAAGAACATGATCGGCACCTTGTGGTTCGACCGGAACGAGATCCTCCGTGGCGCGTCGCGGCCCACCGGCTACGACCAGCGGCCGGTGCAGCGGCTCGGCGTGGTCGGCGCCGGCATGATGGGGGCCGGCATCGCCTACGTCAGTGCGTACGCCGGAATTCCGGTCGTTCTGAAGGACGTCTCCGTCGGCGCGGCGGAGGCCGGAAAGCACCGGATCGCTTCCCTGCTTGACGAACGCGTCAGCAAGGGCAGGTTGACAGCCGACCGGCGGGACGGCGTGCTCGACCGGGTGACGCCCACCGACACCGACGCCGACCTCGACGGTTGTGACCTCGTGATCGAGGCGGTCTTCGAGGACCGCGGCCTGAAGAACGTCGTCCTCGCCGCGGCCGAAGGGGCCGCCGCGCCCGATGCGATGATCGCCTCCAACACCTCGACACTTCCCATCACGGGGCTCGCGTCGGCCATCAAGCGGCCGGAGCGGTTCGTCGGACTGCACTTCTTCTCGCCGGTCCACCGGATGCCGCTAGTGGAGATCATCCGTGGTGCCCAGACCTCGGACGGGACGCTCGCGCGGGCATTCGATTTCGTCCGTCAGATCGGCAAGCTCCCGGTGATGGTCAACGACAGCCGAGGGTTCTTCACCTCGCGAGTCTTCGGTACGTACGTCACCGAGGGCATCGACATGGTGGTCGAAGGCGTACCCCCGGCGGTCGTCGAGAACGTCGCCCGCAAGGCCGGCCTCCCGGTGGGCCCGCTGGCCGTCGCCGACGAGGTGAGCCTCGCGCTCGTGGCCCGGATCCGGTCCGAGGAGGTCGCCGATCTCGCCGCGCAGGGACGGGAACCGGTGGACCATCCGGCGTTCGCGGTCGTCGACCGCATGGTCAGCGAGCTGGGGCGGCCGGGCAAGGCGGCGGGGGCGGGCTTCTACGACTACCCGGTGACGAACGGTGGGAACGCCTTCGACGCCCGCGACATCGGCAAGAAGCGGCTGTGGCCCGAGCTCGCCCGGCATTTCGCGACCGGGCCGGGTGACGTGCCGGAGGAGGATGTCCGCGACCGACTGCTGTTCGTCCAGTCGATCGAGACGCTGCGCTGCATGGCAGAGGGGGTCGTCACGACCGCGAGGGACGCCAACGTGGGCAGCATCTTCGGGATCGGGTTTCCGGCGTGGACCGGTGGCGCGGCGCAGTTCGTCGATGCGTACGGCGGGGCGAAGGCGTTCGAGGCGCGGGCAGAGGAACTGGCGAGCCGGTACGGGGATCGCTTCCACCCACCCCGTCTCCCCTGAGTCCACGAGCCGCCGGATGAGGCCGTCTCTGCGCCAATGGCCGGTTGGATGAGGGCGCCCCTGCGCCAATGTCCGGTTGGGTGACGGCGGCCCTGCGCCAATGGCCGGTTGGATGAGGGTGCTCACGCGAACCTATGGGTGCAGGGTGCCCTCATGCGGCAGCCGGTTAATGGAGGGTGCCCCTCTGCCACATTGGTCACTTGGTGAGGAATTCCTCCTGAAAGGCGCCGGATCCCGAAGTCAAGGTCTTAACCTTGACTAGGCTCACGCAAGCGTAGAAGCTTGATGGGCCTGGATCAAGGCGCTGCCGGCCGCTGTAGGCGCGCAAACGCGGCAAGCCCGCTGAAGGGAGGCTGCCCATGCTGGTCCTCACGATCGACCAGCGCGCCAGCCGCCGCGAGGCGGACCGGATCGAGGATCTGCTCGCCCGTCTGGCAACGCGGCCGGAAGCGACCCGGCTCGTACGCGGATTCGAGCGCACCGCCGGCGACGAGGTCCAGGGACTGTTGGACCACCCGGACGACGCGGTGAACCTCGCCCTCGCTCTCGTACGCGAGGGCCATTGGTACGTCGGCGTCGGCGTCGGGCAGGTCCGTACACCCATCCCAGCCAGTGTGCGGGCGGCGAGCGGTCCGGCGTTCGTCAATGCGCGGACGGCGGTGGAGCGGGCGAAGTCGACGGTCGCCCGGCTGGCCGTGATCGGACCCGACCCCGACACGGCCGAGGATGCGCAGGCATTGCTGGCACTCTTAGGCGCGGTCGTACACCGCCGGAGCCGGCAGGGATGGGAGGTCGTCGATCTGATGGCAGAGGGACTCGCCCAGAAGGAAGTCGCCCAGCGCCTCGGGATCAGCCCGCAGGCCGTGAGCCAACGGCTTCGCGCGGCACTGTGGAACGAAGAACGCCGGGTTCGCCCCATCGCGAGCCGACTCCTGAGAGAGGCGGACCGCTCGTGACCACGATCGCGCTGCTCGTCCTCCTGCTGCTTCTCGCCGTCGCCAGCGTCGCGGCATGGCATGACGCGGTGTCGGCCCGACTCGCCCGCCTGCCGTGGTGGCTCGTCGTCACCGCGCCCGCAGCAGTCCTCGGTCTGGCGGCGCTTCTCGCTGCAGCCGACGCCGGCCTCCCACGTGGCCTCGCGGCGGTCCTCGGCGTCGTGATCGCTGTCGCGGGCGGGGGACCGGTCACCACGGCGATGTTGCGCGGCGCGGAGCTGGCGGGAATGCCGCAGATCACCCACCCTGCCGAACCCGCCGAGCCGACCGTCGCCGGTGGTCCGTCGCCTGTGCCCGCGAGGCCGGTCCTGCGCGGAGGTCTGTGGATCGGCGCCCTCGAACGGGCCGCGATCGCCAGTTGCCTGCTCACCGGACTCGCGGAAGGCGTCGCGCTGGTGCTGGCGGTGAAGAGCCTCGGCCGTTACCCGGAACTCCGGGCTCCCGGGGCCGCCGAGCGGTTCATCATCGGGACGTTCACGAGCCTGCTCTGGGCGGCGGGCGCCGCCGGGGTCGCGCTCCTCTTCCGCTGACCACTTCGTCTCCGCGGATCGGCCACGCGTACGCTCGACCTCCCCTGACCTGACCGACCTCCCGTGACCTGGGTGCCTCCCGATTCGCGGCGAGCGATATGTCAGGGGAGCGACGCGGGCAGGCCGAACGCAGCAGCATGGTCCGGCCCGATGAACGTCGTGATCTCCGCGATCCGGTCGCCCCGCAGGGTCAGGACGTCGATGGCCCAGCTGACGTGCGCGCCCGCTTCGTCGTTCCAGAGGTACGAACCCAACGCCGGCTGGCCGTTCGCGCTGGTCGGAAGGTGTCGCCAGGAGCCACACCCGGTCAACGGGACCTGGACGGCGAAGTCGGTGACCGCCGCGAGCCCGTGGTACCAGTGCGGCATCGGCGGCATCGACCAGGTGACGTCCTCGGTGAGCAGCGCGACCAGGGCGTCGGCGTCGCCGCGCTCGAGCGCGGTGGAGTAGCCGGTGACGATCTCCCGCAGGCGGGCGTCGCCGATCTCCCGCAACGTCTGCTGCTGGGTGGCGGAGGGGATCTTCTCGGTGACGATCCTGCGGGCCCGCGCCAGGGCGGAGTTCACCGAGGTGGTCGACGTGTCCATGATGGTGGCGATCTCGGCGGCGGAGAAGCCGAGGACCTCGAAGAGCAGCAGGGCCGCGCGCTGGTTGCCCGGCAGGTGCTGCAGGGCCGCGACGAAAGCGAGTTCGACCGCTTCGCGCTGTTCGTAGTGCGCGTCCGGTCCGGCCGGTCCGCCCGCACCGCCATCGAGACCTGCGTCGGGATAGGGCCCCAACCAGGCGATCTCGCTCAACGGGGCGTCACCGATCACCGGATGGTCGCTGGACGGGCTGAGGTCGACCGGCAGCGCCCGCTTCCCGCGC
Organism: Actinopolymorpha sp. B11F2; assembly: GCF_040195635.1. NCBI lineage: Bacteria > Bacillati > Actinomycetota > Actinomycetes > Propionibacteriales > Actinopolymorphaceae > Actinopolymorpha > Actinopolymorpha sp. B11F2. The sequence continues at coordinate 104,622 of NZ_JBEFTX010000011.1, read as the reverse complement.
ATGGCGACGCTGTCGAGGCAGGTACGCGTCACCACGGTGTAGAGCCACGAGCGCAGCGAGCTGCGGCCCTCGAAGCGCGGGAGCCCGCGCCAGGCTCGGAGCAAGGCGTCCTGCAGGGCGTCGTCGGCGTCGTGGGTCGACCCGAGCATGCGGTAGCAGTGGGCGTGCAGCTCGCGACGTAACGGCTCGACGAGGCGGGTGAACGCCTCATCGTCCCCGCCGCGGGCCCGAGCCAGATCCTCGGCGGCAGGCTCGGCCGTCGTGTCCGCCGACCACCCGGAAGATGCGTCACTCACGAGCGACGATTCTGCCTCAGGGCGGGAGTCACTTACCTCCGAGCAGGCATGTTCGAGCCGCCGTACGGGCCTCGGACAGCCGTCGTACCGGCCATATCAGGAGGATCCGATGAACCACACGTCGACCGTTCCCGTCACCGTCGAGACTCTCCGGGTCCCCGATGCCACACTGCACTACGAGGTACGGGGGGCCGGCCCGCTCGTCGTGCTCGTCGGGGCCCCGATGGACGCGAGGTCCTTCGAACCGCTGGCTGACCTGCTGGCCGCCGACCACACGGTCCTCACCACCGACCCACGGGGCATCAACCGCAGCACGGTCGACGACCGCGACCGGGACTCGACCCCGGAGCTGCGCGCGGACGACCTCGCCCGGCTCATCACCCACCTCGACGCCGGCCCGGCAGCGGTCCTCGGGTCCAGCGGCGGAGCCGTCAGCGTCCTGGCCCTTGCCCAGGCCCACCCCGGGCTGGTTCACACGGCCATCGCCCACGAACCCCCGCTGCACCACGGGCTCGACGACAACGAGGAGCTTCGCGAGCGGACCGAGGACCTGATCGCCACCCACCTCTCCGGTGACGTCGTGGGCGCCTGGCGGAAGTTCCTGGCCATCGCCAACATCGAGATGCCTGAGGAGGTGTTCCAGCTGATGTTCGCCGGAGATCGCACAAAGCAGGAGGCCGCGGACGACGACTTCCAGTACGCGCACATGATCCGTTCGACGGTCCGTTGGGTGCCTGACATCGCTCACCTGCGTTCGACGGCGACCCGCGTGCTGATCGGGATCGGCGAGGACTCGTCAGGCCAGCTCTGCGACCGTTCGTCGAGGGCGCTGTCCGCTGCGCTCGGGATCGAACCGACGATGTTCCCCGGTGGCCACATCGGATTCGCCGAGGACCCCGACGCGTTCTCGGTTCGGCTGCGTACGGTCCTGAGCGAGGGAGGACCGGGGCGGTGACGATGCGCGTCGATTCCCCACGATGCGCGCGGAATTCGTCCTGCATCGTGGGGAATGATCACGCATATGTGATCATTCCCTGCGGCACGGCCGCCCGCCGGCCGTTCCTGGCAGGATCGGGCCCATGCGGGCTGGATACTACGACGCCGACCACGAGTCGTTCCGCGAGTCGTTTCGGACGTTCTGCGAACGTGAGGTCGTTCCTCGGCAGCCGGGGTGGGACAAGGCCGGGCTGGTCGACAAGGAGATCTGGCGAGTCGCCGGCCAGCAGGGTTTCGTCGTACCGGCGGCCGATCCGGCGTACGGCGGACTCGGCATCTCCGACCTCCGGTACGAGCAGATCATGATGGAGGAGCTGGCCCGGGTCCACGAGTCGGGGTTCGGGCTGGCGCTGCACAACGCGATCGTCGCTCCTTATCTCATCCACGCCGGTACCCGTCAGCAGAAGCGCCGCTTCCTCACCCGGGCCGTGACCGGCGAGGCGGTTCTCGCGATCGCGATCACCGAGCCGGAGGCGGGTTCCGACGCGGCGGCGATGCGGACGAAGGCCGCCGACGACGGGGATCACTGGGTCCTCGACGGTGCCAAGACGTTCGTCTCCAACGGCATCTGCGCCGACGTCGTCCTGGTCGCGGCGCGGACCCAACCCGACCGCCGGCACGGGATCGGGCTCTTCCTCGTCGAGACGGGCACGCCCGGGTTCAGCCGCGGCCGCAAGCTCGACAAGCTCGGCCTGCGTACCCAGGACACCGCCGAGCTGTTCTTCGACAACTGCCGGATCCCCAAGGACAACGTGCTGGGCAACCCGGCAGAGGGGTTCGCACAGATCATCCGGCTCTTCGCCCAGGAACGTCTGGTCGTCGCGATGAGCGCGGTCGCCGGTGCGGAGGTGGCGTTGCGGGACACGCTGACGTACGTGCAGGAGCGGCAGGCGTTCGGGCGCGCTCTGGCGGGATTCCAGGACACCCGGTTCCGGCTGGCGCAGATGCGGACGGAGATCGAGGTGGCGCAGGCCTACGTCGACCGCTGCGTCCTCGCGGCGGGAGCGGGCGAGCTGGACGCCGCCTCAGCCGCGTCCGCGAAGCTCTTCGCCACCGAGATGCTCGGCCGGGTCGTGGACGACTGCGTGCAGATGCATGGTGGGTACGGATACATGTGGGAGTACCCGATCTGCCGTGCGTACGCCGATGCGCGGGTGCAGCGGATCTACGCGGGTACGTCGGAGATCATGAAGGACATCATCAGCCGCGCCATGCTCGGCGACTCCAGCTGAACCAGACCGGGCCCCGCCGAGTCCCAAGCGGGTCTGGCTGGGCCTGGACGTCCTCGCTGAGGTCTGGCCGGTCTGGCAGGGTCGGGGTGCCGCGGTGACTGGTGGACGACCTCGGCTGTGCGGCGTGTTCGCGTCCGCGCAGGCGAGGCTCGATGATGGGGTGATGACTGGTCCGCTGACTGGCCTACGGGTGGTGGAGCTGGCGAGCCTGGCACCGGGGCCGTTCGCCGCGATGATGCTGTCCGACCTGGGCGCGGAGGTGCTCCGGGTCGACCGGGTGGTGGCGGCCGAGCCGGTGTCCGCGCTCCCGGCCGCCGGGCTCCCGGACGATCCGCTCGCGCGCGGTCGGCGTTCGGTCGCGATCGACCTCAAGCACTCCGACGGGGCCGCCACCTTCCTGCACCTGGCGGCCGTTGCCGACGTCGTCCTCGAGGGGTTCCGGCCGGGTGTCTGCGAACGTCTCGGTATCGGCCCGGCAGCCTGCCTCGCCCGCAACGACGGTCTCGTCTACGCCCGGGTCACCGGCTGGGGACAGGACGGCCCGCTCGCGCACACGGCGGGACATGACATCGACTATCTGGCGGTGTCGGGTGCCCTTGACCCGATCGGACCGGGCGACGCGCCGCCGGTACCACCGCTCAACTATGTCGGCGACTTCGCCGGCGGCGGCATGCTCGCGGTGATCGGGATCCTCGCAGCGCTCTGGGAACGCGACCGCTCCGGCCGCGGCCAGGTCGTCGACGCGGCGATGGTCGAGGGCGCGGCGCTCTTGTCGACGCACCTGCACGGTCTGCGCGCGGCCGGCGGGTGGCCCGCTCCGCGCGGTGGGAACCTGCTCGACGGTGGCGCGCCGTTCTACCGGACGTACGCCTGCGCCGACGGTCGCTTCGTCGCCGTCGGGGCGCTGGAGCCGCGGTTCTACGCCGAACTGCTGAAGGGCCTCGGTCTGACCGATGCCGGCCCCGACGGCGACGACCTGCCTGACCAGTACGAACGCGGCGGTTGGCCGGTCCTGCACCAGCGCTTCGCCGAGGTGTTCGCGACCAGGACCCGTGACGAGTGGGCCCGGCAGTTCGCCGACACCGACGCCTGCGTCGCCCCGGTGCTCGACCAGCGCGAGGCGCCCGAGCATCCACACCTCGCCAGCCGGCGGACGTTCGTCGAGGTGGGAGCGCTTCTGCAGCCCGGCCCGGCGCCGAAACTGTCACGCACGCCGGGTGCCGTCCAGGGCCCCGCCCCGCACCCTGGCGAACACACCCGCGAAGCCCTACGCGACTGGGGCTTCACCGATGCCGACGTGACCGCCCTCCTCCACTCCGGCGCCGTCGCCACCTCTCCGTGATCATGATCGTGATCATGAGGAAGAGCGGGGCGTGTTCGCCGCAAACTTTCATGATCATGGATACGGCTGCCGGAGGGATCGGAATCCGGGCGTACGACGGCAAGGAATGTCGGGCGGACGACCGGCAAGAAGAGTCGGGCGTACGACGGGCAAGAAAAGTCGGGCGTACGACCAAGAAATCGGGCGTACGACTAACTGTGGAAGGCGTACACCAAACCGCACCACCGAACGGTGGGTTCCGACATGGTGTCACCCCACCTGCCCGAACGATCCTGAATCACGTGGCCTCGCGGTACCGATCGCGGGGGCCGGGGGCACGGCAGAGGTCGGGCAGATCCGCGGGGAGCGACGAGCGCACCTCGATGGCCGCGGACACCACTGCAGTACGCCGGAGCCGGACTGGACGAACGCACGCCGCGGAACGGATGCACTGACGGGGCACGATGGGTACGTTGGTGCCACGGCTGGGCAAGGTGCCACAGTCGTGCGCGTCGTAGGACTCATCTGCGCCCACAGGTGACGGTGAGTGCCGACGCGCCGAGCTCCGGCCCGGTGAGGCGGTGATCCCGCCGACCGATGGAGGAGAAGGAGTGCACGGTGACGACGGATGGCGCGTTGTGGTCCCCGAACGAGGACCCGGCGGAAGGTGGCCCCGAGTTCGTACAGCTGCTCACCCCCGAAGGTGAACGCTGCGAGCACCCCGACTATGCGTTCGACCTCGACGACGAGGCGATCAAGGGTTTCTACCGCGACATGGCGCTGACCAGGCGGATCGACGCGGAGGCGATCGCCCTCCAGCGGCAGGGTGAGCTCGGGATCTGGGCCTCGCTCCTGGGTCAGGAGGCCGCGCAGATCGGCTCCGGCCGGGCGGTCCGCGCGCAGGACTTCATCTTCCCGACCTACCGCGAGCACGGCGTCGCATGGTGCCGTGACATCGATCCGCTGGCGATCATCAGCCTGTTCCGCGGGGTGGACCACGGCGGCTGGGATCCCAGGACCACCAACTTCCACCTCTACACGATCGTGATCGGCGCCCAGACGCTGCACGCGACCGGCTACGCCATGGGGGTCCAGCGCGACGGCCTCGTCGGCACCGGGGACCCCGAGCGCGACATGGCGGTCCTCGGCTACTTCGGCGATGGCGCGAGCGCCCAAGGAGACGTCAACGAGGCGTTCATCTGGGCGTCGGTGTTCAACGCGCCGATCGTGTTCTTCCTGCAGAACAACCAGTGGGCGATCTCGGCGCCGATGGAGAAGCAGTCCCGGATCCCGCTCTACCGGCGGGCGGCCGGCTTCGGCTTTCCGGGCGTACGCGTCGACGGCAACGACGTCCTCGCCTGCTACGCCGTGGCGAAGGCCGCGCTGCAGCAGGCCCGTGACGGGGGCGGTCCGACACTCGTCGAGGCGTTCACGTACCGGATGGGCGCGCACACGACCACCGATGACCCGACGCGCTACCGCCTCAAGGACGAGCTCGAACACTGGAAGCTCAAGGACCCGCTCGCCCGGGTCAAGGCCTATCTCACCCGCAACGGTGTCACCGATGACGACTTCTTCGTCCGCATCGAAGCCGAGGCCGACGCCCTCGCCCAGCATGTGCGCGAAGGGACCCACGCGATGCCCGAACCGGACTACGCCCACAGCTTCGATCTCGTCTACGCCGAGCAGACCGAGGAGCTGGCAGCGCAGCAACAGTGGCTCCGCGACTATCAAGCGTCGTTCGCTGATGCCGATGCCACATCAGGTGCGGATGCCGAGTTCGCGGAGGGGGTGATCTGATGACCCAGCTCACTCTCGCCAAAGGGCTCAACTCCGGCCTTCGCCGCGCCATGGAGGACAACCCCAAGGTCATCGTCATGGGCGAGGACGTCGGGAAGCTCGGCGGCGTCTTCCGGGTGACCGACGGCCTGCAGAAGGACTTCGGCGAGGACCGCGTCATCGACACGCCGCTCGCGGAGTCCGGGATCGTCGGGACGGCGATCGGTCTTGCGCTGCGGGGCTACCGGCCGGTGTGCGAGATCCAGTTCGACGGCTTCGTCTACCCGGCGTACGACCAGATCGTCAGCCAGGTCGCGAAGATGCACCTGCGGTCGCAGGGCAAGCTCACCCTGCCCGTCGTGATCCGGATCCCGTTCGGTGGCGGGATCGGGGCGGTGGAGCACCACTCGGAGTCGCCCGAGGCGTACTTCGCCCACACCGCCGGGCTCAAGGTGGTCGCCTGCGCCAACCCCGGTGATGCGTACTGGATGATCCAGCAGTGCATCGCCAGCGACGACCCGATCATCTTCCTGGAGCCGAAGCGGCGCTACTACGAGCGCGCGGAGGTCGACACCGACCTCGCCGTGCCGCCGTACCCGCTGCACCGGTCGCGAGTCGTCCAGGACGGCACCGATGCGGTCCTGCTCTGCTACGGGCCGATGGTGAAGACCTGCCTCGACGCCGCGACGGCGGCCGCCGAGGAGGGCCGGAGCCTCGCGGTCGTGGACCTGCGGACCCTCTCGCCGCTCGACCTCTCACCGGTCTATGAGCTGGTACGCCGGACCGGGCGGGTCGTCACCGTCCACGAGGCGCCCGTGACGGGTGGGCTGGGTGCGGAGCTCGCCACCCGGATCGCGCAGGAGTGCTTCTACTCCCTCGAGGCACCGGTACAGCGGGTCGCGGGTTTCGACACCCCCTATCCGGTGGCACGTGCCGAGGAGGACTATCTGCCCGACCTCGACCGGGTGCTCGATGCCGTCGACCGGGTCCTGGAGTACTGAGCGGAATGGCGTACTGAGCGGAATGGCGTACTGAGGGCCTGACTTACTGAGGGGATGGGGCGCGGATGGCGAACGTACGCGAGTTCAAGCTGCCGGACGTCGGCGAGGGCCTGGTGGAGGCCGAGGTCGTCACCTGGAAGGTGAAGCCGGGCGACACGGTGAAGGTCAACGACATCGTTGTCGAGATCGAGACCGCGAAGTCGCTGGTCGAACTCCCCTGCCCGTACGCAGGAACGATCGCGGAGCTGCTGGTGCCTGAGGGGCAGGTGGTGCCGGTCGGTACGCCGCTCATCCGGGTCGCTGGTGAGGGTGTCACGCCTGACGAGGCTGCTCGGCCCGGTGGAGGGTCCGTGCCTGCCGCCGGACCTGGGGAAGCGCCTGCTGCTGGACCTGGGGAAGCGCCTCCCGCCGCGGCCGGAGCGCCTGCCGCTGCCGGCGGGGAGGCGAACGGCGAAGGACGAACCAGCAACCTTGTCGGCTACGGTCCTCGGGCCGGAGCAGCACGACGCCGTCCCCGCAAGGGTGCAACCGTTCCCGTGCAGGGAGCGCCCACAGAGGTCGCTGCTCCGCCCGCGCCGGCGGGAGGGGCACCCGCCGCCACCGCGCCAGCGCAACCTGCGGCGACGCCCGCACCGGCACCTGAACCCGCGCCTGCGCCATCCGTCGTCTCGACCGCACCCGCCCGCGCGAAGCCGCCTGTACGCAAGCTGGCCAAGGATCTCGGGGTCGACCTGCGTACCGTCCCACCGACCGGCCCGGACGGCACGATCAGCCGGTCGGACGTGGAGTCCTTCGCGACCCAGGCGGCCGCCCCGGCCGCCCCGGCTGCTCCGGCAGAAGGCCTGGCGCCGGCAACGCGGGCTCCGGGCGTCCGGGAGACGCGGGTGCCGGTCCGTGGAGTACGCCGGGCCATGGCCCAGGCCGTCACGCAGAGCGCGTTCACCGCACCTCATGTCACGGAGTGGATGAGGGTCGACGCGACCAACACCATGGACCTGTTGGCACGCCTCAAGGGACGCCGGGAGCTCGCCGACGTCAAGCTCACCCCGCTCGTCGTGGTCGCGAAGGCGTGCCTGCTGGCCCTCCGGCGTACCCCCGAACTCAACTCCACCTGGGACGATGCCGCCAGCGAGATCGTGCTCAAGGACTACGTCAACCTGGGCATCGCGGCCGCCACGCCGCGAGGGCTGACCGTGCCGCACATCAAGGACGCCGAGCAGTTGCCGTTACCCGATCTCGCGCGGTCCCTCAACGCGTTGACCCAGACCGCGCGCGAGGGCAGGACAGCACCCGAGGACATGCTGGGAACGACGTTCACCATCACCAACGTCGGGGTCTTCGGCGTGGACGGCGGAACTCCGATCATGAACCCGGGCGAGTCCGGCATCCTCGCGTTCGGTGCGATCCGCAAACAGCCGTGGGTCGTCGACGACCAGGTGGTGCCGCGCTGGGTGACGACGTTGTCGTTGTCGTTCGACCACCGGGTCGTGGACGGCGAACAGGGCTCGCGGTTCCTCACCGACGTCGCCCGCATCGTCGAGGACCCGGCGAATGCTCTCCTCCTCGCCTGACTCAACCAAGCGGTCCGGCTCCGCGAGAGCCCGGCAATGGCGGTGAGAGGTCAGCTCGGGGGCGTCTCATCGCGCCACGCCCGCGCCTTCCGGTCAGAAGATCGGCGTGACCGCAGCACCGATTCTTCTTTACAGGCAAAGCGCCTCGCTCAGTTCGACCCTCGTGCCGCCGCACTCATGAACCGGCGAGGTCAGCTTGCTCGCCGAGGCGGTACGACAGAAGTATGGCCCCGCTGGGGGTTCGAACCTGGCTGACGCATTCAAGCCGCCGCGGTCCACCAGCCAACGTCGGGAAGAGCCGGGAGCCATCACCCGCCAAGGTTGGTGCGACGACCAGGTGAACCTCGTCCACGAGGTCTGCCGCAAGGAGAGCTTGCGCAACAGAGATACTGCCGTGCACGCCGATGTCTCGACCACGACCGTTCTTCAACTGCCGGACGTAGTCCTCCAACGGTGACTGTACCCAGCGTGCGTTCGCCCAGCTCCCGTTCAAAGGAGAGGAGCTGAAGACATGCTTGGTTGTGTTGTTGATGAAGCTTGCGAACGGCTCGACGTCCGACGTGGGCCAGTAGTCGACCCAGTATTCGTACGTACCCCGGCCAAGGAGCACGTCGTCCTGTCGGTTGATCACGTTTCCGAGGAACGAGAAGACATCCTCGTCGACCGCGAACATCCAATCGCCGGGCTCCTCTGCTACGCCATCGAGGGAGATGAGCGAGTACACGACGACCTTGCGGAAGTCCTGTCGATTCGAGGTGTCGCTCTGCTGGACTGTACCTGTCATGATTCATCCTCGTCTGGATATCGCCCTGTGATGCTGCTTGCCGCACGGTGTGCAGAGGCTGCCTCCTCATGCACGTACACATGTTGACGCAGCTGAGCCACTCGGCACATCTGCCATATGGCAGAGTGCGGACCTCGGAGGCTCAGAGCAGCATCCTTTGGTGTGAAGTCAACAGAACGTACGAACTGGTGGACGAACCAGAGCATCTGGCGCGTTGCGGTCGTTTTCGCCACGGCAGTAGTTGCCACTCACGTGTTGTTGGCGGTCGTTGGTTTGAAAGAGGGAATCACTTCCTTCGATCGCGGTGTCGATCCCGACAGCATGTTTCGCGAGCACTGGCTGGCCGACCTCACCGTGGCGCAAACGAACTGGTCGGCGCTCGGGATGGAAGTGCTAACGCTCGCAGCCATAGCCGCCATGCAACTCGAGGCCGCCGGTCGCTGGCGCCCTCTGTTGCTGGCTTGGGGCTGGGCAGTTTGCACGTTCTTGACGCTGGTCCTTCCCGGCAACCTGACCGCTCGGTTTCTGATGGCCCCGGCGGTCCGGGAGCTCATGGCACAGGACCGCGGTGATAGGCGCAGGCGGGTTTGGTGCCCTTCCAGTACTGCCATGTCGCCAGGGCGAGGCCCACCCCCCAGAGCAGGAAGCTGGGATACACCATGGTGAATACCCAGGGCCGGATGGCGAGGTCCTCGTCCATCGGCATCACCGTGAGGAGGGTTGCTCCCAGGAGCAGTGCGCCAAGTACGCCGACCGGGACAAGCATCACCGAACCGATCGCCCCGATGCCGACCAGCGTGGCTCGGACCAACCGCTGACGCGGCACGGTCATCATGGCCAACGCGACCACCACTCCGAGTCCACCCAACAGCGCAGTGTCACCGAAGCCCGGCGTGAAGAAGGTCACACCGTCGAAGTAGTCAGGATCAGCCAAACCGACAGTGGATCCGGTGGCCCATTCCAGCTTGAGCCAGACGTAGGGCAGAGGTGCCACGATGGCTAGCAGGCCACCCACCCGAGCGAGGCGGCGACCAACCGCCGCCTCGCGCGATTCGATCCGCCCGCAGCCAGGGCATACGCCGCGCGCCCTGCGCCGGGCCCGGACACCGGCACGCCACGCCGCGCCCGCGGCGGTCAACACCACCAGGTGGCGTATCACTGCCAGCCAGGGCGTATCCACCGCGAAGAGGTCCTTGCCTCCGCTCACTTGCACGATCAGATGAGACACAACGACCAGCAGGTCGTGCGGTAAGACGGGCAGGCTGGAAAGTGCCAGGATGCTGCCGGACCCGAGCCACAGCACAGCGGCGCGCACCGCGGGCGCCGGAAGACCCGCCGCAACCAGGGCGAGTGCCGCAGCGCCGAGGCTGGTCCACCATGGAAACGTCGGCATGCCGGAGACCTCGTGGTAACCGACGAGGTGCGCGGCGGCGTCAAGAAGCGCGGCGGTCGACACACCGACGGCCGGCCACCATCGTGCGTCGCGCTCTCCAGACCCGGGGCCGTCCGAGGATGGACTGGCAGTCATCGGATCTCACTTCCTGTCGTTCGAGCCCTCTCAGGGTTGGGTGGGAGTCCGGCCACGGACGACCTCCCCGACCGAGGATGGCCGGCGAGGGTCCGGCCGTGTATCCGCCGAATGGCAGATTCAGGTCGTGGCCGGCCTGCGCGGCCGAGAGGGGTGACCAGCCACACACGCATCGCTGCGGTCGCCAGGAGGAGCCATGGCGACGCCGACGAAGTCGATGGCGAGGTCGCTCGAGGGCTGGCCGGGGGTGTGTGACCACTCGACCAACCTGTCGAGTTCGAGTCGCCCGGGGTCTAGGGCGCTAGGCCTTCGCGGGCTGCAGGGTCTTGGCGTACAACACGTTCGCGTCCTGGTCGCGCATCCGGACCGTCAGCTCACCGCTGTCGCCCGCGATCGACACCTCGCCGAAGTGCTGGTACCCGTCCAGCGGCGAGGCGTTCGCCACCGGCGGCGCATGAACGAAGACGGCTTCCGGCCCGAACGTCGGATCGAGCACGTTGGGTCCGAACCCACCCGCGTTCACCGGCCCCGACACAAACTCCCAGAACGGATCGAAGTCGGTGAAGCTCGCCCGCTCCGGCGAGTACGCATGTGCCGCCGCGTAGTGCACATCCGCCGTGAGCCAGACGACGTTGCGCACGCGGTGGCGGCGCAGTGTCGACAACAGGCCGGCGAACTCCAACTCGCGGCCGCGTGGGCGCCCCGGATCGCCCTGCGCCACACCTTCGATCGCCGTGTCGCCGTCCGGCACGACCAGGCCGAGCGGCAGGTCGTTCGCGATCACCTTCCACGTGGCGCGGGAGGCGAGCAGTTCCCTGGTCAGCCAGGACTGCTGCCGCCGGCCGAGCACACCACCGTCCGGCACGGTCTCGAGCCCGTCGGTGTTGGCGTCCTTGTACGTACGCATGTCGAGGACGAACAGGTCGAGCAGCGGGCCGTACGCGATCTTCCGGTAGACGCGGCCGTCCGGGTCCCTGCGTACCGGCCGGATCGGCATCCACTCGAAGAACGCCTGTCGCGCCCGTGCCGCGAGCACGTCCACACGCTTCTCGGCGTACCGGGCGTCGTCGAGAACCTCGCCCGGATACCAGTTGTTGGTGACCTCGTGGTCGTCCCACTGGGCGATCTGTGGTACGTCGGCTGCGAAGGCCCGTACGTGCTCGTCGAGCAGGTTGTACGCCCACTGTCCGCGATACTCGGCCAGTGTCTCCGCGACCTTGCTCTTCTCCTCGGTGGTGACGTTGCGCCAGATCCGGCCGTCGGGCAGCGTGACGGTCTCGGAGAGGATGCCGTCGGCGTAGACCGTGTCGCCGGAGTTGAGGTAGAAGTCCGGTCGCAGCGCGCGCATGCGGTCGAAGATGGTGATGCCGCCGAGGTCCGGGTTGATGCCCCACCCCTGTCCCACCATGTCGCCGGACCAGAGGAACGACACGCCCGTACGCCTGGATCGAGGTGCGGTGACCAGGCGCCCGGCGAGCGGTTCGCCGCCCACCCCGTGGCGGTCCGGATCCTCGAGAGTCACGCGATAGAAGAGTTCCCGCCCCGCCGGAAGCCCGCGCAGGTCGACTTTGCCGGTGAAGTTCGTCGCCTCCGTGAGCACCGGGCCAGCGACGGTCGTGACCCGAGCGAAGTCCGGCGTACGGCTGAGGTCGACGGTCATCCGCGCCACCTGGTCCGATCGCGCCCAGACGACCGCCCCGTCACCGGTCGGGTCACCGCTGGCGATGCCATGGCTGAGGGAGGGCCGGCCACTCCTCAGGAACGCCGGAGCCGTACGCCGGGCGAGCGACCGCTCGTGGGTGCCGACCGAAGCGTACGAACGATCGGCGGCGAGCGCCGGAGCATTGCTGAGCACGGTGATTCCGGCCGCGAGACCGGTTCCGAGAAGGGCACGGCGGCTCGGGCGGGCAGAGGAGTGTCGGGACATGGCCCCTGTCTAGGGCAGACCCATGAGCGTCCCACCAACGACGTTCGGCGCGCGAGTGGCCAATGCTTGACCGGGTGGTGTCGGACGTTTCCAGTGATCAGGCGACATGTCCCCTATGGCGGGAATGCTGGCCGATACAGGTCCCATACGTACGGTGATTGAGGACACACGTCACGACAATTTTTCTCCCGACATGTCATCATGCGTCCTTGGCGTACGTTTCCGACCCTGCAGGAGGTGGCCGCCGTGCGACGCCAACGAAGTGTGTGGTGGGCAGCGCTTGGAGCACTGGTTCTCGTTTTCTGGCAGGGCCAGGTCGCACATGCGGCGACCGGTCCGGCCGACGCAGCGGGTGACCACTGCGTCGTCGCGCTTGACGCCACCTCGGTCGACGACACCACGGCAGCACCCGAGTCGGCGAGCGCCCCGACGTGCTTCGACACCTTCGCCGCCGCGATCGACTTCGCGACCGGCGGACGCGTCGCGCTCGACGCGGACGCGACCAGTGTCAGTGAGAAGCAACTCATGTCCGCGGGCGCCGTCTCTTCGGAAGTGAGTCAGGTGGCACGACCGCTGCTCGGCGTCGAGTACCAGAACGGTAGCTACGGCGGCAGTTCGCTCGTGCTCTACGGATCCAGCGGGACCGGATGCTACTCGGGTGACTGGTACGGCTTCCCCAGCATGGCTGACCTGGGATTCAACAACCGGATCTCCTCGGCGAAGATGTACTCCAACTGCCTCGGAAAGCATCACGACGGCACGAGTTACACCGGCAGTTACACCTACTGTGACGCGAACTGCCCGTCCCTGGGTTCGATGAACGACCGTACGTCGTCGATCAAGTTCATCTGACGACGACCACCCGTTCACAACGAGAGCGGTGGACACCCGGCGTAGGTCGTACGGACGAGTGCCGTCCGGAGGAATTCGCCCGGTCGAGCTTCCGCTCGCTGATCCGGCTACCCGCTCTCGCTGAGGAGCCTGGCGTACCCGCTGAGTGTGGTTGGTCCCCATGGCCGCGCTGCCGCCCGGGGGCAGCGCGGCCATCCCTGCGCTGGTTTACCTCGTGGTCTGGGGGAGACCGAGGCGTTCACAGGTGGAGGGGGAACCTGGGAACACCCCGGCAACACCCTCTTCGAGGGTGCAGGCCACGAGGTTGGGGACCTGGTACCTGGCCGTCGAGTCCTCCGGCACCTCACTGGCGCCGTCGGTACTGATCTGGCCGTCCTGCCAGGCTTGTGCACACGCCTCCACCGGATCGGCGATGGCGACGGTGCCGCTGTCGGATTCCTTCGCGCCGGCCGGCATGTTGCGGCCGACCGCGACCCGCGCTCCGGCGACGTTGTCGGAATCCAGGTCTGGTTGGGCGTAGCAGAGGACGCTGGCCCTGTCCTCGGCGGGCTTGAACGCGACGTAGGCCGTGGCGGCTCCGCCGGCGACTACCAGAGCGAGTGCGCCGCCACCCACGGCCACGCCCTGCCAGGAGCGCCGCCACCATGGGCGGCGGGTCCCGCTCACCTCCGCTTCGAGCGCCTCCCTGATGGCGTCACGGCGCCCGCGCGGCATCGCGCGTGGCGGCGGGATCCGGTCGATGTCGGTCATGTCATTAGTCCCCGTTCACCACATTTGGCCGACGACGGATGGGTCGGGAGAGCACCCGCCGGGCGCGGGGTGGGCGCGGGACCCCCCGTATGTCCCGCGTCCACCTCGAGCCCGGCGAGCCGCCGGAGGTGTTCGCGAGCGCGGGAGAGGCGGGAGCGCACCGTGCCGACCGGTATCCCGAGGGCCACCGCGGCATCGGAGTAGCTGAGTCCCGCCCATACGCACAACGCGAGCACATCCTGCTCATCGGGCAGTAGGCGGGTGAACACCTGGAGCACCCGCCGCATGGCACGCTCGTCGTCCACTCGCGAGGCGGCCTCTTCCGCCGGGTCGGGCGCCACCACGGCGGGAGGAAGCTTCGCGAGGAGGCGACGGTGCCGCCGCAGGCTACGGTCGCGGTTGCGTACGACGTTGTTGGCAACCGCGAGCAGCCAAGGGAGGATCGACTCGCCGCTGAGGGACACGTCACGGCGCCGCCGCCAGGCTTCGAGGAAGACCACCGAGGCGAGATCCTCGGCCGCCTCCCACGATCCGGTACGACGAAAGCAGTGGTTGTAGACCGCGTCGGCGTGCCGCTCGAAAAGGGCACCGAACGCCGACGGGTCGCCCTTGGCGGCACTGCGCCAGAGCTCTCCGTCGGCGACATCGCCGGTCTCGAGCTGATCCACACCCGGTCTATGTCCACACGTCGGGGGCGGTTCCGAACTTTTTGCTGAGCGTCTTCTCGGCATGGGAAACCTTCGTGGTGGTCGGCCCCCAGTGTCCGTCACGCCGCTCTTGTCGTCACTCGTCATGTTCGCGCCACCCGACCGCCCCGAAACGCCGGTGATCATGGCGGTGCGGCGCTGCGGCGGTGCGGCGAGCTCGGGGGCTGCGGGCCGCCGCAGCGGGCGCGCGGCTCAGGGGGCGCGCGGCTCAGAGGGCGCGGAGGGGACGCCCGGTGTGGGCGGCTCGGACCAGAAGCGGGCTCGGTCGGTAGCGCCCGCCAGGGCACGCCCGCGCCAGCGTGGTGAGGACCTCGGCGACGACGCCGGGGCCGATCCGGTCACCCCACGCCAGTGGACCCTGGGGGTAGCCGGTGCCGAGGCGCATCGCGGTATCGACGTCCTCGGCCGCCGCCTCGCGCCGGGCAACCAGGTCGACGGCCTCGTTGACCAGCATGCTGATCGTGCGGGCGACGATGAGGGCGGGTACGTCGTCGATCACGCTGACGGTGAGGCCCGCGGCCTGGAACATCCCGACGGCCTCGTCGAGCGTCGCTGCCTCGCAGGTGTCGCTGGGCGCGAGGCAGACCCGGCTGGCCGTGGCGGCGTCCTCCACCCAGTCAAGGGCCACCGCGTCGCCGTCGACGGTGGCCGGCTCGCCGAGCGTTTCGAGGACCAGGCCGCCGCTGGGGAGTTCGATGCCGTACGCCGACTCTCCGGGTTCGAACTCCCCTGATCCCGCGCGTGTTCCGGCCGGACCTGTGTCGTACCGCTCCACGCTCACGCCGGAGTCCGCGATCCGGTCGAGCAGTCCGTAGCAGGCGGCGAACCCGCCGTGATAGGTGACCCGCTCGGGTGCCGGCCGGGCCTCGGCGGTCTGGGGCCGCGGTCGTTCGGAGCCGTCGTAGGCGTACCAGCCGCGGCCGGTCTTGCGGCCCAACCAGCCTGCGTCGACCACCTGCTGCTGTGCGACGAACGGCGCATAACGTGGGTCGCCGAACGTTTGCTCCCAGACCGAACGGCCGACGGCGAGGTTGACGTCGTTGCCCACCAGGTCGGCGAGTTCGAACGCACCCATCGGGAACCCGCCCGCCTCCCTGAGTACGACGTCGATCGTGGCGCAGTCGGCGCCGCCCTGCTCGAGTACCTCCATGGCCTCGCCGTAGAAGGGTCGTGCGACCCGGTTGGCGACGAACCCCGGAGTCGACGCGCAGCGCACCGGGGTCTTGCCCCAGGCGGTGGCGGTCGCCGCAACGGTCGCCGCGACCTCCGGGTCGGTGGTGGCGCCCGCTGGGACCTCGACCAGTGCCATCAGCGGAGCCGGGTTGAAGAAGTGCATGCCGGTGACACGTCCGGGATGCTGGAGGCCGGAGGCGATCGCGGTCACCGACAGGGTGGACGTGTTGGTGGCGAGAATGGCGGTGTCGGCGCAGACCTTCTCCAAGGCGGCGAAGAGTTCGCGTTTCGCGGGAAGTTGCTCGACGATCGCTTCGACGACGAGTCCGCACGTGGCCAGCGCGTCGAGGGCGTCGACCGCCTCCAGCCGGGCCTTGGCGTCGGCCGCCGCGGCGGCGGTCATGCGTTCCTTCTCGACCAGCCGGTCCAGGCGGGCGTGGATCTGTGCGACGCCACGGGCCGCCGCGCCGTCGAGGGCGTCGTACAACCGGACGCGGTGGCCGGCGACGACCGCGACCTGTGCGATGCCGGCGCCCATCGTGCCCGCACCGACGACACCGACCGGGGTTGAACGAGGGAGTTCCGCCATGCCGCCCATCCTGTCGGACGTCGTGATGATCGCCACCTGACCCGGCCGAAATGACCACGCTGAGCATGCCTGTGGAACCTTGGACAGGTGTCGACGCCTGTCCGGAGACCGCAGTCCTGCTCAGCGTGGTCATTTGCCGGGCCGGCACGGCGAGAGTCGAGTCAGTCAGAACGCCATGGGCGGGCGAACTCCTACGTCGGAACGCCATGGCCATGAGCGGGGGCGAGCGCCCGTGCGGTCGGAACGCCGCTACGTCGCAACGTCGCGAGCGCCGACGACACGTCAGGGAGAGCTGGTGGCCTTCGCGAGCTTGGACAGCAACAGGACCTCCGCGAGGCACGCCCGCCCGAACTCGCCCAGGTGCAGGCTCTCGTCGGCGCCGTGCGCCCGGGAGTGCGGATCGGCCGCGCCGGTGACGAGAATCGCCGCCGCCGGGAAGGCCTGGGCGAACTCCGCGATGAACGGAATGGTGCCGCCGATACCGATGTCGACCGGCTCGCGTCCCCAGGACTCGCGGAACGCCTCCCGCGCGGCGTCATAGGCCGGGCCTTCTGCGTTGGCGGAGTACGGCTCACCGACGTCGCCGACGCTGACCTCGACCTCACACCCCCACGGCGCGTTGGCGCGCAGGTGGTCAACCAGCGCGGTACGGGCGCGTACGGCGTCGTCGCCCGGCGCCAGCCGGATGCTCACCTTCGCCCGGGCGACAGGGTGCAGCGTGTTGGACGCGTCGGCGACCCGGGGCGCGTCGATCGCGAGGACAGTCGCGGACGGCTTGGCCCAGATCCGTTCGGCGATGCTGCCGGTGCCGAGCAGTTCGACGCCGGGCAGGACGCTCGCCTCGGCGCGGAACCGGTCCTCCGGATAGTCGACGTCTGGCGGCTCCGCGGTGGCCAGCCCCTTGATCGCGACGTTGCCCGCGTCGTCGTGCAGGGTCGCGAGGAGCCGGCAGAGAGCGGTGAGAGCATCAGGTGCGGCGCCGCCGTACTGCCCCGAGTGCACCCCGTGGTCGAGCGCGCGCACCTCCACGACACAGTCCGCGAGGCCTCGCAGCGTGGTGGTGAGAGCGGGTACGCCGATGTCGAAGTTGGCCGAGTCGGCGAGGACGATGACGTCGGCCGCGAGTTGGTCGTGGTAGGTCTCGAGGAACGCCGACAACGTGGGCGAGCCGATCTCCTCCTCACCCTCGACGAAGACGGTGACGCCGACCGGTGGTGCTCCGTCGTACGCCCGGATGGCGGCAAGATGCATCGCGATCCCGGCCTTGTCGTCGGAGGCGCCGCGGCCGTAGAGCCGGCCGTCGCGTTCGGTCGGTTCGAACGGCGGGCTCGTCCACAGTGCAGGGTCGCCCGTCGGCTGGACGTCATGGTGGGCGTACAGCAGGACGGTCGGTTTGCCCGGCGGCGCGGGGAAGCGGGCGAGCACGGCCGGCTGGCCGCCCTCGACCTCGAGGATGTCGACCTCCGCGCCCTCGTCACGGAAGAGTTGCGCGGTCGCGTCGGCGGTGCGTCGTACGTCGTCGGCCGCGGCGGGGTTGGCACTCACCGACGGGATCCTGACCAGGTGCTCGAGCACCTCGCGGACGCCCGGGAGGACCCGGCTGACGGCACGCTGGGAGTCGGTTTCGATCACGATCACGCAGCGTACGCCTCGATCGGCAGGAACCTGCCCCAGCGGCCCGGAGCTGGCACCGTCCGGGGAGTCCTCCGTCCCTTTTCGATGTCGCTGTCCCGTTACGCCGAACGCATGAAACGCCACCCCTTGTGGGGTTTCGTCTTTGCATCTGGACGCCCGATAGGTGTTCGCCGAACCGTCCCCTAATCTAATGCCTACCATTCGTATAGGAACTGTCGGAGAAGTGGGGTCGCACTCGTGCGCAAACTCGTGCTCTTGAGCCTCGTCGGGCTCGCCGCGCAACTGGTCGACGGCAGTCTCGGCATGGCGTACGGCGTCACGTCGACGACGCTCCTCCTCGCCACTGGCGCCGCGCCCGCCGCCGCCTCGGCCACCGTCCACCTCGCTGAGATCGGCACCACGCTGGCGTCGGGTGCTTCGCACTGGCGGTTCGGCAACGTCGACTGGCGCGTCGTGCTGCGCATCGCGATCCCCGGCGGTGTCGGGGCGTTCGCCGGAGCCACGTTCCTGAGCGCGCTCTCGACCGAGACCGCCGCGCCGATCATGTCGGGCATCCTCCTCGCGCTCGGCGTCTACATCCTGATCCGGTTCACCGCGTGGGGCACCCCGCGTGGTCAACTGGGCAAGCCCGTACGCAAGCGGTTCCTGGCCCCGCTCGGCATCTTCGCGGGATTCGTCGACTCCACCGGTGGTGGCGGCTGGGGCCCGGTCGCGACGCCGGCCCTGCTCGCCAGCGGACGCATGGAGCCACGGAAGGTCGTCGGGTCGGTCGACACCAGTGAGTTCGTCGTCTCGGTGGCCGCCAGCATCGGTTTCCTGATCGGGCTCGGTGCCGAGGGCATTCCACTGAGCGCTGTCGCCGCCCTGCTGATCGGCGGTCTCATCGCCGCGCCGATCGCGGCCTGGCTGGTTCGCCACATCCCGGGCCGGATCCTCGGTTCGCTCGTGGGTGGCGTGATCGTCCTGACCAACGTACGCACCATCCTGCAGTCGGACTGGGTAGCCGCTCCGACTCCGACGCAGGCGACGGCGTACATCCTCATCGCGGCGCTGTGGGTCGCGGCGGTCCTGTGGTCGGTGCGCAGCCACCGGGCCGAGCGCGCCACGCTCGCCGGCGAGGCGGAGGAAGTCGTCCCCGCCTAGCGCGGACGACCCGGACCCGGTCGGTCCCTCTGGTCAGGCGACGACGGCGAGGGCGAAGGGGAGGACTTCGCCCGCCCCGGCGTGGCGGAGGGCCCTCGCGGCCACGGTCAACGTCCATCGTGAGTCGACGAGATCGTCGACCAACAGGATGGTCGGCCCGGAACCCGCGGTGTCCCCCGCCACCGATGCCAGACCATCGCGGACATCCGGCGGGACGGCGAGCCGGTCCCACACACCCGCCAACCGGAACGCGCTGTTGCCGCCGGGTTCCCCGGTCGGGCCGCCGTCGACGGGGGTGAGCGTTCCGAGCAGGGGCAGCCGGCCGATCCGGGCGAGACCCGCTGCGAGCGAACCCACGAGCGCTGGCCGCCGCCGCGACCCGACCGCGACGATGCCGGTGGGCCGGCGCTCCCATCCCCAGGTACGCAGGACGTCGACGCACGCGGTGAGGACGGCGTCCGGCACCGGCTCGTCGGCCGCATGGGGCGCCAGGATCTCGCGGAGCCGCTGACCCCAACCGAGGTCGGTGAGTCGAGCGACGGCACGGCCCGACGTGGCCCGCTCGTCGACCGGGATCTTGCCGCGGACGTCGACACCGAGCCGGTCCATGCCGCCCGGCCACATCGCGCGCGGCTCGATCGCCACGCCGACCCGCGCCAGCTGGCCGGTCGCCGCCTGCTGGGCCTCGGTCGAGACGTCACTGGGGTACCAGGGTTCGGCGCACCGGTCGCAGCGTCCACACCGGCCGGTCCTCTGCTCGGCATGACCGGGATCCGCGGCTGCGTGGTCGCCGACGACGTACGACGCACCGCCGACGGAGCGGTCGCGGTCGTCGAGAGGGGAGCTACCGGGAGCGTAGCCATCCAGGGTGGGGTCGTCGAGGACCCGCTGGAGATAGGCCATCCGGCAGTCCTCGCTGGCGATGTAGTCCAGCATCGACTGGGCTTCGGCCTCGCGGGCCGCCGTCACTCGTGCGTAGCGCTCCGCGTCGTAGGTCCACGGCTCGCCGGTCGCCGTCCAGCCACCGGAGACCCGCCGCACCGCGCCGTCGACGTCGAGGACCTTGAGCAGGAGCTCCAACCGGGTACGCCGGATGTCGACGACCGCCTCGAGCGCTGCCGCGGACATTGGTCGCCCCGCCTCGGCGAGGGCGGTGAGGACGGCGTCGGCCTGGACCTGTCGCGGCATGGACGCGGTGGCGAAGTAGCGCCAGATGTCGACGTCCTCGATGCCGGGCAGGAGCAGCACGTCGGCCCGTTCGGTCGCCCGGCCCGCGCGGCCCACCTGCTGGTAGTAGGCGATCGGGGACGCGGGCGCCCCCACGTGGACGACGAACCCGAGGTCGGGCTTGTCGAACCCCATCCCGAGTGCGGACGTCGCGACGAGTGCCTTCACCTGGTTGTCGCGCAGCGCTTCCTCGGCCGCTCGGCGTTCGGCGTCATCCGTACGTCCGGTATAGGCGCGGACGACATGACCGGCGTCGCGCAGCAGCGCGGCGATGTCGTCGGCGGCGCTCACCGTGAGGGTGTAGATGATGCCGCTGCCCGTCAGCTCGTCGAGGTGCGAGACCAGCCACGCGAGTCGCATCTGTGCGGTGGGGAGCCGGAGTACGCCGAGCCGCAGGCTGTCACGGGCGAGCGGGCCGCGCAGGGTGAGGACCTCGCCACCGCCGAGCTGCTCGGCGACGTCGGCGACGACCCGTGCGTTGGCGGTGGCGGTCGTGCCGAGGACAGGGGTGTCGTCCGGCAGGTCGCCGAGCAGGTCGCGGATGCGGCGGTAGTCGGGGCGGAAGTCGTGTCCCCAGTCGGAGACGCAGTGGGCCTCGTCGACGACGAGGAGTCCGGCGCGGGCGGCGAGGTCGGGCAGCTGCTCCTCGCGGAACCGGGGATTGTTGAGGCGTTCGGGCGACACCAGCAGGACGTCGACCTCGTCGACGGCCAGCGCCTTGGCGATGTCGGTCCACTCCTCGGCATTGGCGGAGTTGATGGTCAACGCACGGATGCCAGCACGCTCGGCGGCTGCTACCTGGTCGCGCATCAGGGCGAGGAGCGGCGACACGATCAGCGTCGGACCGGCGCCCTGGCTCCTGCGGAGCGCGGTGGCGACGAAGTAGACCGCCGACTTGCCCCAGCCGGTGCGCTGGACGACGAGGACCCTCCTGCGCTGCGCGACCAGTGCCTCGATCGCTTCCCACTGCCCGTCGCGGAACGTCGCCTCGGGCGTACCGACGAGCCGCCGCAGCAGGTCGTCGGCGTCCTGGCGGAGCTGGTCGGGCGAGGCCGTGAGTTCGTCGGTCACTCCGCCGACGCTAGCCCCCCGGTCCGACAGGGCATCGGCGGCGTGAGGTGAATCGGTGGCGTGGGGCTCCGGGCATAGAAAAGCCCCTCACGTCGGGGGGTGTCGCGAGGGGCTTCTCCAGATGGCTTCGGACCACCGGCGATCAGACGGCGTCGATCCTCGAACGGTTCCGTGGTTCGGCAAGAATTTTCTCCGATTTAGCTGTTCCCGCTCCGCGGGACGGACAGCGGGAGGTACCCGGAGAGGTCGGTGCGCTCGCCGCTGGCATGAACGGCGCCCTCGTGCACGGCGTCATGCCATGTACGCCTTCCGGCGCAGAGCAGGATCCACGTCACCGGATCCATCTCCACAACGCCGGGTGGCGTACCGCGGGTGTGTCGCGGGCCGGGGACGCACTGGATCGCGGCGTACGGCGGAACCCGCACCTCCACCGACCTGCCCGGCGCCTTGCCGGCGAGCAGCGCGAGGAAGTGGCGGACCAGCAGACGTAGGTCATCGCGGTCCGGCTCGGTCTGGGCGTCGAGGGCGTCGAGCGCCCCGAGGACCCGGCTCAGTGCGGCGGCGGCTTCGTCCGGGTCTGCCGGCCGGAGGCGGGAAGGCACCTGCCGGAGCCTAGATGACCAACTCCACGGGGAGTCGCCTGGCTCGCGGCTCCCCGTCTCCCGACTGGCCGGGTACTCGTCGATCGGGAGTTGTCCCGTACGAACGGATCCCGTCCCACGCTCGCGACCTTCGGACAGGTCTCCGGCGGCTGGGGACACCCCGGGATTTCACCACTCGTTCGCCGCCGGTCTCGTGCGCGTCACGCCTGCGACGGAGAGCGACCAAGCGTTCACCAGGTGCCCGTTGTGGCGCCATCTGCGGTCCCGATGACGTTCGGTCCTGTTCGTCAGCCTCTGAGGTGTCTGATCCCGCTGGTCCGCCTGGTCCCGCTGGTCCGTCTGGTCTCGCTGGTCCCGTCTGGTCTCGCTGGTCCCGTCTGGTCTCGCTTGTCCCGCTCGTCCTGCCGTGCACCGCCGCACGCGACGCCTGACCACCCCTTCTTCCCGCGGAGACACCCATGTCTGAGCTGTCCCGTCGACGTCTACTGACCCTGGGCGGCGTGTCCGTCGGAGCCGCACTCACCGGCGTCGTGCCGGCGTTCGGCACGGCGAGCGCCGCTCCCGTCCGGCAGTCCGCCGGCCGCATCGCCGCCACCACACCTTCGCGCTTCGCCGCACCCGGCGCCGTCACCCGCAGCCTGCCCACCGACCTCTTCGGGCTCGGCGTGGCCTCCGGAGACCCCTGGCCGGACTCCGTCGTGCTCTGGACCCGCCTCGCGCCCGACCCGCTGGAAGGCGGCGGCATGCCGGACCGGGCGATACCGGTGGAGTGGGAGATCGCCACCGACGAGCGCTTCCGTCGGTCCGTGCGCCGGGGCACAGCGCACGCACGTCCGGAGTTCGGCCACAGCGTTCACGTGGAGCCCGGCGGCCTGCGGGCGGGAAGTGAGTACTTCTACCGCTTCCGTGCCGGCACGGAGGTCTCGTCGGTCGGGCGGACCCGTACGGCGCCGGCCGCCGGAACGTCGCCCCGCCGGCTGCGGCTTGCGTACGCCTCCTGCCAGAACTACCAGCAGGGCTTCTACGTCGCCCATCGCGACCTCGCCGAACAGGACCTCGACCTGGTGGCGTTCCTCGGCGACTACATCTACGAGTCGCCGCCGTCGGACACGGGCGTACGCCGGCACGAGGGCGAAGGCGAGCCGTTCTCGCTGGTCGAGTACCGCAACCGCTACGCCCGCTACAAGACCGACGCCGACCTCCGCGCGGCGCACGCCGCCTGCCCGTGGATCGTGACGTTCGACGACCACGAGGTCGACAACGACTGGGCCGGACCGGTGCCGCAGGACCCTGACCAACAGGCGCCCGAGGAGTTCCGGGAGCGCCGGGCGGCGGCGTTCCAGGCGTGGTACGAACACATGCCGGTACGCAGGTCCGTCGCGCCGGAGGGCGCCAGCATCCAGGCGTACCGCCGGTTCAGCTGGGGCGACCTCGCGCGGATCCACGTGCTCGACACTCGGCAGTACCGAAGCGACCAGCCCACCACGCCGGACGAGGCCGACGACCCGGCGCGCACCATGACGGGTTCGGACCAGGAGGCCTGGCTCGTCGGCGGGCTGACCAGCGGTCGGCAACGCTGGAACCTCCTCGCCAACCAGGCGCCGATGGCACAGACCGACCGGAAGGCCGGACCGGAGCAGGTGCTGTGGACGGACCCGTGGGACGGCTACCGCGCCCAGCGAAGGCGGCTCTTCGAGGTCCTCGGCTCGTCGCGAGTCGCCAACCCGGTGGTGCTGACCGGTGACCGGCACTTCACGATGGCCTGCGACCTGACCACCGACTTCGACGATCCCGAGGCGCGCGTGGTCGGCGCGGAGATCGTGGGGACCTCGATCTCGTCCGGCGGGGACCTGGCTCCCGCGGACTGGCACGGGACCTGGGACCAGATCATCGCGGAGTCGCCCTACTGGAAGTACGGCGACGGTCGGCGTGGCTACGTGGTGTGCGACGTCGACCGCGAGGCGATCGTGGCGACGTTGCGAGTCGCGTCCGCGGTGGCCGTGGAGGACGGGTCGGTGTCGGCGGCCAAGCGTTTCGTGGTCGAGGCTGGCCGTCGGGGCGTCGAGCTTTCTTGAGCCAGGATCGGCGCGTCCCTTGCCGTAGCGGTGAACGTGCCCCGTGGTCATGGAGTGCCCCATGATCGTGAAGGAAGCGCGGCGGATACGCCGACGACCTTCATGATCACGATCATGATCACGGGGTGGTCGAGGCGGGGTGGCGGAGCTGAAGGGGAAACCGGGACAAGCCCCGGATCGTGAACGACGTACGCCGGTGAACCGGACCCGCACGGACCCGCTCGGGAAGGCGCTCGGCCAGGACCCGGAAGGCGATCTCACCCTCCAGCCTGGCCAGCGGCGCGCCCACGCAGTAGTGGATCCCACTCGAGAACGCCAGATGCTCGACGCCGGTCTGGCGCGCGATGTCGAACCGGTCCGGGCCGTCGTAGACCTCGGCGTCCCGGCCGGCCGCGCCGAGGAGGACGACGACCCACTGGCCGGGCCGGACCGTGCGCCCCGCCAGCTCGATCTCCTCGTGGGCGATCCGGGTGGTGCCCTGGACGGGCGGGTCGTACCGCAGCACCTCCTCGACCACGCCCGGCGCCAGCGAGGGGTCAGCGCGGAGGCGTTCCCACTGGTCGGGGTGCGCGAGGAGGGCCAGCATGCCGTTGCCGATCAGGTTGACGGTCGTCTCGAACCCGGCGACCAGGAGCAGCCGCGCTGTGTTGAGCAGCTCCCGGCCGTTGAGTGTCTCCTCGTCCAGTGGCCCGGTGAGGCGACTGATCACGTCGTCGCCGGGTTCGGTGCGGCGTTGCTCGACGAGGCGGCTGAAGAGTGCGTTGAGGTCGGCTTTCGCCTCGTGCAGCTCGCGGGCGTGCCGAACGGAGCGGACGCCGTCGAGGGACGCCCCGACGATGTTGCCGTACCGCGAGAATCGGTCCACGTCGACGTCCGGGATCCCCAGCAGGTCGCTGATCACCGCGATCGGCAGCGGAGTAGCGAAGTCCCTGATCAGGTCGAACTCACCGTTCGCGAGCGCCTTGTCGAGGAGCTCGTGGGTCGTACGCTCGATGCGTTCGCGGTAGCCCGCGATCATGCGAGGACCGAACGCCGGCGCGACGAGCCGCCGTAGCCGGGAATGGTGGGGCGGATCGAGCTCGAGGAACGACATGTCCCACTCGGGCCTTGACTCGTCGAGAGCTGTGTTGCCCGAGGTCGGCCCCCTGGCGTCGTCCGCCGGCGGGTAGGGGGCGCACTTCTCCCGGACGCCGAACCTACGGTCACGCAGGACCTGGTTGGCCACCTGGTGTCGGGCAGCGACCCAGGCCCCGGTCCGGCTGCGCGGCAGCGGACCCTCGGCACGTAGCCGCGCGTAGAGGGGGTACGGATCGAGGATTCCGGCCGGAAGCCAGACCCGGCTGAGCGTGTCGCCCCTGACGCGGCCGAGCCACCACACGCCGAACCGCTGCCTCCACAGCCGGCCGGTCAGTGCGAGCGCGGCCTTCGCACGGGCCGCCGCCGTCTCGGTGTCGCCGTTGGCCACTGTCATGAGCTACCCACCTCCTGCTGACGGTCGGTCCGGCCAGCGCATGGGACCGATCCGTCCGCCGGCTGCGCCCGTCCGGTGTCGCCCGGCCGGTGTCGACGACCTCCGGACCGCACGCCATCCCGGTAACGATCGGGCCGCACGCCGTGCTCCGAGCCGTGGCCGGAGGCAGGAAGCTGCCACGCCGGTGGGCTACGTACGCGTCGAGCGCCGATGAGCCGGAACACTCACGACGCTGGTGGGAGTGGCCCAGTCCGGATTGAGTACGCCGACGGGTGATCGTCGGCGGCCGAGCCGCGAGGCTCGGGTTCTCGAGTGGTGCTGCTCGGTACCGCTCGCCAAGACCGCCGGTTCCAGGTTGCCCTACGGCCATACAGGCCGACGGAACCGGTGGCCGCCAAGCCGGGGTGGTTCCTTCTTCCTCCACCACCGCGGCCGGGTCCGCCCGCGCTGGAAGACGACGGGGGTTTGCGGGCGTACGGATCCGAGTTCGGCCCGGGCCGGGCTTCGCCTCGCGCGTGCTCGCCCGGGCCGACGGCGGTCCCACGCGGCAGGTGCCGCCAATCTCTCAAGTGCGTAGGCCAAGGCGGGGCGGCTGTGTCCTCGGCGACGGCGAGAGGGCCTGTCGGAGTCGGCGGTCGCGCTCGCGGCCAACCGAGTACGCGTGCGGTGTCGATGTTGAGTACGCCAGCGGATTCGGGCGCACCGCGATGGACGCGAAACTCGCTGACATGAGCGACGCGGCGGACGAAGCAGCAGCCCGCCGCCGGCACCCACCGGCGGCCTGCTGCCGTCACCTGAGGGGGCGGCGCGTCGCTCATCACAGGTCCACCGGTTCCTGGTCGCCCGACGGCCACCCAGGCCAAAGGGAATCCGGTGGCCGCCGTGCCGTGGTGGTAAGCGTCCCTCCATCACCTCGGCCGGGTTCCGCGTCCGGACGTACGGCCGGGGGGCTGGATGTGGGTACTCGTTTCGGCCCGGGGTCGGCTTCGCCTCGTGCGAAGGTCCCCGGGCCGTCGGCGGTGAACGACAGCGTGCGGGAGAGCCGTCGCCACCCCGGCACACAGGCAAGGTGGCGACGGCTCTCGTTGACCCGGCGGCAGGGCCTGGGCGGCCTCCGGCCCGGTGGGCAGGGGCCTAAGCCGCCTTGCCGGTCCCGACCTGTTCGTCCGTCCCCGGCGCCAGCTCGGAGCTGTCCCGGAGCGCGAGCCGGACGACTTCGGCGGCGTCGTCGACGAGATGCACGGTGAGGTCGGCGAGGACTCCCGCAGGCAGATCGTCGAGGTCGGGCTCGTTCTTCCGCGGCAGGATCACCTCGGTGAGTCCCGCCCGGTGCGCGGCCAGCAACTTCTGCTTGACGCCGCCGATCGGTAGCACCCGTCCGGTCAGCGAGACCTCGCCGGTCATACCGACCTCCGGGCGTACCGGCCGTCCGGACAACATCGACGCCAGCGCCGCCGTCATCGTCACGCCGGCCGACGGGCCGTCCTTGGGTACAGCACCCGCGGGCACGTGCACGTGGACGCGGTGGTCGGCGAGCGCGTCGGTCGGTACGCCGAGTCCGGCGCCCTGCGCCCGCAGGTACGACACGGCGATCTGGGCCGACTCCTTCATCACGTCGCCGAGCTGGCCGGTCAATGTGAGACCCGGCTCGCCCGCCATCGTGGCGGCCTCGACGTACAGCACGTCACCGCCGGCACCCGTCACCGCGAGCCCGGTCGCGACACCCGGGGTCGAGCCGTCGCGGGCCGACTCGGGCAGGAACCTCGGCTTGCCGAGGTAGACCTTCACGTCGTCGGCGGCCACGCGGACCGGAGCGCTCGCGCGGTCGGTGGCCAGCGCGGTCGCGACCTTGCGGAGGATCTTCGCGATCGCGCGTTCGAGCCCGCGGACCCCTGCCTCCCGGGTGTAGTCGGCCGCTACCGTACGAAGGGCGGAGTCCTCCACTGCCACGTCGTCGGCAGACAGCGCGGCCCGGTCGAGTGCCTGCGGCAGCAGGTGGTCCCGCGCGATGGCGACCTTCTCGTCCTCGGTGTACCCGTCGAGCGCGACGAGCTCCATCCGGTCCAGCAGCGCCGGCGGGATGGTGTCGGCAACGTTCGCGGTGGCGAGGAACAGGACGTCGGACAGGTCCAGCTCCACCTCGAGGTAGTGGTCACGGAACGTGTGGTTCTGCGCCGGGTCGAGCACCTCGAGGAGGGCGGCCGCGGGGTCGCCTCGGAAGTCGGAGCCGACCTTGTCCACCTCGTCGAGCAGGACGACCGGGTTCATCGAACCGGCCTCCTTGATGGCGCGGACGATACGTCCGGCCATCGCGCCGACGTACGTACGCCGGTGACCGCGGATCTCGGCCTCGTCGCGGACACCGCCGAGCGCCACCCGGACGAACTTCCGGCCGAGCGCGTGCGCCACCGACTCGCCCAGCGAGGTCTTGCCGACGCCGGGTGGGCCGACCAGCGCCAGGACGGCACCGGAGCCCCGGCCGCCGACGGCCTGCAGGCCTCGGGTCGCCCGCCGCGAACGCACCGCGAGGTACTCCACGATCCGGTCCTTCACGTCGTCGAGCCCGGCGTGGTCGGCGTCGAGGACCTCACGGGCGCCGGTGATGTCCGTGGTGTCGTCCGTCCGTACGTTCCAGGGAAGGTCGAGGATCGTGTCGAGCCAGGTACGGATCCAGCCGACCTCCGGTGACTGCTCGGAGGTGCGTTCGAGCTTGTCGACCTCGCGGAGAGCGGCCTCGCGGACCTTCTCCGGCAGATCGGCGGCCTCGACGCGGGACCGGTAGTCGTCGGCGCCCTCGGGGTCGTCCTCACCGAGCTCTTTGCGGATGGCCGCGAGCTGCTGGCGCAGGACGTACTCCCGCTGGGTCTTGTCCATCGTGTCCCGCACCTCGTCGCGGATCTTCTCCGTGACTTCCAGCTCGGCCAGATGGGCGCGGGTCCATTCGAGGAGAAGCGTGAGGCGCTCGCGGGTGTCGGGGGTCTCGAGAAGCCGGACCTTCTTGTCGGTCTCGAGCCACGAGGCGTAGCCGGCCGCGTCGGCGAGCTCGCTCGGGTCGTTCATCCGCTGGACGGCGTCGACGACCTGCCAGGCGTCGCGGGCGGTGAGGATCGAGACCAGGACGGACTTGTACTCCCGGGCCAGCTCGCGGGTCGCGTCATCTGGCGCGGGGACGTCGAGGACCTCGGCCTCGACCCACAGGGCCGCGCCGGGTCCGTTGACGCCGACGCCGACCTTCGCGCGCCCGGTGGCGCGGAGGGCGACGGCCGGTTCGCCGGTGGGAAGGCGGCCGACCTGGGCGATCTCGGCGATGGCGCCGACTGCGCCGTACTTCCCGTCGAGGCGGGGTACGACGAGGACCCTGGGCGTCTCATCGGTCGTGTCGCGCTTGCCGGATCCGTTGGATTCGTACGACCTGCCGGATTCGTACGAAGAGTCTGGACGTGAGGCACCGGCCGGCGTGGTGCCACGGGCGGCGAGCCGGGCCGCGTCGACGGCGGCCTGGCGGTCACCGTCGAGCTCCACGGGCACGACCATGCCGGGAAGGACGACGGTGTCGGCCAGGAAGAGCAGTGGGAGTGTCAGCGTGGTCATGCCCACCACAACCGATTACACGCTTACATGCATTCCCGGATGCTTCGAAGAAATGAGATGCGAACGTTGTCCACAGATGCTGGCCGCGTCTCCACGGGGCAACCCCTCCGACCACTAGCGTCATTCCTGGTCACCCGCTCCGCACAAGCCTGGTGACCGATGTCGGGTGGTCGCCGCCTCCTGTCCCTCCGGCGACCACTGACGTTCTGCCGCGGTGGCCACGGGTCCCCCACCCGTTCGCGCCCCGTGTGCAGCCACGACGGGGGAAGGGCCCCGGCCTCGGCCCTTCCCCCTGGTGCATTGCCACGTGCCAACGAAGGGATCTGGAGGTCCACGATGAACCACCTGCACATCGCTGCCCCGGGAAAGGGTGAAGGCCACCCGGCCCGACTCGCCGCCTGCCGCCAGGTGTGGCGCTCCGGCCTTGTCGCAATCGCCGTTGTGGCAACCCTCCTGATCAGTTCGCCGGCCCTGGCCGATGAGACCCATGTCGGACCCGACCGAAATGTGGCGACGGAGGGCTCCTAGCGTCGGCGCCTCGCGGCCGCTCCCCGTGCTGACCCGCGCGGCCCGGGGTCCTCTTTGCGCAGTAGTGCTGAGTACGACCTGAGTATCCGTACGGATGTCCCTCGACTGGTCCTCCGCCACTCTTGCCCGATGGACATCGAACAGCGGCCGGTCCCGGCGGGTCTCGAGGGGAGCGACAGGGGCTCGACCGTGCAGCGCCCGTCCGCTCAGCGTCCGTCCGTTCAGGGGTCGAACGCCGGAGCGGCCGCCGGCGGCGGTCTGGCGTGGTCCACCGTCTTCACCCTCGGTCCGTATGTTCTGGCGATCCTCGCCCTGCTCGCGTGGTCCTGGCCGAGAGATCAGGTGGGGGGCGGCCAGTGCGAAGGCCTCGGATTCGGCTGCACGCTCACCCAGCGCGACGGGGCCGTGCTGCTCGCGTTCATGTCGGCGCCGTTCGCGGCGCTCGCGACCGGTGTCGCCTGGCTGGTCGTCCTGCTCCTGCAGCTCAGTCCGGCCAGGCGCTGGGCCGGCGCAGCTCAGGGTGCGCTGGCGGCGGCCACCGTCCTGGCCGCTTCGGGCACGATCGCCGTGGTCGGCCTCTAGTAGTGCTTTTGGGGTGGATCGTTCCGATTGTCGTGGTGTCACGATCGGCGACTCTGGATTCCTCGGAACCGTCAGGAATCGGTGACTGGCCCCAGGCCCGCTTGATTCCGGCGACAGTCGTTCCGTGATACCCAATGCCGTGTGCCTGACCGGTTGGTGGGCGCCTGAATGGTCCTCAAGAGCGCCAAAAATGCGCCTTTACCTCCGCCGGATATGCGAGGGATTCAAGAAGGCGAATTGGTCGCACCTCCTGGAAATGCGGCATTGTGCCCAGCTGGTTCGTGGCCGCTTTGCTCGTCGCCCAATGCTCTTTGTGCTCTTTGCCGATTTTGCCCGCAAGTGATGTTCGGCAAGGGCTGGGTACTTCAAGGCGGACACCATTGCGATGTAAATCCAAATTGCCAGACCTTCCGACCTGGCAAACGAACGGATTGCGTCATTGTGGTGAAGGCACAACAAGTCTCACATGGGGGGAAGTCGGGTGAAGACGTTACCGTTGGGCAGGTTGCTGCGCGGCCTGATCAACCGCAGGACCTCTGGTGCTCGCATCGGCGCGGCTCTGGTACTCGGCGGGTTGGTGGCGCTGTCGTCGCCAGCATCGGCGAGCGCTGCGACCGCCATCGGACTGGGCACCGCCACTCAGTCGTACGCCGCGGATGGTACACCGCATAATGGCGGGAAGGACCACAAGAAGAAGGCTCTCTGTATCGACTCCACCTTTCAAGGCAACGACAAAATCCTGGCCTACGTCCCTGAGAAGGGACAGCTGTGGATATGGAAGGAAAACCGAGGAGCAGGGACTGTCGACCCGTGGATTCAGTTTGTCGAAACGGCAGACACCGAGCCCACACCTATTCCCGAGAACGTGATCTGCGCGACGGTCGCGGTTCAGGGTAACTCTCTCCACGTCACGATCGTCACCGATGGTCACTCGGTGAAGGACGCCGTGAACAACGCAGCACAAAGGGTTTGGCAGACGGTCTGCACCGTGAACCCGGATAACGAAGAGTTCCCGTTCGACCCGAATGGCGAGCTGCCGAACGGCGATCCACGCTGCGAGGAGTTCGATGAGCTCACGCCGCTGCCGGAAAGCAACGAGGCCGCTAACGAGCCTCGTGAGGTGAGCCCGTCGCTGTCCAGCACTGGGCCCAATACCGGAGACGGCGCGTCAGCGTCGGCTTCCGCCGGTGTGGGTCCGACGGCAATGGCCGGCGCTGGGATGCTCGGTCTGGCGTTGACCGCCGGAACCGTCATGCTGCTTCGCCGGCGTGGCCACGGCACGGCCGAGGCGTAACAAGTGCGGTCGAATCTGCGGCTGGTCCTCCGCCCCCAGCATTGGGGGCGGGGGACCGCCATGGTTTTGCTCGTGCTCATGGCGATCAGTGGCTTCGGCATGGTTGCGGCGGACACTCTCGGGCGACCTGCGCCACCGCCCATGCCGGTCACGACCACACCGCCACCGCAGCCGGAGGCGGCGTCCGCAGTACCTAAGCGCGACCGGCCGACGTCGGCCGCGTCCCAGGCGCGGGCGCAGGCTCCTGCGTCCAGTCCGTCGCCGTCACTGCTGGACTCACGATCAGCGCCGACACGCCTGGACATTCCCTCGATCGGCGTCTCGGCGCCGCTCGGTGGGGTCGGCAATGCGAGCAACGGTGCCATCGACGTACCGCCAGCGAACAAGCCGCATCTCGCCGGCTGGTACACCCCTGGCGCGACCCCCGGTCAACCTGGCCGCACCGTGATCGTGGGCCACCTGGACTCCAGGTACAGCGGCGCCGCTGTCTTCTACGATCTCGGGGCCCTGCGTCGCGGCGAGACCGTCACGGTCACCCGCCGCGATGGCATCGCGGTCGTCTACCGCGTCGACGGGGCGTCGATCCAGCCCAAGGACCAGTTCCCGGCGGATCAGATATACGCGCCCAGTAGCCGATCCGAACTCCGGCTGATCACCTGCGGTGGCAGCTTCGACAAGAAGACCGGCTGGTCAGACAACATCATCGTGTACGCCCACATGATCTCCTGGCACCGCACACCGGCCACCGGGTGGGAACGCCTCCTGCGTGACTACGCTCCGCCAAGCTAGCGGTGCTTCACGCAGCGCTCGTACACCGCCTCGCAGGGCGCCCCACGCTGCCCGCGCCACACACAGGTCCAGCATCTGCCCCAACCGCGCCGCCGGCGCCGTCGACCGGGACTACGAGGTCGATATCTGAGTAGCGGTCGGCGCGGCCAGCTGCCAGACTTCCGTACGCTTCGACAGCAACGACCCGCTGGTCCCGCCGCAGCAAGGCGCACATGCGCGACGCCAGGGCATCGCGTCTGCGCAGGTTTCTCAGCGTCTCGGGCTGCCGCCTGACCGCCATGGCGTCTCGTACGCCTCCAGAAGGTCGGCCGCCGTGATCCACCGGCGACTGATCCGGTCCACTGTCCATGTTCGGCATTACCATCTAAGTGCCGAACCGGGGAAGGAACTCCATGCCAGGCAATGCCACCTCATCGTCAAGTCACAGCGCCGGCACTCTCAGTCCGCTGCCGCCGCCCATTCCGAAGGGCGGGCGCGGCTACCTGTGGGCCATGATTCTCGTCGGTGCGCTCCTCGCCGTCACCCTCGGCGCCGTCGGTTTCGACTTCTTCAGCGTGCCCGGTGTCGACCCCGTGCGGGCCGGCAGCTGGTACTTCATGATCTCGTTGATGATCATCTTTCCTGCCGCCGTCACCGTGTTCGTCATGAGCTGCGGGGTCGTTGCCATCATGCGCGCCTGTGGTGCTCGGCGGTGGCCGGGTCTCCTCCAGGCGCTCCCGGCCGTCGTGATCGTCGTCGGCCTGCTGCTACTCCTCGTCCGCTGGCTCTTCTCCGGCCCTGACCTCGGCTGAGC
This sequence comes from Actinopolymorpha sp. B11F2, assembly GCF_040195635.1. Classification (NCBI taxonomy): domain Bacteria; kingdom Bacillati; phylum Actinomycetota; class Actinomycetes; order Propionibacteriales; family Actinopolymorphaceae; genus Actinopolymorpha; species Actinopolymorpha sp. B11F2. The sequence goes on along the minus strand of NZ_JBEFTX010000011.1, from coordinate 71,315 downwards.
CCGTTACGCCTTCTGGATCGACCCAGGTCCGGGGTGGCGGCTCGCCAGCATCCGCCCGCCCACCGCCAGCATCCGCCCGCCCACCGCCAGCATCCGCCCGCCAGCCACCAACATCCGCCCGCTTGGCGGCCAACCGCCAGCCGCCGCCCGCTTGGCGGCCGCCACTCGGCGGGCATCGGCCCGAACGGGAAGAAGGCAGGCGGTTCAGCTCTGCTCGTAGAGCGCGGGTAGCGTCCCGGACCACGCCGCCCGCAGCTCGGCCAGCGAGACATGGAACCGCGCGCCGGTCCCGCCGTCGCCGACCACGAGCGCGGCATCGTCACCGCCCGCCTCCACGACCCCGATCAGGGTCGACGGCACGCCCCGGGCCGCGCACAGGTCGGCGAACCGTTGCTTGTCCTGCGTACGTACGGCGACAACCGCGCGGGCCGAGGACTCGCTGAACAACGCCACGAACGGACCCAGCTCCGCCGGAAGCGTGAGTCGCGCGCCGAGGCCCGAGGACAGGCAGGACTCCACGACCGCCTGGGCGAGCCCGCCGTCGGACAGGTCGTGCGCCGCCTCGACGACACCGGCCCGGCCGGCCTCGATGAGGACGTCGGCGAGGGCGCGTTCGGCGTCGAGGTCCACCGTCGGCGGTGTGCCGCCGAGATGCCCGTGGACGACGTGGGCCCATTCGGACCCGCCGAACTCCTCCCGCGTCGTGCCCAGCAGGTAGATCTCGGCGCCGGGCGTGCGCCAGCCGTGCCGCACGCGCGTGGCCACGTCGTCGATCACGCCGAGCACCCCGACCACCGGGGTCGGCAGGATCGCCTGCTCGCCGGTCTGGTTGTAGAAGCTCACGTTGCCGCCGGTGACGGGCAGCCCGAGCGTGCGGCAGCCGTCGGCGAGACCCTCCGTCGCCTGCCCGAACTGCCACATGACGCCCGGGTCCTCCGGCGAGCCGAAGTTGAGGCAGTCGGTCACCGCAAGGGGCCGGGCGCCAGTGGCGGCGACGTTGCGGTAGGCCTCCGCGAGCGCGAGCTGCGTACCTGCGTAGGGGTCGAGCTTGGCGTAGCGCCCGTTGCAGTCGGTGGCGAGCGCGACCCCGAGGGAGGTGTCCTCGCTGACCCGGATCATGCCGGCATCCTCGGGCTGGGCGAGGACGGTGTTGCCGAGGACGTAGCGGTCGTACTGGTCGGTGACCCACGACCGGTCACTGAGGTTGGCCGAGGCCACCAGTTGGAGCAGGACCGCGCGGATGTCCTCCTCGAGGACCGGCCGGGCGAGGACGTCGGGGCCGTCGGCCTGCAGGTCGTCCTGCCAGAGCGGGCGGAGTACCGGGCGTTCGTAGACGGGACCCTCGTGCGCGACCGTCCGTGGGGGTACGTCGACGACCGTGTGGCCCTGCCATTCGACGGTCAGCCGGCCGGTGTCCTCGACCTCGCCGATCACCGTGGCGGGCACGTCCCACTTGGCGCAGATCGCGAGGAACTTCTCGACGTCGCCGGGCGCCACCACGGCCATCATGCGTTCCTGCGACTCGCTCATGAGGATCTCCTCGGGCGCGAGCGAGGAGTCGCGGAGGGGTACGCGGTCGAGCCAGACCCGCATCCCGCCCTCACCGGCCGACGCCAGCTCGGACGTCGCGCAGGAGAGGCCGGCACCACCGAGGTCCTGGATGCCGACGACGACGTCCTCGGCGAAGAGTTCGAGCGTGCACTCGATCAGCAGCTTCTCCATGAACGGGTCGCCGACCTGGACGCTCGGGCGCTTGGCCGGGCCGCTGGTGCCGTCGCCCGAGGCCGCGTCGAACGTCTCGCTCGCGAGCACCGACACCCCACCGATGCCGTCGCCGCCGGTCTTGGCGCCGTAGAGGATCACCTGGTTACCGACGCCGGAAGCCTTGGCGAGGTGCAGGTCCTCGTGCCTCAGCACCCCGACGCAGAGCGCGTTGACGAGCGGATTTCCGGCGTACGACGGATCGAAGACCACCTCGCCACCCACGTTGGGCAGGCCAAGGCAGTTGCCGTAACCACCGACGCCCGCGACCACGCCGGGCAGGACGCGGTGGGTGTCGGGCGCCTCCGCGGGGCCGAAGCGCAGGCTGTCCATCACCGCGACCGGGCGCGCGCCCATCGCGAGAATGTCGCGGACGATCCCGCCGACGCCGGTGGCCGCACCCTGGTAGGGCTCGACGTAGCTCGGGTGGTTGTGCGACTCGATCTTGAACGTCACCGCGTAGCCTTGCCCGACGTCGACGACACCGGCCTGCTCCCCGATGCCGGCGAGAAGCTTGCCGAGGCTCGTCTCGGTAGGCAGATCGCCGAACTTGCGCAGGTGCACCTTGCTCGACTTGTAGGAGCAGTGCTCGCTCCACATGACGGAGTACATCGCCAGCTCGCAGCTCGTCGGGCGGCGGCCGAGGATCTCGCGGATCCGTGCGTACTCCTCGTCCTTCAGACCGAGCTCGCGATACGGCTGTTCGAGGTCCGGGTTGTCCGCGGCGTACTTCACGGTGTCGACGGTCACAGTCACCTGGGGCACTCCGTCCGGACGAGGGGCGATGGGGCGCGTACGACAGGCCCCACGCTATCCAGAACCGCTCCTCCCGCCTCGGGGCGTCCCGTACCGGCTCGCCTTCCTGCGGAGAGTGACTGTTTCGACCGCCTCGGTGTCCCGCGGGTTCTGGCTGGCATGGTGTCGAGGAGGGTTCTTCCTGATCATGAAAGAAAACGGGTCCATACGCCCCGAAACGCTTCACGATCACGATCATGATCACGGGGAGGGGGCTGGAGCAGGGGGTTGCCGATCGAGCGCTTGTCGGCGCTGTGGCGCGCGATCGCCGTCACGGAGACGTCGCGGGGACGAACTGGCGCAGGAGCGAGGCGAAGAACCCGAGGCCGTCGGTCGTAGGTCCACACAGCTCTTCGACCGCGTGCTCGGGATGCGGCATCAGGCCCACGACGTTGCCCGCCTCGTTGCAGATGCCGGCGATGTCGCGGTAGGAGCCGTTCGGGTTGTCACCGGCATAGCGGACGACGACCTGGCCGCCGGCCTCGATTCGGTCCAGCGTCGCCTCGTCGGCGACGAAGCCACCTTCGCCGTTCTTGATCGGGATGACGATCTCCTGGCCGGCGGAGTACGCCGACGTCCACGCGGTGCCGGCGTTCTCGATCCGCAGCGGCTGGTCGCGGCAGACGAACTTGCGGCGATCGTTGCGGACGAGCGCCCCCGGCAGCAGGTGGGACTCGCACAGGACCTGGAAGCCGTTGCAGATGCCGAGCACCGGCAGCCCGTCCCGGGCGGCCTCGATGACCGGCGTCATGATCGGGGCGAAGCGGGCGATCGCACCGCACCGCAGGTAGTCGCCGTAGGAGAAGCCGCCCGGCAGCACCACCGCGTCGACGCCGCCGAGGTCGGTGTCGGCGTGCCAGAGCGCGACGGCCTCGCCGCCCGCGATCTCCACCGCCCGCCGGGCATCCCGGTCGTCGAGCGAACCGGGGAACGTGACGACGCCGATCCGAGTGCTCATGCTCTTCCCCTTTTGCATGACCGCTGCGGTGCCTCACTCCGGCACACCTCGTACCTCGGCGTTCCTGCGTGGGGGCTCCTCGCGCTCATGCCGTTCCCCTTTTCGCATGACCGCTGCGGTGCCTCACTCCGGCACACCTCGTACCTCGGCGTACCTGCGTGGGGGCTCCTCGCGCTCATGCCGTGCCCCCTTTGCATGGCCGCTGCGGTGCCTCACTCCGGCACACCTCGTACCTCGGCGTACCTCCGTGGGGGCTCCTCGCGCTCATGCGGGTTCCGCACCGACGGTCTCGACCCGGACCGTGAAGTCCTCGATCACGGTGTTGGCGAGCAGCGTCTCGGCGGCCCGCCGAAGCTCCGCAAGGCGCTCCTCGGTCAGATCGCCCTCCACCTCGAGTTCGAACCGCTTGCCCTGGCGTACGTCGGAGATGCCGGCGAAGCCCAGCCGGCCCAGTGCTCCGACGACGGCCCGACCCTGCGGGTCGAGGATCGCCCGTTTCGGCATCACATCGACGACGACCCTGGCCACAGTCGCACGCTCCTCACCTGCAGATCTCATGACAAGACGACGTGCCGCCAGCGTATCGAGCGGTGGCCGATGGTCCGTGCGGCGCCACCCGGGCGAACGTCTGGGTTCCCGCGGCCGGAAGAGTCGGTAGCCGGTCACAGGTGGCCCGGCCGCGCCGCCGCCGCTGCCGCGCCACCCGTCCGGCGCCCCGCCGGCGCCCGCCGGCGCCCGCCGGCGGCCCGGTGTCGGCGAGCCACATGTCCTGGATACGTAAGCTCCAGATATGCGGATGAGCGAGGGCGTCGAGTGGGCGCTCCACAGCTGCTTGAACCTGGCCTGGGTCGGGCCTGAGCACCGGGTGACTGCCGCGAGGCTGGCCGAGTTCTACGAACTGCCGACGGCGTACCTCAACAAGCAGCTGCAGGCCCTGGCCCGGGCAGGGATCGTGGTCTCGACGTCCGGGCCCCGAGGTGGTTTCCAGCTGGCCCGCGACCTCGACGCGATCACCCTGCTCGATGTGGTGGTCGCGATCGAGGGGCGCGACCCGGCCTTCCGGTGTACCGAGATCCGTCGTCGCGGGCCGGGAAGCGATCCCACCGACGACTACACGGACACGTGCGTGATAGCCCACGCGGTGGGGACCGCGGAGCTCGCCTGGCGTCGCGAACTTGCCCGGCAGACCCTTGCCGACGTACAGGCCGACGTGGAGCGGAAGGCGCCCGCGGTCCGTGATCGCACCAGGCGGTTGCTGAACGCCTGAACGCTTGAAGGTCTGAGCGCCCGCCACGCTCCCGTCAGCGGCGCACACTCACGTCCCGGCTGCGAGGGCGTCGACCTCGAAAGCCATGCCGGGAAGGGCGAGGCCAGCCACGCCGAGGAGGGTCTGCGTGGGCGGGTTCCCACCCCAGATCCGTTCGAGCCGCTCGACCAGGATCCCGAGCTTGTCGGCGTCGAGATCCACGACGTAGGTCCGCAACTGGACGACGTGGCGGAAGTCGAGGTCGACCGCGTCGAGAGCGGTGCCCAGGTTGGCGAGCGACCGGTCCACCTGAGTGCCGAAGTCGTCCGACACGACGTGCCCGTCGGCGTCCGATGCGTACTGCCCCGCGACGACGACCAGGGGACCGGACACGCTGGCCACGTGGCTGTAGCCGAACGGCACCGGGTCGTGCAGGGCGGGAGGGTTGACCAGGGTGTGCGACATCGGCTGTGGGTTCCTCTCTCAGGTGTGAGTGTCGGTGGCCTGGTGCCCTCCGGCGGGGTGGGCCGGACCTATTCTGGAGTATAGATATCCAGAATAGATCGGCGTGCGGACCGGATCAGCCAGCAGCGGATGACGGGTCCCCTCATCCAGCAGGGCTGCCGCCGCTCCAGGTTTCGCCGGTAAGTCGTTCGTAGGCCTCGACGTAGCGGTCCCGGGTCGCCTCGACGACCTGGGGAGGGATCTCCGGAGCGGGGGGTTCCTTGTTCCAACCACTTGAAGCCGCCCAGTCCCGCACGTACTGCTTGTCGAACGCGAACTGCGCGCGCCCCGGCTGCCACGTCTCCGCCGGCCAGAACCGCGACGAGTCCGGCGTCAGCACCTCGTCGGCGAGGACAAGGTTGCGGTCGGGGCCGGCGAACCCGAGCTCGATCTTGGTGTCGGCGATGATGATGCCCCGCTCGGCGGCGAGGGCGGCGCCCCGCCGGTAGACCTCGACCGTGAGCCGGCGCAAATCCTCCGCGGTGTCGGCACCGACCTTGGCCACCACCTCGTCGTACGTCATGGCGGTGTCGTGCTCACCCACGGGCGCCTTCGTCGTCGGAGTGAAGATCGGCTCGGGCAGCTGGGATCCGTTGACGAGGCCGGCTGGGAGGGAGACGCCGCAGACCGTGCCGGACTTTTCGTACTCCGCCAGGCCTGAACCGGTGAGGTAGCCGCGGGCGACGCACTCGACCGGCACCATCTCCAGGCGGCGGCACCGGATCGCCCGGCCCGCGAACGCGGACGGGACGTCGGTCGCGGAGATGACGTGGTTGGGTACGAGGTCTGCCAAACGCTCGAACCACCACAGCGAGAGAGCGGTGAGGATCCGCCCCTTGTCCGGGATCGGGGTCGGCAGCACGGTGTCGAAGACCGAGATCCGGTCGGAGGCGACGAGGATCAGGTCGCCGCGGTCCTCGTAGATGTCGCGGACCTTGCCCGAATAGACGTGCGGGAGGCCGAAGGCCGGCACCGATTTGCTCATACGCCGATCCTTGCAGAGCGCGCCGGCCACCCGACGCCTGTGTCCGCGACTGCGCCAGGACCAGCTCAGCCAGGTGGCCGGGGCAGGTCCTACGAGGACGACGCCGATCCCCTCGGGGCCGGCGAATGCGGCGGCCCGGTCAACGGCCGCGCCCCGGTAACCGGCAGTGCCACGCCGATCACGCGCGACACGTCCCCTGGCAACACTCGATGCTACGAGCCGGACCATATCGCCGGCATATCGAAAACCACATACGTGCCGACAACACCACGCTGCCTTGACTGGCCGTATGACTCGAGCCGCACGTGGTACGCCACCAGAGGATGACCGTGCCGTCCCCGACGGCGTGACAGTGTTTGATGACGAGTATTCCTGCGTAGCCAACCTGGCTTCGGATCTTCTCGGTGCCCTCCGCCAAGCCGCGACGGATGCCGCGGACGACGGCGTCACGTTCTACGTCAACAGCGGCTGGCGTTCCCCTGCGTACCAGAAGCAGCTGTTTCGTGAGGCGGTCCTCAAGTACGGCTCCGAGGAGGAAGCCGCTCGATGGGTGGCCACCCCCGAGACGTCTGCTCACGTGTCCGGGGACGCGGTCGACATCGGGCCCCCCGACGCCACGGTGTGGCTGTCCAAGCACGGCGCCGGGTACGGACTGTGCCAGATCTACCGCAACGAGCCCTGGCACTACGAACTGCGCCCTGAAGCGATCGATCACGGCTGCCCGCCCATGTACGCCGACCCCACGCACGATCCAAGGATGCAGCAGTGACCAGCACGCACGGCATCGAGCCGGTGTCGGGCGTGGGACTGACCGTCGTGCCGATCAGCGCCGCCGAGCATGTGGCGTTCGTGCGGAAACAGCGGTCGGTCAGCTTCCTGCAGACCCCCGCCTGGGGCCGCGTCAAGACCGAGTGGCGCAGCGAGTCCCTCGGCTGGTACGCCGGCCGGACGTTGGTCGGCGCAGGGCTCGTCCTGCACCGCCCAGTGCCACGGCTCGAGCGCTTCACGCTGGCCTACCTGCCCCAGGGCCCGGCCATCGACTCGCCCGGCGAGATCGACGCGTGGCTCGACCCGCTGACGGCACATCTCGAGGCAGACGGCGCGTTCGCGATCCGGCTCGGCCCGCCGGTGCGTACGAACACCTGGAGCGCGGCCCAGGTCAAGGAGGGCATCGCCGACCCGGGCATCGAGCGGCTCACCGACCTGCCCAGTCAGCAGACCGACCCGCTCGGCGCTCGCGTGACCAGCCAGCTCAGGGACGCCGGCTGGCTGCCGCAGTACCCGGAGGACGGATTCGGGGCCGGGCAGCCGCAGTTCACGTATGAGCTTCCACTGCGCCATCCCGACGGGCAGAGCAGGACCGAGGACGACCTGCTCGCGGGCATGAACCAGCTGTGGCGCCGCAACATCAAGAAGGCGGCCAAGGAGGGCGTCGAGGTGACGGTCGGCGAGGACCTGAAGGCGTTCCACGACCTCTACGTCCACACCGCCGAGCGCGACCGCTTCACGCCCCGGCCGCTGCGCTACTTCGAGGCCATGTTCGCGGCGATGAGCGCCGAGGACCCCGAGCGGATCGCGCTCTACCTGGCCCGCCACCAGGGAGACCTGGTGGCCGCCGCCATCCTGGTCCGCGTCGGCGCCCACGCGTGGTACACCTACGGCGCCTCCTCCACCGAGAAGCGCGAGGTGCGCGGCTCCAACGCCTGCCAGTGGGCGATGATCCGCGACTCGTTGGCGGCTGGCTGCGACGTCTATGACCTGCGCGGCATCACGCCCACCCTCGACGCAGACGACCCGCACGTCGGGCTGATCCAGTTCAAGGTCGGCACCGGCGGTCAGGCGGTGAGGTACGTCGGCGAGTGGGACCTGCCGCTGCGGCCGATGGTCTACCGGGCCTTCGACCTCTACATGAGGCGGCGCGGGTCCTTGAGGCGGCGCGGGCGATGAGCTGAATCTCCTCACCCACATCGTTCCGGCCCGGACAGATTTCGCGGTCAGGCAAGCGGAGGAAACGTGACCATGCATGGGTGGAACAGCTGGGTCGGTACGTTCACCGGCGTGGCCTTCCTGACGGTGCTCGTACTGCCGATGGCCGCGCTGGCGGTGTGGGCTCTGGCACGCCGGCGGAGTGCCAGCGGCGCTACGTCGGCGGCGGCCTGGCGCACGTCGTTGGCCGAGGTCGGCATCGTCTACGGGACTGTGCCGTGGGTATGGATGACCATGTTGCCGGGCAGCCGGGCCGGCGCCATCCCTGGTCGGGTGAGCCTGGTACCGCTGCGGGACCTGCTCACGATGTCGACCGGCCAGGTCGTCGGCAACGTGCTGGTGTTCGCCGCGCTGGGGTTCTTCGCGCCCCTGCGGTTCGCAGCACTGACGTCGGTGCCGCGGATCCTGGCGTTCGCGGCGGGCTGCTCGGTCCTGGTCGAGACCGCTCAGTACGTCCTGCTGCTGGACCGCGTGTCCTCGGTGGACGATGTGCTGCTCAACGCGGCCGGCGCCGGGCTGGCCGCACTGGCATCGCGCCGCTGGTGGCTCGCCTCAGCGCGAATGCCGTCAGACCGGCCTCGATCCGCTCCGGTACCGAGGTCCTGAGCCGTCGGCGCGCTCCCAGGGTCAGTTGCGCACCCCGCCGAACTCCGCGAGCGCGGCGGCGACCTCGTCGAGACGCGCCCCGCGGGACGCCTTGACGAGCACCACATCGCCGGCGGCGAGGTGGCCGCGCAGCCAGTCGACGGCCGCGTCGTTGCCGGCCAGCGCCACCGCCCGCTCTCCCGCGCCGTCGGCGATCGACCGGGCGCCCTCGCCGACCGCGACCACCACGTCCGCCCGGGAGGCGGCGTACTCCCCGACGGCGCGGTGCTCGGCCTCGCTGTCGTCGCCGAGCTCGAGCATCTCGCCGAGGACGGCGATGCGGCGCCCGCCCTCGATCGCCGCCAGCGCGTCCAGGCCAGCGAGGGTCGATTCGGGGTGGGCGTTGAAGGAGTCGTTGAGCAGGGTCGCGCCGCCCGGGAGGTCGCGTAGCTCCAGACGCCATTTCGACAGCGAGACGGTGGCCAGCGCCGCCGCGGCCATGCCGAGGGGTACGCCGGCCGCCTGTCCCGCCGCAGCGGCAGCCGACGCGTTGAGTGCCTGGTGGGCGCCCACGAGCGGCAGCGCGACGGGAGCCGAGGTGTCGGCGGTCCGCAGCACGAAGGACGGCCGGGCGAGCCGGTCCATCGCCAGGTCGAGCACTCGCACGTCGGCGTGCTCCGCCCGGCCGAAGGTCAGCACCGGGCCGTCGGTGAGTGCGCACATCGCGACCACCCGAGGATCGTCGGCGTTGAGGACGGCGGTGCCGCCGGGCGCCAGCCCCTGCACAAGCTCGCCCTTGGCCCTGGCGATGGCCGCGCGCGACCCGAACTTGCCGACGTGGGCCCGACCGACGTTGAGGACGACGGCGATGTCAGGCGAGACCAGCCCTGTGAGCGCGGCGATCTGGCCGATGTGGCGGGCTCCCATCTCGAGGACGAGGAACCGGGTGGCCGCGTCGGCGCGCAGCATGGTGAGTGGCATGCCGAGCTCGTTGTTGAGCGAGCCGATCGTGGCGATCGTCGTCCCTGCGCTCGACAGTACGGCCGCCAGGAGGTCCTTCGTGCTGGTCTTGCCCTGGGAGCCGGTCACCCCGACGACGGTCAGCCCGTCGCGCAGCCGGGCCACGACGTGGGCGGCGAGCGCCTGCAGCGCGGCCTGGGTGTCCGCGACGACGACCGTGGGCAGGGACGTTGTCCGGGAGCCGAGCACGGCCACCGCGCCCGCCCGGCCGGCCTGACCGGCGTAGTCGTGGCCGTCGACGTACTCGCCGGCGAAGGCGACGAAGAGGCTGCCGGGCTCGGCCTGCCTGCCGTCGAGCACGGCCGGCGCGGTCACCGTCACGGCCTCGTCGCCCTCGACCGTCCCGCCGACGACCGCGGCGATCTCGCCGAGGCTGAGCGGGATCATGCCCGGACGGCGCGGGGGCCGGCGATGCGCAGCGACAGCCAGCCGATCGAGATCGCGCAGATCGGGAGCAGTCTGACGAGGTAGCGGTGGGAAGAGGTTGGTTCGCTGTGGGTCATGCCCTCCAGTCAAGGCGGTGCGGCATATCGTCGGCATATCGAAAACTCGATACGTGCTGGCAACACCGCGCTGCCTTGACTGGCTGGCATGACCTACAGCGAACCAGTACGAACAGCGGCCCGCCGCACCCGATCGCTGGCGTCTACGTCCTCCTCAGCCGGCCAGAAGATGGGGATCACCATCTATGCATGTGGTCAGGACGAGGCCGTACTGTTCCGAGAGTTGGCACATCGTCTCGGCGTCATGCCGAAGATCACCGAGGCAGCGGTATCCGAGGCCAATATTGATCTGGCATTGGGAAACCGGTGCGTCAGCGTGGATCACAAGACTCACGTCACGGACTCCACCCTTCTCGCACTCAGCCGAGTCGGCGTCACCTACATCTCGACACGAAGCATTGGCTACAACCACATCGATGTGGGCTACGCGGCGAGCGTCGGCATCTCCGTGGAAAACGTCACCTACTCGCCCGACAGTGTGGCCGACTACACGCTGATGCTGATGCTGATGGCGGTGCGACATGCAAAGTCCATGGTCCGCCGCACGGATACGCATGACTACCGATTGAACGGTGTACGCGGGAGAGAACTACGCGATCTGAGGATCGGCGTCATCGGAACAGGACGCATCGGCGCGGCGGTCATGGACAGGCTGCGGGGCTTTGGCTGTCGGATACTGGCCTATGACACTCATCCCGAGACCGCTGCCGACTACGTACCGCTCGATGAACTGCTGCGGCTGAGCGACCTGGTGACGCTCCATACGCCGCTCACTGCGGAAACACACCACCTCCTGGATCGTCGACGTATCGAGCAGATGAAGCACGGCGCGTTCATCATCAATACCGGACGCGGAGCACTTCTTGACACCGAGGCCCTGGTTCAAGCCTTGGAAAGCGGTCGACTTGGCGGTGCGGGGTTGGATGTGCTCGAAGGAGAGGAAGGAATCTTCTACGCAGACTGCCGAGGCAAACCCATCGAGAGCAAGGCGTTGTTGCGGCTCCAGGAGTTGCCGAACGTGCTCATCAGTCCGCACACCGCCTATTACACCGACCACGCTCTGAGGGACACCGTGGAAAACTCCCTCACCAACTGCCTCACATTCGAAAGCAGGAATCAGCATGGATAGGTTGAAGCTCGGAATCATCTTCGGGGGCGGTTTCGAGGAGCATCCCATCTCCGTCAAGTCTGCGCGAGAAGTCGCCAAGAACCTCGATCTCGCAAAGTATGAACCGTTCTACATCGGGATCACGAAGCGCGGTGCCTGGATGCTCTGCGACGGCCCCGACGGCGGCTGGGAGGACGGCAACTGTCGTTCGGTTGTGCTGTCACCGGACCGGAGCGTCCCCGGACTGCTCGTGCTGGAGCAGGGGCGGTACGCCACGATCAGCCTGGACGTCGTGCTGCCCGTCCTACACGGCAAGCTCGGCGAAGACGGTGCGATCCAAGGCTTGCTGGAGCTCTCCGGCATCCCCTACGTGGGCTGCGATGTCCAGAGCTCTGCCGTCTGCATGGACAAGTCCCTCGCCTACATCGTCGCCGGCAGCGCGGGAATCGCCACGCCGAAGTTCTGGACCGTCACGTCGAACGACGACCTCGATGCCGACCGGCTCAGCTATCCCGTCTTCGTGAAGCCGGCCCGTTCGGGATCATCCTTCGGGGTCAGCAAGGTCGCGGGGAAGGAAGAACTGCCGAGTGCGCTGGAAACCGCACGACAGTTTGACTCGAAGGTGTTGATCGAGGAGGCGGTCGTCGGCAGCGAGGTCGGATGTGCCGTCCTGGGGAACGACTCGGAGCTGGTGACAGGTGAGGTGGACCGAGTCTCGCTCTCCCATGGCTTCTTCAAGATCCATCAGGAGGATGATCCCGAAAGCGGATCCGAGAACGCGACCTTCATCGTTCCCGCGGATATTCCGGCCGAGGTGCGCGAGCGCGTTCGGGAGACGGCCAAGGCCATCTATCGCGCGTTGGGTTGCCGGGGACTGGCGCGGGTGGACATGTTCCTCACAGGGGATGGGAAGGTCGTCCTCAACGAGGTCAACACGCTGCCGGGCATGACCTCCTACAGTCGTTATCCGAGGATGATGGCCGCCGCGGGGTTGCCGCTTTCCGACGTGATCGACCGGCTGGTGGCGTTGGCCTTGGCGGGAACCGGGCGATGAAGGACGACTTTGTCTTCGTCGACGAGGTCGTATCCGGCATTCGCTGGGATGCCAAGTACGCTACCTGGGACAACTTCACCCGCAGGCCGGTGGACGGTTACCTGGCGAATCGAATCGTCGGCACAAGGGCCCTGTGTGCGGCCCTGGAGGCAGCGCGAGACAAGGCTGCCTCTCTCGGATTCGGCCTGCTTCTCTGGGATGGTTACCGTCCACAGCGTGCCGTGGACTGCTTTCTGCGGTGGGCGAAGCAACCGGAGGACAGCCGGGCGAAACCGAGGCACCATCCGAACCTCGACAGATCCGAGCTGTTCGACCATGGATATGTCGCCGCCAGGTCGGGTCACAGTCGCGGCGGCGCCGTCGACCTGACGCTCTTTGGGCTCGCCACCGGAACCCTCGTCCCCATGGGTGGTGATCACGATCTGATGGATTCGATCTCGCATCACGGGGCAGCGGGGATCACACCGGCCGAGGCGAGAAATCGTCAATACCTTCGATCGATCATGTGCGCCTGCGGATTCGATTCCTACGATCGCGAGTGGTGGCACTACGAACTGAAGGATGAACCATATCCGGACACCTATTTCGACTTTCCCATCACTCCTGATCTCGTCGACAAGGGAAGGCATGCAGAGTCGGCTGGCACACCCATGAGAACCACGGCCGACCAAGCCTGAGCAGGAGCGTGGCTGCCGTTCCCCTGAGTACCAGAGTCAGCTATCTCGCGATCACTCGGTCGTCGTCCTCACGTGGGTGGTGAGGCCAGCCCGACCTCGGTACGCCAGGCCGCGTGGCGGGCACGGAGGCGTTCGACGATCTCCGGATGCTCGGCGGAGAGGTCGGTGGTCTCGCCGATGTCGTCGCCCAGGTGGGTGAGCCGCTGGCCGACACCGATGTCGGTGTGCTCGCCGCGCCGCAGAGCGTCGGCGTGCGGTCCGGCCGAGGCGTGGTGGAGCTTCCAGTCGCCGAGGCGTACGGCCCACTGGAAGCCGCAGTCCCAGTGCAGCGCCTCGTGCCCAGCTGCCCCGGTGTCGCCTGACGACTTGGTTGTGTCGCCGCGCAGCGCCGGCAGCTGGTCGAGTCCGTCGGTGTGCGCCCAACCTTCCGGGGTTGCGCCGGCCGCGGACAGCAACGTGGGATAGAGATCGAGGGTGCTGGTCAGTGCGTCGTTCGTACGCCCGCCCGTGATGCCGCCCTCGGGCCACCGCACGAGGTAGGGAACGCGGATACCGCCTTCCCACAACGTGTACTTCGTACCGCGCAAAGGCGTGTTGACACCGAAGTTGCACATCGAACCGCCGTTGTCGGTGGTGTAGACGACGAGGGTGTCGTCGGCGAGTCCGCGCTTGCTGAGCTCGTCGAGCAGCAGCCCGATCTGGGCGTCCATGAGGTCGAGCTGGGCGAGGTAGTACGCCCGACCGTCCGGGAGGTAGGGCGAGATCGCACCGTCGTACCAGTCCACGTACGACGAGATCGCCGGATCCCAGTCCGGGAACTTCGCCAGGCCGCGCCGGGCCAGCTCGTCGTCCGGCAGCTGGAAGCAGAAGTTGTGCACGGCGTTGAACGCCAGCATCAGGAAGAACGGCTCATCCTCGTGCCTGGTGACGAAGTCCCGTGCCCGGCGGCCGAGCTCCGCGGTGAGGAAGCCCTCCAGCTCGCACTCCTCGTCACCGTCAAGAAGGGGTTGCACCGCCATGGTGCGGGACGCTTCCGGGCCGTAGCTCTCCACGGCTGCGCGGGAATGGCGCAGGTAGTTGAGCCGGCCCACCTGCTTGCCAGCAAGGCCGTAGTAGCTCTCGGCGAACCCATGGTGTGGCGGACATGCGCGGTCGCCCTTGTCCTCGCGCCCGTAGTGGACCTTGCCGAGGTAGCCGGTCGCGTAGCCGGCGTCACGGAGGCGCTCGGCGAGCGAGGGCAGGTGGTCGGGAAACGCACTGGAGTCGAACCACTGGGCCCCCCACCGCTGCTGGTACTGCCCGCCGATCAGGCCGGCGCGGGACGGGCTGCAGATCGGTGCCGTGACGTACGCCTGCGTGCACGAGACACCGTCGGCGGCCAGCCGATCGAGGGAGGGCGTACGCACGTCGGGGTCGATACCGAGCGCGCCACGGTCGGCGTACCCGTGGTCGTCGGAGACGATCAGGACGATGTTCGGCTTCCGTGGGGTCGCTGCCATACCAGCCATCCTGGTCGCCGATCGACCGCGAGGACAGGGGTACCTCCGCGCACGTGACCGCTCCTGGCCGATGATCCGGCCACGCCGCAGGAGAGTGGGACGGGGTGGCGACGGGCTCTCAGAGGATGGAGTCCGGGGTGTACGACGAGGCCTCCGGATAGCGCTCGACCACGCTCCGCACCCGCCGCACGACCTCACTCACCTGCGCCAGAGCCGCCCCGGTGAACGTCAGGGGATCGTTGACAAGGCCGCCCAGCTCGTCCCGGCTGAGGCCCAGGCGTTCGTCGGCGGCGAGCCGGTCGAGCAGGTCGTTGCGTTCGGCGCCCTTCTCCCGCATCGCCAGCGCGACGGCGACAGCGTGTTCCTTGATGACCTCGTGTGCGGTCTCACGCCCGACGCCGCGCCGGACCGCCGCCATCAGCACCTTGGTCGTCGCGAGGAACGGGAGGTATCTGTCAAGCTCGCGTTGCGCCACCGCGGGGAACGCACCGAACTCCTCCAGCACCGTGAGGAACGTCTGGAACAGCCCGTCGGTGGCGAAGAACGCGTCCGGCAGGGCGACCCGGCGGACCACCGAACACGAGACGTCGCCTTCGTTCCACTGGTCGCCGGCCAGCTCGCCGACCATCGACAGGTAGCCGCGAACGACGACCGCGAGGCCGTTGATGCGTTCGGCCGAACGGGTGTTCATCTTGTGCGGCATGGCGGACGAACCGACCTGGCCGGGCTGGAATCCTTCGGTGACGAGTTCGTTGCCGGCCATCAACCGCACCGTGGTCGCCAGGTTGGAGGGGGCGGCCGTCGCCTGGACAAGGGCGGACAGGACGTCGAAGTCGAGCGAGCGCGGGTAGACCTGGCCGACGCTGGTGAGAACACGGGTGAAGCCCAGGTGTGCGGCGACGCGGTCTTCGAGATCGGCGAGCTTCTCCGGCGACCCGTCCAGCAGGTCGAGCTGGTCCTGGGCGGTGCCGACCGGGCCCTTGATGCCACGCAGCGGATAGCGCGCCAGCAGGTCCTCGATGCGTTCGAGGGCGACGAGCAGCTCGTCGGCGATCGAGGCGAACCTCTTGCCCAGTGTCGTGGCCTGGGCGGCGACGTTGTGGCTGCGGCCGGCGATCACCAGTTCGGCGTGTTCGGCGGCCCGCGCGGCGAGCCGTGCCAGCGCGGCGACAATGCGGTCGCGGACGAGCTCGAGGGAGGCGCGGACCTGGAGCTGCTCGACGTTCTCGGTGAGGTCGCGACTGGTCATGCCCTTGTGGATGTGCTCGTGACCTGCGAGGGCGCAGAACTCCTCGATGCGTGCCTTGACGTCGTGGCGGGTGCGGCGCTCCCGCTCGCGGATCGAGTCGAGATCGACCTGGCTGGCTACTCGTTCGTACGACTCGATCACGCCGTCGGCCACCTGGACACCGAGGTCGCGTTGCGCCCGGAGCACGGCGATCCAGAGTCGGCGTTCGAGAATCACCTTGTGGGCCGGCGACCACAGCTCCACCAGGGGGGCGGAGGCGTAGCGGGCGGCGAGGACGTCAGGGATCACCGGTGGCGGCACGTACCCCATTCTCCCGCAGGCCGCCCGTCGGTCGCGGTCCCGCCCCGGATGACCCACCGCGCCCTTGGTGGCCCGATGGCGTCGACCCCGTGATCATGATCGTGATCATGAAGGTTTGCGGGCGTATAAGCCGCCCTTTCCTTCATGATCATGGAAACCGTCGCGCAGAGCTCGGCCGCTTCGCTGGCCGCTGGCCGCTGGCGCGCGGGAGTGCTGGTCGATGGGAAACCGCCGCGCAGAGGTCGGACGCTTCGCTGGCCGCCGCCAAGCGTGTGTGCCTGGTAGTACGGTCGGGGCGTGATCCGGGTGCTGCTGGCGGACGACGAGGCGATGATGCGGGCCGGCGTCAGGGCCATCCTGGCCGCCGCACCTGACATCGACGTGGTCGCCGACGCCGGCAACGGGCGCGAGGCCGTCGAGGCCGCTCGGGTGCACCGGCCCGACGTCGCCCTGCTGGACATCCGAATGCCCGTGCTCGACGGGCTCAGTGCGGCGGCAGAGTTGCGCAGGGTCGTCCCGGACACCGCGGTGATCATGCTGACCACCTTCTCCGAGGACGAGTACATCGGGGCGGCGCTCGAGAGCGGCGTGAGCGGATTCCTGCTGAAGGCGGGTGATCCGTACGAACTCATGGCCGCGGTGCGGGCGGCATACGGCGGTGCGTCGTACCTCTCGCCGAAGGTCGCGCACCGGGTCATCCAGCTGATCAACGACGGCCAGGTGACCCGGCGTACGGCGGCGAAGGAACGCCTCGACAGGCTGACGCCACGTGAGCGCGAGGTGTTGGCCCTCCTGGGCGCAGGACTGTCGAACGCCGAGATCGGTCAGCGGCTGTTCCTGACCGAGGGGACGGTCAAGGCCTATGTCAGCACGTTGCTGGCCCGCCTGGAGCTGAAGAACCGGGTCCAGGCGGCGGTGCTGGCCCATGAGGGTGGCCTCGTAGGGGACTCCGAGGGCGAGTAGCGGCTCAGACGTCCCGGGTTCGCAGGGCCCAGATACCCGCCGCGATCGTGAGCGTCGCCCAGGCCGCGAGGACCAGCCCGTACTCCCAGTCCCCGGACATGAGCCGCCACCCCGCGGCCGCGGGCGTGTAGTCCGCGATCGTGTTGATGACCGGGGCGCCGAGCCGCTCGGACACGAGCCGCAGCATCTCGGGGACGACGAGGAGCAGGAGGACGAGGATCGCCAGACCGCCGGCCGTCCGGCGGACGAGGGTGCCGATACCGAGCGCGAGCACGGCGAGCAGGGACAGGTAGAGACCCATGGCCAGGATGTCGGCGACGTGGGTCGAGTCGAGCGCGCCCAGCTCGCCGAACCGAATGGCGGCGACACCGACACCCAGGACCGCGACACCGGTGCCGACGAGCAGGACCGTGGACCCCACGACGAGGGCCTTGGCCAGCATGACCCTGGTGCGCGAGGGCGTACACGCGAACGTGACGGTGATGCTCCGCGTGGCGAACTCCCCGGTGATGGCGAGCATCGCGAACGCCGCGAGCGTGTACTGCAGGAAGTTGGAGAGGGCCGCCGTGGCCACGGAGACCGCGAGGACGGTTTCGGGATCACCGTCGTCGGATTCCAGCATGGCGACGAGCGCCATGATGGCGGCGGAGCCGCCCACGTACCACCACGTGGAACGCAGTGAGCGCAGCTTGATCCACTCGGCGGCCGCGGTCGAGGCCACGGTGGCGGCCGGTGGACGGGACGTGGTGGCGGCCGGCGGAAGGGACGTGGTCGTCATGCTTCGGCTCCGTACTCGATGCTGTCGGCGGTCAGGTTCATGTAGGACTCCTCGAGCGTCGGCTCGAGCGGGCTGAGCTCGTAGAGCATGAGCCCGAGCTCGTGAGCCAGCGCACCGACCTGCTCGGGAAGGACACCGGTGACGGTGAGCTCGTCGGGTCCTGACCAGTGGGCGTCGGCCAGCGCGTCCGCGAGGGCATGCAGCTGCGGTCCCCGCACCTTCGTTCCGGTGCCCGTGAGCAGGTTCGCCATCGGCTCGTCCGCGATGAGGCGGCCCTTGCCGAGCACGACAAGCCGGTCGGCCGTCTGCTCCACCTCGCTCATCAGGTGCGAGGAGATGAAGACGGTGCGCCCTTCGGCCGCCAGCGACCTCAGCAGAGTCCGGATCCAGCGCACGCCGTCGGGGTCAAGGCCGTTGACGGGCTCGTCGAGCATGAGGATCTGCGGATCGCCGAGGAGGGCGCCCGCGATACCGAGCCGGTGACTCATCCCCAGCGAGTAGGTGCCGGCGCGCCGCCGGCCGGCTTCCGTCATCCCGGTCAGGGCCAGCACCTCGTCCACCCGGGACGCGGGGATGCGCTGGCTCCGGGCCATCGCCCGAAGATGGTCGCGGCCGGAGCGGGCGGGATGGACGGCCTTGGCGTCCAGCAATGCGCCGACGGTACGCAGGGGCTGGTCGAGTTCGGCGTACCGGCGTCCACAGATCAGTGCCGTCCCGGACGTCGGAGCGTCGAGGCCGAGGATCAAGCGCATCGTGGTGGACTTGCCGGCGCCGTTGGGGCCGAGGAACCCCGTGACCGTCCCGGGTGTGAGCTCGAGCGTCAGTCCGTCGACGGCAGTTTTGGGGCCGTAGCGCTTGGTGAGGTCTCTCAGGCTTATCACGATCGTGAACCTACGGATCGTCGGCCGCTGCCAACTGCGCACGATCGTCAGTGAGCCGTACTGTCGTTCGTCAGGTCTTTCGGCCGGGTCGCGCCGCGTAGCCTGTCGGCCGTGGAGCGGATCTGGAGGATGTTGGGCAGTCGTCGCGCTGTCGACTTCCTGATCTGGGCCGCCATCACGGCCCCGGTGTTCCTCGGCGACGACGGCCTGCCGCCGGGGTCCGTTTTGTCCATGCCGACGTTCCAGGGCGTTGCGGTGGCGTTGCTGGCCGTCGCAGTGCTCCTGTCCCGAAGCGTCCCGCTCGTCGCGGTGGTGCTTCCCACCGTCTTCGCGGTGGCAGTGACCGGGGAGATCTACTGCGAGCAGTTGACCCTTGCCCAGGTGACGTTGGCATTCCTGCTCGGCCGCCGGACGGCCGGGGGACGGTCGGTGGTGCAGCTGTTGGCCGCCCTGTGCGCAGTGGTCCTGGCCTTCGCCGTGGTGAATCAGGAGGGTACGGCCCAGGACTGGTTCACCCTCGCGAGCACGACAGTCCTCCAGGTCGCCCTCCCGTGGACCGCCGGCCAGTACGTCCTGCAGCGTGCCGAACTGCTCCGCGCCGGCTGGGAACTCGCCGAGCGGCTCGAGCGGGAGCAGGGTCTGGTGGCGAACCAGGTCCGGTTGCGGGAGCGGGCCAGGATCGCCCGCGACATGCACGACTCCCTCGGCCACGAGCTGAGCCTGATCGCCGTGCGGGCGGCGGGCTTCGAGGTGACCACGGGGATCGGTCCGCAAGGGCGGCAGGCGGCCGGGGAGCTGCGGCAGGCGGCGGCTTTGGCCACCGATCGGCTGCGCGAGATCATCGGGATGCTGAGGGACGACGGCGAGACCCCGCCCGTCGTTCCCGCGGGAGGCACGGTGCAGTCGCTCGTGACGCAGGCGGCGGCGTCGGGAGTTGCCGTGACCCTCGAGGACGCCACTGCCGACTTCGACACACCCGTGCCGGACGTCACGGCACGCGCCGCCTACCGGGTGGTCCAGGAAGCCCTCACCAACGCGATCAAGCACGCACCCGGCGCGGCCGTGGCGGTGATCGTGCGAGGACACGACGAGGGCGAGCAGGGAATCGTCGTCACCGTCGTCAACGGTGCTCCGCCGATGGCCCCACCACAGACCGACGGCCTCCAGGGCTACGGTCTCATCGGCCTGGACGAGCGGGTCCGGCTCGTCGGCGGCACCCTGGACGCACGCCCCACCGACGGTGGCTTCACAGTCACCGCGTGGCTCCCGCTCACGCCCATGACATCGGCCGCCGCGCCAGTCGCCGCACCGACATCGAGCCACGCGCTGTCCGCCGCGCGCCGCCGGCTGCACCGCAGCATGATCGAGACATTCCTCGCCCCCGCTGCCATGGCCGTCGTACTCGTCCTTTTCTACGTCCTGAACGCTGATCGGCTCTGACCCGGTGATCGTCGGGAGCGGGGTTGCGGCGGTCCGTTAGGTTCACATCATGACGAGACCAGTACGGATTGGCGTTCAGATCCAGCCCCAGCATGCCGACTACTCCCAGATCCGCGATGCCGTCGCGCGCGCCGAGGAGGCCGGTGTCGACATCATCTACAACTGGGACCACTTCTTCCCGCTCTACGGCGAACCCGACGGCAAGCACTTCGAGTGTTGGACCATGCTGGGTGCCTGGGCGGAGCAGACGTCCCGGGTCGAGATCGGCGCGTTGGTGACCTGCAACAGCTACCGCAACCCCGAGCTCCTCGCCGACATGGCCCGCACGGTCGACCACATGAGCGATGGCCGGTTGATCTTCGGTATCGGTTCCGGTTGGTTCGAACGCGACTACACCGAGTACGGCTACGACTTCGGGACCGCCGGCGGCCGGCTCGACAACCTGTCCGAGGCCCTGCCGCGGATCACCGCCCGCTGGGGCAAGCTGAACCCGGCGCCGACGCGGGACATCCCGGTGCTCATCGGCGGTGGCGGCGAACGCAAGACCCTCCGCTACACCGCGCAGTACGCCCACATCTGGCACGGGTTCGGCGACGCCTCGACCCTCGAACGCAAGCGCAAGGTCCTCGACGACTGGTGCGCCGACGTCGGCCGCGACCCGGCCGAGATCGAGCGGTCCGCCGGCGCGCCGGAGGGTACGCCGGAGGACGTCGCCAAGCCGCTGCTCGACGCCGGGATCACGCAGTTCACCCTCGGCGTCAACGGACCCGACTACGACCTGAGCACGGTCGAGAAGTGGATCGCTTGGCGGGATCAGTACAACTCCTCCGGTTCCTGACGCGTTCATGCCCCGCAAGCTCCACGCTTCCGCGGTGACACAGGCGAAGGGGAAGTCAGGGGTTCGCCGCTCTTGGCTCCCCTTCGGGAGATGACGCTCATCGCGGCGCCATCGTCGGTTGTGGAGGTGGGGGTTCGTAGCCGTCGACGTGTCGACGTGGCGCATGTCGGCGCGAACGAACGCGGGCACCCGGCGCGAACGAACGCGGGCACCCGGCGCGAACGAATGCGGTCACACGGACTTGAGACATCCCGCATCGACGATGAAGTCGGCACCCGTCGTGCTGGCAGAACGCGGCGAGGCGAGCAGGGCGACCGCGTCGGCGACCTCCTGTGGGTCGACCATGCGGCCGGTCGACAACCGCATCGACTCCGGGACGATCGTGTCCAGCACGGTGTCCCGATCAGCGCTGGCCTGAGCAGCGAACATGTCGGCGACACCACCGGCGTCGGTCCACCAAGGCGTACGCACCGGCCCCGGGGAGACCGTGTTCACCCGGATACCGCGGGGTGCGAACTCCTCCGACAAACCCTTCGCGGCACTGGTCATCGCCGCCTTGGCCGCGCAGTAGTCGAGGTTGGTCGGTGACGGCTGCCAGGCCATCATGGAGGAGACGTTGATGATCGAACCGCCGCCCCGCTTCAGCATCAGCGGGATGGCGGCACGCACCGCGCGGACCGCCGAGAACAGGTTGAACTCGACGGTCGCCCGCCAGTCGTCATCGGTCGCGTCCAGGAAAGAGCCACGGGGGAAGGTGACTCCCGGAGGTGGCCCACCCGCGTTGTTCACCAGGATGTCCACACCCCCGAACGCCTCTTCAGCGCGCGCCAGGACCATCGCCGGCGCATCCGGGTCCATCAGGTCAGCGGCGACATGAAGGACGGCCGGCCCGAGCAAGGCATCGAGGTCCGGTGTGCTCTTGCGGGACGTGGCGACCACACGCGCGCCCTCAATGACCAGGGTCCGGGTAATCGCCAGTCCGATGCCCTTCGAGGCGCCGGTGACAACGGCCACGCGATCTGACAGGTGCAGGTCCATGGAGGCGGGGTTCCTTCCCTACTGTGCTGACATCGTCGGCTTCGAACGCTAACCAGGGCAGGCGTGGCGGGCCGGCGGGATTCGGACCCGGCGGTTCGCCCGAAGCCGGTTTGTTCACCCACGCCTTCGCGACTCGTCCAGCCCGGGGACGGTGCGTCGACGTCCGTACGACCTGACCGATGGTGAGGTCGTCCTGCCAGGTCTCGCCTCGGGCCCGTGGCTGCGCCCGCTCGGATGGGCGTTACAAAACGTCAAGATCTGGGAAGGGCGCCGGTATGGATATGCCCGTAGTGAACCGGTGTGCAGCGGAGTCGTGTGCGTACAACCGCGATCAGGCCTGCCACGCTCTCGCCATCACGGTCGGCGACGCCCGTAGCGCCCAGTGCGACACGTTCTACGACGTGGCGTTCAAGGGAGGAGATCCCGCGTCCGTCGGCCACGTCGGTGCCTGCAAGATGGCCGAGTGCCAGCACAACGTCAACCTCGAGTGCCAGGCCGCCGGCATCGTCGTCGGTTACCAGCACAACGAGGTGGACTGCCTGACCTACCAGCCGGCCTGACTGCGTAAGGGTCCCGCCGCCCGAACGTGACGTCGACGGGCGTGCCTTCCTGCGATCCCGACGTGCGTGCGGGGACCGCTGACACGAGAAGCCCTCTGCTCGGGGAGACGTCACATACCGGGCGTTTGTACGTCGCCCTGAACCGCCTTGGCCGCGATGTCGCACCGGTGGTGGGATCCGGCGATGCGGATCCGGGAGACGGCAGCGTAGGCCCGGTCGCGGGCGCTCGCCAGGTCGCTGCCCTGCGCGGTGACGGCCAGCACCCGCCCACCGGACGTGCTGAGGCACCCGGCGGCGTCCTGCGTCGTTCCCGCGTGCAGGATCTCCACGCCGTCCAACGCGGCGGCGTCGTCGAGCCCCCCGATCACGTCGCCCGTCCGTGGCGCGTCCGGGTAGCCAGCCACCGAGATGACGACCGTGACGGCCGCGCCGGCGTGCCAGCGCAGCGGCTCGACCTCGCTCAGTGTGCCGGTGGCCGCGGCGAGGAGGACGGGGGCGAGGGGGGTACGCAGCAAGGGGAGCAGCACCTGCGTCTCGGGGTCGCCGAAGCGGGCGTTGAACTCCACTACCCTGAGGCCGCGCGAGGTGAGCGCGAGGCCCGCGTAGAGGAGCCCCGCGAACGGCGTCCCGCGCCGGCGGAGTTCGTCAACCGTGGGTTGCACGACCCGGGCGACGATGTCGTCGACGAGGCCGGGCGGCGCCCAGGGCAGCGGGGCGTACGCACCCATCCCACCTGTGTTGGGCCCCTCGTCGTTGTCGCCGACGCGCTTGAAGTCCTGGGCGGGCAGCATCGGGATGACGGTGGTGCCGTCGGTCAGCGCGAACAGCGTCACCTCCGGGCCGTCGAGAAACTCCTCGACGACGACCCGGTCGCATCCTTCGGCATGGGCGAGGGCGGCGTCACGGTCGACGGTGACCACGACGCCCTTACCGGCGGCGAGCCCGTCGGCCTTGACGACGTACGGCGGACCGAAGGCGTCGAGGGCGGTGGCCACCTCGGCGGGTTTTTCGCACACGTGCGCCATCGCGGTGGGTACACCGGCAGCCGCCATGACCTCCTTGGCGAACGCCTTCGATCCCTCGATCCGCGCCGCCTGTCGCGAAGGGCCGAAGCAGGCGATCCCTCTGCTGCGTACGGCATCAGCGGCCCCGGCCACGAGCGGCGCCTCGGGTCCGATGATGACCAGGTCCACGCCCAGCTTCTCGGCCAGGTCGGCGATGGCGTCGTTGTCGGAGATGTCCAGTGGATGGGCCTCGGCCACCTCGGCGATGCCGGGGTTGGTGGGGGCGGCGTGCACGGTGTCGACGGTGGGATCGCGGCGCAGGGCTAGGGCGAGGGCGTGTTCGCGGCCGCCGGCGCCCACGACGAGTACGTCCATGGCAAGCGACCCTAGACGACCCCTCCCGACCGCGGCCGCCGGACTCGCTCAGCCGCGCAGACGGTTGGCCTTCGGCCGGTGACGTCTGGGAGTCAGTCGGGGGCGGGGTAGACGGTCCGCGGGCCGGCGACTTCGGCGCCGAACGCCAGCACCCGGTCCCGCAGGCCGCGATCGGCGGTCACCACCACGACCCGGCGGGAGTCCTGGGCGTCCTCGGCCGCGACCAACTCCACGATCGTGTCGTCCGCCGAGCCGGATGCGGGGATCACGCGTACCTCCGGCGTCGCCGGCACCTTCCGTGCGGCGCCCTCCACCACGAGGACGACCTCCAGCGGCGGCTCGGCGATCGCGTCGACTCCACGGGACGCGAGGGGGGCGAGGGTGTCGCGGAGCCGGATCGTCGCGCCGAGCCGGTCCCGCCACCAGCCGTCGGGTACGGAGCCGACGACGTTCGCCGCATCGACGATGAGCAGAGTCTTGGCGGTGCCGTTCACAGGGACCACCGTTCCACGTCACGCGCGAGCCGGCCCGGCGAATGACCACGCTGAGCATGCCTGTGGCACCCGGAACAGGCGTCGACGCCTGGTGAGGTTGCACAGGCATGCTCAGCGTGGTCATTCGCGCCGCCACGGGCGAGGGCAACCGGCGCCGGCACGCGAAAGGTCCCGGGCCGGTAGCTCCGTACGGTCGGCGCCGCACCCGTCCGGCTGCTCCGTGCCGTTGACGCCGCACCCGCCAGCGCCGCGCTTCGTACGGTCAAAGCAGTGGCCGCAGGGCGATGACCTCGTCCCGCCCGGGTCCGACGCCGATGCCGGCGACAGGAGCGCCGATGAGCTCTTCGAGTGCCTTGACGTACGCCTGTGCCGCCTTCGGCAGGTCCTCGAACGACCGGCAGCCGGAGATGTCCTCCCACCAGCCGTCGAGGTACTCGTAGATCGGCCGGGCGTGGTGGAAGTCGGTCTGCGTCATCGGCATCTCGTCATACCTTGTGCCGTCGACGTCGTAGCCCACACACACGGGCACCCGCTCGAAGCCGGACAGCACGTCGAGCTTGGTGAGGAAGTAGTCGGTGAACGCGTTGACCCGGGTGGCGTAGCGCGCGATCACCGCGTCGAACCAGCCACACCGGCGCGCCCGTCCCGTCGTCACGCCGTACTCCCCACCGACCTTGCGAAGATGCTCGCCGTCGGCGTCGAACAGCTCGCTGGGGAAGGGGCCCGCACCGACCCGCGTGGTGTAGGCCTTGAGCACCCCGATCACCTTGTCGATCCGGGTCGGGCCGATTCCGGCGCCGATGCACGCCCCGCCCGCGGTCGGGTTCGAGGACGTGACGAACGGATACGTCCCGTGGTCGACGTCGAGCATCGTCGCCTGGGCACCCTCGAGCAGGACGACCTTGCCGCCGTCCAGGGCCGTGTTGAGCACTGCGGACGTGTCGGTGACGTAGCCACGCAGCGGGTCGACGTAGCGCAGGAACCCGTCGACGATCTCGTCGACACCGATGGCGCGCCGGTTGTACGCCTTGACGAGCAGGTTGTTCTTCTGGAGCAGGGCGCCTTCGACCTTCTGGCGCAGGATGCCGGGGTCGAAGAGGTCCTGGACGCGGACGCCGAGCCGGTTGACCTTGTCGGCGTACGTCGGTCCGATGCCGCGTCCGGTGGTGCCGATCCGGTTGTGGCCGAGGAAGCGTTCGGTCACCTTGTCGATGACGGTGTTGTACGGCGCGATGAGGTGCGCGTTGGCCGAGATCAGCAAACTCGCGCAGCTCACGCCGCGGCCCTCGAGCATGCTGATCTCGTCCAGCAGCACGGCCGGGTCGACGACGACGCCGTTGCCGATCACGGGTACGCAGCCGGGCGTGATGGCGCCGGAGGGCAGCAGGTGCACGGCGTAGGACTCGCCGTCGACGACCACCGTGTGGCCGGCGTTGTTGCCGCCCTGGTAGCGGACGCAGTAGTCGACCGAGCTGCCGAGCAGGTCGGTGACCTTGCCCTTGCCCTCATCGCCCCACTGGGCACCGACGAGCACTATCGCGGGCATCAGGGGTCCTTCCGAATGGCGGACGTCCGGCCGCCACCTGCGGAACGAGCGCCAGGAGTGAGGTGGCTCGCTCCGCTGCCGGGTCGCGGATCCCGGATCGTCGCAGCGAACCTGGGGCAGCCGGCTCTTGCGGGCCCAGGATAGTCCACCCCCGTCCGGGCCACTTTCGGCGCGCCATGGGCAGTGGAGCAGGCGGTAGGGTGCCGTGCGTGGAGTCCCTGCTCGTGGTGATCCCTCCCGACGCCGACGGTGTGGACGAGCACAAGGTCCAGGCCGCCATCGACACCCTGCGCGCGGAGGCCGACGTCCAGGCGGTTCGGGTACGGCTGCCTGGGGAGCTCGACGGCGCCCTGCACCGGCGCGGCGGGCGCACGGTGGTGGTGGCCGGCGGTGACCGGCACCTCCATTCGGTGGTCGCCGCCCTGCACCGGCGCAACGAGCTGAACGACGCGTTGCTCGCCGTTCTGCCGGACGGTTCCGGCCGCGGCTTCGCCTGCGGGGCGGGGGTTCCGCCCGACCCGGACGTCGCCGCCAAGACGGTGCTCGCCGGCGTCGAGCGCCGGTTCGATCTGATCGTCGACTGCCGGGGTTCGGTAGTCGTCAATGCCGTACACCTGGGCCGCTGCCCCGCGCGTGACACGCCGGGATGGTGGGGGTTGGGCGGTGGCCGGGACGGCTTCGGCGACCACGGGCCCCTGTCCGCGTTCGGTCGTCCCGCCCGTCGCCGTGGGTCGGTGCGGCCGCGAGCCCTCCACGTACGCATCGAGGCCGATGACGAGGTGGTGACCGACTTCGACCGGCCGGTGTGGTCGGTCGCGGTCACCAACGGCAGGTCCGCGATGTCGTCGGCCTCGTCGCCGCGGCCGGGTGCCGGGTCCACGGTCGCCTCGTGCGCGGCGAGTGCGGACGGTCACGCGGAGCTGGTCGTGGGCTTCGCCGTCGACCCTGTGTCCGCGGCACGGCACTGGCTCCGCCGTCCGCACCCGATCGTTCGTACGGATATCCAGACGGTCCGGGCGCGGGAGATCAAGGTCTGCGGCCAGCGGTTCTGGATGACCTGTGACGGCCAGGACAGCGGCACCGAGCAGCGGTGTACCTGGAAGGTCGTACCCCAGAGCCTGCGGATGGTCGTGCCGGCCGCCTGAACCCGGCTCGGGAGCGCACCGCCAGGGCGCTCATGCCGGCCTGGGCCGGGGTGGTGTTTTCGCCGTACGCCCTGGTGCGCGTCTCCGGCGACGGGGTATGTGTCCGACGGCGCGGCGGAAGTGATCCGAGGCGAGGAGCGTCGATGGGCGGTTGGGTGGACCACGCGATCTGGTGGCACCTCCTTCCGCTGCCCTTTCTCGGTGCCGAGCCGGTCGCGCTGCCGCCGGGGGCCGAGGTCCGGCATCGTCTGAGCCGGCTGGAACCCTGGTTCGACCATGCCGTGGAGCTCGGCTGCTCCGGGCTGGTGCTCGGGCCGATCTTCGCGTCCGAGACCCACGGCTACGACACGGTGGATCATCTCCGGATCGACCCGCGACTCGGCGACGCCGCCGACTTCGACGGGCTGGTGGCGGCGGCCCGTCGGCGCGGGCTGCGGATCCTGCTGGACGGCGTGTTCAACCATGTGGGGCGGGGGTTCCCGAGCGGTGGGCGGGCGCCGGACGAGGAGTCGACCCGGGCCGCGTGGCTCCGGCGCGGGCCGGACGGCCGCCACGTCACCTTCGAGGGGCACGACCGTCTCGCCGCCCTCGACCACGACCAGCCCGCGGTCGCGGCGTACGTCACCGACGTCATGAACCACTGGCTCGCTCGGGGCGCCGACGGGTGGCGGCTGGACGCCGCGTACGCGGTGGCGCCGACGTTCTGGAGCCGCGTCCTGCCGGAGGTGCGGCGGCGGCATCCGGAGGCGTGGTTCGTCGGGGAGATGATCCACGGGGACTATGCCGGGTACGTCGCCGAGAGCGGGTTGGACTCGGTGACGCAGTACGAACTGTGGAAGGCGATCTGGAGCTCACTCCGCGACCGGAACTTCTTCGAACTGGCCTGGTCGCTGGAGCGGCACGACGGCTTCCTCGAGGCGTTCGGCCCGATGACGTTCGTCGGCAATCACGACGTGACACGGCTGGCGAGCAGGCTCGACCGTGCCGAGTTGGTC
This sequence comes from Actinopolymorpha sp. B11F2, assembly GCF_040195635.1. Taxonomy (NCBI): domain Bacteria; kingdom Bacillati; phylum Actinomycetota; class Actinomycetes; order Propionibacteriales; family Actinopolymorphaceae; genus Actinopolymorpha; species Actinopolymorpha sp. B11F2. The sequence goes on along the minus strand of NZ_JBEFTX010000011.1, from coordinate 43,028 downwards.
GGACATGCGCTCGTGGTCCTGTTCACCGTGGGCGGGATACCGAGTGTGTACGCCGGGGACGAGCAGGGGTTCCGGGGGATCAAGGAGGAACGCGAGGGTGGTGACGACGCGATCCGGCCGGTGTTCCCGGACTCACCTGCCGGGCTGTCGGAGTCCGGGTGGCCGGTGTACCGCCTGCATCAGCGGCTGATCGGCCTCCGCCGGCGCCATCCGTGGCTGGTCCACGGGCGTACCACGGTCGAGCACCTCACCAACCGGGCATTCGCCTACCGGGTGACGTCGCCGGACGCCGCACGTGCGCCGGGTGGTCCGGGGGCTCGGGGTGGTCCGGGGGTGCCGGGAGGTCCGGGGGTGCCGGGAGGTCCGGGGGTGCCGGGAGGTCCGGGGGTGCCGGGAGGTCCGGGGGTGCCGGGTGGCGCCGCGTCGGCTGGGCCGGGCGTGCCGGGCGGACCACGCAGCGAGGTGGTGGTGCTGATGAACGTCGCCGACGAGGCGTACCGCTTCCCTGATGAGCTGGCTGACTCGCTCGCCCGGATGGTGATCGGCGCGAGTTCGGGTCCGGGGGTGGAGCCGGGCGAACCGGAGGACATTGCCGATCCGCTCGACGTTCCCGCGTACGGATGGCGGGTCTTCGTCCCCACCCATCCGACCTCCCCTCCCGGGACATAGGGCCCGTCTCCTGATCGGCGTCGTCCGGGACCCTGGTGGCTGCCACGGGCGGACAAGGTGTTCCTGACCTGCGCTTTCCATCAGCTCGCGTGCTGAATCCCAGAACGTCCTGCTGTTGGACAGATGGCGACCGAGGGTCCGATCCTGGCGAGGCAACGCCGGCGCTCAACCGCCGGGCGACGCCCGGAACGGGTACGTGCATACTCCCGCGAGCCGTTGACCACCGTAGAAGGGGACCGTCCATGAAACTCCGCCAGCTCGGCGATGTGCAGGTCGGCGCGATCGGGCTGGGCGCGATGCCCATGTCCATCGAAGGTCGCCCCGACGAGGCGCGCAGCCTCGCCACGATTCACGCCGCGCTCGACGCCGGCGTCACCCTCATCGACACCGCCGACGCCTACCACCTGTACGCGGGAGAGGTCGGCCACAACGAGTCGCTCATCGCCAAGTGTCTGGCGAGCTACGGCGGTGACACCTCGCACGTCATCGTCGCCACCAAGGGCGGCCACCTGCGACCGGGCGACGGTTCGTGGACGGCCAACGGTTCGCCGGCCTATCTCAAGTCCGCGTGCGAGGCTTCGCGGAAGCGGCTCGGGGTCGAGGCGATCGGGCTCTACCAGTTCCACCGGCCGGACCCCAATGTTCCGTACGCCGAGTCGGTCGGCGCGCTCCGCGACCTGCTCGACGAGGGCAAGATCCTACGCGCCGGAATCTCGAACGCCACGGTCGCGCAGATCCGCGAGGCGAACGAGGTGCTCGGCGGGCGGCTGGTCTCGGTGCAGAACCAGTACTCCCCGGCGTTCCGGAGCAGCGAGCCAGAACTCGAGCTGTGCCACGAGATGGGGATCGCGTTCCTGCCGTGGAGCCCGCTCGGCGGGATATCCCGGGCGGGTGAACTCGGCTCCCGGCATGCGGCGTTCGCGGAGATCGCGAAGGCGCACGGGGTCAGCCCGCAGCGGGTCTGCCTGGCCTGGATGCTGGCGAAGTCGCCGGTGGTGATCCCGATTCCTGGCGCGAGTCGGCCGGAGTCGATTCGCGACTCCGCCCAGGCGCCCGAGCTCTCCCTGTCCGCCGACGAGCTCGCCACCCTCGACGCCGCGTAGCCGCGGAGGCGCGTCGCCGCGTCGCTGCGTCGCCGCGGAGAAGAGACGATCGACGGCGGCCGAACTGGACAGCCGGAGCCGGGCTGTCCGGATCCGCCGCCGGGCTGTCCGGGTCCGCCGCCGTTGATCCGCTTCGACTCAGGCGTGCAGGCCGAGCTCCTTGGCGGCCGTGCTGCTCGACTCGAAGAGGAACGTCGTGCAGCGCTCGGCCTCGTCGTCCTCGCCGATCGAGTCCGCCGCCTTGGCCAGCGAGCCCAGCGCCCGCAGGAAGCCGCGGTTGGGTTCGTGTTCCCACGGCACCGGGCCATGGCCGCGCCAGCCGTTCCGTCGTAGGGCGTCAAGGGCGCGGTGGTAGCCGACCCGGGCGTACGCATAGCCCTCGATGTCCCGGCCTTCGGCGAGTGCGCGCTCCGCGAGGAGCGCCCAGGCGAGGGAGTACGTCGGGTGGGCGCGGGCGACCTCCGCGGGATCAGCGCCGCCGTCGAGGGCTGCGCGCGCCTCGGTGTCTTCGGGCAGCCGGGTCGCGGGCGGTTCGCCCAGCAAGTTGTGCGGTGTGCTCATGCCCACCATCCTGCCCGGAGTCGGGTGGGTGCCGCTTCCCGCCTGCCGGGGCGGCCGTGGACGAGCGAGGTTGCGGCGGCCTATCCTGGCGGCCGCGCGCAGGGCGCGACCGGTCCGCGGACAGGGCTCACAGCCCACCTGAGTGGTGCAGCGGTGACCGAGCGGTTCTCGACCCACGACGCTTCTCGGTTTCGGTGTGCGGACCCCGGAGCCGGTGAAGGAGCACGTCGTGTCTGACCCCGTTCACCCTGACTCCGTTCACCCTGACTCCGTTCACCCTGACTCCGTTCACCCTGACTCCGTTCACCCTGACTCCGTTCACCCTGACTCCGATCACCCTGACTCCGATCACCCTGGCCCTGATGGCCCTCGCCCCGATCGCCGTGGCCGCCGGGGCCCTGACCACGGCTCCGACCACTCGTCGCAGCCGGCCTCCGCCGCGCCGCGGCCTCTTCGTACGCTGCCTCCGCGGCCGGACCTGCGCAGGCTGCGTGACGAGGCCAAGAAGCGCCGGCGAGACGGCGAGTTCGCCCAGCTCGCCGAGGCCCAGCTGGCCGTTGCGCGTGAGCACGGGTTCGCGTCCTGGCCGCGCCTCAAGACCTACGTGGAGACCCGCGCGCTCGATCTCGACCAGCGTGCCGCGATGCTCGTGCGGTCAGCGTGCTCCTCGGACATCCGCACGGCCCGTACCCTGCTCGACGCCGAGCCCGAGCTCGCCCGCCACGATCTCGCGGCCGCGTGCGTCACAGGCGAGGTCGACGAGGTACGCCGGCGGCTTGACCGCGACCCTGGAGCCGCCACCCGCAGGACTGCGCCGTCGGACTGGCCGCCCCTGACGTACGCCTGCTTCTCCCGTTTCCTCCGCACCGACTCACGCCGCACCGACTCACGCCGCACCGACTCACGCCACGCCGACTCACGCCACGCCGATTCACGCCACGCCGACTCAGGCCACGCAGATCCTGACCGCGCGGCCCGGATCGTCGCCGTCGCCCGGCTCCTGCTCGACGCCGGTGCCGATCCGGACGCCGGCTACACCGATGACCACGGGCACCTGCAGGTACCGCTCTACGCCGCCACCGGGATCGCCAACAACGCCGAACTCACGGCGATGCTGCTCGATGCCGGAGCGGACCCGGACGAGAACGGCGGCAACGAGGCCGTCTACCACGCGGCGGAGTTCACCGACATCACCTGCGCCAGGCTGCTCCTGGATGCCGGACCGGACCCGGAGAAGGTGTCGTACTGCCTGGGCAGGGCACTGGACTTCGACAACCTTGCCATGGTGGAGCTCTTCCTCACCCACGGCGCCGACCCGAACCACGGGTCCGGCGCGCACCTTCGCAAGGCACTCCGCAACGGGCGGATGGACCAGGTAGACCTGTTGCTCGCCCACGGTGCCGACGAGACCCTGGTCAGCGACGACGACCGCGCCGTCGCGGCGTTGCTGTCGGGTGAGAGAGCGCCGGAGGCCGGCGTACAACCGCATCCAGACGTGTTGCGGAACGCCGCACAGGCGAACAACGTCTCGCTGTTGCGGCAACTACTGGCTGCGGGAGCTCACGTCGACGCCGCCCCGGACGGCGTCATGACGGCGCTGCAACGGGCCGCGTGGTGTGGCCAGGCCGATGCGGTCGAGCTGCTGTTGGCGGCAGGCGCGGATCCTGCGGCGGTGGATTCGACGTACCACTCCAACTCCGTGCAGATGGCCTGCCACGGGTCCGAGAACTGCCACGACCCGCACGGCGGACCCTCGATGCGCACGGTGGAGGAGGTACGCCACGGCGACTACCCGCGCACCGTGGAGCTGTTGCTCGACGCGGGCGCGCCGGTGCCCGAACAGGCCCTGGGTTCGGACGCCGTACGCGCGGTTCTGGTCGCGCGCGGGGCCGCCGCCGACTGACGACGGTGAAGCGAATCGGACTTGCGGGCAACGTCCGGCAGGGGTAGCGCGTCCCTCGGCACATCGCATTCCCGCGTGAAGGGACATCCCGCCGTGACCCAGCTACGTACCGCGATCGCCGTCATCGCCAGTGCCGCCCTGCTGCTGCTCGCCGGTTGCTCCGGTGATGCCGCGCCTGGCGCCGCCGGAAGCGAGGGGCAGGAGCGGGCGGCACCAGGCGAGGCGGGCAAGAGCGCGCCCGGCGGTGGTTCCGCGTACGACGGAAACTCCGGCGCCGCCCCCATGGCGCCGCAGGGTGGCGCCGCACCCGAGAGCGGGCTCCGTGCCGACGGCGACGCCGGCGTCGACTCCCGCGCTCTCCGTCCGTACGACGACAACCTGTCGACGTTCGGGCTCGACGTCGACACCGCGTCCTACGACTACGCCCGCCGGGTGCTCTCGGACGGGTCGCTCCCCGATCCGGCGCAGGTACGGCCGGAGGAGTTCATCAACGCGTTCGCCCAGGACTATCCGCAGCCCACGGGCGACGGCATCGGCGTCCACACCGACGGGTTCCGACTGCCGGCGTGGGGTGGCCCGAAGGTCGACAACGGCGGCATCGTCGCGACCGACACCCGGCTGCTGCGGGTGGGGCTGCAGACCCGCGCGGAACGGTACGGAACGCGGCCGAACGCCCACCTCACCTTTGTCGTCGACGTCTCCGGATCGATGCGCGAACCCGGGCGGCTCGACCTCGTCCAGGACGCCCTGCACACGCTCATCGACCAGCTCCGGCCGTCGGACGCCGTAGCCATCGTCGCCTACTCGACGCATGCCCGGGTGATCCAGGAGATGACGCCGGTGTGGGAGCGGGCCGACCTGCACCAGGCCGTCGACCAGCTCGCGCCGGAGGACAGCACGAACCTCGAGGCCGGACTCGTCGCGGGCTACCGGGTGGCGCGCGACGGGTTCGGAGAGGGCGTCGCCAACCGGGTGATCCTGCTGTCCGACGGCCTCGCCAACACCGGGAACGTCACTCACGACGGGATCCTGGCGCAGGTACGCGAGAGCGCCGGCAAGGACATCGCGCTGCTCTGCGTCGGCGTGGGCCGGGAGTACGGCGACCAGCTGATGGAGCAGCTCGCCGACAACGGCGAGGGGTTCGCGGTCTACGTCTCGCAGGTGGAGCAGGCCCGGCGGCTCTTCGTCGACCGGCTGCCCGGGACCCTCTCGGTGCGCGCCCGCGATGCGAAGGCGCAGGTGGCGTTCAACCCGGAGAACGTTGCCGGCTACCAGCTCATCGGCTTCGAGAACCGCGCGGTCGCCGACCAGGACTTCCGCAACGACGCCGTTGACGGGGGCGAGGTGGGTCCGGGGCACAGCGTGACCGCGCTCTACGTCGTGAACCTCCGGCCCGGTGCGTACGGGGAGGTCGCGACCGCCACCGCGCGGTGGCTTTCGCCGCGGACCGGTGCCGCCGACGAGGCGCGGTCGGTGGTGTCCGTCGCCGACCTGGACCTGCCGTACGCCGCCGCGTCCCCCCGACTCCGGCTCGACTACGTAGCCGCGACGTTCGCGGTGTGTCTGCGCGGTGCCGGCTACGGAGTGGTCGGGTCGGGCAGGGAGTACGTCTACGGCTGCGGTGGAGGTGTGGTGTACGACCGTGGCGACGTGGAGCCGGACGGCGCGCTGGATGGCGGCGGGGCCGGGTTCGACGGTCGCGGTGACGGGTTGGGCGATGGCGGGTTGGGAGGCGAGGTCCCGCCGGGTCACCCGCTGCCGGGTCCGTCCGTACCCGAACTGGTGTCGTGGCAGCAGCTCGCGGCTGAGGCCGACGCTCTGGCGGCGGCGACCGAGGATCCGGACGCCGCGACCCTCGCCGGCCTCATCCGTCGCGCGGGCGAACTGATCTAGCCCTGGAGGCGCCGGCCGATCAGGTGGGTGAGGCGAAGTAGGCCTCGGTGAGCCAGCCGCGTACGTCATCGTCGACGTCTTCAGGTTGGTGGAGCCTGACGACGTGGAACGTACGGCTGCCCGTGCCGCGGATCGTGCGCGAGATCCGGGGATGGTCGACGGTGTGCGAGAGCGTGAACGACAGTGCAATCCACCGTGTCATCGGACGCAGCTCGGCGAAGGTCCGGGTGCGTTTGAGGAAGATCCCGACCGACACGGGCTCGACGTGGACCGGTCCGAGGGACTCGACGTGGTGGCGTACGGCCTCGAAGATCGGACGTTCACGGTCAGGGCCGGTGGAGAAGTACTCCTCCAGTGACATCGCCGGCGCGCACTCGTGTGACTGGTTGCGGCGTCCGAAGCGGCGCTCGCACTCCGGGCAGGTCCAACCAGCAGCCATGGCCACATCATGGCCCGGCTGCGCGGCATCGGGCACGGGCAAGGAGATCCAGAAAGTGGTCGCGGCAGCGCCCCTCATCGAGTCCCGTGGAACGGTTCGTCCGGAGCGCCGCCGCTGGAGCAAGTTTTGTGGCAGGCCGGACGGCCTCGCAATACGTGTCTCAGCGGGAGTTCCAGGTAATCGAGGCCAGATTCGGACACCACCCTTGGTAGCGGCAAGCGCTTGCCGTGTACGAACAGTCACGATTTTCCGTGAATCGGGCATCCGGGGCCCGTCTCGTCGGTGAATGACCACGCTGAGCAGGCTTCTGGCACCTGGAACAGGCATCGGCGCCTGTCCGGAGATCACAGGCATGGGCAGCGTGGTCATTCACCCAAGCGAACCGCCTGCCAGGGCGGCGAGCCCGTGGGGCCAACCCGCGCTCAGGGCGAACCTGCGCTCGGGCGAACCTGCGCTCGGGCGAACCCCGCGCTCGGGCGAACCCCGCGCTCGGGCGGAGTCCTAGTTCTTCGCCAGGGTCGTACCCGTCGAACGCAGGGCCTCGCAGGCGTCCGCGACCCGCTTCGCCATCGACGCTTCGGCGGCCTTGCCGTAGGAGCGCGGGTCGTACACCTTCTTGTCGCCGACCTCGCCGTCGACCTTGAGCACGCCGTCGTAGTTCTTGAACATGTGGTCGGCGACGGCGCGGGTGAAGGCGTACTGCGTGTCGGTGTCGATGTTCATCTTGACCACGCCGTAGTCGAGCGCGGACCGGATCTCCGACAGCAGCGACCCGGACCCGCCGTGGAAGACCAGGGAGAACGGCTTCTCCCTGCCGAACTTCGCCCCCACCTCGTCCTGGATGTCCTTCAGGATCTCCGGACGCAGCTTGACGTTGCCCGGCTTGTAGACACCGTGCACGTTGCCGAATGTCAGCGCCGTGATGTAGCGGCCCTGCTCACCGAGACCGAGCACCTCGGCGGTACGCAGACCGTCGCCGGGCGTGGTGTAGAGCTTCTCGTCGATCGCGCCGACGATGCCGTCCTCCTCGCCGCCGACGACACCGACCTCGATCTCGAGGATGATCTTGGCTGCGGCCGCCTTCGCCAGCAGGTCCTTCGCGATCTCGAGGTTCTCCTCCAGGGGCACGGCCGATCCGTCCCACATGTGCGACTGGAACAGCGGGTCCTCGCCACGGGCGACCCGCTCCGCCGAGATCTCGAGCAGTGGCCGGACGAAGCCGTCGAGCTTGTTCTTGGGGCAGTGGTCGGTGTGCAAGGCGATGTTGACGGGGTAGTTCTTGGCGACTTCGCGGGCGTACGCGGCAAAGGCCGCGGAGCCCGTCACCATGTCCTTGATCGTGGCGCCGGACAGGAACTCCGCTCCGCCCGTCGAGACCTGGACGATCCCGTCGCTCTCGGCTTCGGCGAACCCACGGAGCGCGGCGTTGAGAGTCTGCGAGGAGGTCACGTTGATAGCCGGATATGCGAACGCGCCGTCCTTGGCGCGGTCGAGCATCTCGGCGTAGACCTCGGGAGTGGCGATAGGCATGAGCGCTCCTCGGATGGTTCATCGATCCTCGCGTCGTTCTCAGTATCCCGGACGTCACCAATCAGCTGTTTCTCGGGCCGCGCCCTGACAGATGACTGCCGACTGACTGCCCGGGGGCAGGTGGTGTAGCTCAGGCAACCTGGCCATGATCATGGAGGCAAAGTCGGCTGTGGGCCGCGAAATCTTCGTGATCACGATCATGATCACGGGAGACCCGGGTGCGGTCAGCGCGGGCGCAGCCAGGGCACCTGGCCGGCGTCACTCGCCCGGGCGAGGTCGATGTGGACCTGGTAGCGATCACCGCGGTACCACGACGTGATCCGCTCGACCGGTCGCCCGCCGGCGGTCGACGTACGATCCAGCACCAGCAGCGGCGACCCGGCCGCCACCCCCAGGATCCGTGCGGTCTGGGCGTCGGCGATCTCCGACCGCAGGGTCTGCTTGGCCGCGTCGATCACCACGCCGTACGAACGAGCCAGGATGCCGTACAGCGACTCCGACAGGTCCCGGTCGAGCAACCCGGGTGCCGGTTCCGCGACGTACCACCCGTTCTCCAGGGCCATCGGGATGCCGTCGGCGATCCGCAGCCGCTCGATCCGGTACGCCTGCTGGCTCGCCGACAGCCCGAGCGCCTGGCGGATCGCGACCGGCGGGACGAGCTCGACCGAGCGGAGCACCACCGTCGAGGGTTCATGGCCGCGTCGGCGCATGTCCTCGGTGAACGACGTGAGCTCCAGCATGGAGTCGACCCGGGGTGCCGCGACGAACGTCCCCTTCCCGCGTACGCGATAGAGCCGACCCTCCGCCACCAGCTGCCCGATCGCTTCGCGCACCGTCAGCCGGGAGACGTGGTAGCTGGCCATCAGCTCACGCTCGGACGGGATCGGTGCGTCGGAGGTGAGGTCTTCGGTGATGAGCGTTTCGAGGATGTGCCGGAGCTGGAGATGTTTGGGCACGGGCCCGTCGGTGACGACCCGCGGCCGTTCGCCCACGGTTGACTCCTCCTGCCGGCTGCCCGGCTCGCCGATCAGGGCGCCACCCGGCGTCGCCAGCCGGCCCTGCCACCCGAGGCTGCCAGCCGGCCCTGCCGGCCGGCACTGGTCGCCGGCAGCTGCCGGCAGTCCGCTGTCGCCGGGGCGTCCTCGCTCCGAGAAGTGTGCCCGGTTATGGTCCGCCCAGGCATGTACGGACGCATCTTGTCACGCGAGGGATGCCGGACCCACTCGAAAGGCGCTGTATGACCACCCAGATGGCCCGGGAGATCGGCGAGCAGCCGGACGCCGTCGCGCGGACCCTGGACGTCCTGCGTCCGCTTCGGCACGACCTGGCCCGGCTCGCCGCGGGAACGCGGCACATCCTGTTCGTCGCGCGTGGTTCGTCGGACAACGCCTGTGTCTACGGGCGGTACCTCGTCGAGATCCACGCCCACCGGATGGCCGGCCTCGCGGCGCCGAGTGTCGCCACCCACTACCACGCCGAGGTCGACCTCACCGACGCCCTCGTCGTGTGCGTCTCCCAGTCGGGCGAGACCCGGGAGATCGTCGAGACCCTGGAATGGGCGACCTCCCGCGGCGCCCGGACCGTGGCGGTGACGAACGAGGGTGGAAGTGCTCTCGGGCGAGCTGCAGACCTGACCCTCGAGACACACGCCGGCGAGGAACGCGCCGTCCCGGCGACCAAGACCTACACGACGCAGCTCGCCGCGATGGCGGTGCTCGCGACCGCGCTCGCGCCCGATCCCACGGAGCTCGACGCACATCTGGCACGAGTGCCGGACGAGATGGCCCGACTGGTCGAGCTGCGTACCGGCGTCGACGAGGCCGCCAAGTCGCTGGTCTCGTCCGCGGAGACGTTGGTCTCCGGTCGCGGCCTGCTCTTCGGCACCGCGCTCGAGGTCGCGCTCAAACTGGAGGAGACCTGCCTGCGGCCGGTGCGTGGACTGTCGTACGCCGACCTCCGGCACGGCCCGATCGCGGTCGTCGACGCGGATGTGGCCGCGATCGTGGTGGCGGCACCTGACGGTCCGGTCGTGGGCGGGCTCACCGAGGTCGCCGTCGACCTGCGGGAGCGTGGGGCCCGCACCATCGGGATCGGCGGGAACGCGGCCTTCGCCGAGTCCTGCGCGCTGTGGGTACCCGGGCCGGACCTGCCGGAGCCGGTGGCCCCGCTCGCCACCGTCGTACCCGGGCAGCTCATCGTCGAGGCGCTCGCCCGCCAGCTCGGGCTCGATCCTGACTCGCCGCGTGGCCTGTCCAAGATCACCCAGACCGACGCCACCTGACGTTCCTCTTCGCGGTGGCTTGGGGTGTGGGGATCCTGACGCGCGGGCCGGTTACGATAAAGCGTGATGTGCGCTTTCTTCATTCGTCTGCGGTCAGAACGCCTCACCGACGCCCGGTGAGGGTCTGACCGGACCCTGCTTCCGCGCTGCCGTCCAGGACGCCGCGCGGAGTGCGTGATATTCCTCCGCCGCGCTGAGCGCCGCGACTGACGCACATCCCCTGAACCATTGAGCAGTGCAGCCGTACGACCTTCCCGAGTGATCTCGGTGGGGCTTTTCATGCCCTGTCCGCATGCCACTCGTGGAGGCCTTCATGCCTGCCCGCCCCTACCACACCGGCCGCTCCCACCGGGTCCCGCCGAGTAGTCGCACCACCGGCGCCCGCCGACACGCGGGTTCGCGTGGCGGCAACTGGCACGGTATCCATCTGCTGCGTTCGGGCTCGATCATCGATGGCGTGGTGTCATCGGCGGCGTTGGGTCCCGACCACCTGGTGCTCGACCTCGGCGCCGGCCCGGGCACGCTCACCGCTCCGTTGGCCGAGACGGGAGCCCGGGTGCTCGCCATCGAACGCGAGGCCGGCTTCGTGGCCCGCCTCCACAAGAGATTCGGCGACTGCCCGAACGTCCGCGTCGTCGAAGCGGACCTGCGGGTGGTCCCCCTTCCCAGGAAGGCCTTCCAGGTGGTGGCCTCGATCCCGTACGCACTGTCGACCGGCTTGTTCCGCCGACTTCTCGATCCCGCTCAGACCGCCATCGACGCGGCGGACCTGGTGGTGGAGTGGGGGTTCGCGAAGCGCATGACCAGGCGGATTCCGCGTGATCTCGAGACGGCCTGGTGGGGTGGGCGGTTCGAGCTCCGGATCGTCCGCAAGGTCCCGACGGCGGCCTTCTCACCCGCGCCGGCGGTGGACGGCGCGCATCTCGAGGTACGCAGGCGGCCGGGCATGGCGCGACGACCGGTCGCCGGCGCCTTGCACGGTGTGCTGGCGGCCGCCTACAGGGAGCCTCGTCGTACGACCCGGGAGGTCCTGGCCACGGTCGTCCCGAAGAAGCGGGTGAACGGTCTGCTCTCCCTCGCCTCGCTCCCGCCGACGGCCGCGGCGGGGCAGATCGACGTTGCACAGTGGGCCGACGTCGCCCGCCGTATCGCCGCCGACCCGACTCTGCCGAACCCGCCGCTTCCACGGTCCCTCGAGCGGGGACCTTCCTTGAACGCCCGGCGGAGGTGGTGACATCCGACTACCCGCAGGCCCGCGCGGCCGCGGCCTGCGGGTAGTCGCCGCCGCCATGGAGGATTCGCGCCGCTGGTGCGTTCTGGCCGATCGAGGCTTCGCGGGCCCGCCGGGCTGCTGTCGAAGAATTCAGACACCCTGGGTTTCGATATGACTACTGTGCGCGTTAGTCTCATCCCTGCAACGGTCCGTCCCGGCGGGCCGGTGAACCACAGCCACCCGGCTGCGTCCAGAGGTGGGTGTCAAGGCGGGCTTTCCTCGGCCCGAAACACCCTTGCGCCCTTGGCGTTCCACCGACGGTCGCAGTACCCGGGTAGAGCGGCGGGCATGTGCGCCAGGCGTCCACGGCGCCGGAATGCACCCGGCACGACCTCACGGGTCAGCGGTCGCAGGAGGGGGGTGACCGCTGATCGCGAGGTTGGTTGCCGCGTCAGCTTTCCGGCCCGCCTGGTCGACACTCGGGGGACGTCCGCCGGCCCGGTGGGCTGGCACGAGCGAATTCGGAGGCGGATCCGCTCGTGCCAGCCGCTGAGGTTGGCGCCGCCGCCGCTGGCGTACGGCGCCGCCAGGGTGCCGGCCGAGGCGAACGGCTACGGTGGCAGCCCTGGGCGTTGTGCGGCACGGTGGTTGCCGAGTTGACACTGCGCGGCGCGGCCACGGTACGGAGGTTGGCGGGTGTCGGAACGCAGGGCGATCGAGTGCTGGCTGGCCGACATGGACGGCGTACTCGTCCACGAGGGTCAACCGGTCCCCGGCGCCGCCGAGTTCGTCCGGCGGCTACGGGAGTCGGACAAGAAGTTTCTGGTCCTCACCAACAACTCCATCTACACCCCGCGCGATCTGCGCGCCCGGCTGAGCACGGCTGGTTTGGACGTTCCCGAAGAGGCGATCTGGACCTCCGCGCTGGCGACAGCGAGGTTTCTCGAGGACCAGTCGCCGGGAGGTACGGCGTTCGTCATCGGCGAGGCGGGACTCACCACCGCCCTGCACGGGATCGGCTACGTGCTGACCGATCGCAACCCCGACTACGTCGTGCTCGGCGAGACCCGGACCTACAGTTTCTCGACCATCACGACGGCCATCCGGCTGATCAAGGATGGAGCGCGGTTCATCGCCACCAACCCCGACCCGGTGGGACCGTCACCGGCCGGCGTGCTGCCGGCCTGCGGCGCGGTGGCGGCACTCATGACGAAGGCCACCGGTGCCGATCCGTACTTCGTCGGCAAGCCCAACCCGCTGATGATGCGCAGCGCGCTCAACCGGCTCGAGGCGCACTCGGAGACGACGGCGATGATCGGTGACCGGATGGACACCGACGTCATCTCGGGGGTCGAGGCGGGCCTGCGTACCGTGCTCGTCCTCAGCGGGGTGACGCGGCGCGAGGAGATCGAGCGCTTTCCGTACCGCCCCTCGCGGGTGGTCGACTCCGTCGCCGACCTGCTCGACGAGATCTAGCGTCGGGCTCTTCCGTCTTCCATGATCATGAAGGAGAAGTCGCCCATACGCCGGAAACCTTCACGATCACGATCATGATCACGGTTTCTGGTCGAACGCATGACGCCGGATCCATGCGTGCATCGCGATCGCCGCTGCGGCACCGGCGTTGATGGACCGGGTCGAGCCGTACTGCGCGATGGAGAGTACGGCGTCGCAGGCAGCCCGGGCATCGGGCGAGAGACCTGGGCCTTCCTGGCCGAAGAGCAGGACGGAGGCGCGCGGCAGGTCGTACGTCTCCAGCGGCACAGCGCCCGGCAGGTTGTCGACACCCAGGACGCTCAGGTCCTGCGCGTGCGCCCAGGCTGCCAGCGTGGCCGGGTCGGGGTGGTGGCGGACATGCTGGTAACGATCGGTCACCATCGCTCCCCGGCGGTTCCACCGCCGCCGCCCCACGATGTGCACTTCCCGCGCCAGGAATGCGTTGGCCGTACGTACGACCGAGCCGATGTTGAGGTCGTGCTGCCAGTTCTCGATCGCGACGTGGAAGTCGTGCCGGCGCGCGTCGAGGTCGGCGACCACGGCCTCCCGACGCCAGTAGCGGTACCGGTCGACGACGTTGCGCCGATCGCCCTGGGTGAGCAGGTCGGGGTCGTAGCGCGGGTCACTCGGCCGCTCCCCCTGCCACGGTCCCACACCCACCTCGAGGCGGAGGTCGTCCTCCACACCCGGCTGAGCCCCGTGATCATGATCGTGATCATGAAGGCTGGGAGGCTCCATGGCCCCGTACGGCTTCATGATCATGGAACGGGCCTCCGCCGGTCCTCCGCCGTCGGCAGCGGGGTCGTGTTCACAGCTCACCTGCCCATCCTGGACCAGGGCTGCCGCGACGCGGCGAGATGCCCCGAGCGGGCGGCTCCGGACAGGCGCCACCGATAGGCTCGCCAGGTGTCGACGACGAATCTCGCCCTGCTCCCTGACTGGCTCGATGCCCAACACATCCTCGACTCGCTGGGGCCCTACGCCCTGATCGGCGTCCTGATCATCGTGTTCGCCGAGTGCGGACTGCTGATCGGCTTCTTCCTTCCCGGTGACTCCCTGCTGTTCACGGCGGGCCTGCTGGTCGCCACCGGCTCGATCGATGCACCGTTGTGGCTGGTGTGCGTCCTGATCGTCATCTCCGCCTGCGCCGGCAACCTGGTCGGCTACGGCATCGGCTACCGCGCGGGTCCGGCGATCTTCAACCGGCCCGACTCGCGACTGTTCAAGAGGGAGTACGTCGACAAGACGCACGCGTTCTTCGAGCGCTACGGCGCCCGGGCGATCGTGTTGGCGCGATTCGTTCCCATCGTGCGGACCTTCATCACTGTCATTGCCGGCGTGGGCCGGATGGACTTCCGCAGGTACGCCATCTACACCACGGTGGGCGGGATCCTGTGGGGGGCCGGGGTGACGGTGCTCGGGTACTTCCTGGGCCAGATCGCGTTCGTACGAGACAACATCGAGGCGATGCTGATCCTGATCGTGTTCGTGTCGGTGATCCCGATCGGGGTCGAGTTCCTCCGGGCGTGGAGCCACAACCGGCGAGAGAACGCGAAATCGGAGAGCGGCGAGGCTCCGGCATCCTCGCTCCACGACCGCCGCTGAGGCCTTCGTCGGTGCGGTTGGCTCCCGTACGCCCCGTACGCTCCGTACGTGACGAGGGTTGGCCGCCTGGCTGCGAGGATTCCCGCCTGGCTGCGAGGATTCCCGCCGGGCTGCGAGGGTTGGCCGCCGGCTACGTGGGTTGGCCGCCGGCTACGTGGGTTGGCCGCCTGGTGTGGCGCCGGAGCCGGGACCCGGGCCCATCTGGGGCGGCGTCGTTCCCGGCGCTCCGGGTACGGCCGTCTGGCCAGACCCCGCCGCACCCCCGGAGCCGCCGAAGTCGATCGCGGGTGCCGCTCGGACCTGTGCCTCCTCGACCTCGAAGTACTCCGCCTTCGCGAACCGGAACTGCGCCGCGACGAGGCTGGACGGGAATGCCTCGACCCGGGTGTTGTAGCCCCGCACGTTGGCGTTGTAGAACCGCCGGCCGGCCGCGATGCGGTCCTCGGTTTCGGCGAGCTGCTGCTGGAGGCCGAGGAAGTTCTGGTCGGCCTTGAGCACCGGATAGTTCTCGACCACGGCGAACAGTTGGCGCAACGCGCCCGACAGCGCCGACTCCTGCTGGGCCCGGTCGACGAGACCGGCATCCCCGGCGATGGCGGCATTGCGGAGCCGGGCCACTTCCTCGAAGATCCCTCGCTCGTGGGCGGCGTAGGCCTTCACGGTCTCGACGAGGTTGGGAACGAGGTCGTAGCGCCGGTGCAGCTCGACGTCGACCTGTCGCCACGACTCCTGGACGAGGTTGCGTTGGCTGATGAAGCGGTTGTACGAAACGATGCCGCTGATCACGAGCAACCCGACCACTGCGACGGCGACGATGATCCAGATCACGAGGAATCCTCTGCTGCTCGACTGGCTGGCACCTGCGGATACTAGTGCCCGCTGGCGGACGTTCTGTGGCGTACGGGCAGTGGTGCGGTCACGCTGTGTTCCGTTCATTCCCATGGAGCGTCGACCTCGCGCGTCCGGCTTCGAGCGCCGCCCCTCACACTCGCGCGAGGCCATCACCCCTGCCGACCCGCGGCCCCAGGGACCCGCCCCAGGGACCCGCCCCAGGGATCGACGCCCCAGGGACCCGCCCCAGGCATCGACGCCCCAGGGATCGACGCCCCAGGGATCGACGCCCCAGGGATCGACGCCCCAGGGATCGACGCCCCAGGGATCGACGCCCCAGGGACCCGCGTCGCAGGGGATCGACGCCCCCAGGGACCCGCGCCCGGTCAGGTGGAGCCGAAGTCCTTCCACACGAAGGAGGGCACCAGCTCGATGATGTCGGCGAGCAGGTCGAGGCGCGCCACGATCGACGCCGGATCGGCGCGATCCTGCTCCCAGCAGACCAGGACGTCGCTCTCGATCCGCCAGCTGACCCCGCCTGACGCGGCAGCGGCGAGCAGGAGCTCCATCATCCTGGGATGGAGCATGGCCGTGCCGTAACGGTTGTCGTCGCAGTCGACCCGGTACGCCTGGTTGAATGCCTCACTCTCCAGCTCCAGGTCGCCGAACCCGAGCGCGCCGGCGACGCGGCCGCCGAAGATGCCTTCCGGCCGTACCTCGAGGTCGGGGAGCCGATGCGGCAGCGTCACCAGCCAGATGGCGTACTCGTGGGTCTTGGTGCTCCGGTTGTTGCCGCTGCCTGAGTCGGTTTTGTATTCGTAGTCGTACGCCACGATCTGCCGGCCACGATGGGTGCCGACGAGGACGTTCTCCGCCCGACGCGACCGGCCCTGCCCGAACGGCGTGCCGCTGTCGTCGCGGACGAACCGCGAGTCCTCTTCGTACCAGGTCCAGCCGTGGTCGGAGGCGAGCTTCTGCATGGCCCTCATGCGCTCCTGGTCGGCCTTCCAGCACAGGTACCAGAAGATGCCGGCAACGGCGGCGAACAGCACGACGATGAGGGCGGACTCGATCTGCATGCGGGCCTCCCGTTGCGGTTCCGGCGATCGCCGATCCGCGCTGGTGAGCCGGTCAGTGCTGGTGGGCCGGTCAGTGCTGGTGGGCCGGTCGGTGCTGGTGGGCCGGTCGGTGCTGGTGGGCCGGTTGGTGCTGGTGGGCCGGTCGTGCAGGCGGGTGGTCAGCGTCGGTCGGTGGCCAGGCCGAGGTCGGTGAGGCCATAGAGGTACCGGTACTCGAGTCCGGCCTCCTCGACCCGCTGGCGCGCGCCGGTGTCGCGGTCGACGATGACGGCGACCGCGACCACCTCGGCGCCGGCCTCTCGGAGTGCCTCGACGGCGGTGAGGACGGAGTTGCCGGTCGTGGACGTGTCCTCGACCGCGAGGACGCGCCGCCCGGTGACGTCGGGGCCTTCGATCCGGCGCTGAAGGCCGTGCTGCTTCTCGGACTTGCGTACGACGAATGCGTCGAGCCGACCATCCTCGGCTGCGGCGGCGTGCAGCATGGCGGTGGCCACCGGGTCCGCGCCCAGGGTGAGGCCCCCTACCGCGTCATAGTCGAGGTCATCGGTGAGGTGGCGCATCTGCCGGCCGACGAGCGGGGCGGCGGCGCCGTCAAGGGTGATCCGGCGGAGGTCGACGTAGTAGTCGGCAGTACGACCGGAGGACAGGACCACCCGCTCGTGGACGATCGCGCGTGCCTTGATCAGTGCGAGGAGCCGGTCGCGGTCACCGTCGGGATCTGAGCCGGGTGCGCGCTGGTCGGGGTCGGTACCAGGAGGGGACCCGGTGCCGGGGTGGTGAGGGACGGCTTCGGAAGCGTGGGGGCGGGGCGCAGTGGACACGACCAGGAAGCTTAGAGGGCCGCGGGGCCTCGTCCATGATCATGCGCGGCGTCTCGGGTGTTTTCTGCCGCAGAACGCCCCGACTTCCCGCGCATGATCATGGTCGCCCGCCGTCGCAGCGCGAGCCAGGTGAGCGGCCCGGCGGCGTCCGGGAGTCGTGCGAGTGCAGCTGTGCCGGGGGACGCGTCGGTGCGGTGCGAGACGGGTGATGGCCCGCGTGGTCAGCAGCCGTTGGTGCTGCGTACGACCGGGAACGGTCCGTCGGGTGAGAGTCGGCGAGCCGCGCCCTGGATGACGGGCGGGACGATCTCGGGCGGACGCGCGTTGCCGTCGCCGTTCTCGTCGAAGAGTTGTTCGTAGTGCAGGTGTGCGGCCTGCGTGCCCACCGCACCCACTCGCCCGATCGGCTGCCCCCGGCTCACCTCGTCGCCGGGGCTGACGGAGATGTCGTCCATGTGCAGGTACAGCGTGTACCACCGGCCGCCATGGTCGATCTTCACTCCGCCCGGGCGGACCAGCTGGCGCACCTCGCCGGCGGCGGAGGCGCGGACAACGGCGCCCCGGGTGGTCCCGTCCATGCGGAACATGTCGATCTTCGCGTCGTCGGGATTGTGCCCGCGATAGGTGCTGAGCCGCCACCGCTGGCCGCAGGCGAACGGGAGGGCGAAACCCGGCCGGGGCCCCGGCTCGTCGACGCTCAGACCGGGGATCGGCCCGAAGGCGCCACTCACACCGAACCAACGATCAGCTGCCCAGGCGAAAGCGACGATCCCGGTGAGGACTGCGAGAACGCTCGCGAGCGCGGCCCCGCGCCGGCCCTGCCGGGTCGCACTGCTCCGCCGGTCCTGCCAGATGGCTCGACCCTCATACTGGCGCACGCCGTCGCCCCGGTATTCCCGCGCGACCTGGCGTTGCGGTGCGACCTGGCGTTGCCGTGCGACCTGGTGTTGCTGTGTGACGGCGTTGGGTCCTGCGGCGTCGTACTGGTTCTGCCTGGGTGGTGCGTAATGGGTTTGTCTGAAAGCCGGCGGCCGATCGTGCGGGGCGTCCCGCCTGCGTTCGCCCATCACGCCCCAGCCCCGCTCCCACTCGCGCCTGCCCATGATCATGTTCGTGATCATGAAGGATTCGTGGCTCCATAGCCCAGTTTCCTTCCATGATCATGGATGGAACGACCCAGGTGGCGCTTCCCGTTCCCGCAGCACGCCCTGGCGGTCTTCGCGCCCGACCTTGCCGGACGGTTCTCGCCACCCACCTCTCACAGGCTCCTACGTGTCGCGCGCCTCTGTGGTTCGTACGGGCGGCGTTCCCGTGCGGGTTCCCGCCGCCTCCGCCCGCCGCCTCCGCCCGCCGCCTCCGCCCGCCGCCTCCGCCCGCCGCCTCCGCCTGCCGCACCCACCGGGCGGTTCTACCGGCGGCGCATCCGCAGTGCACGAGCGAACCGGCGTACCAGGACCCGCGGGCTGTGGCGGCTCGCCGTCGCCAGCACCCGGTAGCGCAGCGTCGGGATCAGCACCGGTGACGTACGCCCAGCCTCCAGGTGCCGCAGCGTCGGCTCCACGATCTCCTCCGGCTGGAGCCACATCCAGTTGGGCAGGCCGTGCACCCGCACGCCGGAGCGGTCATGGAACTCCGTACGGACGTAGCCCGGACACACCGCAAGCACCCGGACGCCGGTGCCGACGAGCTCAGCCGCGAGCCCTTCACTGAAGCTCGTCACCCACGCTTTCACCGCGCCGTAGGTGCCGTACGGCACGAAGCTGGCGATGCTGGAGATGTTGACCACCGCGCCGGTCCGCCGCTCGACCATTCCCGGAAGTGCCGCCATCGTGAGCCGCAGCACGGCCCGGACGTGGACGTCGAGCAGCCGCTCCTCGTCTTCGACCGGGCCGGCGACGATGGTGCTGGCGAGGGTGAAGCCGGCATTGTTGACGAGCAGGTCGACGGCGGGCTCGCCAGTGGACAGGCGCTCCTCGACGGTACGCAGAGCAGTGGCCTCGGCGAGGTCGGCGGGCAGGATCTCGCAGCTGATCCCGTGTGCGGTGCTGAGCGTCTCGGCGACGGAGCCGAGCCGGGCGACGTCGCGAGCCACCAGCACGAGGTCGTAGCCGCGGCGGGCGAGGGCCTCTGCGTAGGCTCGGCCGATACCTGAGGTGGGTCCGGTGATCAGGGCAGTCGGCATGACGAGGCAGCCTAGATGGCCAGTTCCAGGAGGAGCCGCCTGCCCTGCGGGTTGTCCGCTCGACTCACCGGCACCGCCTGACCGTCTACGCCGACACCTTCCGGGAGCCGTCGAACCATGGTCGGGACGCCGGCAGCCAGAGCAGGACGACGGCCGCGATACCGACGACGACCAGTGCCAAGCCGACGAAGGACAGCCCCTGCAGGTTGAAGAACACGTTGGCCACGGCGAGGATGCTGGCGGTCAGGCGCGCCCAGTTCTTGCCCCGGTCGTTCATCAGCGCGAGGAAGACCCAGAGCGCGATCATGATGATGCCGAGCACGATGATGAACGTGAACGTGTTGTTGGCCAGCGCCTCGGCCTGTTCGGGCGTGCCCTTCTGCCGTTCGACCGCCTTCTCCGCCTCGCTGCGGATCTGCTGTCGCGTCCCTGAGCTGAACAGCGACAGGAGCGAGGCGACGGACAGCGCGGCACCGACGTACATCAGGATGACGGCGATCCTGATCTCCCGCGGCTTGGTGACGGGACTGGCCGCCGCATCCTTCTCGCTGACCGGCCAGGACGGCATCGGCGGCGGGGGCGTCGGATCCCGGCGCTCCGGCTGCTCCTCCGGTGGCTTCGACTCACTCATGCGCGTCCTCGCTTCACCGCGAACCCGCATGAGGCCCGGTGGGCGCCGCGCTCACCGGGGCGCTCGCTCCACTCGCTCATGATGTCCTCCTGGGCATGTGCTCCGCCGCCGTACGTCCGCGCCGGTCTCGATCCACCCTTGATCCACTCACTGTGCAGGGCAACCTTGCCATCATCGGGTAGGTGCGGCGGCGGCCAACCTCGGACGCGCCGACCGCCCGGCGCTGGTCGGCCCCGGCCGCGGCACCGCGTCCGCTACGTACACAGCCTAGGCTGAGCGAACGTGACCCATCCACGCATGGCTGCCCGGCTGCACGGCCTCGGTACGACGATATTCGCTGAGATGTCCGCTCTTGCCGTACGTACCGGCGCGATCAATCTCGGCCAGGGGTTCCCCGACACCGACGGGCCGTCGTCGATGCTGGAGGCGGCGGTCGGGGCGATCCGGTCGGGCCAGCACAACCAGTACCCGCCGGGCATCGGCATTCCCGCACTCCGCACGGCGGTCACCGATCACCAGGATCGTTTCTACGACCTGTCGTACGACCCGGACACCGAGGTCCTCATCACCGCTGGGGCGACCGAGGCGATCGCGGCCGCGCTGCTGGCGCTCGTCGAACCGGGTGACGAGGTCGTCGCGATGGAGCCGTACTACGACTCCTACGCCGCCTGCATCGCGATGGCCGGCGGGCAGCGGGTGCCGGTGACGCTGCGGCCGCCGGAGTTCCGGCTCGACCTGGACGCCCTGCGGGCGGCGGTCGGCCCGCGGACCAAGGTGCTGCTCGTCAACACGCCGCACAACCCGACCGGCACGGTGCTCACGCCGGACGAGCTCTCGGCGGTGGCGGCCCTGGCGTGTGAGCGCGACCTGCTGGTGATCACCGACGAGGTCTACGAACATCTGGCGTACGACGGTGCTCCGCATGTCCCGCTCGCTTCGTACCCTGGCATGCGCGAGCGGACGGTCACGATCTCCAGTGCGGGCAAGACGTTCGCCGTCACCGGATGGAAGATCGGTTGGGTGTGCGCGACGCCCGAGCTGGTGGATGCGGTCAAGACGGCGAAGCAGTTCCTCACCTACGTGTCGGGTGGGCCGTTCCAGCCGGCGGTGGCGACGGCCTTGGCGCTGGACGATTCGTACTATGTCGAACTGCGAGACTCCTTGCAGGCAAAGCGAAACCTGCTTTGCGCTGGGCTGGCCGAGGTGGGGTTCGAGGTGTTCGTACCGCAGGGCACATATTTCGTGACCACCGACGTACGGTCGTTCGGGTACGACGACGGGGTCGAGTTCTGCCGGATGTTGCCCGAGCGGTGCGGGGTGGTGGCGATCCCGCACGAGGTGTTCTACGACGACAAGTCCGCCGGGCGTCCCCTGGTGCGGTGGGCGTTCTGCAAACGGGACGAGGTACTGGTCGAGGCCGTCGATCGCCTCGGTCGCGGTCTGCGGCGCTAGCGGTTCCCGCATCCCGCGCACTGCCCCGTTGCGCAAAGTCCCGTGCGCAGGTTGTCCGTGACCTTGTCGGAGGTATCTCGTCATGGAAGGCGAGATATCTCCGACAAGTTCACGGACAACCTTCAGCTCCCCGCCACCCCTCGGCTGCCGGCGGGTCGGGTATCGGATCAGGCGTAGAGGCGGGCGACTGCTTGGGCGGTTTCGGCGAGGAGGGTACGCAGCTCGACCGGCTCGAGGACCTCGGCGTCGATGCCGAACTGCAGCAGCTCATGTCGCGCGTGGGTGAGCGACTCGATCGGGATCACCGTGCGTACCCATCCCTCGGCGTCGGGCGGTCCGGCATTCGCCCGCGCCGCCCGTGCCGCCACCGGGCCCAGGTAGTAGCCGAGCAGGAACAGGCCACGCTCCGAGAACCGGACGACCGCCTCGCCCCGGTAGAGCCGCTCGCGGTACTGGTCCGACCAGTCCTGCCAGTACGCGGCGAGGTCGAAGTCGTCCACCCGCTCGAAGTGCTCGTCGCGGGTGGTGAGCGCGACGATCCGCGAGATCCGGTACGTACGCATGGCCGCGGCGGCACGAGCGGGCGGGTTGGGCTGCCGAGCTGCGGGAGGGGTCTCCTGCGCCAATGGGTTCGCGTGAGGGGTCTCCTGCGCCGATGGGTTCGGGGCGGGGGTGCCCTGCGCCGGTGCGTGTGGATGAGAGGTCCCCTCCTCCAGCGGCGCGGTGTGGGGCCGGGCCGCGAGGTACCACACGCCGGTCTTGAGGACCAGACCATGCGGTTCGAGGGTGCGGGACACCTCCCTGCGCGCCGATCCCGCGCGTACGTACCGGATCTCGATCACCCGCTGGTTCCACACCGCATCGGCCACACCGGTGAGGTGCCGGGGGCGCTCCACCTCGTGGAACCATCCGGGTGCGTCGAGGTGCACCCGCTCGCGGATCCGACCCGCGCGGGTCCGCAGCTCCGGCGGCAGGGCGGCCATGATCTTGAGCTGGGCCGCCGCCAGGACGCTGCCGAGGCCGAGTTCCGCGGCGGCCGGCTCCGGGATCCCCGCCACGAACAGCGACTCCGCCTCGTCACCGGTGAGTCCGGTCAGCCGGGTGCGGTAGCCGTCGAGCAGTTGGTAGCCGCCAGCCGGACCGCGGTCGGCGTACACCGGGACGCCCGCGGCGGACAGGGACTCGACGTCGCGGTAGACGGTACGGACGGACACATCCAGCTCGTTCGCCAGCTCACGCGCTGTCATCCGCCCGCGACCCTGGAGCAGCAGCAGGACGGAGAGTAACCGGCTCGCTCTCATCGCGTTGCTCCCTCCGGATCAGATCGCCGGTGACGTTGACTTCTGTCTGACGGGGCGACCCTCTGTCTGACCGCTGCCCGGCTCGCCGGCCGAAGCCTTGCCGCCTGAACCCCGAGGGCCTGGCTGAACCCTGACGGCTTGGCTGAACCCCCACCGCCTGGCTGGCCCGCTGACCGGGTGCCTGACCGCCGGATCAACCACAGTTTCGTCCCTGGTATCTGACAAGAACTGACAGGTATACCGGCGAGGCTGAGCCTAACCCTCGGGGCCCGAAGCGCCCACGTGCCGGCGTCCCGACGGGACCAGCAGACAGATGACGAGGAACGGAGTACGCACCATGACGACGCAGCCGAGCGGTACCGGCAGGTTCACCACCACCAGCTGGGAGGAGAAGCAGCCCGACGAGGCCCGGTCCGGGCCGCGCCTGGCCCATGCGTACACGACCAGCACGTTCGAGGGCGTCATCGAGGGCACCAGCGAGTCCGACTACGTGATGTATTACTCCGGCCAGGGTGAGGGCTGGGGTTCCGGGACCTACGCCGGCTACGAGCAGGTGACCGGGACCGTCGCCGGCCGCACGGGAACCTTCGTCCTTCGGCACGTCGGCGAGTTCGACGGCGCGAATGTCGGCGGCCGGTGGACCGTGGTCACCGACTCCGGCACCGGAGAGCTTGCCGGCATCTCCGGCGTGGGCGGCTTCACCAGCACCCATGGCGACCAGAGCACGCCCTACACGTTCGCGTACACCTTCGCCGGATGAGCACAGGTACGGATGAGCACAGGTACGGATGACATCCGCTCTGATGACACGGTCGAGGGAGGCTCTCCCCGCCGGCGAGGGTCGATCCGAGCCGAGGAGAAGGCGATGACGACGGACAATGCCGCACATTACGACGCCAGCCGCGCACGGATCGCCGGCCTCGTGCGAGACGCTGACCCCACCACCCCCGTCGGCGCATGCCCGGGTTGGACGATCGGCGACCTGGTGGCGCACCTCGCCGGGTGCCTCGGCGACTTCCTCGCCGGCAGGTTCGCGGTCGACGAGGGAGACGACTTCGGCGAACGCACCGTCCGCGAACGCCGGCACCAGTCCATCGGTGACTCGCTCGCCGAATGGGAGCGGAACCGGGCGACCGCGGACGAGGCCCTCGCCGGCCCGATGGGTGGCGTTCTCGTCGCGGAGGTCATCTCGCACGAGCAGGACGTCCGGCAGGCGGTCCGCGCGTCCCGCGTGCCCGACGCCGAGGCTCTCCGGGAGGCTCTCGTCCGCCCGTTGCAGGAGATCGAGCGTAAGGCTCGGGAGGCGAACCGCCCGGCGGTGCGGCTGGTCGTCGACGGTGAGCCCCGGCTGGTCGGCGTCGGCGAGCCCGGTGCCACCCTCACGGTGTCGACGTTCGACCTGCTGAGGATCGTCGGCGGGCGGCGGAGCCGGTCACAGACACGGGAACTCGACTGGTCCGGCGACGATCCGGAGCCGTACCTTGATGCGCTGACGATGTTCGGTGGGTTCCGCGACACGCCGCTCGAGGAGTGAGGTCACGATGGTGCTGACCGTTGACCGCCGGCAGGTGCTGGCGTACCGCGTCGCGGCGCACGGACTCGCCCGGGACGTCAAAGATCCGCGCGACCTCGGGGTGCTCGACCTGGGCATCCAGGACTCGCAGTTCGGCACGGCCCGGCTGGCGCTCGCCGCCCGGCTGCCGTTCGTACCCACGGCCGCCGCCGGCGACCCGGTGAGCGACGAGACGACGTACGCCCTGCTGTGGTCGTTCCGCGGCGCCCCGCACCTGCATCGGCGTACGGACCTGCCGGCGCTCACCGCCGCCCTCTGGCCGCTCGACGACGCTGACGCGATGACCCGGCTCGCGTCCGCCCGGAAGCCGATGGCGCAGGCGGGCATCTCCGGGCTGGAGGCGTTCACGGCCGCCGCCAAGGCGATGCGTGCCGTCGTCACCAAGGCCCTGCCGAAGGGCGAGGTGAGCGCCGGGGTGACGGCGGCCCTGTCGGACGCGTACGCCTATGCCTGCCGGTCATGCGCGTCGACGCATGTCTACGGGTCGATCTTCCAGCTGGTCGGGCTGCCGGCGGGGGTGCGGCACGTACCCGACCGGGCTCCGTTGACGTTGGTACCGCTGGAGGGGCGCTCGCGCGTGCCGACCAAGGCCGCTGGGACGGTGGATGTCGTACGTACGTACCTGCGCCTGCACGGTCCGGCGTCCGCGGCGGAGGCGGCGAGCTACCTGGGTACGACACAGGCGAAGGTCCGCACGGTCTGGCCCGACGACCTCGCCGAGGTGAGCGTCGAGGGGCGTCGGTGCTGGCTTCCGGAGGAGCAGCTGCTCTTGCTGCGTAAGGCTTCGCGGGCCCCCTACGTCCGACTGTTGCCGGCGCTCGATCCGTTCCTGCAGTCGCGCGATCGGGATCTGCTCGTGCCGGATCCTGGGCAGCAGAAGGTGTTGTGGAAGATCCTCGGCAACCCCGGGGCCCTGCTGGTGGACGGCGAGGTTGCCGGGACGTGGCGGGTCCGGGGTACGGGCAAGAAGAGGTTGACGGTGACGGTCGAGGCGTTCGGGACGCTGTCGGCGAAGGTGCGGGCGGCCATCGACGCCGAGGCGGCTCGTATCGCTCAGCTCCGCGAAGCGAGCGACGTCGCGGTGTCGTACGGCTCTGGGTGAGAGCGGCACCGGCGAGCGCGCCGGCGGGTGAGAGCGCCGGCGGGTGAGAGCGCCGGCGGGTGAGAGCGCCGGCGGGTGAGCGGGGCGCGGGTGAGCGGGGCGCCGGTGAGCGGGCCCTAAGCGGGAACCGAGCGGTGCGGGTACGGAACCGTGCGGGGCTGAGCCGCAAATGACCACGCTGCCCATGCCTGTAGCCGCCGGAACAGGTGTCGGTACCTGTCCAACGACCAAAGGCATGGGCAGCGTGGTCATTTGCCGCCGGCACGGGTGGGCAGCGTGGTCATTTACCGCTGGCCCCGCCCAGGCGAAGACCTCCCGGAGCGTGTCGCCTACGAGAGGCCGTTCTGGGTGAGCCACTCCTCGGCAACGGCGGCGGGGTTCTGCTTGTCCACCTCGACCTTCGCCACGAGGTCGCGCAGCGTCGGCGTGTCGAGGTTGGCCGAGACGCCGTTCAGCGCCTCCGTCACCGTGTCGGAAGCCTTGTCCTTGACGATCAACGGCACGACGTTCTGTGCGGTGAAGAGCAGCTTCGGGTCGTCGAGGACCACGAAGTCGTTCTGCGCGATGGCCGACTGGGTGGTGAACAGGTTGCCGGCGTCGACGCGTCCGCCCTTGAGCGCCGCGATCGTGAGCGGGCCCGCGACGTCGAGGGACGTGAACGACTTGAACTCCACGCCGTAGACCTCCTTCAACCCGGACACGCCGGTCGGCCTGGTCTTCCACTCCGGCGGCCCGCCGAGCACCAGGTCCTTGGAGTGCGGCGCAAGGTCGCCGATGGACTTCAGCTTGTACTTGTCGGCAGTCTCCTGTGTGACGACCACCGCGTCCTTGTCCTCCGCGGACGACTTCTCCAGGACGGTCAGATCGCTCGGCACGGCAGACTGCAGGGCGGTGTAGACCTCGTCCGGCTTGGCGGCCGTCGCCTCCTCGTCGAAGTACTGCAGCAGCACGCCGGTGTATTCCGGCACGAGGTCGATCGAGCCGTCCTCGAGGCCCTTGATGTAGGCCTCGCGGGCGCCGATGTTGAGCTTCTTCTCGACCTTGACGTCCTTGGCTTCCAGGGCGCCGGCGTAGATCTCGCCGAGCAGGACCGCCTCGGGGAAGTTGGCCGAGCCGACGGTGATCGTGTCGGCAGGTGCATCGGAGCCGTTGGGCGCCTCGGCCGTCTCCTCCGCCAGCGGATCGCCGCCGCCACCGCACCCGGCGAGTGCGAGGACGCTGACCGCGAGGGCCGCGAAGATCGTCCTTGTCGGTTTCATCAGGTGTCTCCTGTTCGGGTACGGACCTTGCGCAATCGGATGGATGGACTCGGATGGGTGTCGTACGGAACTCCGGCTGCCCCCGCGTCCGCCGCTACGCCGCGACGGGTTCGTGCTCGGTCGGGTCGGCCTCGACCTTTCCTGCGTCCTGCGTTCGGCGGCGCGCCGTGCGACGGCGGAGCCCCCGCGGCACCGCGAGCCACTGCGCCGCCGCCAGCACCAGTTCGACCACGACGGCGAGCGCCGCCACCAGCACCGCTCCCGCGAGCATCTGCGGATAGTCGCGGATCGCGATCCCGTCCATGACGAACTGGCCGAGCCCGCCCAGCCCGACGTACGCCGCGATGGTGGCCGTGGCGACGATCTGCAGCATCGCGCTGCGCAGGCCGGAGAAGACCAGCGGCAGCGCGCACGGTGCCTCGACCTTCGCGAGCACCTCGTGGCCGGTCATGCCCATGCCGTACGCCGCGTCCCGGGCGGCGAGGTCGACGCCCTGCACACCGGCGTACGTGCTCGTGAGGATCGGTGGAACGGCGAGGACGACGAGCACGGCGATGCTCGGCACCAGGAATCCGAGGTCACCGGGCAGCCGGCTGATCAGCGGCAGGGTGACGAGAATCAGCAGCCCGAACGTCGGAAGCGCGCGAAGCGCGTTGGCGAGCCCGGCGACCATGAAGGTGCCGCGGCCGGTGTGCCCGATGTACATGCCGAGCGGAATGCCGATGAGGGCGGCGAGCGTC
The DNA here is from genome assembly GCF_040195635.1 of Actinopolymorpha sp. B11F2. Taxonomy (NCBI): domain Bacteria; kingdom Bacillati; phylum Actinomycetota; class Actinomycetes; order Propionibacteriales; family Actinopolymorphaceae; genus Actinopolymorpha; species Actinopolymorpha sp. B11F2. Next base: position 15,363 of record NZ_JBEFTX010000011.1, on the reverse strand, counting down.
AGGGCGAGCAGGGAGTAGCCCGTGTGCTCGATCAGCCGCTGCGTGATGCCTTCTGGGCCGCTCCAGTGAGCGGGGTCGGAGAGCCAGGCAGCGAGTTCCGCGATCATGCTGCGCTCCCTGCCCGTTGCCACGGGGTCAGTGCCCTGATCAGCCCGAGAATGATGCCGTCCAGAGCCAACGCGAGCACGACGCAGCCGAGAATGCCGACGATGAGCGGCGCCATGAAGTTCCGCGAGAAGCCGTCGGTGAACAGCAGTCCGAGTTCAGGGGTGCCGATGATCGCGGAGACGGCGACCAGGCTGACGTTGGACACGGCGGCGACCCGGAGCCCGGCGCCGATCACCGGCACCGCGACCGGCAGTTCGACGCTCGCCAGCCGCCGCAGCCGGCGGTAGCCCATCGCGGTCGCCGCCTGGAGTACGTCGTCAGGGACGGTGGCGAGGCCGTCGGCGACCGTGCGGACGAGCAGAGCGACGGTGTAGACCGTCAGCGCGGCGACGACGTTGATCGGATCGAGGATCTTGGTACCCAGGATCACGGGCAGCGCGACGAACAGCGCGAGCGACGGGATGGTGTAGAGCAGGCCGGTCACGCCGATCATCGGCGGGTAGAGGTGGCGGTGGCGCCGGGCCAGCCAGCCCAGCGGGATCGAGATCGCCAGCCCCAGAAGGAGAGGCAGCACCGACAGCCAGGCGTGCCAGGCGAAGTAGCCGCCCACCTGACCGGCGTTGCTGGTGAACCACTCGATCACCGCGGGGCTCCTGTCGTGGAGCCGGTGTCGTGCCCGCCGCGACCGGAACCTCCGTTGCTCCTGCCGTTGCCGGTCGTACCACCACCGTTGCCGCCCGCGGCATCGGACGTCGGCGGGTCGAGGAGGGCCAGAACGGTCGCCGTGCTGACCGCGCCGACCAACCGCCCGTCGTCGTCAGCCATCACGCCGCGACCTGTCGGTGAGGACAGGGCGGCGTCGAGGGCACTGCGCAGCGAGCCGGTGACGCTGCCGACTGTGCCGCCGCGGTGGAGGAGTTCGGGCGTCACCTCACTGGTCAGCCGACCGACGTCAACCCAGCCTTGCGGGCGTTGCCTGTCGTCGACGACGAGAACCCAGCCGTCGCGGGCCGTGGCGCGGGCGTGCTCGGCACTCGCCCCCAGCGCGACGGCGGGTTCGGGGTCGTAGGTGATGCCGTCGGCGGGCGTGAACGACAGCGCGCGATAGCCCCGATCCTTGCCGACGAAGCCCGCGACGAACTCGTCGACCGGTCGCGAGAGCAGCTCCTTGGGCGCGGCGAACTGCGCCAGCGTGCCGCCGGTCCGGAGGACGGCCACCTTGTCGCCGAGCTTGATCGCCTCGTCGATGTCGTGGGTGACGAACACGATGGTCTTGTCGAGCTCGTTCTGGAGGCGGAGGAACTCGTCCTGCAGGCCTTCGCGTACGACCGGGTCCACCGCGCTGAACGGTTCGTCCATCAGCATGACCGGCGGGTCGGCCGCGAGTGCGCGGGCGACTCCGACCCGCTGCTGCTGGCCGCCGGAGAGCTGAGCGGGGTAGCGCTTGGCGAGCTGGGCGTCGAGGCCCACCCGGTCGAGGAGTTCCATGGCCCGCGCGCGGGCCTTCGCGCGGTTCCAGCCCAGCAGGTAGGGAACGGTCGCGATGTTGTCGATCACCGTACGGTGCGGGAAGAGCCCCGCGTGCTGGATCACGTAGCCCATGCCGCGCCGGAGCTTGGCCGCGTCAGTGGCGGTGTTGTCGGCGCCGTCGACGAGGATCCGGCCGCCGGTCGGCTCCACCATGCGGTTGATCATCCGAAGTGACGTGGTCTTGCCGCAGCCCGACGGTCCGACCAGAACGGTGATCTCACCTGACTCGGCGCGCAGGTCCACGCCATCGACCGCCACGGTCCCATCGGGGTAGCGCTTGGTGACGGACTCGAACTCGATCACGTCGGCCCTCCTCGGTCGACGGGCGGACTGGCGGTCCGCACTGTGCCGCTGGTCGCCGTGCCTGACAGCCACCGTGGTCGCGGCGCCGGGATGGGCTCCGGATCACGTGCACCCGCTCCACCATAACGGTGCGTACGGACAAACCGGTCTGCGCGAAGGTCGCCCAGGAGCGGCAACAGCCAGTCGAACCTACCGGGCAGCACGGGAAAGGACCACGCGAGGTCGGCGAGGGAGCGGGTCCCGCCCTTCTCACCTTTCGGTTGGCGAGGAAATGACCACGCTGGGTATGCGTACTGACGCCAGGCGGGGTGCCGACGCCCTGTCACGACTCCGGCCGCATGGGCATTGTGGTCATTTCCCGCGAGGATCGCGAAACGCCGGGCTGGCGACGACGGGAGACGGCGGGACCTCCTACTCTCGGGTACACCAGCGTTACCAGCGCTGTCCTGGCCTGTCTTCCGCGAGGAGTGACCCGATGCGAGTCGCCGCGATCGTGTTCTCGACGGTGCTCACCCTGGTCGCGGTCGCGCTCGTCGCGCGAACCGTCGCCACCATGGTCGGCGTGATCCGGCTCGGCCAGCCGGCGATCGGTCGTACGAATGAACCGGCACAGCGCTGGCGGACCATGCTGGTCGAGACGCTGGCCCACACGAGGCTGCGGAAGTGGTCGCTGGTGGGGGCCGCCCACTGGTTCGTCTTTGTCGGGTTCGGGTTCCTGTTCCTCACCCTGGTCACGGCGTACGGTCAGATCTATGCGGGAGCCGACTGGGCGTTGCCGCTGATCGGACACTGGTGGCCGTACGAGATCGTCGCCGAACTCGTTGCCCTCCTGACACTTCTCGGCATCGCCTTCCTCATCGTGGTCCGCCAGCTGGTCCATCCGCGGCGGCTCGGGCGGCTCAGCAGGTTCGCGGGATCGACGTTCTGGCAGGCCTACTACGTCGAGTACACGATCGTCGCGATTGCCGCGTGCATCCTGGTGTTGCGCGGCCTCGAGGGAGCGCTCGCAGGTGGCGGCTGGTCGCTACATCACGTGGTGAGCTATCCGCTGGCCATTGCTTTCGCGGGCCTGAGCCCGGACGCAGTGGCCACCACGATCATCGCCGTCGCAACCGTCAAGATCGCGGTGTCGATGGCGTGGGCCATCGTGATCGCGGTGAACCCGACGATGGGGGTGGCGTGGCACCGGTTCACCGCGTTCTTCAACATCTGGTTCAAACGGAACGCCGACGGACGGGATGCCCTTGGTGCGTTGCCGGTGATGCACTCGGCGGGGAAGCCGATCGACTTCGAGGATCCCGGCGAGGACGACATCTTCGGCGCCGGCGCGGTCGAAAACTTCACCTGGAAAGGGCTTCTCGACTTCACGACCTGCACCGAGTGCGGGCGCTGCCAGTCGGTGTGCCCGGCATGGAACACCGGAAAGCCCTTGTCGCCCAAGGGTTTCGTGATGGACCTGCGCAATCACGCGTACGCGAAGGCGCCCTTCCTGCAGGCCTCGGAGGAGGCGCGGGCCGCGCTGCCCGATGCTGTGAAGGCTGAGGCCGACCGCGGCCTGGTCGGTTCGGTCGACGAGGGTTTTGTCATCGACTCCGACGTGTTGTGGTCGTGCACCACGTGCGGTGCCTGCGTGGAGCAATGCCCCGTTGACATCGAACACGTCGACCACATCGCCGACATGCGCCGTCATCAGGTACTGGTGGAGTCGGAGTTTCCGAGCGAGCTCAACCAACTCTTCCGCGGCCTGGAGAGCAAGGGGAATCCGTGGAACATGCCGCCGTCGGCGCGTCTTGACTGGACGAAAGGGCTGCCGTTCGAGGTGCCCGTGCTGGGTGGTGAGGTCGGGTCGCTCGGCGAGGTGGAGTATCTGTTCTGGGTCGGGTGCGCGGGTGCGTACGACGATCGCGCGAAGCGGACCACGCGCGCGGTGGCCGAGCTGTTGCACACGGCGGGCGTGTCGTTCGCGGTGCTGGGCGAGGCGGAGACGTGCACGGGCGATCCGGCGCGCCGGTCGGGCAACGAGTTCGTCTACCAGATGCTCGCGCAGCAGAACGTCGAGACGCTCCGCGAGGCCGGCGCGACGAAGGCGGTCGTGACATGTGCGCACTGCTTCAACGCGATCAAGAACGAGTATCGCCAGCTTGGTCTGGAACTCGAGGTCGTGCACCACACGCAGCTGCTGAACCGGCTTGTCCGGGAGGGACGGCTGACGCCGGTCGCGCCTGAGGCCGGCGCGGGCAACGGCTCGGCGTCCCAGCCGATCACGTATCACGATCCGTGTTACCTCGGCCGGCACAACCAGGTGTACGAACCACCGCGTGAACTCCTCGGCGCCCTGCCCGGGGTGGAGGTCCGCGAGATGCCGCGCAGCGGGAGTCGGTCGTTCTGCTGTGGTGCGGGCGGTGCGCGGATGTGGATGGAGGAGAACATCGGCACCCGGGTCAACCTCGCCCGTACGACCGAAGCGGTCGACACCGGTGCCGAACGCATCGCGACCGGCTGCCCTTTCTGTTCGGTGATGCTGGGTGACGGGCTGACACAGAAGCAGTCGGACGGTACGGCGGGGGACAACGTCGAGGTGATCGACGTGGCGCAACTGCTGCTGGAGTCCGTACGCCGCGGAACCCTTGCTCCCCGGGAAGACCAGGACGCCGCCGCCTCGACCGACTGAACTGCGCCGCCCGCGCCCTCTCCCGTGATCATGATCGTGATCATGAATGTTTTGCCGGTGTATACGTCGCTTTTCCTTCATGATCATGGAACGGTCGGCTCATCGGCTCATCGGCTCATCGGCTCATCGGCTCATCGGCTCATCGGCATCGGCTCGGCAACTGGCTCGGCTGGAACGGTCGGCTGATCGGCTCGGCTGGAGCGGTCGGCTGATCGGCTCAGCTGATCGAGGGTGCACGGCGAACCGGTACGGATCAGGACGCCTCAGTGCTGGCGACGACCGCGAGGTAGGCCTCCTGCAGGTGCTGGCGAACGGTCTTGCCAGGCGGAGTGCCGCCGGGACGCTCCGGGCTGCCCACCGGGCTGTCCACCGGGCTGTCCACCGGGCTGTCCAGGTGTTCCTCGCGGAGCTCGGCCATGAACCGGTCCCACAGTTCGGAGCCGCCCTCGTCCAACAAGCGTGCCCGCACGGACAGCTCCTCGCTGACCGGCAGCCATTTGCTTCCCCAGGCGCCGAGCGCCGCCATGATCGGTACGAGTTCGATCGCGGGTTCGGTGAGGCTGTAGATCGCCTTCTGCTTGTGGGTGGGGTCGTCGCGCTTGGTGAGCATGCCTACCTCGACCAGCCGCTTCAGTCGGTTGGCGAGGATGTTGGAGGCGATCTTCTCCTGCGATCCGTTCAGGAGTTCGCGGAAGTGTCGGCGGCCGCCGAAGATCATGTCGCGAAGGATGAGCAGGCTCCACTTGTCGCCGAGGATCTCGAGCGACAGGTTGATGGGGCATCCCGACCGGTGCGACTCGGTCATTCAAGGGCCTCCACACGACTGGTTGCATTTCGAGAGCAGTTTACCTAGGATCGCAACTGCTTGCGAAGTGCAAGCGGTTTCTGGACGCCAAGGGGTCGAGCGACCAGGAGGTTCGCTGACATGGCCACGTTCGTACTCATCCATGGCGCCGGTGACACCGGCTGGTACTGGCACCTGCTCGAGCCTGAGCTGCGCGCGCGGGGACACGATGTCGTTGCTCCCGACCTGCCGATCGACGACGACGCCGCAGGTCTCGAGGAGTACGCCGACGCAGTGGTCGCGGCCGTCGAGGGCCGGAGGGATCTGGTCGTGGTCGCGCAGTCGGCCGGCGGGTTCACCGCGCCGTTGGTCGCCGATCGGCTTCCGGTCGAGGTGCTGGTCCTGGTGGCTGCGATGATCCCCGCTCCCGGCGAGCCACCGCGCGACTGGTGGGACAACACCGGGTGCGGGCCGGCGGTGCGGGAGCAGGCGGCGCGCGACGCTGGCAGGACTGGTCACGAGGACCCGTTCGTCAGCTTCTACCACGACGTACCGCGTCGCCTGGCGGAGGAGGCGTTGTCCAGGGAGCGGCGGCAGTCGACGACTCCTGGCGACGCCCCGTGGCCCTTGGACGCGTGGCCGGACGTACCGACGAGATTCGTCCTGTGCACCGAGGATCGCTTCTTCCCGCCGGAGTTCCTTCGCCGGCACGCCGCCCAGCGACTCGGCATCACCCCCGACGAGATCGCCGCCGGCCACTGCGTCGCGCTCAGCCGCCCGAAGGAACTGGCCGACATGCTGGCCAGCTACGTCGCGCCGCGATAGACGCCGTACGAGCAAGTCACCCGTACGAACAGAATCGGCACCCGAGAGAGGGGTCGCGTCATGGCCAAGCTGATCTACACGTCGATCATGTCGCTCGACGGCTACATCGAGGACGAGGACGGCACGTTCGACTGGAGCATGCCCGATGAGGAGGTACACGCCTTCATCAACGAGCATGAAGGGCCGCTCGGCACCTATCTCTACGGGCGCAGGATGTACGAGACCATGGCCGGCTGGGAGACCGACGCCACACTCGCCGAACAGTCGCCGCTCATGCGGGACTTCGCGACCCTCTGGCAGGCCGCCGACAAGGTGGTGTACTCCAGGACGCTCGAGCAGGTCTCCACCGCCAGGACGCGGATCGAGCGGGACTTCGATCCCGAAGCGGTCCGGCAGTTGAAGCAGGCGGCCACCCGGGATCTCGCCGTCTCCGGCCCCGAACTCGCCGCTCATGCGTTCAAGGCCGGGTTGGTCGACGAGTGTCATCTGTTCGTCTCGCCCATCATGGTCGGAGGCGGGAAGCGGTCTCTTCCCGAAGGCGTACGCCTGAAGCTCGACCTGCTCGACGAGCGCCGGTTCGGCAACGGCGTGGTGTACCTCCGCTACCGCACTGGGACGTGAGGTCGGCCCGGCCCCCTGAGGATCGGCGCGGCCCCGCCTCCCGAGGATCAGGCCCGGCCTCCTGAGGATCCGCCGACACCGCGCGGTCAGGAAGCCGACGCCGCATATCCGGACCCGCCGCCCCGCCGACGTCACTCGACGCTTGACATGACGTCGTTATGACGCCACCATGGCGTCATGGAACTTACACCGTACGTCGAAAGCATTCGCCGCGACCTGACAGTCGCCGCGGAGGTGGCGGGTCAGGATGCCCGTGCCGCCGCGGAGCGACTGACCGCCGCGCTGGACGCCGCCGTACGGCTCGCGCTCATGGATGCGCTCTCCACTGCCGCAGACGAGGTCACCCGTGAACTCGCCCCCGGTTCGGTGGAGGTCAGGCTCCGCGGACGCGAGCCGGAGTTCGTGGTGTCCATGCCCCCGAGCGTTCCGGAACCGCCGGGTCCCCCCGGCCCGCCGCCCGGACCACCCCCCATCCCCGATGCCGAGCAGGGCACCGCCCGCGTGACGCTCCGGCTCCCCGAGTCACTGAAGGCGCGGGCCGAGGAGGCCGCCGCCCGCGCGGGCGTGTCGGTCAACACCTGGCTCGTCCGTGCGGTGGGCGTCGCACTGGAGGAAGCGTCGGCCGCCGACAGCCGAGGCGGCCGGGGCGGTCGACGGGACCGAGACGACCGCATGCGAGGACGTCGCGGCCCGCAGATCGGCCAACACTTCTCCGGTTGGGCCCGCTGACCGGACCGGCCACACAAGCTGCCCGCACCACAGCCCCGCACCGTGTGCGCCTGCGCAGCAGGCGAGCACAACCCCCGCACCGCAAGCGCCCGCACGACAGCCGCCGGCACCACGCGGCAGGTTCGCCCGTCCCCACACCACGACGCCGAGAGCGGAGTTCGTCATGCCTACTTTTCCCACTCCTGAACCCATCACCCTGCGGCTCAAGCTGAACTCCGGCGAGGCCCACATCAGCGCGGGGCCCCGTACGGAGACCGAGGTCGAGGTCCTCCCGAGCAACCCGAGCGACTCGCGCGACGTCGAAACCGCCCAGCACACCGCGGTCGAGCACCGCGACGGCGTGGTCGTCGTCGAGGCACCTGACGACCGGAGCTTCGGTCGTACCGGCTCGATCACCGTCCGGGTCTCCCTCCCGGACGGGTCCGCGGTACGGGGGTCGGTGGCATCCGCCGACGTCGGCGCCGACGGGCGGCTGGGTGCTGTGGAGTTGCACTCCGCGTCCGGCGACCTTCGCATCGATCACGCCGGCGACGTGACGATCCAGACCGCGAGTGGCGACGTCTTCTGCCGCCAGGTCGACGGTGACGCCAAGGTCCAGACGGCATCCGGTGACCTCCAGATCGCCACGGTGGCCGGACGCGCGCAGCTGTCCACGGCATCTGGCGATGCACGCCTCGACGACGTAGGCGGAGACCTCCGCCTACAGGCCGCGTCGGGCGACCTCCAGGTCGGCACCATCGGTGGGTCGGTCGACGCGAAAACCGCCTCAGGAGATGTACGCATCGGATCCGTACGCCAGGGCGAGGCGTCCGTCGACGCGGCCTCGGGCGACATCCAGGTCGGCATCGCCGCGGGTACAGCCGCCTGGCTTGACCTGTCCTCCCTGTCAGGTGACGTGAGCTCGGCGCTCGACCAGGCCGACGAGCCCGATGACAGCGAGCTCACAGTGTCGGTGCGTGCTCGTACGCTCAGCGGAGACATCTCGATCGTGCGCGCCCGCTGAGCCGCGCCTGCTCCTTGCCCAACCGCCGGGCCCCGTCCGGCTCGACGCCACCGACCTTCCCACCGAACCCCATATCGACCTTCGCCGTCCTGTGGGCGGGCGCTGCCCGCCCACCCGGACAGCCGCGCCCTGTCCTCCCACCGCACGTTCCGCCAGAAGGAGTTGTCCCACGATGATGAACGACCACGCCATCTACGAACTCGCCAAGTCCCGCCAGGCCGACCTGCTCGCCGAAGCAACCATGAGCCGGTCCGTACGCCGCTCGCGCCTCCACCGGCGCACCCGCCACGAACGCGTGCTGCGCGGCCTGAGACGGACGTTCGCGCTGGCCCTCCGCCGCTTGGCCAACCGGGTCGAACCCGCCCATCCGCCGCAGCGCGCCACCTTGCCGGCACAACGGCGCCGGCGTGGCGACCGGCCGGCCGTCGTCAGTCGGGCGTGAGCCTCCGGCGCCGTCTCGCGGGTTGCGACCTGCCGCCTTCAGCCGGGGCGTGATCAGCCGGCCGACGCGGCGGGTGCGACCTGCCGCAGTCAGTCGGGGGTGATCGGCCCGCGCGGCGGGTGCGACCTGCCGCAGTCAGTCGAGTGCGAGCAGCGCCTGCACGGGCCAGTGGTCCGACCCCCACCGACCGTCGACCGTGCGGGTGTTGATCGCCGCCGCCTGCACCCGCGTATCCGGCCGGACGAGGATCCAGTCGATCCGGTCGCCGCCTTCTACCGCCGGCTCGTAGCCGTGGTAGGTCGCGTACGCGGGTGTCAGGCGGTCGTTCGCTGCCGACCAGGTGTCGACCAGCCCGGCGCCGGTGGTCAACGTGTCATACGGCGTGGACGCCTCGGCCGCGACGTTGAAGTCGCCCGTGACGATGACCGGCAGGGCGGGGTCGAAGGCGGCGAGCCGTTCGGCCACCAGCTCCGCGCCCAGGCGCTGCGCCTTGTCCACCGCGTGGTCGAGATGGGTGTTGAGGACCACGAAGTCCCGCCCGGTCACCCGGTCGCGGAACCGGATCCAGGTCGCCATGCGTACCACCTTGTTGCCCCATGACGACGACCCGATCTCCGCCGGAGTGTCGGAGAGCCAGAAGTGGTCGAACTCCCGTGGGTCGAGCCGGCGGACGTCGAAGAAAACGGCCATGAACTCTCCACGGCTGCCGCCTTCGCGTCCGGTGCCGATCCACTCGTAGTGCGTCGGCAGGTCGGCGCTGATGTCGCGCAGCTGGTGATAGAGCCCTTCCTGCGTACCGATCACGGTCGGCGCTTGGGACCGGAGCACCGCGGCGGTCGCGGCACGGCGGTCGGCCCACGGATCGTGGAGCCCGTCGCTTCCCACCCGCACGTTGAACGACATGACGTGCACGGCGGGTGCCTCGCTTGGCCCGATGAGGGGCTCGGGACCTGGCCCGTTGGCGGGCGCCGTGGAGGGGTCCGGGTCGACGGTCGACGGGGTGGTTTCCTGGTGTCTCGGCACGATCCCAGTCAAGCCAGGTCGTTCGACTGTCGGCCAGCCGAGGCCTGACAAGTGGACACCGTAGGAGGACTCGACGCGGTCGAACGCCTGAACTGGACACCTTCGGGCCGCCGGTGTCCCGCCAGCCGGCTTCGCGGTCGGCACACCCGTCGGGCGTTTGTGGGCAGGCTGGCCGAGACCGGTTAGCGCACTCCACGGCGACCCGCGGATGTGGGCAAGGTCAACAGTGAACCTGCCTCGTCGCCGGCCGAAGGGCCTTACCGACATGCTCACCGAGATCTTCACGAGTGACGCGCTCGCGACCCACCTGCCGGAGCCGGGCGGATGGCGTCCGGTGCCCGACGTCGACGACCGCGCCTTCTGGTCCGGCATCGATGACACGACCCGGCGCGCACACCTCGCCGCTGCCGAGGACCTCTGCCAGGGTCCATGGCCCGAGCTGCCGGCGACCCTGTGGCTGGACTTCCGGCGTACCGGGAACCGGGTCCGCTACCAGGACCCCGCCTTTGCGAGGCGTTCGCGGCTCGCCGCCGCCGTCATCGCCGCCTGCCTCACCGACGAGGACCGCTGGCACGAGGAGGTCCTCGACGGTGTCTGGCTGCTCTGCGAGGAGACGTCGTGGTGCATCCCGGCGCACGACCTCTCCCACAGTAGGGACAATGCGGAGCGCGCCGATCGCGGCAAGGATCTGCCGGATCCGGGGAACCCGACGTTGGACCTCTTTGCGGCGGAGACGGGTTCGCTGTTGGCATGGACGTACGCCGTGCTCGCCGACCGGTTGCGGGAACGTTCCCACTCGGCGGTGCAACGCCTGGTCGACGAGGTACGCACGCGCATCCTCGTCCCGCAACGTACGGTTGACAGCTGGGTGTGGTTCGGCCGGGTCCGCCCGCATGTCAACAACTGGAACCCGTGGATCAACTCCAACGTCCTCGCGTGTTCGCTGCTCCTCGACGACGATCCCGCCGACATCCAGCTCACCGTGGAACGCGCGGTCGAAGGACTCGAGGTGTTCGTGGGCGGCTATCTCCCCGACGGCGCGTGCACGGAGGGCCACAGTTACTGGTGGCGGGCGGGTGCGTCGCTCGCGGAGTGCCTGGAGACGCTGTACTCCGCGACGGGCGGTGCACTCGATGGTTTCGGCGTACCACTCGTCCAGAGGATCGGCCGCTATCCGCACGGCGTCCACATCGCCGACCGGTGGTACGTCAACGTCTCCGACGGCCCGGCAAGCATCGATGGCCGGGCGGCGTGTGGGCACGTCCTCTACCGCTACGGCGTACGGATCGGCGACGACGAGGTGGTCGCGCACGGGCGTTCCCTGCGCGGGCCGGATGGCCCCGTCGTCGAACCCGGAACTCCGCTCGGCCGCTGTCTGCTCGCCCTCGCCGACGCCGAGTGGCGGGCCGAGCCGGCGCGTCCCGCGCCGCTGGTAGCCGAGACGTGGTGGCCGAACACCCAGTTGCTCGTCGCCCGTACGTACGCCCGACGCGACGACGGCCTGCTGCTCTCGGTCAAGGGCGGGCACAACGCCGAGGACCACAACCACAACGACGTGGGCACGGTCCTCGTCGCGGTGGACGGGCATCCGGTGCTGGTCGACGCCGGTGTCGGGGAGTACACCGCGACGACGTTCTCCGCACGCCGCTACGAGATCTGGAGCCTGCGCAGCACCCACCACAACGTGCCGCTCATCAACGGCCACGACCAGCCGCCCGGTGCGGAGTTCGCCGCGCGGGACGTCGAACTGACTCGCGACGGCGTTGACCGGGTGGGCCTGCGGTTGGATCTCGCCGGCGCCTATCCGGCCGAGGCGGGCTGCCGGGCATGGGTACGCGAGGTCACGCTGGACCGGTCGGTCGGCGACGGCCGGGTCGTCCTGTCCGACGCATGGGAGCTCGACGGATCGCCGTCCGACGTACGTCTTCACTTCATCGCCTCGGGCGAACCGGACGCAACGGCCGGATCCGGCGTCGTCCGCGTACCGGGTGTCAAGCGTGGACTGACGATCGGTTACGACCCTGCGCTCATTGACGTCTCGGCCGAACGCATCGCGCTCGACGACCGGCGGCTCGAGCAGGTCTGGGGCGGGCCTTACCTCTGGCGGCTCGCCCTGGTCGTGCGAACGCCCGAGAGGTCAGGCGCAGTGCGTCTCGTCCTCGATCCCGCGTAGCAGCGCACGCCGACGCCGACGCCGACGCTGAACGGTCCGGGCCGTCAGGTCGCCGTCCCGCTGAACTCCGCCCGCCAGCGACGAACCTGTCGATCAGCGTCGTACAGGTCGTCGATGCGTACGACCTCGAGTCCGTCGTGGGCGAACGCCTCCACCTCGGCGCGCGTCAGCGGCCACGGTGGCTGGCCGACAGCGGGTTCGGACTCCTCGCGGGCGGCGGCGATCACGAGCAGCGTGCCGCCCGGAGCGACGAGGCGCGCGACCTGCCGGATCGCATCGGGGCGGAACGCGTCCGGCAGGGACTGGACGGTCAGGCTCTCGACCACCAGGTCGTACGCGCCGTACCACTCCGGCGGCGGCGCCAGCAGGTCGGCGGTGAGGTAGCGCACGGTTGAGTCAGGGAAGCGTTCCCGGGCGGCGCGCACCGCGGACTCCGCGATGTCGAAAGCTGTCGTGGTGAAGCCGAGGCTGCTGACGAACTCGGCGTCGTGGCCCGGGCCGAAGCCGACGACGAGCGCGCGCCCGCCCCTGCCGTCGAGGCCACGCGCCCGCGCCCAGTCCACGAGCATCGGGTGCGGCGTTCCGCGATCCCACGGCACCACCGCTGCGCCCTCCTCGGCTGCCGCGTAGAGGCGTTCGAACCAGCCCGTCGGATCGTCGGCCGCGAGGGACTCCCTGGCCAGGCGTCGCGCCTCGGCGTCGGGATCCGGGGTCGTCACGCTGACTCCATGGCTGCCAGGGTACGGATGACGAAAGGTGTGGTGTCATGGGCGCCATGGCCCCGGTGGAACCACGTCAGATCGGCATCGTGCTCTTCGACGGCGTGGAGGAACTCGACGCCATCGGCCCGTGGGACGTCCTCGCCCACTGGGCCCGCCGATATCCCGACGACGGGTTCGCCGTCTCCTGCGTCTCCCGCGACGGCGGCCCAGTCGAGTGTGCGAAGGGCCTGACGGTCCGCGCCCATCATTCGTACGCCGATGCTCCTGGATTCGAGGTTCTGCTCCACCCCGGCGGGCGCGGCACCCGACCGCTGGTGCGGGACGAGGCGCATCTGGCGTGGGTACGGCGGCAGCGCGAGAACGTCGCGCTGATGACGAGTGTCTGTACTGGTTCGCTGGTCTACGCCGCCGCGGGACTGCTCGCCGGGCGCCCGGCGACCACCCACTGGGGCGCGGTCGACGAGCTCGCCGAGCTCGATCCGAGCGTCACGGTTCGCGCTGAGGAACGGTTCGTCGACGACGGCGACATGATCACCTCGGCGGGCGTCTCCGCCGGTATCGACATGGCGCTCCACCTGGTCTCCCGGCTGGCCGGGGTGGAGCGGGCCCGGCAGGTCCGGCGCGGCATCCAGTACGACCCGGCGCCTCCGGTCTGACGTGCCGCCGCGGCCCCTGGGCGTCAGATGTCGGGCCAGGGTCAGATGTCGGGCCGGGTCAGAGGGTCAGATGTCGGGCTGGGTCAGATGTCGGCGCGGTAGAAATTGCGGTACGACTTGGACGGCGTCGGCCCCCGCTGGTCCTGGTAGCGGGACCCGTGCTGGGTTGATCCGTACGGGTACTCCGCCGGTGAGGAAAGCCGGAAGAAGCACAGCTGCCCGATCTTCATGCCCGGCCAGAGCTTGATCGGCAATGTGGCAACGTTGGACAGCTCGAGCGTGACGTGGCCGGAGAAGCCGGGATCGATCCAGCCGGCCGTCGAGTGGGTGAGCAGGCCCAGCCGTCCGAGGCTCGACTTGCCCTCCAGCCGGGCGGCGATGTCGTCGGGCAGCGTGATGATCTCGTACGTCGAGGCGAGGACGAACTCGCCCGGGTGCAGGATGAACGCCTCGCCCTTCTCGCACTCGACGAGCCTGGTCAGGTCGGGCTGCTCCTCGGCGGGGTCGATGTGGGGGTAGCGGTGGTTCTCGAAGACCCGGAAGAACCGGTCCATGCGTACGTCCACGCTGGACGGCTGGACCAGCGTCGGGTCGAACGGGTCGAGCACCACCCGGGCCTTGTCGAGCTCGAGGCGGATATCACGATCGGAGAGGAGCACATTCGCAACCTACCGAACGCACACCGTCCGAGTTGACCCGGCGCGGCGCTCGGCGCGCCGGGTGCGGGTGGCGGCCGCAGCGCAGGGTCCGCGCCGCGGGGGTCCGCGCCGCGGGGGCGCGCGGCGCGGAGGTGCGCGGTGCGGAGGTGCGCGGCGCGGGCGTGGCGACTGGCGGCAGGCGGTGGTGGTGCCGGCTGGGAGCGAAGGTGTCGGCGGTCCGCGAACGGGCGGAGGTGGGTAGTATCCTGAGCCGGTCGTCGTCCGTTCCGGTCCATGCGGACTCGGAGTGGGGCGGCGTCGTGCGGGTGTAGTTCAATGGCAGAACATCAGCTTCCCAAGCTGACAGTGGGAGTTCGATTCTCCTCACCCGCTCCAACCCTGAAGGCCTAGGTCAGAGCCATGATCAGCTCGCCTGGGTCGTCGTTGTGAAGCCCTGAGAACGAGCGGCGGGCCATTAGCGGGCCATTAGCCCACGCGGGCCAGCATGCCCGCAGTGCCGTCATCGTCCGGGCCATCGTTGGCTCCGTCACGGTCGGAGGCGTTCGGGTCGGCAGGCGTCGAGCTGAGCATTCAGGGCCTCCGCCACTGCTCGGTCCGCTTCCCTCGTGGCGTGTTGGTAGATGATCGCGGCGCTCATCGAGTCGTGCCCCATCCGCGCCATCAGGTCGCGGGTGCTCACCCTGGTCGCAGCTGCCAGCGTGTTTCCGGTGTGTCGAAGATCGTGGAAGTGCAGACCCGGCGCGCCGACGCTCTCAACGACCTTCTTCCACTCCACCATCTTGTTGAAGTTCCCTCGCCGGATCACCGCGCCTGCGGGACCCGTGAACACGAACGAAGCCGGCGCTGCCTTCACGTACAAGTCGAGGTGATGCTGAAGGGTGCGCACGATTGTCATCGGGATCGTGACAGTGCGAATCCCGGCTCGGGACTTTGGCGGACCGAGGATCATCCCCTGCCCCCGCACCTCGTTGTACGCCTGGCGTACCCGCACGATCAAGCTCGGGTCAGGGGTCGTCGGGTTTCTCTCTCGTCGATCGAGCACCGAAGGCATACCCGGAACCTGGACAAGGGTGCAAGGCCAAGCCGCAAGGGTCTCCGATGTCGAGCCTTGCAC
>NZ_JBEFTX010000010.1:0-273387 GCF_040195635.1 Actinopolymorpha sp. B11F2 | reverse complement strand
TTGTGGGTGCTTGGGGGCCGCTGTGCCCGACCAACCGACACCAACTCGCGGAGCGCACCTGCAGAAGCGCCGATCAGGAACGGAACCGGTCAGGAACGGAAGCCGAGCTCGAGGTAGTCGTCGACGTTCTCCTTGGTGATGGTCGCCGACGCCAGGGTGATCATCTTCGGGATCTCGTTCTCCACCAGGTCACTCATGCCCTTGCCCTGCGCGACCAGCCGGGCCAGTGACACCGCCGACGACGCCATCGAGGGGTTGTAGGTCACGGTGCACTTGACCACGGTGTCGTCGGCCTTGATGCGTTCCATCATGTCGGTGGAGCCGGCGCCACCGACCATGAAGAACTCGTCACGGTTGGCCTGGTCGATCGCCGCGAGGACACCGATGCCCTGGTCGTCGTCGTGGTTCCAGATGGCGTCGATCTTCGGTGCCGCCTGGAGGAGGTTGGACGTGACGCGCTGGCCGCCCGGGACGGTGAAGTCGGCAGCGACGCGGTTCTTCACCTCGAGGCCGGCCTTGGCGAGGGCGTCCTTGAAGCCCTGGCTGCGCTCCTGGGTGAGCGGCAGGGAGTCGATGCCGGCGATCTCGGCGATGACGGGGTTGGACGTGCCGTCGGCTTCGAGCCGTTCGACGATGAAGTTGGCGGCGGCGACGCCCATGCCGTAGTTGTCGCCACCGATCCAGCAGCGGTACGACAGCGGGGTGTCGAAGATCCGGTCGAGGTTGATGACCGGGATGCCCGCGTCCGTGGCCTTCTGCGCGACCGCGGTGAGCTGCTTGCCGTCGTTGGGGAGGATGACGAGCGCGTCGACCTTCTTGTTGATCAGCGTCTCGACGGCGGCGATCTGCTTCGCGATGTCGTTGGTGGCCTCCACCTTCTCCAGCGTCACCTCGGAGTAGGACTTGGCCTGGCTGTCGGCGTTGGCGGTGATGGCCGCGATCCAACCGTGGTCGGCGGCGGGTGCGGAGAAGCCGATCGTCACCGGCTTGCCGGGCTCGTCGGCGGCGGGCTTGGGGGCCGACTCGGCCCGGTTGTCGGTGCCGACGTCCTGCGGCTCGTTCGACGTGCATCCGGCGACCACCGCACCGCCGGCGACGACCGCCGCGCCGAGGAAGAGCTGTCGGCGGCCGAGGTCGGCCCGGTCGGGACCCTGCTGTCGGTTCATGACCATCTCCTGTGGGTGGGGAGCGCTGAGGACGGACGGACGCCTGGACGGTCAGGGGACCAAGAACCCCGGCGTACGACCTGGGTCAGCGCGGCGCCGACGATGATCGCGCCTTTGGCGATGTTCTGGATCTCGGTCGGCAGGTTGTTGTGGATGAAGAGGTTGGTGATCACGGTGAAGACGAGGACGCCGAGCAGCGAGCCGATGATCGTGCCCCGCCCGCCGGTCAGCAGGGTGCCGCCGATGATCGCTGCGGCGATGGCGTCGAGCTCGTAGAGGTTCCCGTGGGTGCTTGAGCCCGCCGTCGTCTGCGAGACGATCATGATCGCGGCGATGCCGCAGCAGAAGCCGGACAGGGCGTAGAGCAGGACGGTGTGCCGGCGTACGTCGATGCCGGCAAGCCGCGAGGCCTCGGGGTTGCCGCCGATCGCGACCGTGCGCCGGCCGAAGGTCGTGCGCTCGAGCAGTAACCATCCGGCGCCCACCACGACGGCCAGGATGATCACCAGGACGGGGATCCCCACCACGTCCGACCGCGCGATGTCGTTGACGAACTCGACCCGGCTCACCTGCGTCTGCTTCGACGACAGCTGCTCGGCGAGACCCCGCGCGCTCGCCATCATCGCGAGGGTCATGATGAACGGCACGATTCGGCCGTACGCGATCAGCAGGCCGTTGACGATCCCCGTGCCCGTGCCGACGAGCAGCGCGCACATGATCATGACGCCGGGGCCGTAGGACTGGGTGGCGAGCGTCGTGCACCATACCGAGGCGAGTGCCATGATCGCGCCCACGGACAGGTCGATCCCGCCGCCGATGATGACGAACGTCATGCCGACCGTGACGACGCCGATCACCGAGGCGTTGGTGAGGATCGTGTTGATGTTGGACTGGGTGCCGAACGTCTCGGGCGACGTGATCATGCCGACGATCGCGAGGACGACGAGGACGACGACGAGACCGGCGTGCCGCACGAGCGTCCCCATGGCGAGCCCGCCTACGGTGCCCGCGGTGGCCGCGCCGGTCGCGGCGGCCGCCGCCTCCACCCGCGACTGCTCGCTGGTGGGTGGCGCGGTCACGGACGGCGTGCCTTCGCCGGGTTCGCGCGTGGTGCCCGCGTCCGTGCCTGCGCCTGTTCCTGTGCCGGTCTGGTCGCTCACACCGCTCCTCCTCCTCCGATCGCGGTGCCGCTGGTGGCGACTCGGCCCTCCATGAGGGTGTCGAGCACCTGGTGCTCGTCGAGGTCGGCCGCCCGGCCTTCGTGCACGATGCCGCCGTCCTTGAGCAGCAGGACCCGGTCGGCGAGGCCGAGCACCTCCGGCACTTCGCTGGAGACCACGAGTACGCCTACGCCGTCGGCCGCAAGCCTGCGGATCAGTGCGTACAGCTCGGCCCGCGCGCCGACGTCGACCCCACGGGTCGGCTCGTCGAGCAGCAGCAACCGGCTGCCGCCGAGGAGCCAGCGACCGACGACCGTCTTCTGCTGGTTGCCGCCGGAGAGGGTACGCATCGGACGGCGTACGTCGTCCGGCCGTACGTCGAGCGAGCGCGTCACCCGGGTCGCCTCCGCGTGCTCGCGGCCGCGGCGGAGCAGCCCGAACGTCGAGAACCGGCGCAGCGTCGCCAGCGTGACGTTGTGGGAGACCGGCTGGTCGAGGATGAGCGCCTGGCTCTTGCGTTCCTCCGGAGCGAGGCCGAGCCCGACGCGCACGGCGGCGCCGACGGACCCCCTCCGCAGCGGCTTGCCGTCGACGAGGACACGGCCCGCGTCGGGGCGTCGTCGGCCGTAAACCGTCTCGAGCAGCTCGGACCGGCCGGCGCCCACGAGGCCGGCGATGCCGACGACCTCGCCGGCACGCACGCTGAACGTCACGTCGCGGAACTCGCCGCGCCGGGTCAGCCCTTCGACCCGCAGCAGTTCTGCGTCGAAGTCACGGCTCGTCGCCGGGGGGAACACGTACTCCACCTGGCGGCCGGTCATCAGCCGGACGAGATCGGGTGTGGGCGTGGTGCGGGCGGGAAGGTTGCGGGCGACCGTTCGGCCGTCCTTGAGCACGGTGATCCGGTCGCCGATCTCGCGGATCTCCTCCAGCCGGTGGGAGATGTAGACCACCGCGACGCCGTCGGCGGACAGGTCGCGGATCACCCGGAACAGGTTGGTGGTCTCGTCGCCCGCGAGTACCGCGGACGGCTCGTCCATGATGAGCAGCCGCGCGTCGTGGGAGAGCGCCCGGGCGATCGAGACGATCTGCTTGCCGGCCGACGACAGCGTGCCGACTTCCTGCGTGGGCGGGATCTCGGCGTGGCCGAGGCGAGCCAGTAGCTCCGTGGTGTGCCGCCACATCGCCTGCCGGTGGGGTACGCCGAACGTGCGGGGTTCGTGGCCGAGGTAGACGTTCTCCGCGACGGACAGGCCGTCTACGAGGTCGAGTTCCTGGTAGATCGCGGCGACACCGCGTTTCATCGCCGCCTGCGGAGTCGGAAGGGTGAGGTGGTCGCCCCGCCACTCGATCTCACCGGCGTCCGGCTGGTGTGCGCCGGAGAGGACCTTGATGAGGGTGGACTTGCCGGCACCGTTCTGGCCGAGCAGGCAGTGCACCTCGCCGGCCTGGACCTCGAGGTCGACGCCGTCGAGTGCGCGTACGCCGGGGAACGCCTTGACGATGCCGGTGAGCCGCAGCAACGGTTGCGTCGTCCCCCCGTTCGTGGTCCCGCTCACCGCCTCGTCCCACCTCCCGTCTGGGAAACGCTTCCCCGCACCTTAGTGCTCCTGCTGGCCGGAGGCGTAGCCGTGATCGATGACAGGAGAGCGGCGAAAGTTGCGGACCGGCAGTGACGCGTATCAGTCATGGCGCGAACCTGCCGCGTCGCGATCGTTCTGCGTGGTCGGCGGTTCTGTGAAGGTGACGGTCATGAACGCAGTGCATCGTCGTACGCCCATCAACCGTCGTGCCGGATTCCGGTTCGGCACCGCTGTCGCGGCAGCTGCGACAGCGGTGGCGCTGCTCTGTTCCATGACGGTGGCGAGGGCGACACCCGCAGCCGGCGATCGGGGGCCAGGTGTGGCCGCGGGCGAGAACACCGCCCTCGTCGGTTCCGCCGCCACTCTGGACGCGACCACGGTGACGCTGGTGACCGGTGACCGCCTTGTCGTGCGTACGGACGAAGCCGGTCGCCACTCCGCCGTCGTCTCGTCGCCGGATCCCGACCCGGCCGGCTATCTCACCCGGCAGGTGGGTGACGAGCTGTACGTCGTGCCAGCCTCGGCCGCGCCCCTGCTCGCGGACGGCACCCTCGACGAGCGGCTCTTCAACGTGACGGGCCTGGTCGAGCAGGGATACGACGACGCGCACAGCGACGGTATCCCGCTCATCGCGACCGCCACGGACGCGCGCTCCGGCGGAGAGGTGCCCGCGCCGGCCGGCTCGCGTCGTACCCGACCATCGGTGAAGTGAGCGGGGCCCGCCGCCCAGGGGTGTCGAGCAGATCGTGGAGCCTGGCGTACGCCTCCAGGTGAGGGACGCGCTCAGGTGCCGGGAGGGGTGAACCAACCGCCGCCGGCCGGGAAGAGGTACCGGTCGGCGACGAAGTTGAGCACCCGCCGCGCCTGCCGGAAACTCTCCGCGACCTCGGCGATGACCTCCAGGCGCACCGTCCGCAGCGGCGCGAGCTGGGACGCCTGGCGATACCAGCGGGCACCCAGATGCTCGAAGAGGTCGATCGCCGGAGCCGCGGCGAGCGCGTCGCGGTCCTCGCGGGCGATGCCGGCCGCGCGCAGCAGGCGGGCCGCGTCGATCGGGCCCAGGGCGTGCCTGGTCGTGTAGTCGGGGAACACGCCGGCGAGGAACAGCACCACGTCACCGAGTCGGCGGTAGGCGCCCGGCCGTTCGGCGGGAGGCACTGTGTCGACGAGGCCGGCGAGGCGGACGGGGTCGAGTTCGCTGTAGCGGCGGGAACGCAGGCCGCGGGCGGTACGCACGACATACCGCCCGCTGGCCACCCGGGCGAACGAGGCCAGCAGTTCGGCGAAGAACAGCCGCCGCGCCAGGGGTTCGAGAAAGCTGGCCAGCTCCGGGCCGTCGAAGACGGGGACGCGTTCGCGGGCTCCCGTGCGTTCGGTGAGGTAGCTCGTGTGGGACAGGTCCGCGGCCGACCGGTGCACCGCGGTCGTGAACGCCAGGAACGGCGACACCCCGACCAGCCAGCGGTCGTGAGGTTCCTGCGTACGACCGAAGACGGCCTCGAAGACCTCCGGCCGGTCGAAGAGGCCGGGAATCGCCGCGGGTTCGTGCCGCAGCTCGGCGGCGGTGAGTGTCGGCGCGGCCGCCTCGGCCAACAGCTCGAGGTCGGCGTCGGTCAGGTTGTCTGCGTACAGCTCACCGATGTGTCCACTGGCCACGCTCTCCACGGTACGCCGAAGCCGGGTGGCGGACACCGCCGTTCGCGCCGGCAAATGACCACGCTGGGCATGCCTGTGGACTGTTGGCCAGGCGTCGGCGCCTCGCCGGTGACCACCCGCCTGGCCGACCAGGCGGGGAACAGGTGGCGCCCCGCGCGGGAACAGGTGGCGCCCCACGCGGGAACAGGCGAAGGAGCCCTCCGCGGGAACAGGCGAAGGGGCCACGCGTGGACAGCGAGCCGCCCGCGCCGAGGACCGGCGAACAGCAAGGGAGCGGCGGCTCAGAGCTCCAGCTCGTTGGCGAGCGCCCGGAGGACGGTCGACACCTGCTTGGCCGTCCGGCCGTCGGGGTGCCGGTCACGCCGGTAGGTGCCCTCCAGGCCGTCGAGCAGCCGGATGAGGTCCTCGACGATGACCACCATCTCGTCCGGCGACTTCCGCATCGCCTTGGAGACGCTGGGCGGTGGCTCGAGCAGGCGTACGGACAACGCCTGGTCACCCTTGCGGCCCGCGACGATGCCGAACTCGACCCGCTGCCCCGCCTTGAGTGAGGTCAGGCCGCTGGGCAGGGCGGAGGCCCGGACGTAGACATCCCCTCCGTCGTCTTTGGTGAGGAAGCCAAAGCCCTTGTCCGCGTCGTACCACTTCACCTTGCCTGCCGGCACATCGACCTCGCTCGGATGCACTATCTGGGATGGGAGAGCAGCGGAACCGGGCGACCCGCGCTCTCATGACACGTCTTCTCATGACTGGGCCCCCGCAGGACGGGGGCCGCTCCAAGGGTAGACGTCTGGACGTCTGGCCTCTACCTCTTAGTACGCCTCACGCCACCTGCGTGCCGGCTTCGGCCCGGACCGCGGGCCGCGCGTCGGGTGGCGGCCGCCACGCAGACCCAGGATCAGCGGAAGCGGGACGGTTCGGGCAGCAGATCGTTCATGGAGCCGGACCGGAAGCCCTTCGGGTCGACCTCCGCTGTCTCGAACCCCGCCGCCAGCACCGCCTCGTGTGCCTCCTGCAGCGCCTCGACCGCCTCGACGAGGTCGGCGTCGACCTCGATCCGCGCGGTGTCGCCAATGTCGCGGACCCGGAGGTTGCGGACGGGTACGCCGGCCTCGGCGAGGACCGCCCGAAGGGCGACCTCGGCCTGTTCGACGCGGGCGAGGCGGGCCGGGGTGATCGAGAGCCCGTACGCGATCCGGCTCGACAGGCAGGCCGCGGCCGGT
The DNA here is from genome assembly GCF_040195635.1 of Actinopolymorpha sp. B11F2. Taxonomy (NCBI): domain Bacteria; kingdom Bacillati; phylum Actinomycetota; class Actinomycetes; order Propionibacteriales; family Actinopolymorphaceae; genus Actinopolymorpha; species Actinopolymorpha sp. B11F2. The sequence goes on along the minus strand of NZ_JBEFTX010000010.1, from coordinate 266,599 downwards.
TTGTCCCAGGTGGGCAGGCCCCAGCGGCGGGACGCCTCGCGGACCTGCTCCTTGGTGAGGCCGGCGTCCCTGAGCGGGGTGACCGCACCGCGCTCGGCCGCCGCGCGGATGCCCGGGCGGAACCCGGCGCGGGCGTCGTCGGCGTTCGTGCCGGTCGCGACGTGGGCGATGTCGAGCTCGGCCGCGATGGGCGTGACGACCTCGAGCAGTTCGGCCTTGCAGAAGTAGCACCGGTCTCCGTCGTTGGCGCGGTAACCCTCCCGGGCCATCTCGTCCGTACGCGGAGTGAGATGGCGGACCCCGAGCGAGTCGGCGAACTCGCGCGCCGGCGCCAGCTCGGCGTCGGGCAGGGACGGCGAGACGGCGGTGGCGGCGGCCACGTTGTCCGAGCCCAACGCGCGGACGGCCGCCGCGAGCAGGAACGCCGAGTCCGCGCCGCCGGAGAACGCGACGACGAGCGAACCCAGGGCGGTCAGCTGCGTCTCGAGTGCGGCCAGCCGGGTGGTGAGCATGTGGTCGTCGAGCCAGTACGGAAAGTCGGCAAGATCGGTGAGTATGACGTCCGCGCCGGCGGCGCGCAGCTCCTCCGCCGAGAGCGGTCCGGTGGGGACGCCCAGCGCCAGCGCCCCCGCCGTCCGCGCGCCGAGCATGTCACCGTGGTGGTCACCGACATAGATCGTGGCGTTGTGGGCGCGCAGGACCGTGCCCTTCTCCTCCGCCCAGACGTCGCCCGCGATCTCGTCGACCTCGAGCCCGAGGTGTTCGAGGTGCAGGCGGGCGTGTGGCTCGTTCTTGGCGGTGACGACCAGCACCTTGCCGCCGTGCCGGCGTACGGCCTTGATCGCCTCGGCCGCACCCGGCAGCAGCGCGGCGTTCTCGACGGCCAGGTCGGGATAGAGCTCGCGGTAGAGCGCGACGGCCGCCGGCACCTGGGCGGCCGGGAACCACTGTGCCGCCTCGTGGTCGAGCGGTGGCCCGAGCCGGGTCACGACGGTGGCGCTGTCGACGTGGACGCCGGTACGCGCGGAGACCGCGTCCCAGACCGCGGCGATGCCGGGACGGGAGTCGATGAGGGTCATATCCAGGTCGAAACCGACGACTAGCGCATCTGGGGCCACGGCATCGACCCTACGTTGCGTGGCAATGTGCCCGTCCCGGTCGGGGTCCGGGGACGGGCGTCGAGGTGCGACTTGGGGGCGGAACCACGTCCTCGACGCGATGGCCGGCGCACACACTGTCCGTAGCGGCGGCTGCCGTCAGGGCTGCGGCTCAGCGGTCCTTGGCGGCGGCGGCCGAGTAGACGAGGGTCTTGCCGTCCGGATGCCGCAGCCGCAACTGGTCGGCGTCGATCGTGAACTGGACGTCGCCCTGCAGCACGTCGAGGACCGTCCGCTCGACCGCGCCCGCGGCACCCGGGCAGGCGATCAGGGTGCCCTGCAACGACCCGAACGCGATGGTCGAACCGGAGACGGTCGCCTCGCCGCCGAAACCGTTGCAACCGCTGAAGCCCCTGACCTCTCCGCCCTTGGTGAAGGTCAGGTCCGGCGTCTTGTCCAGCTTCGGCACCGACGACGCGACCTCCCCGTCGATGAGCGTCGTGAGCTTCCAACGGGTGCCGGTCAGCGGCCGGTCGGGTTGGGCGACCTTGCGGTCGAGGAGAACGATTCTCGACTCGCCCGAGGTGAGGATCAGCCGGTCGCCGTCGACGCGCCATTCCGGGCTCGTGTCGAAGAGCTTCGCCAGCCATTCGTCCTGCTCGTGCCGGGCGGGATCGCAGCCCATCTCGGTCGTCGCGAGGCCGCCGCCCACGTCGAGCCGGCTGTCGTCGAGACTGACCTCACCGGACATGGAGTTGCAGCCGGCGTTGGCGAGCAACCGGCCGTCGTCGGTGAACTGCAGGCTGATCCGGGTGCCGTCGACGAGTTCACGGGGGGCACCGGAGTCCGTGACCTCGGTCGAGAGGTACGTACGTCCGCGTAGCTGGTCCTCCGCCTCGGATCCGGCGCCTGGGTCCACTGTTGTCACCCCTCCGCCGCAGCCACCGGTGCCAGCGGCAGCCAGGAGAAGGGCCAGGCACCCGAGCAGTCTGCGAGATCTCATAGCCATTCAGACGGTTCGCCGTCGCCGGAAGTTGCCCGGCGCGGCAGGCGCGCGGCAGGCGCGGCAGGCGGAATCCGGGCGGCGCTGGGATCCCGCCCACACCGGGCCCCGCCGCGGTCTGCGGTGGGGCTACGAGCCGAGCTGTCGCAGGAGGGCGGCGCAGAACGCCGGCAGGTCGGCGGGCGTACGGGACGTGATGAGGTTGCCGTCCTCCACGACCTCCTTGTCGACCCACTCGGCACCGGCGTTGACCAGGTCGGTCCGGATGGAGTGGTACGAGGTCACCGTCTTCCCACGCACGATGTCCGCCTCGGCGAGTACCCAGCCGGCGTGGCAGATCGCCGCGACCGGCTTGCCGTGTTCGTACGCCTGGCGGGTCAGGTCGACCAGTTTCGCGTCCGTACGCACCTTGTCCGGTGAGTAGCCACCCGGCACGACGACGGCGTCGAAGTCCTCCGCCCGCGCATCGTCGGACCCGAGCTCGACCGTGACCTTCGTCCCCTTCTTGCCGGTGACTTCCTTGCCCTTCTCCCTGCCGACGACGACGGCCTCGTGACCCGCCTTGCGTACCTCGTCGTACGGGACCTGGAACTCGGAGTCCTCGAAGATCTCGTCGACCAGAAATACGACCTTTGCCATGGTTCTCTCCCCGCTTTCGCTTCTCGAGGTCGGGGCCAGTCGGTCGGACTACCCGACAGCTCCAGCCTTACACGCTCGCGGGCTCCCTACAGCTGCCCGCGGCTGCGGAGCAGGCCGAGGCTCACCAGGCCCGCCGGAAGCAGCAGCCACAGCGTCACCAGCCGGAACAGCGCCACCGCCGGCAGCGCCACCGTGAGCGGGGTGCCGGTCGCTGTCAACGCGGCGACGAGCGCCGCGTCGACGGAGCCGAGTCCACCAGGCACCGGGACGATGTTGCCCGCCGTACTTCCGAGCAGGAGAACGCCCGCCGCCGTCAGCAACGCCAGCGACCCACCGAACGCATGCACGGACGACCACAGCGCGAGAATGAGCCCGCCCGAGACGCAGACCGCGCCGGCGACGCTCACGACCGCCCGCCACGGCTCGCCCGCCATCGCCCGCAGCGACCGGGACAGCTCACCCAGCAGCATCCGGACCCGAGCCTCCGCCAGGGGAGACCTGCGCACCACGAGGACGATGGCACCCGCGACCACCGCTGTCCCGGCTACCACGGCGAGCGCGATCCACAGGCCGTCGGCGCTCAACAGCTCGGCCTCGGCACCGGCCGCGATGGCAACGGGCGGGAGCAACAACATCGCCAGCAGCAGTTGTACGGACTGCGCGACCGACACGGCGCCGAGCGAGGCCGTCCCACTCACGCCGGCCCGCCGGAGGTACTGCACGTTGACGGCGGCGGCACCCACCGCTGCCGGCGACACGATGCGCAGCAGCGACCCAGCGACCTGTGCGGCGAACGTCGGCCAGAACCGCAACCGGGTCGGGCTCGCGCCTGAGAGGTTCCATGCGTTGCCGGCGAGCGTGAGCCCCATGCCGGCGACGGCGAGCAGCGCCCAGCCGAGGTGCAGGTTCGCGCGCCACAGCCCGGGGTCGAAGGCATTCCGGTTCTCGTACGCGAGCCAGCCGACAAGGCCGACCACGGCGGCGAGGACGAGTACCTGCCGGGCGCGCCACGACAGCCGGAAGTCACGGTCGCGACGTGCCCCACGCCCGTCGCGACGTGCGATCTCCGCTGTGGTTCTCGATCCGCGCACGGTGCGAGGCTTCGCCACGGGCGGAGTTGATGCGTGTCGGGAGCGAGGAGCCGCCAGAGCAGGCGCATGCGTGGTCCCGGAAGACGTTTCCAGCCGAGCCGTCACCTCAGGAGCCAGGCTCATCAGTTGTCACCTCCCGCGATCGCACGCGTCCACCATTCCGACCGGTTGTCCTGACCCGACCGGTTCGCCGGACCCGACCGGATCACCTGACCCGACCGGTCCACCTGACCCGACCGGTCCACCTGACCCGACCGGTCCACCTGACCCGCCAACGCAGCTGACCCGACCGGCGTAACCGACGCCGACCGCCGACGCAAGGCGGTCTTGACAGCCTTCCCACACCTGAGGGCGATCAAGACGCCGACAACGAGGAGTACGCCGTAGCCGACCAGACCGAGCGAGCCGTTCACCCGCGCGAGCTGGCTGCCCGCCAACGCGCCCGCACCGGCGTACACGAGCGACCAGATGACCGCCGCGGCACCGCACCAGCGCAGGAACCGTCCGATCGGATAGCCGAGCGTTCCCGCGACGACCGGCAGCATCGCGTGGACCACCGGCGTGAACCTGGCGGTCACGATCGCGCGTCCACCCCAACGGTCCAGCGCGCGGCCGGTACGGATCCAGCGGCGTTCGCCGAGGCGCTGGCCGAGCCGGCTGTGCCGGAGACGCGTCCCGTAGCGGCGGCCCGACGCGTAGCCGATCGCCTCCCCCACGAGGGCACCGGCGATGCCGGCGACGACCACCGCCACGAACTCGCCGGGCGTCGTCACGGTGGCGCCGGCGACGAGGAGTACGACGTCCCCGGGGACCAGCAGCCCGACGAACAGCGACGTCTCGACCGAGACCGCCAGGACGGTGAGCGCGAAGAGCACGCCAGGATGCAGTGCGGTCACCATGGCATGGAGATCGGCGAGGGTCCCCGTCACCGACATGCGTACCCCCAGAACTCTCCTGCGAACGGCATGGATCCACCGTGCCGTCCGGGACCCTTCACGCACATCGGGGAAGGGCCCGCGCCCACCCTGGCAAGCCCCTCAGGGTCGGCCAGGGTCGTGGTGTGGTCGGGCTCGGCCCCGGTCACCTGTCAGAGGTATGTCGCCATAGATGACGAGATACCTTCGACAAGTCCGCAGGCACCCGGCGCTTGGCCTGGAGCTCTACGGTGGAGTGGGCTCTACCGTGGAAGGGATGGCCAGAATGGCTGCCGAGCCGGTCACGCTCGCAGAAGCTCTCCGCAACCTCGCTGACGACGCGCTGGTGCGGTTGTTCCGCGCCCGACCGGATCTCGTCACCCCATTGCCGTCGGACATCGTGGCGCTCGCGGCCAGGGCGACGACCAGGAGTTCGCTGGCGCGGGCGCTGGACCGTCTCGATCGGCGCGAGCTCGCGGTCGTGGAGGCCGTGGTGGTCGCCGCGCCACAGGTCTCCCGGGCCACCCTTCGGACACTTCTCGACCTCCCGAACGAGCAACTGGACGCGACCCTGGCCCGGCTGCGTTCCCTTGCCCTCGTCTGGGGCCCCGACGACGCGTTGGACGTGGCCGCCGTCGTACCCGATCTGCTCGGCCCGCACCCCGCCGGCCTCGGACCGCCCGCGGACGACCCGCGCCTCGCCGACAGCGCACACCTGGCCGCACTTCTCGACGAGGCCGGCGCGGAGGCGCGATCCGTCGCCGAACGCCTGGCCGCCGGGCCACCCATCGGGCTGGTGTCCGACGCCAACCGGACCGTCACGGTCGAGTCCGCCCGCAGCCCGGTCGAGCAGCTCCTCGCCCGCGGCCTCCTCGTCGCCCGCGACGCCCGGACCGTGACGCTGCCCCGGGAGGTCGGCCTCCACCTCCGCGGTGGCCGGCTTCTCCCGGCAGGCGAGCTCGATCCGCCCGCGCTGGCGGGGACCGCCCGCGACCAGGCGCTCGTCGACCGGACCGCCGCCGGTACCACGCTGGACGTCGTACGCCTGGTCGAGCAGCTCCTCGACACGTGGGGTGCCGAGCCTCCGACGATCCTGCGCGCGGGCGGTGTGGGCGTACGCGATCTGCGCCGTACCGCCTCCGGTCTCGACGTCGACGAACCCACCGCGGCACTGGTGATCGAGACCGCGTTCGCCGCCGGACTCGTCGCCGTCGGCGACGACGACGGCTGGCTTCCCACCCCCGCCTACGACACCTGGCTCGCGCTTGAACCCGCCGACCGCTGGGCCAGGATCGCGGGTGCCTGGCTGCACTCGACCCGGGTGCCGGGGCTCGTCGGGAGCCGCGACGACCGCGACAAGCTCCTGCCGGCGTTGGCACCGGACGTCGAACGCAGCGTCGCCCCGGACGTCCGCCAGCTGGTACTCCAGGTTCTCGCGGAGGCGCCGGCGAACACCGCGCCGGACGCCGAGGCGGTCGCGGCGCGGGCGCAGTGGCTGCGGCCCCGGCGGATGACCGCGTTCGTCCGCCAACTCCTCGACTGGACCCTCACCGAGGCCGCCGTCCTGGGCGTCACCGGCCTCGGTGCCCTCGCCGCCCACGGCGCCGCCCTGCGTGAGAGCGAGAAGGCCGCCGCCGCAACGCTCCTACCGCTCCTCCCCGAACCCGTCGACCACGTACTCCTGCAGGCCGACCTCACCGCCGTCGCCCCCGGCCCGCTGCGGCCCGAGCTGGCCCGCGCCCTGGCGAGCATGGCCGATGCCGAGTCCCACGGAGGTGCCACTGTCTACCGGTTCAGCGCGGAGTCGGTCCGTCGCGCCCTCGACGGGGGACGGACGGCGGCCGAGCTGCACGACCTGGTGTCCCGCCACTCGGCCACGCCGGTGCCGCAGCCGCTGTCGTACCTCATCGACGACGTCGCCCGCCGGCACGGCCACCTCCGGGCGGGCACCGCGACGGCGTACCTCCGCTGCGACGACCCGGCCGCGCTGGACGCGCTGCTGGCCGACCGCCGGACCACACCCCTCGGCCTGCGCCGGATCGCACCGACCGTGGTCATCGGCCGGCAGCCGGTGAAGGTGATCGTCGACGAGTTGCGGGCCCTTGGATATTCGCCGGTCGCCGAAACCCCGGAGGGCGCGCTGGTGCTCACCGGTACGCGGGCCGGGAGGACCGCCGAGGCGCCGGCACGGGCGGGCACGACAGGTCCGCGAGAACCCGAACCGGACGTGCTGATGGCCGCCGTACGCGCCGTCCGGGCCGGCGATCGGGCCCGGGCCAGCCGGCCCGCCGGGGCCGCAGTGGGGCAACTCCGGCGAACGGCCTCGGCCGAAGCTGTCGAGGTTCTTCGGGCCGCTCTGGCGGGTGGGTGGTCGGTCTGGATGGGGTACGTAGACCAGCAGGGGGGTGCCCGCGACCGGATCGTTGACCCGGTTCGGATCGACGGGGGCTGGCTCACGGCGTATGACCATGCGGCGGGAGAGGCACGGACTTTCGCCCTGCATCGGATCACTGGCGCCGCGCCGGTCGACTAGGGGGGTTTTCGGGTCCCGCTAGGGTGACCCCGGGGTGAGGGGGATCGACCAGGGGAGGGCTCGCCACCGATGTTCGCCCGCAGGAAGGTACGCCGCACGACGGCAGCCAGGACGAAGGCGTCCGGGACGAAAAGGCCGAGGACCACGAAACGCCGTACCCAGACACTCACCGACCACCAGCTCCAAACCCGCCGCCGCAGGATCCGGCGTGCGAGTGTGGCTCTGATCTCGACGTTCATCCTCGGATTCGGGCTTCTCGCCGACTGGTACGGGTTGTGGCTTCCCACCGAGGCCCTGGTCGGAGTACCGACCGCCATGGACCGGAACGTCGAGCAGGGTCCTGACGCCACCGCGCCGGCCGACGACGCGCCGGTGTCGAGGAACAAGGATCGGGGGCCGTTCCCGATATCGACCAGTCCGGCCGCCCCGAGCACCGCCACGCCGCCATCGGCTTCGTCCACGCCAAGGGCACGTCCGCCGAAGGCGGTGACCATCGTCACCAAGGGCTCCGGCGACTTCGGCGTCGCGGCCGGAGGTACCGGACGGACCGGTTCTGGCCCGCTGATCAAGTACCAGGTCGATGTCGAGAGGGACCTTCCGTACCCTCCCGCCGAGATCGCGACGACCGTCGACAAGATCCTCGGCGACCCGCGCAGCTGGGCGGCCGCCGGATGGGCGACCTTCCAGCGCGTCGACAGCGGTCCGGTCGACCTGCACATCCTGCTGGCGACGCCTGCGACGGTGGACCGGCTCTGCGCGCCGCTGCAGACCAACGGCGAACTGTCCTGCCGCACCGGGGACCGGGTCGTGATCAACGCGAAGCGCTGGGCGTTCGGTGCGGAGGCGTTCGGCAAGGACGTGGTGAACTACCGCAACTACGTCGTCAACCATGAGGTCGGACACCGACTGAGTAAGGGGCACGTGGACTGCGCGGGGGCCGGGCAGCCGGCGCCGGTCATGATGCAGCAGACCAAGGGTGTCGGCAGCTGCAAGGCCAACCCGTGGCCCCTCGGCTCCGAACTCGCCCGCGACTGACACCGCACCCGCCGACCACCAAGCACCGCACACCGACCACCAAGCACCGCACACCGACCACCAAGCACCGACGCCCGTCCCGCGGCGCCTAGCGGTCACATCATCGAGGGCCCAAGGCGAGGGCGGGGAGGTCGGCGAGCGACGGGAGTACGTAGGTCGGCGGCGGTTCGGCGCTCCCGGCCGCCGCCTCGTCGGTGACACCGGTCAGCACCAGCGCGGTGTCGAGTCCGCCCCGGTCCCCCAGCTCGATGTCGGTCTCCAGCCGGTCGCCGACGACGAGTACCTGGTCGGCGGCGAGCCCGAGGCAGTCGAGCGCCGCGGCCAGCATCAGCGGTGACGGCTTGCCCATCACCGCCTCCACCTCGCGACGGGTACTGGCCTCGAGTGCCGCGATGATGCCGCCGGCGTCTGGTACCTCACCGCCGTCCACCGGGCACGTCCGGTCCGGGTTGGTCGCGACGAACCGCGCACCCGCCCGCAGCGCCCGGAACGCCTCCAGCCACGTCTCGTACCGGAACGTCCGGTCGAACGACGCCACCACCAGCTCCGCCTCGCCACCCCGCTCGACGACCTTCGCCCCGGCCGCGCGAAGCTCGTCGCGCAGGCTGGTCTCGCCGAGCAGCAGGACCCGCGCGCCCGGCATCTGCGTACGCAGCCAGGACGCCATCACCCCACCCGAGGTGACGACGGACTCGCGTCCGGTCGGGACGCCGAGCCCGGTCAGGCGTTCGGCGTAGGACTCGGCGGTACGCAGCGGATTGTTGGACACGAACGCCACCCGTACGCCTGCCGCGCGGAGGGCGTTCAACGCGTCGACCGCACCGGGCAACGGCCGCCCGGACAGGTAGACGGTGCCGTCGAGGTCGCAGATGATCCCGGCGTAGCCGGCAGCGCGCCGACCGTCTGGGTGGACGCTCATGACAGGTACCTCAACCAGAGATAGGGCAGGGCGAGTACGACGGTCACAGCGGCCACCACCGAACCGTACTTCGTGAACTCCCAGAAGCTGATGGGGTACCCGTTGCGCCGGGCGATTCCGATGACGACCACGTTGGCGCTCGCGCCGACCGCGGTCGCGTTGCCGCCGAGGTCGGCGCCGAGCGCGAGCGCCCACCACAGCACGGTCTGCCCGGCGAGTGGACCGTCAGGCGCGACCAGCTGCGCCACCACGGGGCTCATCGTCGCGACGTACGGAATGTTGTCGACGAGGGCGGACAGCACTGCCGACCCGAACAGCACCACGACGACGGCGAGTCCGGCCTCCCCGCGTACCGTTCCCGCCAGCCAGTGCGCCATCGCGTCGATGACGCCGACGTTCACCAGCGCTCCCACCATGACGAACAACCCCATGAAGAAGACGAGCGTCTCCCACTCCACCTCCTCCAGGTAGGACTCGGCGCTGAGCCTGCTCACCACGACCAGCACTCCCGCCCCCAGCAGCGCCACGATGGACGGCTCGACGTGCAGGGTCGAGTGGAGGACGAATCCCGCGAGCACGGCCGCCAGGACGATCAGGCTGCGCCGCAGCAGGCGTACGTCATTGATCGCTTCCCGCTCGTCCAGCTCCATCACCTCGGCCACCTGACGCGGATCGGCCTCGAACTCACGCCGGAACAACACCCGGCACAGCACGACGAACACGACGAGGAGCACCACGATGAGCGGCGCGAGGTGGACGAGGAAGTCGTTGAACGTCAGGCCGCTCCGGCTGGCGATGATGATGTTGGGAGGATCGCCGATGAGGGTGGCGGTGCCGCCGATGTTGGAGGCGAGCACCTCGGCGATGAGGTAGGGCTCTGGGCGTACGCCTATGCGTTGGCAGACGAGCAGGGTCACCGGAGCGATCAGCAGCACCGTCGTGACGTTGTCGAGGAACGCCGAGGCGACTGCGGTGAGAAGGCACAGCAGCACCATCACCCGGAACGGGTCGCCGTGCGCCCGCTTCGCCGCCCAGATGGCCAGGAACTCGAAGATGCCGGTCTGCCGGAGTACGCCGACGATGATCATCATGCCGAGCAGCAGGAAGATGACGTTCCAGTCGATGCCGGTGTCCTCGGAGTAGAACACGTCGTTGGCGCCGACCACGCCGAACGCCAGCACGAGGGCAGCACCGCCGAGAGCGGCCGCGAGGCGGGGGATACGTTCGGTGGCGATGAAGACGTACGCCGCCACGAAGACCGCGAGCGCGATCCACAGACTCACGAGGGGACCCGCCTCGGCGGCTCGGCCAGGATGCGGCTCCGCCCTTCGTACCTCCTCATGAGGCGTGGAGGGCCAGCGACAGCAGCCGGGACGCCGTGACGACGCCGAGCACGTGGTCGTCGTCGACGATCGCCACCAGCGGACAGCGCAGGCGCGCCATCAGGGCGGCCAGCTCGAGCACGGTGTCGTCACCGTGGAGGATCGGGAGCTCGGGCAGTCGCTCCGGCAACATGTCACCGACGGTGAGCGGGCTGAGCTGGTTGACGATGCTGTCCGCGGCCTTCTCGCCGAGGACCCGCGCCAATGACGGGTCGTCCTGGATGTACTTCGGGACGACGAACCGCACCACCTGTGAGGCCGGCAGGACCGCGACCGGGCGGCCGGCGGGGGTGGTGACGAGCAGGCCGGGCAACCTGTGGTGGCCCAGGAGCTGGGCGGCCTCGAGGGCATCGGTGTCGCTGGTGACGGATGGGTACTCCTCAACGAGGTCGCGCGCGAGCATGGTCAGACGCTATCGCGACCCGCGGCTCGGCGGGATCGTCCAGCACGGCCGGGATCGCGGGCGGTCTCTCACCCGCGTGGGGGCCCTCACGCAGGCGGGCACCTTACGCAGGCGGGCACCTTACGCAGGCGGGCAGCTCACGCAGGCGGGCACCTTACGCAGGCGGGCAGCTCACGTAGGCGCGGACCAGGGCCGGTGAATGACCACGCTGAGCAGGTGGGTGAACCCGCGCCAGGCTTGTACGGCTTGCTAGGGTCCCGCCAGCCTGCTCAGCGTGGTCATTCACGGCTCTCGTTTACCGGCCCGCCGGTAGAGAACCGGGTTCAGCTCGGTGTCAGGAATCTCGCCAGGTCGCGCACCCGGGAACCACGCTTCGAGGTCGATCTCCTGGTTCCGGTTGGTCGGTTCGCTGATGATCATGTCGGCGTCGATGTAGATGACCGTCATGACCCGGCGTGGGATCTGCGTGGTGTTCGGGCCCGCGTGGTGGAACGTCCAGCCGGAGTGGAAGCTGGCGTCTCCGAGCGCGAACGCCTCCTCCACGAACGGGAACCCCTGCTCGGCAACGGCCCGGCCGATCGCGGCCTCCGACTCGTCACTGATCGCCAGCTCCCGTCCGTAGGAGAAGTGGTGGCTCCGGGCGGCGAAGGCGAGCGGTCCCATCTCGAGCGGCGTCTCCTGTAGCGGCAGCCAGAGCGTGCAGCAACGGTCGGTGGAGAGCGGCCAGTAGTACTGGTCCGCGTGCCAGGGCGTGAGGCCGCCGCCGGCCTCCTTGTAGAGCGCCTGGTCGTGGTAGAGACGTACGCCGTCGACGCCCAGCAGGTCCGCCGCGATCTGGGCGAACCGCCGCGCAAATACCAGCTCCCGCACCGCCGCACTCTCCCGCCACAGGTTGGTGACCTGCAGGAACGCCTTCTTGTACGTCGACCGCTCCGCGAGCGGCAGGTGCATCGTGTTGAGCTCGATCACCTTCGCGGTGACCTCGGGCTCGTACGCCTCGACCAGTTCCCGGCTCGCCACGCCGGAGAGCTTGACGAACCCCTGCTCGTCGTAGGCCTTGACGTCGGCCGCATCCACTGCGTACGGCGTGTCCAAGGTGAGCTGCGGTGTGCCCGTCATCGTCGGGTCCCTTCGTCGGCGCGTCGCCCACATGGTGGCATCGCCGGCTCACGATGTCGCGCGCCCGGGTAGCGCCGCGGCCCGTCCTGCCCCGCCAACCGGCCCCTTCCCCGTGATCATGATCGTGATCATGAAGATTTGCGGCGTACACGCGACTTTTCCTTCATGGTCATGGAACCGACAGGCGGAAGGCGGGAAAGCCCGGAGCCGCCTCGCCGAGGTCCTCATCGGGTGAGTTCTTGTCGAGGTTGTCGAAGAACATCCCGACCTCCCAGCCGAACCGCTTCAGGTAGGCCCGCAGGATCGGGATCTTCTCGCCGTCCGGTAGCTCCTCGGCGCGGACCGGGGTGACCTGCCGGCCGAGGACAAGCTCACCCGAACCGGCTGCGCGGAGATTGCGTACCCACTGGGTGTGCCCGCGCGGCGCGACGAGGTACTTCACCCCGTCCACCTCGAGCAGATTGACCAGCGTCGTACGCCATTCGCCAGAGGTCCGGCCACGGACGCGGAGAAGCCGTGAGCCAAACAGGCTGACGCCGTGGCCGGTCAGCCAGCGCGCCGCCCGGTGGACGGAATTGCCTCCCGGCTTGGGGGCGAGATAGCGGAAGGTCGGCTGGTCACTCATGGGTGCGGCCCTTCAGTCCAAAGGAAAGTGTGAGCAGTGCTCTCGAATGAGGTCAGTGTTCACGCATGCTGAATGGCTGTCAAGAGCAGTGCTCTCGATTGTGGTCGGCGCTCACAAAGATGTGACAGGATGGCCGGCATGCCGAAGCTTCGAACCGCGAGGGAACGCGCCCGGTCCGAGCTGACCCGCGAAATCAAGGACGAAGCGCGCCGTCAGCTCGCGACACACGGCGCCGAAGCCCTCTCGCTCCGAGCGGTCGCCCGGGAGCTCGGCGTCGTCTCCTCGGCGCTCTACCGTTATTTCCCCAGCCGTGACGACCTGCTGACCGCGCTGATCATCGATGCGTACGACGCCATCGGTCAGCAGGTCGAGGACGCGGACGCGCGGCGGAGGCGAGGCGACTTCCTCGGCCGGTGGCGCGCCTGTTGCCACGCCGTCCGCGACTGGGGGCTTGCCCATCCTCGGGAGTACGCACTGATCTACGGCTCGCCGATCGTCGGCTATCAGGCACCGCGTGACACCGTGGACTCGGCCGCTCGGGTGCCACGCGCCCTGCTCGCGGTCGTCCGCGACTGCGCCGAGGCTGGCGCGCTCGAACCGCCGTCCGGGCTGCCGCGGGCCGCGGCGCGACAGGTCGACCAACTGGTCACGACGGTCGAGGACCTGCGGCTTCGCGGGGTCCCACCGGCAGCGCTTGGCGCCGTCCTGACGGCGTGGACCCAGCTCTACGGGATGGTGAGCTTCGAGCTCTTCGGGCACCTCGAGGGGCTGTTCGACGACAAGCGGGCGCTGTTCGAGCACTCGACGGGGCAGCTGGCCCAGCTCATCGGCCTCCGCCCGCGCTCGCGGCGCGGCTGACGAGCCATCCCGGCAACGGAAGAGTCGCCGGTGTGTGCGCCCCGCGCCCGCCATGCGCCCGACAGTGTGCGCCTTGCGCCCGCCAGCCATGTGCGGCTTGTGCGCGCATGCCCTGTGCGCCTTGCGCGCCCGGCCAGCCGCAGGACTAAGCTGCCGCCATGGGACGAGGATCTCGAGCGAAAGTTCGCTGGAACAAGGACCGCGCCAGGCGCAAGCGTCTCCGCGACAAGCGCAAGGCCGAGGAGAAGGGCGTGGCGCGCAAGGGAGCCGCGTAGGTATGACCATCGAGTCCTCCCCGCACCGCCCCGTGGACACCTCCACGCCCGCTGTCCTCGGTCACTTCCCCGGCGGCACCGCGGTCTCGCGCGTACGCATCTACGACTGGCCCACCCTCGACGGCCTGCGCGGTGGGTCCCCACACATCCACCTCGTGTGCACCGAGGGATACATCGTCGCGGCCGGGGTCGGCCGGTTGCAGACGCTCGGTCCTGACGGATACCTCGAGGTTCCCCTCCAGGTCGGCGACGTCGTGTGGTTCACGCCGGGCGTCATCCACCGCGCCGTCAACGACGGCGGACTCGAGGTCCTGGTCGTGATGCAGAACGCCGGACTGCCCGAGGCCGGCGACGCCGTGCTCACCCTGCCGCCGGAGATCCTCGCTGATCCCGAGCGCTACGCCGCCGCCACGGCGCTCACCGCGCCCGACCGACTCGACGATGCTGACGGGCACGCCGCTCGCCGCCGCCGTGACCTCGCCGTCGAAGGGTTCCTCGCCCTCCGCGAGCGCGTCATCGACGATGGCCCGGACGCGCTCGCCGAGTTTCACGAGGCCGCGCACCAACTGGTCCGCCCCCGGCTCGACGCGTGGGAGCGGCGGTGGAGCGACGGCCCACTCGCCGCCGCCCAGGAGACCGGCCGCCAACTCGCCGGACTCCGGGGAAGCGATGCCTCTCACCTGCGGGCGGGGGGAGTCCACGCGAAGTCGGCACCCGCTGAACGCTGGGGGATGTGCGGCCGGCTGTCGACGTACGATCCACTCGCGCGATAACGTCCAGCTTCGCCCGTTTCGGTCATGACCGGCATCGGTCGCTGCCGCGTATTCTTTTGGCAGGGTCGGCGAGCCGCTCGGGCTGGCCAGAAGGATCCGCCTCCCCGCGGATCCCCCGGACGCCTGGGCCTCGTCGCGACGAGACCAACCGCCGGCGTACGCACACGTGAGACGGGAGCGAGCAGACCGCGAGAGACGGACCGGACGCGCGGGGACCGACGCAGAGGAGACAGCCGCCGTGAGCCACAGCGAGCTCATCGACACCACCGAGATGTATCTCAAGACCATCTTCGAGCTCGAGGAGGAGGGCATCGTCCCCCTTCGTGCCCGGATCGCTGAGCGGCTCCACCAGTCCGGCCCCACCGTCAGCCAGACCGTGGCCCGGATGGAGCGCGACGGTCTGGTCACGGTCGAGGGTGACCGGCACCTCGAGCTCTCGCCGAAGGGCCGGCAGATGGCCACCCGGGTGATGCGCAAGCACCGGCTCGCCGAACGCCTCCTGGTCGACGTGATCGGCCTCGACTGGGAACTTGCCCACATCGAGGCGTGCCGGTGGGAGCACGTCATCTCCGAGGAGGTCGAACGCCGCCTGGTGGAGATCCTGGGCCAGCCGTTGATCTCCCCGTACGGCAACCCGATCCCCGGACTCGACGAGCTCGGCGGCAAGGGGCCGGTCGAGGACTTCCTCGACGGTGTCGAGCGGCTCAACCGCGTGGTCGCGAGCCTGCGCGGGACCGACGAGGAGGCCAAGGTCCTCATCCGTCGGATCGGCGAACCCGTCCAGGTGGTGCCGGAGCCGATGGAGGTCCTGCACCGGGCGCGGGCACTTCCCGGCAATGTCGTGATCGTGGCGCCGACACCGGCGGGCGCTCTGCTCACCGCCGTCGACGCAACAGAAGGCGGCGGTACCGCGGAGATCTCCGACGATCTCGCCAGCCACATCTTCGTCAAGCGAATCTGAGCCGGCATCGCAGGTGACAGCGGACTGGCCGGGTTATCTCGACGAGTTTCACCAACGCTACGCGGGCTACACCGAACAGGTTCTCAAGAGGTGCACTGCGGGTCGACTCACGCCGTACGCCTGGATCATCCGTCCAGTCGCCGGCCGGGGTCGGCAGGTGCTCGACCTGGCGTGCGGGAGCGGGGCAGTGACGGCCGCCATCGACGCCGAGTCCGGGCGCGAGGACGTGGGCACCTCGGGGCCGCAGGTGGTGGGTGTCGACCGGTCGATGGCGGAGTTGGCGCTCGCCCACCAACGGCACGGAGCCCGGGTCGTGTGCGCCGACGCCACCGCCCTTCCGTTCGCCCCCGGAAGTTTCGACGCGGCCGTGTGCTCGATGGGCCTGATGGTGGTGCAGCCGCTCGCGGCGACTCTCACCGAATGTGCACGCGTGCTCCGGCCTGGCGGGATGCTCGCGGCAACCGTGGCGTCGGCGGTCCCGTTGCGGCCCAGCGACCTCGTGATCCTCGGCCCGTTGACGGCGCGGCTGCGGACGCCTCCGCAGTTTCCGGGTGGGGGCGAGCTCGCGGGCCTCACCGACGGGTTGGCCGAGGCCGGATTCGACCTGATGGAGGACGCCCGCGAGCGTTTCGTTTTCCGCGTACACGGTCCTCGCGACGCCGAGTTGCTGTTCCGCGCACTCTACCTTCCGGACGTCCCTGACGAACGCCGGAATGCTGCCTTGCAGTGGCTTGCCGACCGGGGGAGGAATCGGCCGGACGGGGTGGAGGTCGCCATTCCGATCAGGCGGGTCATCGCACTGCGCCGCTGACCGATCGCGCCTCCAGGAGATATCTCGTACGGACGGTTTCTCCCGCGGCCGGGACGACAATGTGTCAGGTGGTCTGGGCGGTGGCATGAGGACGTACGCCCGGACCGGCGGGAAGCGCACGGTAGGCGATGAGCAGGATGACCGCGACGAGCGGTTGGAGAATGTCACTCGGTATCGCGCCGATGTTCGACGGAGCGGTGTTGTCGTGCGCCACCCACTCCATGATGTGGCCGATGGCGTCGCCCCAGTACAGAATCGCGACGGCGACGACCGCCGCGGTCAACCATGAGTCCCGTTTCCAGATGCACATGAGGCCGAGCACACCCACCGTGATGTCGGCCCACCCGACTTCCCACTGGAACATGCTCTGGCGATAACCGATACTCGTCGCGATCTGGTCCGATGTCGGCCCGATATGGCTGATACCTCCGACAATTGCCCAGACCCCGCCGCCGACGACGAACCACAGCAGCCACAGCTCGACCATCCGCCGCCTGGTACGACGTGCGGGGTCGCGGTCGAGAAGGGTGTGGAGCAGGGCGCCGACCACCAGTGTCGCCAGTGTCAATGTGAAGAACCACATGCGCCCAAGGCTATGGTCGAGCTTCAGGCAATTCTTTCGTTCTCCCGCGTGAGTACACAGAATGGCAGAGCCATCATCTATCCCATGGGCACGAGCTGGTGGGGGCCGCTGGATTCGCGCACGATGAGTTCGGGTTGGAAAAGGATCTGCTCATGTTGATGGCCGCGAGAATGCGCTTCGGCGAGCAGGAGTTCAGCGGCGGCGCGACCGAGTTGATAGCGCGGCTGCCGGATCGAGGTCAGCGGGGTGGTGAGAACGGCGGCGAATTCGACGTCGTCATAACCGACCACCGCCATCTCGTCTGGAACTTTCACCCCACCACGGCGCAACCCGCGCATGACTCCAAGAGCGGCCAGGTCGTTGACGCAGACGATGGCCGTGACGGGATCGGCCAGCTGCAGCAGGCGTTCGAGGGCTTCCTCACCACCGTCGGCGTTGAGCGAGTTGACCGTCACCTCGACGAGTGAGCGGGCGACGGGAAGCCTGGCCGCACGCAGTGCCTTGCGTACTCCCTTGCGGCGGTCGGCGCACTGCCGGATCTTCGTCGGGCCGTTGACGAAACCGATCCTGCGGTGCCCCAGCGCGACCAGGTGGGCTGCCGCCAGCTCACCGCCCCGGACATCGTCGACCGCGACCGAGCACATCGTCTCTGCCGGACCCGGACGGTCGAGAAGCACGATGGCGGTGCCGCGCGCGCGAGGTTGGTCGAGCCAGCCGAGGTCTTCCTCAGCGGGGCTCACCAGGACGCCCTGAACGCCTTGCTCTTCGAGCAGGCGGAGGTATCGACGCTCCTTGTCGACGCGTTCGTCGGAGCTGGCGAGGATGAGGATGAAGTCGTCCTCGGCGAGCCGGTCCTCGATTCCCCGCGCGACGTCGGTGAAGAACGGGTTGGAGATGTCGAGCACGATCGCGCCGATCGTCCGACTCGTCCCTGCCCGGAGCTGGCGAGCGGAGCCGTTGCGAACGAAGCCGAGCGTGGTGATGGCAGCCTCGACCTTGGCTCTGGTTTCCGGAGCCACCAGGGAGGGCTTGTTGAGCACGTTGGAGACGGTTCCCACCGAGACGCCCGCCAGTTCGGCGACATCCCTGATGCTCCGCCTGCGACCCGCCGCCCGGGCAAGGCGACCGGCTGTCTGGATGGTTGCCGCCACGGTGCACCTCCGGACAAGGACGAGTGGGCTCGCGAATGAGACGGATGGGAGAGGTGGTCAGTTTCGTGGGAGAGGGCGGTCAGGATATGCCTCTTGACACCTCTCTTGCGCTGACCATAGCGTCACGGCTGACTTTTTGAAAGGTTTCACTTCCGGTATGCGATGGGCGGGTTGCGCCATGGAAGAAACCACTGAGGCTCTTCGACCCTTTGACCTCCGTACCGAACGTGTACCCGCTCCTCTCGGACTCGACGAACCGTCGCCGCTATTGGCCTGGAAGCTGGCCGGTTCCGGTCGAGGGCGTACGCAGACGGCCTACCGGATCAGGGTTGTCGCGGTCGATGACGACGCTCCGGTATGGGATTCGGGCACGGTGAGTTCTGGAGAGAGCCACGACATTTCCTATGGGGGACAACGGTTACGGCCACGTTCCCGATATGCCTGGTCCGTTCAGGTAACCGACGAGTCCGGCAACGTATCGGCATGGAGTGAGCGGGCTGAATTCGAGACAGCCTTTTTGTCTGCGGCCGACTGGTCCGAGAGTGTGCCGGCGGAATGGATCGGGTCGGGCGAGGACATCCGCACTGCCGACAAACCGTCTCTTGATTCCCTCGGACCGCATCGAGACATCGAACGTGTCTGGCTCTCCGGTGCCGGCGACCGTGCGCACTCCCGGGCGTACTTCCGGGCGCCCGTCGACATTCCCCAAGGCGCCCGCGTCACACGGGCGCGGTTGCTCGCCGACGCGGGTTCTGCGACGGTCGTGGCCTACCTCAACGGTGCGGTCATCGCTGTCGACGGCACGTCCGACCAGGCGACGGCCGCGACACGCCCGGGTCGGAACACCCTGGCGTTCGAGGTCGACGCGTCCGATGCCGCGACGGTCGGCGCACTGGACGGCGCACCAGGCGGCGCACCGGGCGATACGCCGCGTGACACTACGGGCGACGGCGTGACGCCGGCGGGACTGGCCGCGACATTCCAGGTCGAGATCGACGACCGAGCCACGGTTGCGGTAGTGAGCGAGGGCACCTGGCGGTCCAGCGGCACAGCCGAGGAAGGCTGGCAGGACGCGGACTTCGACGACTCCTCCTGGATGCTGGCCGAGGAGATCGGTGCCCACGGGACCGCCCCGCACGGCCGCTCACCGCTGACGCACCGCCCGAGTCCCCATCTGCGCAAGGAGTTCTCACTCGCGGCACCCGTCGCCAGGGCGCGGCTCTACGCGACCGCCCTCGGCATCTACGAGGCGCGCATCAACGGCACGAGAGTCGGCGATCATCGGCTGGCGCCTGGCTGGACCGACTACGAACGCAGGGTTCCGTACCAGACCTACGACGTCACCCCGTTGGTGACCGAGGGTGCCAACGTCGTGGCCGCGGTTCTGGCGGACGGATGGTACGCGGGAAACATCGGGTGGTTCGGGCCGTACACCTATGGACGCCAGCGGCTGTTCCGGGCCCGGCTGGAGATCGACCACGCCGACGGGACCCGGACCGTGGTCACGACCGACGACTCGTGGCGGTTGGGTGAGGGCACGATCCGGTACGCCGACCTGCAGAACGGCGAGGTCGTGGACGCGCGGGCGAACCAGCCCGGTTGGGACTCGCCCGGATTCGACGACTCCGCGTGGGCGCAAGCCTGCGTCGACAGTCCGGCGCACGGTCCCCTGGAAGCGCAGATCGCCCCACCGATGCGGATCCAGCGGGAGTTCACGCCGAAGAGCATCGAGGAACGTCGACCCGGCCGCTATGTCATCGACTTCGGCCAGAACGTCGTCGGATGGGTACGCCTGCGGGTGCGCGGCGCGCGGGGTACTCGGCTCCTGCTGCGGCACGCGGAGGTCCTCGACCATAGGGGAGAGCTCTATGTCGAGGCACTGCGCGGAGCGCGGGCGACCGACGAGTACATCCTTCGCGGCGACCCGGACGGTGAGATCTTCGAACCCCGCTTCACGGTTCACGGTTTCCGCTTCGCCGAGATCGTCGGGTGTCCCGGTGAGCTGCAGGCCGCCGATGTCACCGCGCGGGTGGTCTACGCCGACATGGAACAGGCGGGCGACCTGCAGTGCTCCGACCCGCGGCTGAACCAACTGCAACGCAACATCGTGTGGGGCCAGCGGGGCAACTTCCTCACCGTGCCGACGGACTGCCCGCAGCGGGACGAACGCCTGGGCTGGACCGGCGACGCTCAGGTCTTCGCCTCGACGGCGGCGTTCAACTACGACGTACGCACGTTCTTCCGCAAGTGGCTTCGCGACCTGCGAGACGCGCAGCAGCCGGACGGAGGCGTGCCCCACGTCGCGCCCGACATCCTGACCAGGAACAACTTCGGCGAGGGCGGATGGTCCACGACCGGCGCTGCCGGGTGGGGTGACGCGATCGCCATCGTGCCGTGGGAAATCCTTCGAGCCTACGACGATCGCCGCCTCGTCGCCGAGAGCCTCGATGCTGTCAATGCCTGGTTGCGCTACCTCGAGGAGCACAGCACCGACCTCATCCGCCCCGACGAGGGGTTCGCCGACTGGCTCGCGCCGGTGCACACGCCGAGGGACCTGGTGGCGACGGCGTTCTTCGCCTATGCGGCCAAGGTCGCGGCCGGGCTCGCCGCGGCCCTCGACCGGGCCGACGACGCCGCCCGGTACGAGGAGCTGTACGCGAAGGTCCGGACCGCCTTCCGCGACCGTTACGTACGCGGTGGTGGCAAGGTCGCGTCCGGCACCCAGACGTCGTACGTACTGGCGCTGCACTTCGGTCTGCTCGAACCCGCCGAGGAGCCCGCGGCGGCGGCCCGACTGGTCGACGAGATCGCCAGCCGCAACTCGCACCTCGCCACCGGGTTCCTTGGCACGCCGTACCTTCTTCCGGTCCTTGCCCGGTTCGGCTACGAAAACGTCGCCTTCACGTTGCTCACCCAGGACACCTGTCCGTCCTGGCTCTATCCCGTCGTCCACGGTGACGCGACGACCATGTGGGAACGCTGGGACTCCTGGAGCGACTCGCGCGGCTTCCAGGATCCCGGCATGACGTCGTTCAACCACTACGCCTACGGCGCGGTCGGCGAGTGGATGTACCAGACGCTGGGCGCGATCGCGCCAGGCTCTCCGGGCTACGGTCACGTGGTGGTGCGGCCGAGGCCGGGCGGTGGGGTCACGTGGGCACAGGCCAGCCTGGAAACGGTGCATGGCCGGGTTTCGACGTACTGGCGGGTCCTCGACGATGCCTTCGCCGTCGACGTGACGATCCCACCGAACGCCACCGCCGAGGTGTGGTTGCCGACCAGCGACCTCGCGACCGTCACCGAGAGCGGGCGGGCGCTCGTCGATGTGCCGGAGATCGCGTCGGCGGATGTGTCGGATGCGCCCGATATACCGGATGCGCCCGATATACCGGATGCGCCCGATGTACCGGGTCGGCAACGTGACAACGAATCCGTGATCAGGATCGGATCAGGCTCCTACGCCTTCCAGGTTCGCCTCCGCTAGGTGCGGTGCGGCCCGCTGGGGATCGACCGGGAGGACTACCCGGAACCGCGCGCCGTGGCCGGGGGCGGTATGCAGCTCCACCCGGCCGTGGTGTGCCGCGACGATGGCCGCGGTGATGGCGAGGCCGAGGCCAGACCCGTTCTGGCCGCGCGAGCGCGCGGAGTCGCCGCGGTAGAGCCGGTCGAAGACGTACGGCGCCTCGTCCGGCGGGATGCCCGGCCCGTCGTCGTGGACCTCGAAGATCGCGACCGGTACGCCGCCCGGCAGTGCCTCTCCCGCTGTTGCCGCCGGCACCTCCACCCGCGCCGCCGCAGCCGACAAGGACCCGGACGGGCCGGTGCCCACGAACATCCGGATCGGTGTTCCGGCTGGTGTGTGTTGAACGGCGTTCGTCACGAGGTTGGTCACCACCTGCCGGAGCCGGTGCTCGTCACCGACGATCCGCACCTGCTCCACGGCACCGTCAAGGCGGACTTGACGGTCCGGATCACGCACCCGCACATCGTGAACGGCGTCCCTGGCGAGCACGCACAGGTCGAGCCCTGCCAGGTCGAGCGGACGTTCGCGGTCGAGCCGGGCGAGGAGCAGGAGGTCCTCGACGAGGGTGCCCATCCGGATCGCCTCGGCCTCCATTCGTCGCATCAGCTCGGCGACGTCGGTGTGCTCGGGCATACCGCCTCGGCGGTAGAGCTCGGCGAACCCACGGATCGAGGTCAGGGGGTACGCAGCTCGTGGGACGCGTCGGCGACGAACCGGCGTAGCCGGCTCTCCGACTCCTCACGCTGCGCCAGTGCCGCGGAAAGCCGTTCCACCATGGTGTTGAGGGCGTACGCGAGCCGCCCGGTCTCGGTACGCGGATCGACGCCCGTCACCCGGCGGTCCAGGTCGCCGGCGGCGATGGCGGTCGCGGTCTTCTCCATCCGGTTCAGGGAGGACAGGCCGACACGTACCACGGCGGCGGCCGCCACACCGAGCAGGACGAGGACGATCGCGCCGGCCGCGAGCTCGATCCGGATCAGACGTTCGACCGGGACGTCGACCACGGCCAGCGACCGGGCGACGGCGACGGCGCCGCCGGACCGGACAGGAACGGCACGCACCCGCCAGGAACCGTCCGCCGCCAGGTCAGGCACGGTGAACGGTTCGCCAGCACGTCGTTCCACCGCGGACTGGTCGAGAACCGGCAGCGCCGGCCCGCCGGACGCACCCGGCGGCTGCCCGACGCTGGTGAGAGGACGTCCGTCAGGACGCAGGTAGGTCACCTGGTAGTCGGTCGGCAGTACACGCTGGCCGAGTCGAAACGCCGCGATCCGGCGGAGTGGGGGAAGGTCGGCCCGCCACTGCGGCGTCAGCTCGACAAGCTGGTTGTCGACCCGGTTGGTGAGTGACTGGCGTAGGAGCGCGACGCTTGCGCCGCCCACGACGGTGAGCCCCAGCGCCGTGACGACGACGACGGCAACGACGAGGCGGAGGCGCAAACTCCACGGCCGACCCCCGGGCCGCCGCCGGGCGTTCAACGGGTGGTGGCTCCGCGCGGCATGCGCAACGTGTAGCCGACGCCCCTGATCGTGTGGATCAACGGCGGGTCGTGCACATCGATCTTGCGTCGGAGGTAACTGATGTAGGACTCCACGATCCGGCTGTCGCCGCCGAACTGGTAATTCCACACCCGGTCGAGAATCTGTGACTTGCTGACCACCTTCTCGGAGTTGATCAGCAGGTAACGCAGCAGGTTGAACTCGGTCGGAGAAAGCCGCACCAGTTCGCCGCTGCGGCGTACCTCATGAGCGCTTTCGTCGAGTTCGATGTCGGCATAAGTCAGCATGGTGGAGTCCTGCGGGTCAGCCATCTCGGTCGTACGACGCAAGATGGCGCGAAGCCGTAGCACCAGTTCGTCGAGACTGAACGGCTTGGTGACATAGTCGTCACCTCCGGCCGTGAGTCCGGCGATCCGGTCCTCGACAGCGTCGCGGGCGGTCAGGAACAGCACCGGAAGCCGGTCGTTGTCAGCGCGGAGCTTCCGAGCGAGATCGAACCCGTCGTAGTCGGGCAAGGTGACGTCGAGGACGACGATGTGAGGATGCACATCGACGACGCGTTCGAGGGCGGTCGACCCGCGGTCGGCGGTATGGACCTCGAATCCGGAGAACCTCAGGGCAGCCGACAGCAGCTCGAGAATGTTGGGCTCGTCGTCGACCACGAGGACTCTGGGCGAGCCGTCCTGATAGTTACCGGACACGCCGGAAGCCTTGCGCGCGTTCCTGAGAGCGAGCTGTGATTTCGCCAAGGAGCCGGAAAGAATCGCCTCAGCCGCGCGGCGACCCCGCCCAGCCGCGCGCATCGAGAACCTCGGCGACCTGCCGGAAGCGCACACCGCTGACCAGGTGTACGCCGTCGAACCCGCCGGACTCGCGGATCTGGTCGACCTGCTCGCAGGCCATCTCGACGCCCACGCGCTTGTCGCGGCGGAGACGTTCGATCAGAACGTCCGGGATATCGATGTCCGGGATCGCGCCGCGGAGGCGGGTGGCCATGGCATCGCTGGCGAGGACCAGGACACCGGCGTAGACCGGGCCGTCGTAGGACTGTGCCTCCCGCCACCGCAACACCTCCGGCACCGAGAACGACACCTGCGTGAGGACGAAGTCCGCGGCACACTTCCATCTCGGGAGCGGCCGGCCCGGTTGCGCGGCGACGCCGACCTCGAACGGCGGTATGCCGTCGAACGCGGGCTCGTCGCGGATCCGGCGTACCTCCTCGATCATCGCGCGCACGGTGAGGTCGCTCGTGCGGTTACCCGACGTCGGCTTGTCGCCGTAGACGAAGACCATGCGCCGAACGCCGTACGCAGCCGCCGTCAGCAGGTCACGGCGGAAGCCGAGCAGGTTGCGGTCGCGGGAGTTCAGGCAGGCGATCCCCGGCGCGCCGACCCGCTCGATCTCGTGCGCGACCGCGATGCTCGAAACCGTCGCCCGCCCGATGTGGTTGTCCGGTGCGAGGAATGCGTCAGCATGCCGCGACAGGACCGCTATCTGCGTACGCACATGAGCGAGGTCGGGCCGAGTCGGCGGCTCGATCTCACAGACCAGCTGGAAATGCTGTGGCGACATGACCGGCAGCTTAGCCAGGTCAGTGGACCTGTCAGCGAACTTTGTCGGCGGCCGCGTCAGAGGTATCTCGTCATAGCAGGCGAGATACCTCTGACAGGCCACCGGCGGCGAAAGTGTCGGGCATTGACATCGTTCCTGGCGGCGCTCTAACGTCCAGGCAAGGTTCAGCGTCCCAAATGTCCGAAAGCTTTCAGGCCAGCAAGACCGTGACCAGCAAACATCGGTGACCAGCAACACCGGTGACCAGCAACACCGGTGACCAGCAACACCGTCCGGGGGCGGACGAGGGCACGAGCTCTGAGCACGTTCGTGGGCACAGCGGTGACCACGAACCATCGACGGCCTGGCCGCCCATTCGTCGTTGTCGCGAAGGTGCCCGGCGAGGAGCCCGCTCATGAGCACGAAGAAGGTCGACCCCCGCGTCGAAGAAGCGGTCGACACACTTGATCTGCCGTCGGCCACGCGTCGCCGCCTCCTCACTGGCGGCGGACTGGTCAGCGCGTCGCTGTCCGCATCGGCGCTCCTCGCGGCGTGCGGCCCGGACAACGGGAGTCAGGCCGGTGCCGCCGGAGTCGGCGACTTCCCGGCGACTCCGAAGTGGAAGTTCGTCTTCGTCAACCACGTCACGACCAACCCGTTCTTCGTTCCCACGCAGTACGGCGCGGCCGACGCGTGCGCCCTCCTGGGTTGCGACTACCAGTGGACGGGCTCGAAGACGTCCGTGGTCGGCGAGATGGTCAACGCGACCAACGCCGCCATCTCCGCGAAGGCGGACGGGATCGCGGTCTCGGTGGTCGACGTCAACGCCTTCGCCGGGCCGGTCGACAAGGCCCTCGACGCCGGCATTCCGGTGGTGTCCTACAACGCCGACGGATCAGCTGAGGACCCTGGCACCAACCGTCTTGCCTACATCGGTCAGGACCTGTTCACCTCAGGCGTACAGCTCGGTGAGCGGATCGCCGAGCTCGTGTCCGAGGGCGACGTCGTCGGGTTCATCGCGACGCCTGGGCAGCTCAACATCCAGCCTCGCATCGACGGTGCCAAGCAGGCGATCGACCAAGCGGGCAAGGGAATCACGTTCGACCAGGTGGCGAGCGGCG
The DNA here is from genome assembly GCF_040195635.1 of Actinopolymorpha sp. B11F2. Classification (NCBI taxonomy): domain Bacteria; kingdom Bacillati; phylum Actinomycetota; class Actinomycetes; order Propionibacteriales; family Actinopolymorphaceae; genus Actinopolymorpha; species Actinopolymorpha sp. B11F2. The sequence continues at coordinate 240,733 of NZ_JBEFTX010000010.1, read as the reverse complement.
CCGAACTCCCGCAGGAGCTGAGCACGATCGACGCCTACGCGCAGGGTCATCCCGACCTGGCGGGAATGTTCGCCGTCGACGCCGGGTCGACCGAGGCGGTCGGCAAGGTGATGGCTAAGTACAAGCTCAAGGACAAGGGTGTCGCTGCCGGCGGGTTCGACCTCGTCCCTGGCACCCTGAACGCGATCGAGGCCGGTGACCTCGACTTCACCATCGACCAACAGCCTTACCTGCAAGGCTTCCTGCCGGTGCTCTCGCTCTATCTCTACAAGCTCTCCGGTGGACTCGTCGCGCCACCGGAAACCAACACCGGCCTGCTGTTCGTCACCAAGGACAACGTGAAGCCCTACCTCACCACCAAGACGAGGTACGAAGGTTCCGACACCGAACAGCAACTCATCAAGCGATCCGGTCCGATCTCTCATGGGTGAGCAGCGTTGACGCAGACATCGGCAGAACCGTCCGGTACGCCTGAACCGGCCGCCGCCCCCGGCCCGGCTGGGACGGGTCGACAATCGACGCCGCTGCGTTCGGTCGGCGAAGCGTTCCTGCGGTGGCGTGAGGCGAGCATCATCGCGGTCGCCATCGTCCTCGTGGTGTATTTCCAGGCGACGACCGGGATATTCCTCACCGAGGACAACCTCGTCAACGTGTCGCAGTACGTCGCCGCGACGGCGATCATCGCGGTCGGCCAGGTGCTGCTGCTGGTCAGCGGTGAGATCGACCTCTCGGTTGGCCACGTCTACACGCTCGCGCCGTTCCTGATGCACTACGCGGTCGACTTCTACTCCGTACCTGTCATCCCGGCCATCATCCTTGCGCTGTTGCTCTCCGGCTGCGTCGGCCTCGTCAACGGCCTCATCACCGTCAAGCTCCGCGTTCCGTCGTTCGTCACCACGCTGGGCATGCTGTTCATCATCAGTGGGATCACGTTGACGACGTCGCACGCCTATCCGGTGCCGGTTCCGGAGGCGGCAACCGGCGTGCAGCCCTGGCTCGGTGCGGCCGGCTGGTCGGAGATCACCTGGGCGGTGCTCATCGTCGCGTTCTTCCATGTCGTACTCACCCGCACCCGCTGGGGTCTGCACACGGTGGCGGTCGGCGGCAACCTGCTCGGCGCCCGTGAAGCGGGGATCAAGGTGGGGCGGGTCAAGATCGGCAACTTCATGATCTGCAGCACCCTGGGCGGGTTCGCCGGCATCATCGAGGCGTTCCGGATCGACTCGATCGACCCGACCGCCGGCGGGGAGACCATCATGTTCGCCGCGGTCGCGGCCGCCGTCATCGGCGGGACTGCACTGGCGGGCGGATCGGGGACCGTCATCGGCGCCCTGCTGGGTGCGATCGTGCTCGGCGTCCTCCGCGACGGATTCAACCTGATCGGGATCGACGCCTACACCTTCGACCTGATCATCGGAGCGGCGATCCTGATCGCGATGATCTCCAACGTCTATCTCGCCGGACTACGAAGGGCAGGGCGGACCTGATGGCCGAGGAGATCCTGCGCGTCGAGCACGTCTCGAAGCGGTTCGGGGCCATCACCGCACTGCGCGACATCAACCTCAGGCTGGCCAAGGGTGAGGTGCTCGGCATCATCGGCGACAACGGTGCCGGCAAGTCGACACTGATCAAGATTCTCTGTGGTTTCCACCCGCCGGACACAGGTCGCATCCTCCTCGACGGCAACGAGGTCGTCCTCAAGTCGGTGGACCACGCGCGCTCGATCGGAATCGACACCGTCTATCAGGATCTCGCCCTGGTCAACGAGCTCACCGTCTACCACAACATGTTCCTCAACCGCGAGCTCGTCCGCTGGCGGTTGCTCCGCAACCGCGCCATGCGGAAGCAAGCCAAGCAACATCTGGACGACATGGGGGTCGCCATCGCCTCGGTCGACGTGGAGGTCGCCAAACTCTCCGGCGGTCAGCGGCAGGCGATCGCGGTGGCGAGGTCGGTCTATTCCGACGCCCGCATCCTGCTGCTCGACGAACCGCTGGCCGCGATGGGTGCCAAGGAAGGCGCCCTGATCCTCGATCTCGTCCGGGCGCTTCGGAGCCGGGGTGACGTGGCGATCATCATCATCGCCCACAACTACGCGCAGGTCCTCGACGTCTGCGATCGGGTGAACCTCCTCGAGCACGGAACGATCTCCTTCGACAAGCCCGCGTCCGAGACCTCGGTGCAGGAACTCACCGACCTCGTGGTGGCCGAGTACCGGAACTCCAGGACGGCCACCTTCGCGGATGTGAACGACGATCAACCGTGAGCGCGGCCCGAGACCAGCTCCGGCTCGGCCCCGCTCCGGCGCCCCAGGCAGCGCCGGGTGGCCCGGCATGCCGGGGGCCAGCGGCCGACGTTCTCACATGCCGGACGCTGCGGGGGCCGCCGTTGCCGGCGGCACCACCGCGTCCTACGGTCATCGATGACTCTGGCTTCGCACAAGGGCGTGGGTTCGCGCACGAGTCTCAACGTTGGTACGGCATCCCGGGCCGATCGCTCCGGAGCCGAGTTAGCTCACCAGGGAGGACGTGACGTCCGTGACCACTGCCACAGCTCCGGAGGCCGGCGGAAAGCGCCGTGCACTGGTCGTACGGGGAGGCTGGGACGGCCATGTCCCGGTCGAGGCCACCGACCGCTTCATTCCGTACCTTGAACAAAACGACTTTGACGTTGAGATCTCAGACACCCTCGACTCCTATCTCGACGCCGACCTGCTCGAGTCGGCCGATCTCATCCTGCAGATCTGGACGATGGGCGAGATCACGAAGGAGCAGCGCGAAGGGCTCGACAAGGCGATCCGGTCCGGCACCGGCTTTGCCGGGTGGCACGGCGGCATCGCCGACGCGTTCCGCGCGGACCTCGAATACAACTTCATCGTCGGCGGGCAGTTCATCTGCCACCCGCACGGCTTCGTCGACTACGACGTCGAGGTCGTGCCCGAGAAGGCCGACCACCCGATCGTCCAGGGCATCAACCGGTTCTCGGTGCACACGGAGCAGTACTACATCCATGCCGACCCCAGCAACAACGTGCTGGCGACAACGACGTTCCCGGCCCATGACAACTACCCCTGGATCGAGGGCGTCACGATGCCGGCGATCTGGACCCGCACGTGGGGCCAGGGCCGGGTCTTCGTGTGTACGGTCGGTCACAAGCTGGACGACCTCGACACCCCCGAGGTCCGCACGATCATCGAGAGAGGACTGCTATGGGCGAGCCGCTGAAGGTGGGCGTCGTCGGGACCGGAACGATCAGCAGGACGTACTTCGAGCACCTGGGCAAGCTGCCCGGCACCGAGGTCGTGGCCGCGGCCGACCTCGACCTTGCCCGCGCGAAGGCGACCGGGGAGAAGTACGGCGTCCGTGCGATGTCCCCTGACGAGCTGTACGACGACGCCGAGGTCGAGGCGGTCCTCAACCTCACGATCCCCGCCGCGCACGCGTCGGTCACGTTGGCAGCGATCGCTGCCGGAAAGCACGTCTATGGCGAGAAGCCGCTGGCCGTGACCCGGCAGGAGGCCCGGCCGCTGCTCGGGGCCGCCGAGAAGGCGGGCCTGAGGATCGGCTGCGCCCCCGACACCGTGCTGGGCACCGGCACCCAGACGGCGCGGGTGCTGCTCGACCGGGGCGACGTCGGCGTACCGGCCGCCGCGTCGGCCTTCTTCGTGAGCCCTGGACCCGAGCCGTGGCACCCCGACCCGGAGTTCTACTACAAGCCCGGTGGCGGCCCCCTGCTCGACATGGGTCCGTACTACCTCAGTGCCCTGGTGACGCTGCTCGGCCCGGTACGCCGGGTCAACGGTCGGGTCAGCCGGGCCAAGCAGGAGCGCACCGTGGGGAGCGGCCCGAAGGAGGGCACATCCTTCGGGGTCGACGTCGACACGCACGTGACCGGGGTCATCGAGCACGAGTCCGGCGTCCTCACCACCATCGTCACAAGCTTCGACGTCTGGGGTGCCAAGCTGCCGCGGATCGAGATCTACGGAAGCGAGGGGACGTTGTCGGTGCCCGACCCCAACACCTTCGGCGGCGACGTCGAGGTGCGCGCGGCTGGCGGCCGGGACTGGACCGTCGCACCAGTGGCCGGCGGTTACGCGGAGTCCGGACGTGGCTACGGCCTGGCCGACATGGCCCGTGCCATCCAGCAGGGCGGCGCCCATCGCGCGAGTGGTGAGCTGGCGTTCCACGTGCTGGACATCATGGAGGCGCTGCTCGAGTCCGGCGCCCAGGGCGGGACACCGGTCGACGTGGAGAGCACGGTCGCCCGGCCCGCGGCGGTGCCGCTCGACGCAACTCCTGACCTGGCCTGAGCTTGGCGGTGTGACCTGGGCCGCCTCGGTGCGTACGTTCGTGGAATCGATCCCACGGAGGCGCACGGAGGCGGCCCGAAACGTTGGTGAAACGAGGGGGTAGTAGTGGCCCGAGGTGCGGGTTCCCGGCTGCCTGACGCGTCGCCTGTGTGCCCTGCCGACGGCATCTTCCGGCGTTGAGGTGCCCAATTTCTATACGCAGAGTGGTTGAGGATTACTATCCGCTATTGGTTTGCGGGTGTTGGCTGCGTTCGATACAGATCCGATTGCGAACGGTGCGCGGCCGACCGTTGACTAGGCGGTGTTAATCCCCGTACCTTAGGTGCACATTGAAACGACTCAGGCCGCTTCTTTTTACACGGGGTTAACGCGAAGGGTTACGGGGTCAACGCGAAGGCGGATGGGCATGTCAGATCTCAGCCATGGCGTAGTGAGGGCACTCCGACCGGCCGGCGTCGCAGAACCGATGTACAGCACGCCAGCCCCCAACATAACAAGTCACAGTGCGGTCAACCATGTCACCACCACGAGTGACCTGCGGCGCCGCGTGACTGACGACGAAATCAGGCTCCTGGCTCTGCTGGCCGATGGGCTTCCGGTGGAAGCTATTGCGCGTCGGTTAGCGCTTTCCGATCGTACGGTGCGTCGGCGTTCCCGAGCACTGTGTGACCGGTTGGGTGCTCGGGCACCTATTCAGGTCGTCGCATGGGCAGCAAGGAACGGGTTGATCTGATCCGATCCTGCTGAGTGCTCGATGCTCGGCACGCCGGTGCTCAACGATGCGCGCCGGCCCACCAAATCTTCTTCGGTGTTGAACGGGAACATTGCGGTTCCCGTTCAACACCGGGTATTTCTGAGCGCATTTCTTTGCGCCTTTCCGGCCGCCGGCCGGAATTCTTTTGTCGCCGCCAGGTGTCGCCGCCGCGGTTATTTCCATGATCACGTGTCGCGCATGAGCGTGACGAGTGCGGCGTGTGTGGCGATCGACTCCGCCGGCCTGGGCCAGCCCTTTCGATCGCATCCTTGCCAGGTTGGTATCGCGTCCGGATTCGGCCAAGGAGGCGGCCGAAGCCGGCTCGGTTACCGGTGTCGGCGTGGCGCCTGGGAGGCTTGGATCCATGGGACAAGACACTGAAGGTGCCGGCCACAAGCTCCGCTGGGGAATTCTCGGACCTGGGAACATCGCCCAGCGTTTCGCAGCAGATCTTCCGGCGTCGAAGACCGGCGTTCTCGTCGCGGTCGGCGGTCGCAATGCCGACAAGGCACAGGCGTTCGCGGCCAAGCATGGCGCAGACCGGGCATATGGAAGTTTCGATGAACTGTTGGCCGACGATGGTGTCGATGCCGTTTACATCTCAACCCCGCACCCACTCCACGCCGAGTGGGCGATCAAGACCGCGGAAGCGGGCAAGCATGTGTTGTGTGAGAAGCCACTGACGGTCAACCGCGCCGAGACCATGGCGGTGATCGAGGCGGCACGCGCGAACGACGTCTTCTTGATGGAGGCGTTCATGTATCGCTGCGTTCCGCAGACGCAGCGGCTTGTGCAGCTCCTGCGTGAGGGCGCGATCGGTGACGTTCTCCAGATCGAGGCCTCATTCGCCTTTCGTTCGTCTCCGTCGCCTGGCAGCCGGCTGTGGGAGGCCGAGCTGGCCGGCGGTGGAATCCTCGATGTGGGGGGATATCCGGTCTCCATGGCGCGGCTTCTCGCGGGCGCCGCGGCGGGCAGGTCGTTCGCCGACCCGGAGTCCGTCACGGCGGGCGGTGTGGTCGGTGAGACCGGCGTGGACGAGTGGGCTACCGCGACCCTGCAGTTCGCAGGAGGCATTTCCGCGCACGTCACCACGGGCATCCGGCAAGGGGCGGACAACGTTGTCCGGGTCATCGGCAGCGCTGGCTATCTCCTCGTTCCGAATCCCTGGTTGCCGGGGCGCGACGGCAGCAGTTCGGGCATCTCGGTCTACCGGTTGGGGGCGGACGTCGAAGAGATCGAGGTCGAGCCGACTCCGTTGTACGCAGCGGAGGCGGACACCGTGGCCGCTCACGTCGCCGACCGGCAGGCACCGGCCATGAGCTGGGACGACTCGCTCGGACAGGCGGCGACGCTGGACAAGTGGCGACAGGAGATCGGACTCACCTACCCCGGTGAGCGCCTCGATGCCTCGATCCCCACGGTGCACCGGCGTCCGCTCGCCAGGCGGAGCGACCACGTCATGCGCTACGCGGAGATCCCGGGTGTGGGCAAGCCCGCCTCCCGGCTGGTGATGGGCGTCGACAACCAGACCAACCTGCCGCACGCGACGGTGATGTTCGACGACTTCGTGGAGCGCGGCGGTACGACGTTCGACACGGCGTACATCTACGGCGGTGGGATGTGCGAACGCGTGCTGGGGCAGTGGATCCGCAACCGCGGTGTCCGTTCCGACGTGGTGGTGATCGGCAAGGGTGCCCACACGCCGCACTGTGATCCGGAGTCGATCACCCGGCAGCTGCACGAGAGTCTCGAGCGGTTGCAGACCGACTACCTCGACATCTATTTCATGCACCGCGACAATCCGGAGTACCCTGTCAAGGAATTCGTCGACGTGATGGACGAACACCTGCGGGCCGGGCGGATCAAGGCGTACGGCGGGTCGAACTGGAGCACGGCAAGGGTCGCCGAGGCGAACGCGTACGCGGAGTCGGCGGGGAAGGCCTCCTTTGTCGCGATGAGCAACAACTTCTCGCTGGCGCGGGCAATCGACGTGCCGTGGGCGGGATGCGTGTCGGCCTCCGACGACGAGTCTCGGCAGTGGCTGGAGAAGAACCAGTTGGCCCTGATGCCCTGGTCGAGCCAGGCGCAGGGATTCTTCACCGGGCGGGCGGATCCTGCGGACCGGTCCAATCCCGACCTGGTGCGCTGCTGGTACAGCGACGACAACTTCGAACGCCTGGCACGGGCGCGCGAACTGGCCGAACGACGCAATGTCGCGCCGACGGCCATCGCGTTGGCATACGTTCTGCACCAGGAGTTCCCGACGTTCCCGTTGATCGGGCCGCGGGCGCTCGCGGAGACCCGCAGTTCCTTCGACGCGCTCCGGGTGGAGCTGACGCCCGACGAGGTGCGGTGGCTGGACCTCAGGGACTGACCTCCGCCGAGGTGGATGAGGAGCCCTTTCGCGCGAACTTCGGCGTGAAGGGGCTCCTCAGTCAGCCGACGACGCTGATCCGGTAGCTGATCCGATCAGCGGGCTCGTCGAGATCGAGGCGGAGGAGTCCGCAGAGGCCGCGCCGGTTCTCGAATCCGAACGGAAGATGGATCATCGCCTCGATCTGGGCATCGACCGTCACCGCGACCGTCTCATCGCCGTAGGTCAGGTGGATGCCGTCAGCGCACTGTTCGACCGTGGTGTGGACACCGGTGCCGGGATCGCGCAGGTAGGGAACAAGAAGTGTCCGGTGATCGATGGTGCCCGGCGTCGCCTCGACGACCGAGACACCGCCGGGGGCCGCGAGCACGGTGAGCTCGTAGGCGAACGCGGGTTGGTCTTCCGCCTCTGGTGCCGTGGCGCGCAGCCGGACGCCGCGGGTGGTCGGACCGGGCGCCAGCGAGGCGAGCGGCTCGTCGAGGGTGAACGTCCGTTGGGCCATGATGTCGAGGCCGGTACGCCCGGGTGTAGGGCGTCGAGCCATGCCCAGGTTGACGAAGGTCCCCGACTCCGGATGCTTGACGCTGGAGGCGAACTGCAGGAACCGGCCCGGTCCGACGGTGAGGTCCGTGATGCCGTACCCGTCGTAGGCCGGTGCGGGATCGGCGTTGACCGCCACACTGTACGGACCGGAGTGGGCGACGCCTCGGTAGGTCGGCGTGTGTTCGACGCGGACGGCGGGCGGACGATCGGCGGTGACAGGAGCGGCCTCGGTGAACCCGTGCAGCAGCGCGGCGGCGAGGAATGCCAAGGCCAGGTTGCCGTAGTGGGCGTCGGCGGTGTAGCCCTCGTAGCCGATCCGGTAGCCGGCTGGAAGAAGGTTCTCAACCGGGCTGAACGGGCCGTCGGCGCGCTGCCAACGCCGCATTGACGCGAACGCACGACGGGCGCCGTCGGCGGCGGCTGCAGTGCGCGCCGTGTTGCTGGTCAGTGCGGGATCGCTTGTGCTGCTGGCGTTCGCCGGCTGGCCGCCGACATCGGGGCCGAGGCCGGAGAAGTAGCGTTCGGCGAGGGTGAAGAAGGCGATCTGGGCACCGACGGTCCAGGTCTGGCCCGCGCTCCGGTGCGCGGATGCGAGGGACCCGTCGGACATCTGGACCGCCAGGCTGCGATCGAGCCCCGTGACCATGAGCCGTTCCAGGTCCCCGCGAAAGCGACCGTCGTAGCCCTCCGCCAGCAGATCCGCAACGTGGTAGCGCGTGAACAGGTCGTAGGAGTTGGGTTTGCCCGGCTCGAAGTAGAACCCGTCCTCCGGACGGAGCAGGTCGTCGAGGAAGACACCGAGCCAGGTGTCGACATCGCTGATCGTGTACGGAGAAAGGTCTTCGCGGATCCGGATCCACTCTCCGGACAACCACACCGACGCCCAGTTCGACGGCGGTCGACTGCGGAATGACGCCTCGATGTCGACGGCTCTGATGCGTTCGGCGAACTCGGCGGTCCGGTCCGCACCAGCCGCCGCGAGGATGCGGTAGGTCTTGAGGATCGGTGGCCAGGTGAAGTCGCGGTGGTTGGATCGGCGGACGGCTCCGGTGGCACGGGAGAAGCCGGCCGCCGAGGGTGTCAAGGACGGGTTGCCGGTGTGCGTGAGCGCCGCGTCGAGACCGCGAACGGCGTGGCCGAGGTGGAACTCCCGGCGTTCGGGCGGGCCGACGACGGACAGGGCGGCGTGACAGAACATGTGGTACGCCGTGCCGTACTGCGTCGGCTCGTCGAACACCGGGTCGTGCAGCTCTCCGGAGCCTTGCAGGTAAGGAAGATAGCTCTCGACACCGGTCGCCAACAGGTCCAACGGACGCACGTTCATGACGGTGATGACTCCCACCTGCTCCGTGGTTCCAGCTCTGCTTGTCTCGTTGCTGTGCTGGTTGTTGCTGTGCCGGTTGTTCCTGCCCTGCGTCCGCCCTGGTGCCGTGCCCAGTCGCTCAGCCGTCGACCTTCTCGATCGCCGCTGTGCGCGTCTGTGCTGCCCGGATGCGTTCGAGGCCGAATTTCTCCCGACGGTCGAACCGATAGACGCCGTTCTGCTCCTGGTAGACATCGGTCAGCTGGGTGTAGCAGTAGCCGAACATGTTCGGGTCGTCCAGGAGCACGGCGACCAACCCCTCGAAACGGGAGTAGAACTCCTCCAGAGTCCGTGGCCGTTCGCCGTATCCCCAGGAGTCCTCGTCCGGCCCTGCGTCGGGGTTCCACCAGATTCCGCCGAACTCGCTGCAGAAATAGGGTTGTCCGGCGTACGAGATCGACCACGGCCGGTCGGGGCCACCGGCATTGGTGTAGGGCTGGTCCTCCGCCAGACCTGCCATGGCCTTGCCGAACTTCGCCGGATCCTGTTCGTAGTTGTGCGAGTCATAGACATCGGTCTCGCGGACGCGGTGGGAGTAGCCGGAGGCGTCCAGAACCGGGCGGGACTGGTCTGCGCCCTTGGTGGCAAGGAACATCCCGCGCGTGACGTCGTCCAGCACCGTCACCTTGTCGTGCAACCACTGCCGGGTTTCGTTGAGCGGGCACCAGCCGACGATCGACGGGTGAGAGTAGTCACGCTCGACGGCCTCGAGCCACTGGGTGATGTAGGTGGCACCGGGTTGTTGGTTGTCGCCTTCCCTGCCGGCGTTGGCGCCCCAGTCGCCGAACTCTCCCCAGCAGAGGTACCCGAGCCGGTCGGCGTGGTAGAGGAAGCGTTCCTCGAAGACCTTCTGGTGAAGGCGTGCGCCGTTGAAGCCGGCGGCTTTGGACAGTTCGATGTCGGCGACCAGCGCGTCGTCGCTCGGCGCGGTGAGGATGCCGTCCGGGTAGTAGCCCTGGTCGAGAACCAGTCGCTGGAACACCGGATGGCCGTTGAGCAGGATCGCCTTGCCGTCAATGGTCACCGAGCGAAGGCCGGCGTAGGTCGCCGCGGCGTCGACGATGGTGTCGTCCTCGTCGACGAGTTCGAGGGCGATGTCGTAGAGGAACGGGTCGTCGAGTGACCATGTCCGCTGCCGGGACTCCGGAATCCGCAGAGTCAGGCGTACGCCGAAGTCGAGGTCGGCACGGACGCGCTCGGTGGTGATCTCACCCGCGTCGTCTGACAAGCGGGCCTTGACGGCAAGGCCGCGACGGGATCCGCCAGTGACCGGGACGTCGAGATGGAACGCGCCGCCGGCGAGGTCGGGAGTGATCCGAGGGCGGCCGAGGTGGGACTGTGGAACCGGTTCAAGCCAGACCGTCTGCCAGATGCCGGTGGTCCGGGTGTAGAGGCAGCTGTAGTTGCCGTAGCGGTCGGACTGTTTGCCGCGCGGGAGCGGCCCGTCCTTGGGGTCGCGGGCCCGAACGACGAGGGTGACCCCCTGCCCCGCGACCTGGCCGAGATCGGCCGTGAACGGAGTCCAGCCGCCCCGATGGCGGGCCACCTCGACGCCGTCCGCCCAGACGGTCGTGTCGTAGTCGACGGCCTGGAAGTGCAGCAGGACCGTGCGGCCGGCCCAGCTGTCGGGGACCTGGATCCTCCGGCGGTACCAGACGGCGTGGAGGAAGTCGACGTCACCGATTCCCGACAGCTCGGACTCCGGGCAGAACGGCACGGTGATCTCGGACGCGAGATCCCGCTCGGCGAGCCCGCGTTCGAGCCCGGTGTCGCCCCGGTCGATCTCGAACTGCCAAGGTCCGTTGAGGTTCAGCCAGTCCGGGCGTACGAACTGTGGACGGGGGTACTCGGGACGGGGGCAGTCGCCGGAGTGCGACGGCTGGGCGGCGTCGTCCGTGGTGGCCCGGCGGGCTTCGTCTGGCACGGCAGCTCCTCAAGGTGCGGGAGGCAAGCTCCTACATCGATGTAAAAGCCGATCCTCTCAGACCGCCACAAGTGGTTCTAACCCCGGATTCACCTCAACGGTGCTTACTGTCCGGGGATGGACGCGCCCGGCGAAGGCCGAGCTCTCATGGTCATGAAAGAAAATCGGGCGATAGGTCCCAAAAAGCTACATGATCACGATCATGATCACGGGGAGTCGGCGGGGAGGCGGGGCCGGGCGGGGGGCGGGCTGGGGCTGGGGCTCGAGGGTCAGTTGGGGACGGGTTCGACGGTGCGGGCATGGCGGGCGCGTTCGGCGGCGAAGACCGCGAGGTGAGTCTCGAGCGACTCGAGTGCGCCGGAGCTGATGAACGACGAGTCGCCCGTCGCGAGCGCCAGCGTGAAGGCCTCCATCAGCCCAGCGTCGCCGCCGCCGTGCCCCGACCCCGCGTCGGAGCCCAGCGACTCGACCGACAGTTCCTCGGTCTCGTCCGTCAGGAAGTCGAACACCCGGATCTTCTCGCCGTCACCGTCGATGCTGCCCTGAGTACCGAAGATCTGCGTACGTCGATGTCCCGGTGCACTGAACCCGGTCATGGTGAAGGTTCCCGTGACTCCGCCGGCGAACTCGAGCGCCACCACCTGGTGGTCCACGACGTCGTTGTCGCAGGCGTAGACACAACGTCCGTAGGGGCCGTCGCGAAGAGCCTGGGTAACGCCCGATTCGGTCAGGTCGCTGGTGACGACGTGGATCGGCCAGCCGGTGTGGCCACGTTCGACCATGCCGAGATAGATCCGCTTCGCCGAGTAGGCGCAGGCGGACTCGACCGCGCAGTCGAGGCACCGGTCGGCCGCGCCGACGGGCCGATTCTCCGGCGTGAAGTGCGAAAGTGTCCCGAAACTCGACACCCGTTCGATCGGCTGTCCGATGACGTGGCGCAGCCAGTCGATGTCGTGGCATGACTTCGCCAGCAGCATCGAGGACGACTGGTCCTCCCGGCGCCAGTTCCCACGGACGTAGGAATGGGCCTGATGCCAGTAGCCCACCGGTTCGAGGTGCTGGACGCTGGTGATGGCACCGATGCGGCCGGAATCCACCACCTGCTTGAGAAGTCTGGTGTACGGCGTGTAGCGCAGGACGTGGCAGACGCCGAACTCCACCCCAGCGGAGCGCACGGCCTCGACGAGGGTGCGACAGCCCTCCTCATCAGGGGCCATCGGCTTCTCCACGAGCAGGTGATAGCCCTGGTTGGCGAGGGCGACGGCGGGTTCGACGTGCTCGGCGTCCTGGGTCGCGACGATGGCGGCATCGGCCATCTTGTCGGCGGCGATGAGGTCCTGCCAGGACGAGTACGTGTGCTCCGGCGGGATGCCGTGGCGTTCGGCGAGGGCCGCGCGGTGGTGGTCGCGTGGTTCGGCGACGGCGACGACACGGGCACGGTCGGGATGAGCGGCCGCCCAGTTGGCATACACCGAGCCGCGGTTGCCGGCGCCGAGAATGGCGAAGGTGACCGGGCGTTCGATCGGGATGCGTGGGTGTTCGTTCACCAGCTGCTCCAACCTTGTGCCGACCCGGCCGTGTCCACACCTGGTCGCGCGGGATTCGTCGACGTCAGAACACGATGGTGCCAGGTGGGTGACGCCGAACCGGAGGGTACGCCGGCACTGTCGCACCCCCGCCCGGCGCTGCCGGATCTGGTCTGTCCTCTCCGGGACCCTGCTGTTGACCCTCCCAGTGGCGCTCCCTACCATTCGTGAAACGATTCAGACCGTGCGGTTGGGCAGTGCTGAGAGGGGTGGGCAGCCGCCCGTCGACCTGGGAGAGGGGAGCAGGCTCGTGCAGCGCGTGTGTTTCCTTCTGCGAGTCAAGCGCGACCGACTCGACGAGTACCGCGAGCGGCATCGGCATGTCTGGCCCGAGATGCAGGACGCCCTGCGCGAGACCGGGTGGCGCAACTACTCGCTCTTCCTCACCGATGACGGCCTCCTGGTCGGATATCTGGAGACCGAGGACTTCGAGGCGGCCCGTGCGGGTATGGCGGAGCGCGACGCGAACCGTCGCTGGCAGGCGGAAATGGCCGAGTTCTTCGAGGACCTTGATTCGGGAAGCGCCGACACGGACATGCGCTCGCTCGACGAGGTCTTCCACCTCGACTGAGCTTCTGACGGACGGTGTTTCTCCTAAGAGAGGCGAGGCAATGACGACGAACGCCAGTGTCATGGTCGACAGTGTCAAGGCCGCTCTGCGTGCCCAGCACATCGAGACACCGTCGTGGGCCTACGGGAACTCGGGGACGCGGTTCAAGGTGTTCGCTCAGGAGGGCGTGCCGCGAAACGCCTACGAAAAGGTCGATGACGCCGCTCTCGTGCACACCCTGACCGGTGTCGCTCCGAGTGTCGCCCTGCACATCCCGTGGGACCGGGTGGATGACTACGCCGATCTCGCCAAGCACGCCAAAGATAGGGGAATCGCGCTGGGGGCGATCAACCCGAACGTCTTCCAGGAGGACGACTACAAGCTCGGCAGCGTGTGCCACCCAGACCCGGCCGTACGCAGGAAGGCCGTCGACCACCTGCTGGAGTGCGTCGACATCATGGACGCGACGGGATCGTCCATCCTCAGCCTCTGGTTCGCCGACGGGCTCAACTATCCCGGCCAGGACTCTCTCCGTGCGCGTCAAGATCGCCTTGCGCAGGCGTTGAGTACGGCTTATGACCGGCTCGGCGACAGTCAGCGGATGCTGGTGGAGTACAAGTTCTTCGAGCCGGCGTTCTATGCGACGGACCTTCCCGACTGGGGAACGTCATATGCCCACTGCGTCACCCTCGGCGCCAAGGCGCAGGTGTTGGTGGACACCGGGCACCACGCACCGGGCACCAACATCGAGTTCATCGTGGCGTTCCTGCTCCGCCAGGGCAAGCTAGGCGGATTCCACTTCAACTCGCGGTTCTACGCCGACGACGACCTGATGGTCGGGGCGGCGGATCCGTTCCAGCTGTTCCGCATCATGCACGAGATCGTTCAGGCGGGTGCGCTGGACGCGTCCGCCAACGTCGCCTTCATGCTCGACCAGTGCCACAACCTCGAGCCCAAGGTCCCGGCGATGATCCGTTCGGTGATGAACGTCCAGGAAGCGACCGCCAAGGCGCTGCTGGTGGACTCCGCCGCGCTGGCGGAAGCCCAGGCGAACGGCGACGTGCTCGGTGCCAACGCGGTCGTCATGGACGCCTACAACACCGATGTGCGACCGCTCCTGCGTGAGGTACGTGAGGAGATGGGCATCGACCCGGACCCGATCGCGGCCTACCGCGGGTCCGGGCACGCCGAACGGGTCAAGATCGAACGCAAGGACGGCCAGGCCGCCGGCTGGGGTGCCTGAGGTGCCGGACGTACCTTCGGTGGTGGGGTCCACCACGCATCCCGAGGTCGCGCGACTGCTCGATCGCAGCCACCGACTTGGCGCGGACCCGCGCAACACCAACTACGCGGGCGGAAACGCGTCCTGCAAGGCCCTCGCGACCGATCCGGTGACGAACGCCGATGTCGAGTTGCTGTGGGTCAAGGGCTCGGGAGGCGACCTCGGAACCCTGACGGAGAAGGGTCTCGCGGTCCTGCGGCTCGACCGGCTGCGCGCCCTCACCGAGGTCTACGAAGGGGTCGAACGCGAGGACGACATGGTGGCGGCGTTCGACTTCTGCCTGCACGGCAAGGGCGGCGCGGCACCATCGATCGACACCGCGATGCACGGGCTCGTCGACGCCGCGCACGTCGACCATCTCCACCCTGACGCCGGCATCGCCTTCGCGACAGCCGCTGACGGTGAGGCGCTGACCAAGGAGTGCTTCGGCTCGCGGGTCGCGTGGGTGCCGTGGCGGCGCCCAGGATTTCAACTGGGCCTGGACATCGCGAAGATCAAGGCCGCGCATCCGGAAGCCATCGGGGTGATCCTGGGCGGTCACGGCATCACGGCGTGGGGTGCCACCTCCGAGGCGTGCGAGGCCAACTCGCTGGAGATCATCCAAGCCTGTCAACGCTACCTTGACGAGCACGGGCGCCCTGACCCGTTCGGGCCGGTCGTCGCCGGCTACGAACCGCTTCCCGAAGATGAACGCAGGGCGCGGGCGGCGGCGCTCCTTCCGTTCGTCCGCGGACTCGCCTCCACCGACCGTCCGCAGCTCGGCCACTACACCGACTCTGACGCCGTGCTCGACTTCCTCGCCCGCAAGGAACATCCGCGCCTCGCCGCACTCGGCACGTCGTGCCCGGACCACTTCCTCCGGACCAAGGTCCGCCCGCTGGTGATCGACCTCCCGCCTTCTGCGCCGCTGGAAGACGTGACTGCTCGGCTGAGGGAGTTGCACGCCGCCTACCGCGAGGACTACCGCGCCTACTACGAGCGGTACGCCGACTCCGCCACACCGGCCATGCGCGGCGCCGATCCGGCGATCGTCCTCGTTCCTGGCGTCGGCATGTTCAGCTTCGGCAAGGACAAGCAGACCGCCCGGGTGGCGGGCGAGTTCTACGTCAACGCGATCAACGTCATGCGGGGCGCCGAGGCGATCTCGACCTACCAGCCGATCGAGGAACGCGAGAAGTTCCGGATCGAGTACTGGATCCTCGAAGAGGCCAAGCTGGCGAGGATGCCCAAGCCCAAACCGCTCGCGACGCGCGTGGCGTTCGTCACCGGTGCCGGGTCGGGTATCGGCAAAGCCATCGCCGAACGGCTCGCTGCCGAAGGCGCGTGCGTCGTCGTCGCCGACATGAACGCCGAGACGGCGGCGACGGTCGCTGCCGGTATCGGCAGCACGGACGTCGCGGCGTCGGTGACGGTCGACGTCACCGACGAGAACCAGGTGCAAGCTGCCCTTGACAGTGCGGTCCTCGCCTTCGGCGGGGTCGATCTCGTCGTCAACAACGCCGGCCTGTCGATCTCGAAGTCCTTGCTGGAGACGACGACTGCCGACTGGGACCTGCAGCACGACGTGATGGCGCGCGGGTCGTTTCTGGTGGCGAGGGCCGCCGCCGCTCTCCTGATCGACCAGGACATGGGCGGCGACATCGTCTACATCTCCAGCAAGAACGGCGTCTTCGCCGGACCCAACAATGTCGCCTACGGTGCCGCGAAGGCCGATCAGGCCCACCAGGTGCGGCTGCTGGCCGCCGAGTTGGGAGAGCACGGCATCCGGGTCAACGGCATCAACCCTGATGGCGTCGTCCGTGGCTCCGGCATCTTCGCCTCCGGTTGGGGTGCCCAGCGGGCGGCCGTCTACGGCGTACCGGAGGAGAAGCTCGGCGAGTACTACGCCCAGCGCACCCTGCTGAAACGGGAGGTCCTGCCCGAGCACGTCGCGGCGGCGGTCGTCGCCCTGGTGGCGGGTGATCTCTCGCGCACGACCGGTTTGCACGTCCCGGTCGACAGTGGCGTTGCCGCTGCCTTCCTGCGGTGAGTTCGGATGGACACCCCGATGACGGACGCCCCGCAGGCCACACCGACCGCGCACCCCACCCCGACGACAGACGCCTCGCAGGACCCACCGACCGCGCACGCCAGGCAGAAAACGCTGACCGCCGCGGCCGTCGACCTCGGCGCGTCGAGTGGGCGGGTGCTGCTCGGACACGTCGGCCCGGACACGTTGACGGCGAAGGTCGTCCACCGGTTCGCGAACGAGCCGATCGAGGCGGCCGGCCGGCTGTGCTGGGACCTGGACGCCTTGTGGGACGGCATCCTGGCTGGGATCCGAGCCGCCGCAGAGACGGCAGCGGCCCTTCCTGACGGGTCGCGGCTGGAGTCGGTCGGCATCGACTCGTGGGGCGTCGACTACGGTCTGCTCGACGAGTCGGGCGCACTGATCGCGCCGCCGGCGCACTACCGGGACGGGCGCACCACGGGCGTGATGGAACGCGTCCGCGCGCAGCTCGGCGACGCCGAGATCTACGCGAGGACCGGCCTGCAGTTCATGGCGTTCAACACCGCCTACCAACTGCTCGCGGAACAACCGGACGACCTTGCCCGGGCGACTGCGATGCTGATGATTCCCGACCTGCTGTGCCACCGCCTCACCGGCACGATCGGGGCTGAACGCACGAACGCCTCCACCACCCAGCTGTACGACGTCACAAGCCGGGGCTGGTCCGACGACCTCATCGCCAAGCTGGACCTGCCACGGCGGATCTTCCCGCCCTTGCGCGAACCGAGCGAGCCTGTCGGCACACTGCTGCCGCAGGTGCGTTCGGCACTGGGTGTCAACGACGGGTTGCGGGTGACGGCGGTCGCGTCGCACGACACCGCCTCCGCGGTCGCAGCGGTGCCGGCCGAGGGTGAGCATTTCGCGTACATCTCGTGCGGCACCTGGTCTCTGGTCGGGGTGGAGCTACCCGCGCCCGTCCTGTCCGCGGACAGTCTCGCCGCCAACTTCACCAACGAGGTGGGCGTCGACGGCACCGTGCGGTACCTGCGAAACGTGATGGGGCTGTGGCTGTTGCAGGAAAGCCTGCGCCACTGGCAGGAGTCGGGTGAGCAGGTGAGTCTCGAGGGGCTGCTCGCGGCCGCCGAGACCGAGCCGCCACTGCGCAGCGTCGTCGACGCCGAGTCCGAGGAGTTCCTCGCTCCGGGTGACATGCCCGGACGGATCCGCGCGTACTGCCGGCGGACGAACCAACCGGAGCCGACCACTCCCGCGGCGCTCACGCGGTGCGTCATCGACAGCCTCGCGCTCGCGCACGCGCGCAACGTGGGACTGGCCGAGCGACTCTCCGGCGCTCAGGTCGACGTCGTCCACATCGTCGGCGGCGGCGCCCTCAACACCCTCCTCTGCCAGCTCACCGCCGACGCCTGTGGGCGGCCCGTCGTAGCTGGCCCGGTCGAGGCGACCGCGTTGGGGAACCTGCTCGTCCAGGCACGTGCGTACGGCGTCATCCCCGATCGCGTGGCCGGACGCGCGCTCGTCCGGCGCACCCAGCAGCTGCGCCGCCACGATCCCCGTGACACTGACCGCTGGCGGGCCCACCTGGGCGACTGACACGACGCGCCGCCCGCCGCTCGGGGAGGCGTACGTCCTGGACGTCGCCGAACCGACCGGAACCGGACGGACGGTTGCCGCAGGTCGGTCAGCCGGCTGACCGCCCTTTCATAAGCCGGCGCGCCGATGGGTATGGTGCCGGCGACGTCGAACCGCGGGAGGGTCCTCGTGCGCGCACTTGTCTTTCGTGGCCCCTGGGAGATCGCGGTCGAGGAGCGACCGGATCCTGTCGCAGGCCCCGGTGAGGTGGTCGTGGGCGTCGTCTCCACCGGAATCTGTGGGTCCGACGTGCACGGTTTCACCGGGGAGAACGGCCGTCGCTTTCCCGGACAGGTCATGGGGCACGAGACCGTCGGCCGAGTCGCCGCGGTAGGGCCGGACGTGGCCGCGCCGCCGGTCGGGACGCTGGTGACCGTCCACCCCGTGCTCGCGTGCGGCACCTGTGCCGCCTGCCGCGCGGGGCTGGACTACCGCTGCCCCGTCAAGCGCATCATCGGCGTGGATCCGGCGTACAGCTCGGCGTTCGCCGAACTCATGGCGGTCCCGGCCGGCAACGCCGTGCCCCTCCCCGAGGACATGCCGGCCGAGTACGGCGCCCTGGTCGAACCGCTCGCGGTCGGCCAGCATGCCGTCGTCCGTGGCGGATGCGGGCCGGGCGACCGGGTGCTCGTCGTCGGCGGCGGGCCCATCGGGCAGGCGTGCGCGCTGGCCGCCCGGCGGCTCGGTGCCGGCGGACTTGTCGTCTCCGAGCCGCACGCCGGACGCCGTTCGCTGCTCGCCGACGTGGGTGTGGCGACCATCGACCCGGCTGCTGGTGACTCGCTCGCCGACGAGGTCGCGGCCGCGCTCGGCGGCCCACCGAGCCTGGTCGTGGACGCGGTGGGGTCGTCGCGTTCCCTCACCGACGCCCTGACCGTGTGTGCGCCGGGCGAGCGGGTGGTGCTGGTCGGCATGCACGAGCCGCAGGTGAGCATCCCCGCGTACGACGTGAGTATCGAGGAACGCACCCTCATCGGCAGCTACTGCTACACGGCCGACCACTTCCGCGAAACGGCTGCCTGGGTGGCGACGGCGCCGCCGGAGCTGGCCCGGCTGGTCGAGGGCCGGGTGGGCCTGGCGGAGGCGCCGACCGCGTTCGAGGCACTGGCGAAGGGAACCGACGGCGCGAGCAAGGTGCTGGTCTTCCCCGGTGATCCGTCGTCGTCCTAGCCCGATGCCCCTACGACGCCGCCGCGTAGCTCCTGAGGTCGAAGCTGTCCACGACGTCGGCCGGGCGGAGTGACCGGCCCGCCTCCAGCAGACGGCGAGCAGCCATATGGTCAGGCACGCGGTTGACCGACTCGACGGCGACCAACCGCTCCCCACGGAAGCAGAACACCGAGAAGGCGCCTTCCGCGGGATCGCCGCGTACGACCGCGTTGTCGTAACCGTCCGAGATTCCGGCGATCTGGAGTCTGGCGTCGAACTGCTCACTCCAGAACCACGGCAGTGACGTGTAGGGCTCGGCGGTACCTGTGAGGCGGGCGGCCAGGCACCTGGCATGGTCGACGGCGTTCTGGACCGACTCCAAGCGGACATGGCGGCCCGTGTGCCTGCTTGGATAGGCGGCGCAGTCGCCGATCGCGGAAATATCGGGGTCCGACGTGGACATGTGGGTGTCGACGACGACTCCGTTGTCGACGGCCAGCCCGGCTTCCGCGGCGAGCTCGGTGTTGGGCACCACACCGATTCCCACCACGACGACGCCGGCCAGCAGCACGGTGCCGTCCGCGAGCTCGACCGCCGTCACGTGCTGCGTGCCGTGCAGGCCGGCCACCGGGACACCGCGCACCACGCGATTGCCATGCCGCTCGTGCAAGGCTTCGTAGTGCTGGGACACCACCGGCGACACTGCCCGCCGCATCACCCGGTCCGCCACCTCGACCACCGTCACCGTCAGCCCGAGCTTCGCCGCTGACGCGGCGAACTCCAGTCCGATGAAGCCGCCGCCGATCACCACGATGTCGCGGGCGGTGCCGAGCCGCCTGCGGATGCGGTCGGCGTCGGCCTTGGTACGCAGGCCGAGTACGCCGTCGAGCTGGGCACCCGGAACGGACAGCTCCCGATTGCGGGTGCCGGTGGCAAGGACGAGATGCCCGTACTCCAGCTCGCGGCCGTCGGCGAGGCGGAGTCGGTGGCACTCGCGGTCGATGCCGACCGCGTGCCCTGCGACCAGTTCGATGTCGTGCTTGGCATAGAACGTCATCGGACGCAGTGCGAGCCTGGTGTCAGCGAGCGCTCCAGTGAGGTACGCCTTCGACAGCGGAGGCCGTTGGTAGGGGATGCCCGGTTCATTGCCGACCAGGACGACGCGGCCCGGATATCCCTTGTCCCGCAGCGACGCGGCCACCTGGTAACCCGCCTGCCCGGCACCCACGATCACGACGGTGCTCATTGTTCGCTCACCGCTCCTCGTTCGCTCCGCGGACGGCTCGCTGCGCATCGCCAGCCACTCCGCTCACTGCGTCGGGTTCGCTCGGTGGTCACGTCTGCTCCTCGGGAACGGTGACGATGAGACCATCGAACTCGCCTGTGACCCGCAGCTGGCAGGACAGCCGACTGTTGGCTTCGCGAGGGCTCGCGGTGTTGTCGAGCATCGCGTCCTCGTCGATGCGCATCTCGGGCAGCCTGTCGAGCTGTTCGGGGTCGACGTAGACATGGCACGTGGCACAGATGAGGTTGCCGCCGCACTCGGCGACGATGCCATCGACGCCGCCTTCCAGCGCCGCCTCCATGACGGACATCCCCGTGCGCACGTCGAAGGACATCGCCGATCCGTCCTGCTGACAATAGGTGATCTTGGGCATCATCAAAGCTCCGACCTTTCCAAATGCCTTTCCGGTGGGCGTGGGCGTCGATGCCGCGTAGAGGAAACGGTAATAAGGGCTTATTGCCGGAATGTTAGATTCGCTCTCAATGAGCCAGTCGTGCGTTGTGCGGTAAATGTTCGCCTCCCGCAATCCGCCGCCCGTGAGCATGCGCGGTGTCCTCACCAGGGGAGGTCGACGATGAGGCACAGGTCAGCGATCCGAACCGTGCACGGCGTCGGACTGTCGGGCGGTGGGGGACCCGGCGGCGGACTCGGTGAGGGGCTCGGTGAGGGGCCGGGTGAGGTGGGCGACGGGCTCGGTGGTGGTTCCGGCGCGGTCGGCGACGGACTCGGCGCGGACGTGGGGGGTCGCTCGGTCGCGGTCGGCGTAGGCGTCCCGCTCGGCACGGGTGCGCCCGGGTCCCGGTTCGGCCGCGTGACCGGCGGCGACCAGTCCTCGGCGGGCTCCGAGCCCGGTCGTGTCCGTTCGGGGGTCGGTGTGGGCCCTGTCATCGAGTCCGTGGGTGTCGGCTCGCGGGTCTCCGGTGGTACGACCGGGCGGGTGGGCGCCGGTGCGGGTAGCGCGTCGCCGATCTCTCGCGCGCCGAAGGGCCACAGGACGGAGAGCACGAGGACGACGGAAGCGACCAGGGCGGCCGACCCTGCCGCCACCGTTACCGGACGCCTACGGAGTCGCCGCACCAGGGCCGTGGCGCCGGCACCGACGGTACCCGCGGTGAGCGCCGCTCGGGTGCGGAGCGACTGTCGACGCCGCCGGATCGCGTTGATCACCGCGTCGACGACCACGAAGCCAACCAGGCTCACGCCGAAGACCGGCAGCAGCCAGCCGAGCACCGCGGCGGCCACCACGACGCCAGCCAGGACGGTCCGCGGCAGCTGCCGCCACGCCGGCGGAGGCGCTGACGCCCACGGGTCCTTGTAGGGGTTGCGCGTCCACCACATCCGGTAGCCGAGCCAGGCCAACGCGAGCACGCCGAGCGCCAGCAGCGCCACGATGATCTGGTTGGCGAGTCCGAACAGCCTGCCGGTGTGGAACTCGACGCCGATGGTCGCGAGCTTGGCGCCCAGCGGGTAGTCGCTCCAGCCGATCCGTTCGATCACCTTCCCGGAGGAGGGATGGATCGCGATGCTGTCGTGCCGGAGGGGCAGGCCGACCGACCTCTCGGCGGCGGTGTACGGCCGACTCTCCGCGGCGGGGAGAGTCACCACGAACTCGCCACCGAGCCCCTCCGCCGCGGCAACGGCCAGCGCCTCGTCGATGCCGATCCGGTCGGCGTTCGCCGGCACGTCGACCGGGGCTCCCGTGAGCGCCGGAGCTCGCGCGTCGAGTGGGTCGACCGCCTGCTGCGTACGACCGCCCGCGAACTGGGACATGGTCAAGCCGCTGAGACCCAGGAGGAGCAGGCCGACGGCCAACCAGAGCCCGACCGGGCCGTGCACACCCAGCAGGCGCAACCGTTCCGCCTTGCCGCGGGTCGAGGGCTTGAGCAGCTCACCCCACCGCCGTCTGCGGCCCGGCTGGAGGAGCCACACGGCCACGCCACCGAGGGCGATGAACGGCAGCCAGCTGGCGGCGAGCTCGGAGTACAGCCGTCCGGCGTCGCCGAGGTGCAGGTTGCTGTGGAGATCGCGAAGCCAGGTGTTGGCGGGTAGCTGGTTGGCGACCGTGGTCAGCTCACCGTTGAGGTAGCCGGTGTAGGGATCCACGAACACCGTCCGGGTCGCGCCAGGCTCGCCGGAGTCGTCCAGGTCGGGCACCGACAGCAGGACACGTGTGGTGCGGTCCGGTGCGGGCGGCGGTATGACCGCCCGAACGGTGGCCTCCGGATGCGCCGTGAGTGCTGCCTCGACCTGCTCCGACATCGGGTGTGGTCTGCCGTCGGCGTTCTGGACGTACAACAGCGAGTGGTACAGGCTGTCGTGGATCTGCGGGGTGAACACGTAGAGCAGGCCGGTGAGGCACAGCACCACGAGGAACGGTGCGACGAAGATCCCGGCCAGGAAGTGCAGCCGGCGGGCAAGCACGCGGACGACGATGCGCGTGTCGGCGGGTCGCGGTTTCCTGGTGTGGGAGGCCGGCCGCCGGACCTGCCGAGCGGTGTCCTGAGCGGCGTCCGATGTGGACAACGTGAACTCCTTCTGTGTGCCCCTGGCGGGACAGCCGTCAGCCGACGTCCACGACGCCGGTGAGGGTTTGCCGATGCCCGCCGACGGACTGGATGGTCAGCGCGAGCTCCCACTCCCCGCGGGCCGGGATGGTCGCGGTGCTGACCAGGTGGCCCGGTGCGACCTCCTGGCTCGTCACCCGCACCGACCTGCCCGTACCGCCTGTTCGCTGGAGGACGGCCTTGACCGCGCTGCCGTCTTTGGGAGCGCCTTTCCGGTCGAGCACCGAGAAGTGCAGAGTGTTCTCGCCGACAGTGGCGGGGACGACGACCAGATCCAGCCAGCCCTTTCCGCCGGGGCCGCCGGTGTCGAACGCGAGCCGTGCCGGTGCGGGAAGCGTGTGTGCCGACCCCTGTGTGGCCGACCGCTGTGTGGCCGACCCCTGCACGTCGGTCGCCGGGAGCAGCCCGGGCTGGACGGCCACGAGGAGTGCCGTCACGGCAAGGAAGGTTCCGGCGACCCCGGCCTCGACCGCCGTGAGCCGGCGAAAACCCTTGGGCGGAGCGACCGGCTGACGTCGCTTGCCCGGACCATGCCGCGGCCAGTCGTCGCGCCGGCGCAGCCACCAGCGGCCCGCGACGCAGACCGCCGCGAGTGCGACCACCAGTGCGGTCCTTGCGACGAGCAGCCAGCCGGACGAGGTGGCGGTCACCGCGTCGAGGCCACCGAGTTGGCGCCAACTCTGGTAGCCGCCGGTGAGCACGAGCACGCCGAGGCACACCAGGGCGACGCGGAAGAACCGGGCCCCCGATTCGCGTGCGTCGGTGACCTCGCGGTTGCGCAGCGGCGCCGCGCACGACAGCACCAGGCCACCGACCAAGACTCCGAACGCGGTGAGGTGCACGATGTCGACGGCCACCTCGAGCGGCCCGAGCGCGGACGTGGTGTGACGCGGGAGAGCCCAGGTGGCCGCGAGCGCAGCCGTACAGCCCAGGACGCCGCCGCCTCGCAGCCACAGCTCCCCTCTGGTCTCGGGCGGCCGGGCGGCAACCAGCTCCGCAACGGCGAACCCGGCCAGCACAAGCACCAACAGCCGCGCGAGCAACGCGGTGCCCTGCTCCGACTGGACGGTGGCTACCAGGAGCCCGGGGTCGAGAGCGTCGGACAGCGGCGCCCAGGCCGCGTAGGGTCCGTACGACACGAGAACCGTGAGCGTGGCGGCGACGAGTCCGAGCCAGGCGTAGGTGATCAGGCGGCGCACACGACGGGCACCGGCCGGCCAGATGACGGCGACGAAGAACACGGCGCCGACGAGCACGACCATAGCCGCGAACGCGGCGAACCGAGCCACCGTGCAGACCACCACGATGACCGTGCTCGGTTCGGTCTCGATCCGTGGGGCCGGATGCTCCCGGCTCCGGGACACGAAGTCGAAGGTGAAGGTGCCGCCGACGGGTTCCAGCTGGCTCGACGGCATGCTCCACGCCACGGCGTACGTGCCGGCGAACCGTGTCCTCGGCATCGGTACGGAGATCGTGTCGGCGCGACCGTCCACTCTGCTCGGACGGTCGAGGACGACCTCCCTGCGGTACGGGTCGGTCATGCGGACGGTGACGAACCCCGCGGGAACCGGCCGGTCGAAGGTGAGCAGCAGACGCTCCGGCCGCGCGGTCTCGCCGTTACCCGGCGAGGTGGATCGCAGCACGGCGTCGCCGGTGGATGGCGACGCCACCACGAGCAACGCGGCGCAGCACCCGAGTACGAGCAACGAGACCGCGATGGCTCGCCCGATGAGCGACGGTGTACGCGGGCCCTGCGCCGAGGACCTTCGGCCTCGACTCTGGACCAGTGTCATCGGGTGCTCGCCTCGGTCGCCGCCGTTCCCGCCTCGTCCGCCTGATCGGCCGGGTGGTCCGCGTGGTCCGCGTGATGCGCGTGGTCTGCGTGATGCGCGTGGTCGGTGTCGCCCGCCTGGTCGGCACTGTCCGCGTGGTCCCCATCGCCCGTAGCGTCGCCGGATGAGGCGCTCCGGTGCGTTCGCACCTGCCGGACGAGAGCGATCCCGAAGATCACCCCGATGCAGGCCAGCACCAGGACGAGCAGCAGGGTCAGAACGTCGTCGTCGGACTGCCCGCCCGACTCACCGGCGCCTTGGGCAGAGTCGCCTCGGTCGGCGGAGTCGTCGGCCGACGTGACGGCTGCGGCGTCGTCCGCCGGCGGGCTCGCGGACGGGGTGGCGACCCTTCCCGCGCCGATGGTGATCGCCGGCGCCACGGGGTTCTGCTGACTGGATGCCGAGGCGTCGGGCCAGCTGTCGGTGTCGCCGTTCGCGTACGTCTGGGTCGCTTCGAGGGCGAGGCGGCCGTGGCGAGGAAGCGGTCCCAGCGTGACGAGGAACTGCTCGAACTGGCCAGGGCCGACGCGGCCGCCTTCCCACACGATCGACTCGGCGACCTCACGGACGGCCTGACCCTCGACCTTGGCCGGCGGGTTCAGCGGCCTTGTCGAGATGCTCACCGTCCAGCCCTTCACGGGGGTGACCTCGACGATCGAGATCGGTGTGTCGTCGGGAAAGACGAGCGCGAGCCGGTTCGTCGACGTGTCCTGCCGCTCGTTGGCGAGCCGGATGCCGAACGTCTCCGTTCCTCCGCCCTTCACCGTGCCGGGCACGATCGAGACGCGGGCCGCGGCGGGTTCGGCCATCACGAGGACGCCGAGCATGGTCGCGACCATCGTGGCGAGCACAGTGGCTAGCACGGTGAGTACGAGAGTGACATAGCGGGGAAGGCGGGACTGGCAGAGCGCCATGGTGGGACTCCCTGGAGACGCAGGGCGGGACGAGGAATCACGAAGCAAGAGGCGGCCCCAGACACCCCCGAGAACCGGGACCGTTCATGGAGGGTGCGGCCCGGGGCAGGGCGATGCCCCGGGCCGCGTTCAGATGCCTACGAGCAGGCGTCCGGATCAATCGGGTTGAGCTGCTCGCAGGTCAGCTTCTCCCGCCAACCGGCGGGAACCTGCTGCGACCAGCCGTTGTAGACAATCGGGACAGGCAACACACCCTGTCCGCCCATGCCGTCCTGCCCCGTGATGGTGTCTTCCATTGCGGTGCCAGGCTCCTGCGACATCACGAGCTGCCCAGCGATGGTGGCGTCAGAGATGTCGCCATCCATGTTCGGGTCGATGTCGATCACCTGTGCCGCGTTGGAGAACTTGTTGGACACGTAGCCGTAGTAACCGCCGCCCTTCTTGGCACCGAAGTTGATGCCGTGACAGCCGGCGTTACACGGCAGGTCCTTGACCACTTCGTTCGTCGACGGGTCGATCACGGAGACCGTGCCGCTGTAGGTGTTGGCCGCCAGCAGCGCCTTACCGTCCGGGCTCACCGGGAGCTGGATGGTGAGGCCACCGAACGGACCGCCCGTGGGCCCCGAGATCGGGTCGTAGTTCTCCCACAGGTCGATGCTGCTGTTGGTCACCAGTTCGCCATCCTGCATACACGCGTCCTCCGCGATGGAGATACACGAGATGCTTGCGCCGAGGAAGTCCGCCAGGTATGCCCTCGACGAGTCGGGGGTCATGCCCGTGGCGATCGGCAACTCACCGGTTGGTGCCTTGCGCCACGTCCCTGACTCGTTGTCGACGATGGTGGCGTCGTACGGATTGACGTTCGGGGTGACCGTCGTCTTTCCGTCATGGCTGAGCCAGAACGCATGCGGGTGCTGCGGCATGGCCTCCTGGCTCTGCGGGCCGACCGGTATGCGCCGATCGATCTTCGTGGCGCCCGGCGTGAGCTCCACGACATCGGTGCCACCGTTGATGGCCACCTGTACCTCGTCCGTGTCGGTCCGGGTCATCACGTGGGAGGGGTCTGGTCCCACCTTGACCGTACGAACGTGCTTGCCGCTCTCCCGCTCGAAGACGGACAGCTCGTCGTCGAACCATTCCGTCTGGTACAGGTACTTGTAGTTCTTGTCGGTCCACATGTTGTGCGGGTTGTTCATGTTGATGCTCGAACCGGAAATCTTCCGAGCGATCTTCCAGTTCTCGACATCGATCTTCGTGGCCGCACCCACCTTGTCCTTACCGGCGTACTCCTCCATCTGGGTGTCGATCCAGACCTCGCCGACCCCAGGTGTCTTCGGCGGACTCAGCGCCGGCAACTCCTTGGGGTACTTGAACTTCTGGTCGTAGTACGCATCCAGGTTGGGGATCAGCACCTGGTCGCCGTCCTCGTCGTACTGCAGGATCGGCGCGGGCGGGACTACCGGGTTCCAGCTCGAGGACTCCGTGTAGCTGTACTTCTGCCAGTTGTCCGGCACGGTGATCGTGAAGAACGCGTTCACCAGCCGCTGGATGACGTCAGCACTCGACGGGACGCTCAGGTCGCGCGATGTGACCTCGAGCTCCTTGCCGAAGTCGAGCCCGACCGTGAGCGGGTCGTCGATGACCGCCGCACCGAGCATGTACGGGTGGATCGTGCACGTCCACGCGTACAGTCCCGGCTCGGTGAGCTGGGTCGACGCCTCGCCCATGAAGGCACCCGGCTGCTCGAACATCGGCGCGCCCTTGGGCCGGATCAGCGAGGTGATGTCGTGCACCGACTCGTTGTCCGGACCGGCGATGTTGAAGGTCGCCGTGACCGCGGGGCCTTTCTGGGCGAACTTCGTGAGGTCGTCGAGCGCGTTCTGCAGATCGACGCCGACCGGAAGCGAACTCAGGTCGATCGGTGCGTCGACCGGAAGGTCGGCCGTCTGCTCGGCGAACTGCCCGAGCAGCGACTCCGCCTTGGCGGCGGCCGGAGCCGCCTCCTTGTTGGACTGCGCGATCGACGTCACGGCCGCCAGGGTGCTGTCCAGGTTGAGCATCTCGGACAGGTTGACCCCGGTTTCCCCGAGCAACGGCACCCCGCCGGTCGCACCCGACACGAGGCCGGAGAGCGAGTCGGTCAGGTTGGCGTTGGTCAGGCCAGAGGCCTGAGCCGACGTCAGTCCACCGATGCCTGGTACGCCGGAGGTCAGCCCCTCGACGCCCGCGGCACCGCCGGTCAGCCCACCGACGTCCGGTGCGCTGCCGGTGAGTCCGCCGACGTCCGGAAGGCCGCCGGTCAGTCCACCAGTCAATCCACCAGTCAGTCCGCCGGTGAGCCCGCCGACGTCCGGAAGGCCGCCGGTCAGTCCGCCGGTGAGCCCGCCGACGTCCGGAACCCCGCCGCCGGCGAGTCCACCGACGTCCGGGACGCCGACCGGCCCACCGACGCTCGGGATGCCGACCCGCGGTAGGACACCCACCGCGAGCGACTGACCGCCGAACAGGTCGAGCCCCGAGTCGAACCAGTTGCCGTTGCTGTCCTTCAGATCGAAGGTGATCGGTACCGGACCAGCACCGACGGGCAGCGCGGCCGCCTGCGGTGCTGCCATCGTCACCGTTCCGAGTGCCGCGAGCGCCAGGACCGTGGCCGCTCCTTTGAGACGTTTGCGTCTCCTGGGCGCTCCCGGGGGAGCTTTTTCGGGCATGAGGTTCCCTTCGTTCGATCCCAGAGGGTCGCTCGAACTGCCGCTTGATCCGACGGCACAGTTCGAACACAAAGAGTGAAATGCCTGAGAGGCGCAGAAATGGAGACGAGGTCGTAAATGCACCGTTAAACGGGCTTAACCCTCAATGCGGTATTTCGGTGAAATGCCCGAATAGGGCGCGACAAGAGTCACCGGGGACGAGCCGTCCTCTGCCGGTGTGCAGCACTCGTCCCGCTCAACGACGAAGCGTGGTGATGGGTAACGGGTGTGCCGGGATCCCGTCCGACAGCGTCTTCCCGCCGGGGCGGGAAGACGCTGTGGGAAGAGCCCGGGAAAGAGCCTGGTGGGCCCCGTCCGTGGTGGACGGGTCTGGCGTGCTAGCTCGGCGCGGGGAGGATGCAGCCGGGGCTGGGCACGGCCAGCACGTCGTCGGCCTGCTTCGGTACGCCGGTCACCGGGTCGAGGGCGAAGTGCGTGACCTCGTGTGAGCGCTCGTTCGCGACGTAGAGATGTCCACCGAACACGGCCAGGTGCCGCGGCCACGCCCCACCTGTGGGGACGTCGGCGACCGGCCGCACACTCGCGCCCGACACCTCCAGGGTGCCGATGACATCGAGGCCGCGGTTCGCCACGTAGAGATGGCGGCCGTCGTCACTGATCGCGATCTCCGACGGGTAGTTGTCGGCTGGGGCGCGCTGCACGGTCGACGGCGCGACGCCCCGGCCCTCCAGCGTTCCGGTCCGCGGATCGAGCGCGTAGGTCGTCACCGTGGAGTCGAGTTCGCCGGCGACGTGCACCATCCCGTCCGGTGCGAAGGCGAGGTGGCGGGGTCCGGCACCCGGCGCCGTCTTCGCGACCGGACCTGGGGTGAGCGTGCCGGTGTCGAGGTCGAGTGCGTACGTGAGGACGGCGTCGATGCCGAGGTCGGCGACAAGGACCTGGTGACCGCTCGGATCGATGCGTACCTGATGCGCGTGGGGTCCTTCCTGGCGGTCGGGGTTCGGACCCGAGCCGGCATGCTGGATCAGATCGGTGCGGTCGCCCACCGACCCGTCGGGCAGGATCTGGTGCACGGAGACGTGCCCGCTGCCGTAGTTCGCGGTCAGCAGGTAGCGGCCGGACGGATGAACTGTGAGGTGACACGCCCCCCTGCCGCCGGTCGGCTGGGTGGTGCCGACCTCGGTCAGCTCGCCCGACGCGCTGACGGCGTAGGCGACGACCGACGCGGCGGCGGTTTCGTTGATGGCATAGAGATAGCTGCCACTCGGATGCCAGGCGAGGAAAGCCGGCGAGGCTGTCTCGGCCACGAGCCCGACGAGTTCGAGCGCACCTGACCGGCGATCCTGCTCGGCCAGACTGATACCGGCGCCGTCGCCTCCGGCTCCCACCGTGAACGAACCGATGTAGACCCTGCGATGGTCAGTGGCCGTGCCGCTGCTCGCCATTGGCTCCTCCGTCTGGTTGCGCTCGCACGTCTCGCCCGCAGCCATCCTGGCCGTTCCGCGCGCCAGGCTTCTGGTCCTACCGGCTGAGTGAGGAGCATGTCAGGGACTGCTCGCCGCATGGTAGGGGGTGTCTGATCGATCGTGATCCATCCGACACCCCTAGCGGGATCTGAAGATGTCGAGGTTCTTCGACTGGCGGCGCGTGACCTGCGAGAAGAGTTTCTCGAGGCCTTGCTCGATCCGGTCCAGCTTGTCCTTCGGAAGGCGCAGGGACCGGGCGATCCGGGAGGGGTCCGTCCCTCCGTGCCAGGCGATCACCACCGTGCCGCCGGGGCGTACCACGCGGTGGAACTCCTGTAGACCGGCCTCGAGGTTAGGCCAGATCGCGACGTTGTTGACCGACACGACGTGATCGACGCTCTGGTCCGGGAGCGCGGTCCGTTCCGCGGTCCCCACGCGCAGGTCGACCCGGCCCTCCCGGGCCGCGGTGCGGTTGACCCTGGTCGCAACGTCCCGCATGTCGGGTGAGGGATCGATCCCCTGGATGAGGGAGGCGTCCGTACGCTCGACAAGCAACCGGACCAGTCCGCCGGGACCGTACCCGACCTCGAGCACCCGATCACCGGGCCGCACCTCGAGGATGTCGAGAACGACGTGCTGCGGGTTGGTCCAGAGCATGATCCGCCCGGCCAAGCGTCCCCTGATGCCGCTGGGCCTGGCGAACGGAGAGGTGACCGGTCGGTCCATGGCCCACGAACGTGCGAGTTCTGTCTCCATGGCGGTCAGACTGGCGCTTCAACCCGACTTGAAGTCAAATGGGCTGCGTGGATCTCCTGCCCATCGGTGAGGCCGCCAAAAGCCTCGGGATGAACGCGTCGGCGCTGCGCTACTACGACGAGAAGGGGCTCGTCCGGCCAGCGGCGCGCCAAGGCGGCCGGCGGATGTACGGTTCCGAGGAGTTGCGTCGGCTCGCGTTCATCCAGATCATGCAGCGGCTGGGGGTGAGCCTGGACGCCGCCTCAGCTGTCCTCGATGAGCCGAGTGATCACTGGCGCGAGGTCGTCCGTGAGCAGATCGAGGTGCTCGAGCACCTCATCGCCCAGGCCAGAGGAGCTCAGCATTTCCTTGAGCACGCCGCGAAATGTCCGGCAGAGCACCCGGTTCGTGAGTGTCCCTACATGATCGAGGCCCTTGACCGGCGGCTCGCCGGAGTACCCCTCGAAGAGCTCGCCGCGGAGCACGGTCAGCCGGCGCCTGACGGATACCGCAGGCGTTAAGCCGCTCGCACCGCTGTGAGCGCGATGAGGTGACCGGATCGTAACGGTCGAGTAGTACCACTCGGCGCCGTTCGTAACATCCGCCTGGCTTTCTACCACGGTGACCGTATTTTTCCCATCAATGAGCTTGCTCCGGCTCGTGGCGAAATGCGACCACTCCGCTCCGCGTCGAAGAAGGGAAGCCCATGGGTGCGTCGTCGAGTTCGTCGTCTGGGGATGGCCGAACCCGAATCCAGCGGGCTTGCGTGCTCGCCGCGGTCGCCGGTGTCGTCATGATCCCGGGGCCCGCGCTTGCGCACGTCACCGTCAATCCGGACACGGTTGAGGCGGGCGGTTACGCCAAGCTCGCCTTCCGCGTCCCGAACGAACGCGACGACGCGTCCACCACGCGGGTCGAGGTGGTCTTTCCACAGGACAACCCGCTGGGCCACGCGTCGGTCAAGCCGGTGCCCGGCTGGACATCGACGGTCACCATGAAGAAGCTCGCCGAGCCGATCATGTCCGGTGACAGCGAGATCACCGAAGTCGTGTCGTCCATCGTGTGGAAGGGCGGCACGATCGGGGCCGGCGAGTTCCAGGAGTTCGAGGTGTCGGCCGGCCGGCTGCCGGAGGGCGAGGCGGCGCTCGCGTTCAAGGCACTGCAGACGTACTCGAGCGGAGAGGTGGTCCGCTGGATCGAACTCCCGGGCGCGGATGGCGCGGAGCCCGAGAATCCGGCACCGATGTTGACGGTCGCACCACCCGAAGCGGCGAACGCGGGCGCCGGCGCCGCCGAGTCGCCGACCGACGCGGCGGAGGATGCGGCGGCGGAGGATGCACCGGCACAGGATGCGGCCGGCGGAGAGCCCGCTGGTCAGGCCGAGGCCGTCGCCGCGCAGGATCCGGGCGCCCGTTGGCTGGCCGGTGCGGGACTGGCCGCCGGCCTGCTGGCATTGGGCGTCGCGATCCTGCGCCGCCGTCCGACCGGTGCCGCCCCGCAGACATCGACGACTGAGGCTGCGGCCGCCACCGAGGAGCCGGCGAAGGCGCGGCGGTGAGTCGTCGTCGGCTGATCCGACGTTGTGCCACGGTCGTGGCGGCCGTGGTGACCACCTGGCTCGCTCTGCTCGTCGGAGCGGGCCAGGCGTGGGCCCACGCCGACCTGGTGGCGACCCAGCCCGCCAATGGACAGCGCCTCGCGACCGCGCCGCACGAGGTGAGGTTGACGTTCACCGAGCCGGTCGACCTCGGGCTCGGCGCGGTGAAGGTCCTGGACTCTGCCGGCAGGTCGGTGAGAACGGGTGTCCTGGCGCACCCTCCGGGCGACGCCACCACGGTCGCCGTGCCGATCCGCGGCTCGCTTCGAGCCGGCGTCTACACGGTCACCTGGCAGGTGACGTCGTCCGACTCGCATCACGTGCGGGGTGCCTTCGCGTTCACCGTCGGCGAGCCGTCCGCCGTGGCGAGGCCGGACCAGGCGGACGCGAACGCGGGTACCGGGACGGGTGCAGGCAGGGGGTCGGCGGCGGCCGAAGCCGCCGCGCCAGGTGACCATGCGTACTCCCTGATCGGCGTGTTGTCGGGGGTGGGGCGCGCGTTGGCGTTCGCCGGCCTGGCGTTGTGCGTCGGCACCGCGTACTTCGTGGCGGTCTGTTGGCCTGCTGGCACGCGTGATCCGCGCGCGCTCCGGCTGCTCCGGTACGGCGGGATCGGGCTCGCGGGCGCGACTGTCGCCGCACTGCTCTTCTACGGTCCGTACGTCGCGGGACTGCCGGTCGGTGCGATCGCCAGACCGTCGCTGTTGGCCGAGACGTTGCAGACGCGGCTCGGCGCCGCCCTCGTGGTGCGGCTGTTGCTGCTCGCTGTGCTCGCGGTCGGGGGATGGCTGCTGCTCCGCCGGCTCGCGCGTCGCGGCAGTGACCAGACGGACGACCGCCGGACGCGAACCCTGCGGGGCGCGGGCGTCATCGCGGGCGCCGCCGCTCTCGCCGCGACGTGGAGCGCGGCCAACCACAGCGCCGCGGGTGTCCAGGTGCCCGTCGCGATCGTCGCCGACGTGGTCCACCTCGTGGCGATGGCGGTCTGGCTCGGCGGACTTGTCGCGCTGGGTGTGGTGCTGCTGCCCGGCCGGGGGGTCGACGGCGTGCGCACCGCCGTACGACGGTTCTCGGCGACGGCCATGGCCTGTGTCGCGGCGCTCGCCGCCACGGGTCTCTACCAGGCATGGCGCCAGGTCGGCAGTGTCGCCGCGCTCACCGGCACCGACTACGGCGGCGTCCTCCTGATCAAGGTGGCGCTCGTCCTCGTCATCCTGGTCCTCGCGTTCGGTGCGAGGTCGTGGGTACGTCGGCACGAGCGCCCGGCTGTCGCCCCGATCGCCCACTCGTCGACCCGCCGGCGGGGAGCGCCGGACCCTGCGAACAGCGAGGTCGCGAGGTTGCGTCGATCCGTGGTGGGAGAGGCCGGCGTCGCCGGCATGGTCCTGATCCTGACGGCGGTGCTCGTCAACACCGAGACCGGCCGCACCGCGCTGGCGAAGGAGGACAGCGCACGGACCGATGCGGCAGGTGCGACCGCGCTTGCAGGGGGCGGTGCGCGTGGAGCGACAGGTGGGCAGGACGGAACCGGTGGCGCGGCGGAACCTGGAGCGACGCCGACCATGCCGACGGTGCCGACCATGCCGACGGTGCCTGGAATGGCGACCATTCCCTACGACACCGGCGGACCCGGCGGACAGGGCACGATCCAACTCGTCGTCCAGCCTCCGAAGGTCGGGGTGACGACGATGCACCTGGCCACCGTCGGCGAGGACGGCCGGCCGGTGGACCCGGTCGAGATCAGCGCCGCCGCGAAGCTCACCGAACCCGATGTGGGGCCGATCAACCTGACGGTCGCGAAGGCATCGCAGGGGCACTACATCTCCCTGCCGATATTTCCCCTTGCTGGACAGTGGACGATCACGGTGACGATTCGTACGTCCGACGTGGACCAGGTGACGGTGACGGCTCCGGTCGACATCGGCTGAGGATCTCCCGGCGCGACTTCTCGGGCTCGCTGGCGCTCAGGTTCGCCGACGCTCAGGTTCGCCGACGCGCAGTTTCGTCGGCGTTCAGGGCCGGTCGATCCGGAACGGCGTGAGGTCGAGCGGCGAGGGTTCATCGAGTGCGAGCGCCGCGGCGATCCGTCCGGAGTACGGTCCGGCGGTGAGGCCGGTGGCCCCCATCCCCGTCGCGACGACCAGTCCGTCGACACCGGGTACCCTTCCCAGGAAGGGGATCTCGTCGTCGCTGCGCGGCCGGAACCCGACCCGGGACTCCAGCAGGGTGGCGTCGGCGAGCCCGGGTGCGACGGTGAGCGCGTCGTCGAGGACCTCGCGGATGCCGCCGGCCGTGAGCCGGTAGTCGAACCCGGAGCCCGTCTCTCTGGTGGCGCCGCAGACGATCCGCCCACCCGGAAACGCCAGCAGGTAGTGCGCTCCGAGCGGTTGCACGATGGGCCACGCGGACGTGTCGACACCGGCGAGCTGGAGGTGGACGATCTGTCCCTTCTGCGGCGTCAAGGCAAGCTTGACACCGAACGGACGGAGCAGTTCCGGTGTCCAGGCGCCGGCCGCGACGATGACCGCGTCCGCTGGGACCAGGTCGCCTGCGGAGCCGCGGCCGGTGAGGCGTACGCCGGTGATCCGGCCGGTGTCGTCCACGGCGAGCTGGGCAGAACCGGACCTGCGCGTCATGCCACGTCGGGCCGCCGCCCGGACCAGCGCGTCACGCATCACCCGACCGTCCACCCGCCCACCACCGGAGACGTGGACGCCGGAATAGTCCTCCCGCAACGGCGGAAAGTACCGGCGTACGTCAGCGGGGTCGACGCGGGTGACCTCGCCGACCGCCGGCGCCTCGGCCGCTCGTCGGGTGGCGAGTGCATGCGCGTCCGCCAACGCGGCGTCGTCGGTGGAGACGAACAGCCCGCCCACCTTCGCGTAGCTGGGCTTGGTCTCGCCGTCGTCGCCGAGGGCTTCGATCAGCTCGGGATAGTACGCAGCACCCGCCGCGTGCAACTGGTAGGCGTCGACGTAGCGCTTGGCCGACGAGAGCCACGGGCAGATGATGCCCGCACCCGCGTCGGTGGCGCGGCCCGGATCCCCACGGTCGACAAGGACGACGTCGACGTCGCGACCCCGCCGGGCGAGGTGATAGGCGACACTCGTGCCGACGATCCCCGACCCGACCACGACGATCCGCATGGTGTCCTTGGCCCGTCAGCCGAAGTCGCGCTGAAGTTGGACAGTGGCCTCGAGTTGGAGCAGGGTGCGCTTGCGGTCCATGCCGCCACCGTAGCCGACCAGCGTGCCGTTGGCTCCGACAACGCGATGGCAGGGCAGGACGATCGGCAGCGGGTTCTGCCCGTTCGCCGCACCGACTGCCCGGAACGCCGTCGGCGAGCCGATCCGCCGCGCCAGCTCGGCGTAGGACCAGGTCTCGGCGTACGGGATCTCGGCGAGCATCGACCAGACCTGTTGCTGGAAAGGCGTACCGCCGGTGTGCAGGGGAAGGTCGAAGTCGGTGCGTTCTCCGGCGAAGTACTCGTTCAGTTGGGTGATCGCCGCCCGCAGCACGTCGCTGTCGTCAACGTTGGCAGGGCTGGCAGAGTTGGCAGGGCCGGTGGCGTCAACCTCGCCTTGCGCTGCGGGTGCGTTGTCGACGAAGCGGATCGAGGTGAGTGTCTCGGGCCCTGCCCGGAGTTCGAGCGGGCCGATCGGCGAGTCCATGGTGCAGGTGTGCTGGATGGTGGTCATGCGGCCCGTCCTCGAGGGTTGCTGTGCTCGGGTTGCCGGTGTCCGCCGGGGGGTTCCCGGGGATGTGCATGTGCGGTCCAGAGATACTGTGCGGCGTAGCTGCGCAGCGGGCGCCAGCGTTCGGCGAGTGCGGCGATCGTGGCCGGATGGTCGGCGACTCCGAGGTCGACGAGCGCGCGACGGATGCCGAGATCCGTTCCAGGGAAGGCGTCCGGGTCGCCGAGGCCGCGCAGTGCGATGTATGAGGCCGTCCACGGCCCGATGCCCGGAACGTCGAGCAGGGCGCGTTCGGTCTCGCCCCCGTCCGCGCCGGGCTCGAGGTTCACCTTCCCGTCGGCGACGGCGGCCGCGAGCGCGGTGAGTGTCCTCGCCCGGGACTTCGGCATAGGCAGGCCGGTGGCGTCCGCGAGCGCATCGGCGGCGGGGAACGTATGCGTGATCGATCCGGCAGGCATGGCGAGTGGTTTGGCGTACGCCGCCACGAGTCGACCGGTGACGGTCCGCGCCGCCGCGACGGAGACCTGCTGTCCCACCACCGCGCGTACGGCCGTCTCGAACGGGTCGACACTGCCGGGCACCCGGAGGCCGGGCCATTCGCGCACGAGAGGTCCGAGCAGCGGGTCGCGGCCCAGCACGTCGCTCACGCCGGCGGGGTCGGCGTCGAGATGAAGAAGCCGGCGGCACCGCGCGGCGGCGACACCGAGGTCGCGCAGGTCATCCAACCGCAGCGCGCACTGGATGAATCCCTCGCGTGGCGTCAGCTCCACGATCGCGGCACCGTG
This sequence comes from Actinopolymorpha sp. B11F2, assembly GCF_040195635.1. NCBI lineage: Bacteria > Bacillati > Actinomycetota > Actinomycetes > Propionibacteriales > Actinopolymorphaceae > Actinopolymorpha > Actinopolymorpha sp. B11F2. The sequence goes on along the minus strand of NZ_JBEFTX010000010.1, from coordinate 203,678 downwards.
GTGGAGACGCACGGCACGGCGGTAGGCCGGCTCGCTGATCCCTGCCGCGGCCTCAGCCTCGCGCGCGGGACGACGCCTCCCGGGAGCCGGCTGCTGTGCGGGTTCGCCCGCCTCTTCCAGTCCGGGCACCATGCGGTCGGCGAGATAGCGCCACATGGCGTCCACGTCGTACGGAGGACGATAGGGAAGGCGCAGCACGACGGCGCCGTTCGTCGGTGTCTGTTCCCGCGAGGCGCGTCTCACCTCGCTGGGGGACGCCGCGAAGACCGCGCGGATCGTGTCGTTGAACTGGCGTACGCTGCCGAACCCCGCCGCGAACGCCACGTCTGTGATCGGCAACGTCGTCGTCTCGAGGAGGAGCCGGGCGGTGTGCGCACGGCGGGCGCGGGCGAGGGCGAGCGAGCCGGCACCGAGTTCGGCGATGAGCAGCCGGCTGAGGTGCCGGGTCGTGTAGCCGAGCCGCGCGGCGAGCCCGGCAACGCCGTCGCGCTCGACGACGCCGTCGTTCACCAGTCGCATCGCCCGACCAGCCACGTCCGCGCGGACGTCCCACTCGGGAGAACCCGGCACCGCGTCCGGGCGGCAGCGGCGGCAGGCCCGCAGCCCGAACTCCTGCGCGGCGGCGGCGGTCGGGAAGAAACGGGTGTTGCGACGTTTGGGCGTCATGGCGGGGCAGCTCGGCCGGCAGTAGATGCCGGTCGTCGTCACGCCGACATAGATCCAGCCGTCGAAACGCGGGTCGCGCGACTCGACTGCGCGGTAGCACTGCTCGCAGGAGGGCATCACGTTGTCGAGCGTGCCACCGCCCACCGACATCGGCTAGCGGGTATCGGACATGGTCGCCGACGACTCCTCGTTGCGTACGATCTCACGCTTGCCCGAAATGAGATGTGCATGGGTCGTTTACAGCTGTTAGCCGCATATGGTCGGCTCTGGAAACGTGATCTTCCTACGTTCGGTTGAGGCGGTCGACCTGGACCGGGCCGAGGGACGGTGCCGACGCGGCGTGGCTAAGGCGTCGCGACCACCGGCATCGGGATGACTTGGGGGTGCCGATGAGGCGATCGGCGACAGCGCGATGGAGTCTCGCCGCAGTGGCGGCCATCATGGCGTCCGTCCTGCCCGTCGTGGTGGATCAGGAGTATCTCCTGCTCACCACCGATCCGACCGACCTGGCCGCGGCCGACAACGGCCGGCGTGCGGAGCCCGCTCCCGACGGCGTACCCACCGAATGGTGGCGGTTCGGCTGGTGGGTGCGGTCAGGACCGGAGCGCGCGCGTCCGACGCCATCACCGGAACCGAAGGTCGCGGGCCCGGCCGCCACCTCCGGCCGTACGAAGGAAGACGCCGAACCGGTGGCGGCCGCGTCCGGCGGTCGGCTCGGCGTGCCCGCCACCGTGCTGTCCGCGTACCGGAGGGCGGCCGCCCGGGTTCGGGTGCTCGACCCGGCCTGCCGGCTGTCGTGGGAGATGCTGGCGGGCATCGGCAAGATCGAGTCGGGTCATGCCGGGGGTGGCCACGTCACCTCGCGTGGTGACACCGTCCGACCCATCCTCGGTCCGCGGCTCGACGGCTCGCGTTATGCGGCGATCTCCGACACCGACGGCGGCCGGCTAGACGGCGACACCCAGTGGGACCGCGCGGTCGGGCCGATGCAGTTCATTCCCAGCTCGTGGGAGCATTTCGCCGCCGACGGCAACGCCGACGGGACGAAGAACCCGCACAACGTCTTCGACGCGGCACTCGCCTCCGGTCTGTACCTGTGCGTGGGGCAAGGCGACCTCAGCCGCTCGGGGGACCTGCGCGAAGCGCTCTACCGTTACAACCATTCGACGTCGTACGTCCAGAGCGTGTACGCCTGGATCCTTGCCTACCGCCAGGGCGGGGCGACCGCGACGGCGGCCGACGTCTCCCAGGTCCGTGCTGTCGGTGGCGGAGGGGATCCGTCGTCGCCCGGACGGCGGTCGCCGGAGCCCACTGCGTCGCCTCGGCCGACCGGGCAACCGAATCCGGGGGAGCCGGGGCCTGGAGGGCCCGCGCCCGGAGAACCTGCGCCAGGAGAACCCGCGCCAGGAGATCCCGGGGAACCTGGGCCGGAAGATCCGGGTCCCGGTCCGTCACCGGGTCCCGGTCCGTCACCGGATCCCACGCCGGCGCCCGGCCCCACTCCGTCGCCGTCGCCGTGGTGCCCGGTGGAGTCCCTGCCGGTGTGCGTGGCACTGCCGCCGCTCGACCTCGGCCTCGATCTCGATGGCGAGGGATCGGCCCAACCGGACCAGTGAGCCCAGCCCGACCAGTGAGCCCAGCCGACCAGTGAGCCCAGCCCGACCAGTGAGATGAACGGCGCTCTCCTCCAGTCGGGGCTTGGATGAGGGCGCCGTTCATCCAACAGGTTCGTGACAGGGGCCCCTCATCCGCTCCGCGGTTGTATGGGGTCCCCTCATCTCCTCCGCAGTTTGCATGAGGGGTGCCCTCACTCCAGTTACGGCAGCGTGCTGAGGACCGACTCGACCTGTTCGGCGTCCCAGGGGGCGCCCGCGACCACGACCGTGTACCGCAACGTCATCGTGGCCCCGTCGGCCAGGTCGTGAACCTCGTCGAAGAACGGGGCCGGGCACACGCAGGCGTACGGATCGTCGCGGACGAACCACTTGGTCGGATGCGAGACGTTGCCGTTCTCGTCGCGGAACACCACCGTCGACGTCGCGTCGATCTCGTCGTGCCTGCCGACGTAGGCCAACCAGCGCGCCCGCTCACCCATCATCGCCGGGCCGCCTGGGCCGTCGGAGGAGAGAACCGTTCCCTTGTTGAAGGATCGCGGTCCGCGCCAGAAGAGTCCTGCGTAGCCGGCGTTCGGACGCCCTTCCGTGGTTGGACTACCGAACCCGATCGACTCGCCGCGACAGTTGGTCAACGCGGTGGTGAACGACAGCACCCAGGCGTCGGTGTCGGCCAGGACCGAGAAGCGCAGTTGCCGGAGTTCGGTCAGCCAGATCTCGCCACTTTGGGTGATCCACGTCAGCCGTTCGTCGACGCGCGCGATGCCGCCGTCGACGTCGACAGTGTCGAATCCCTGGTGTGCCTGGGCTCCGTTGTTGGGCAGGCCCACGTACCCCTTGTCTCGGACGAACGTCGGCCCGCCCCAGAAGTTCTCCGGCCCGACGTTGGGCAGCGCCAGCGAGATCCCCTTGTGCCACACGTGATCGTGCGGGCGGTAGAGCGAGACGAGCTTGCCGTCGAGCGTACGCAGTGGATGCAGGTAAGGCCGCGGCGACTCGACCTGGGCGACGTCGGAGTGGTAGACGTACCGGCACAGCTCCACGTCGCCGGCAGTCACCGTCAAGGCACTGTTGACATCGGCGATGGCCAGCTCGCTCATGCTGGTCTCCTTTCGCATGACCACTGCGGTGCCTCACTCCGGCACACCTCGTACCTCGGCGTACCTCCGTGGGGGCTCCTCGCGCTCATGCCGTGCCCCCTTTGCATGACCGCTGCGGTGCCTCACTCCGGCACACCTCGTACCTCGGCGTACCTCCGTGGGGGCTCCTCGCGCTCATGGGTGGGACCTTCCGTCCAGCTGGTGGTAGAACGGGTTGTCGGGTGTGAGATCGCTTCGGCTCACCCGCCGGCCGGTGAACGACGAGGCGTAGATCCCGGTGACGATCTCGACCGTACGCCGGAGCCCGGCACCGGTCGTGGCGGGCCGCTTGCCGGCCTGGAGGCTGGTCAGGATCTCGCCGAGCTGCGCCTGGTGCGAGCTCCGCACGTCCTCTCCTGCCGGTGGCCACGGCGGTGGGTCCTCCTCCATTCCCTTTACCGGCGTGTAGGTCCACGAGTCGACGGCGTGGCTGTAGAGGTGGCTCACCTCGAGTGTGCCGCGTACGAAGTCAAAGCGCAGGTAGCTCTCCTCGCGCGGTGACAAGATGCTGTTGACAAGCGTCGCGACCGCGCCGTTGGCGAACGTCATGTAGCCGACAGACACGTCCTCGGTGTCGACCTTGCGGGCCAACCGCGGCGCGTGCGCGGAGATCTCGGACCACTCGCCGAGCATGTGCCCGAGCAGGTCGAGCTGGTGGATGCCGTGACCCATCGTCGGGCCGCCGCCCTCGGTGTCCCAACGGCCGCGCCATTCGACCTCGTAGTAGGCATCGCCGCGGTACCACAACGTGTTGCACACCGCGACGAGCGGCCGGCCGAGGCGGTCCTCCTGGACGAGCTTGTACGCGGCTTCGGCGGCGGTCCCGAACCGGTGCTGGAAAATGCCGACGAAGTGGCCGGCGCTGCTCTTCTCGGCCTCGGCGATCCGGTCGAACTCGGCGAGTGAGATGCACGGCGGCTTCTCGCAGACGACCGACGTCCCGGCGTCGAGCACCTGGATCGCGTCGGGGGCGTGGGCGCCAGGCGGTGTGCACAGGTGCACCATGTCAAGCTGCTCCTGCGCGAGCATGTCGGCGAGGCTGGGGTACTTCCCCGGGACCGACCACTCCTCGGCGAACTTCTCCAACCGCGTCGCGTCGACATCGGTCGCGGCCACGAGGTCCACCTGGTCCGGGTAGGCCTTGAGTGCCCGTGCGTGGGCCCGGGCGATTCCGCCTGTTCCGACGATCGCAGCCCGCAGTCGTTCCATCGGCCCTCCTGGGAATGCGCTTTCCGTGTGCCAGCGTTCCGCGTGTGAGCATATGAACGCGGCGCGCGGAAGCAAAGTTGTACGTACGGAGTGGAACGCTCACGCTACCCCGCGGGCGCCCGGTAGGTCACGCCGCTGGCCCGGTACGGACACCCGCCGCAACTTTCGCCGACCGACGCTCCGCCCCTCCCGTGATCATGATCGTGATCGTGAAGGATTCGCGGATCGATAGCCCCGTTTCCCTTCCTGGCCCGGATCCACTTCATGATCCATGCGATGGGGCTTCCAAACTCCCGTGATCATGAAGGCGAACGGAACGCTGAAGCTGAAGAGGGCTATACATCCGGAAAACCATCATGATCACGATCATGATCACGGGGTGGAGCCGTTCGCGGAGCGGAGCGTCGCCCTGCGGTGGGTCCGGTGTCAGCCCTGGGGGAGAACGACCGGTACGCCAGAGAGCAGCCCGCCGTCGACCCGGTGCGAGGCCCCGGTGATGAACGACGCCCGGTCGCTCGCGAGGAACGCCACCAGCTCGGCCACCTCGGCGGGCCGCGCGACCCGACCGAGTGGGTGGCTGCGGCCCCACTCCTCGACCAGTTCGTCGACGCTGCGTTCACCGCGGTAGAGATCGGCGGCCCACCGCAGCATCGGCGTGTCGACCGAGCCGGGGCACACGGTGTTGACGCGGATCTTGTCCTTCGCGTGGTCGATCGCCATCGCCGTCGTGAGCCCGACGATGCCGGCCTTGGACGCGGCGTACGCGGCGACCCGATCCTGCGCGACGAACGCCTGGACCGACGAGACGTTGACGATCGACCCGCCGCCGCGGGCGCGCAGGTGCGGGACGGCGAATCGGGCGGTGAGATACATCGCCTTGAGGTTGACCGCGAGGACCTCGTCCCAGAGTTCCTCGGAGGTCTCCTCGACGGTGCCGTAGCGCTGGATACCGGCCGAGTTGACCAGGATGTCGATCCCGCCGTGGGTGTTGGCGGCGTCGTCGACGAACCGGCCTACGTCAGCTGAGCTGGTGACGTCGGCGACGACTCCGGTCACCGCCGGCTTCCCGCCACCGGCACCTGCGCCACCGCCACCTGCGCCTCTGCCACTGTCACTGCTGTCCGTGGCACTGGCGCGGACCTCCGTCTCGGTCGCGCGTACCTGGTCTGCGACGTTCCCGCAGAAGACCACCGTGGCGCCCCCGGCGACCAGGCGTTCGACGACGGCCCTGCCGATGCCGGACCCGCCTCCAGCGACGAGCGCGACCTTGCCGTTGAGCTCGCCCATGGGCACCCCTTCCGCGTGGCTACCGAGCGACAGTAGGCGATGCGTACCGGAGAACGCGCCCGAACGGGCGGGGTGTGGACGAGCTCGACCGGACCCGGCCGGACACCGGTGTCCGCTGACGCGAGCTGGCAACGGCCGTGGCAGGAGATCCTCGGCTGCTCACGATCGGGTGGGAGCGGTGGCCGGGTACGCCGAGCCCGTGTCGCCCGCCGCGATGAGCTCTCGAGGGCACCAAAAATCTCAGTGGTCGTCGTCGTCCCAGGGATGGAACGCGCGGTCGGTGGTGTGGTCCCAGTCGAGTCCGCCCCTGGTGCTTCTCACCGATCCGACGATCATAGAAATGATCATGATGCTGATGGCTCCGGCGGCGAAGATCGCCACAAGAATCTTCCAGTCCATGGCCTCTCCCCGATCGCCGGCCATCGTTGGGGTGATGAAATCCCCACAGTTCGTACGCCGCTCGGCGGCCCGAGATCCCGGCACACGCCGGACGATCAATGGGCATCGCACGTTGTGGAATATGAGCTCTGCCCGAAGGGCGGAGCACGCCCAATGTGTTCGTGATGTGCGATCCAGGATGCCAGCGATCAGCCCGATTGTGCAGCGAGTTGTGAAAATGAAGCGGAACGAAACGTTTCTCGCGTCCAGTCAGCTCATTTTCGTGCCTGACCAGCAGAAACCCGGCCGGATCACGCGGCTGCGCCCAGGCGGTAAAACGTAGATACACCTAAGTTACGTAATGCATATGAACAATTACTGTTAGACAGTAATTGTTGCCGCGAGTATGTCGCGCGACCATTTGCCAGTCCCCGACCCTCGTCCTCACGCGGCGTCATGTGCCGCTGGCGCTCTCTGTCGCGTTGGCCAGTTCGCTGGCCGTCAGCGGGTCGGCTCCCGGCCGGGTACAGGTCAGTGCCGCCGCGGTACAGGCCCGGCGGAGCACGTCGGGAAGGGCGCCACGCACAGCTGAGTCGTCCGGCCCTGGTTCGGGTGTACGAACCTGAGCCGTACGCAGACGCGACAGCAGGTCGCGGTCGGCGAGCCCGCTCAGTAGCGCGGCGCTGAACGCGTCGCCCGCCCCCACCGTGTCGACGACCTGGACGCGAGGGGCAGATACCTCCACCAGCTCGCCTCCCGCAGCCAGCGCGAGGGCACCCTCGGCGCCCAGGGTCAGGACGACGAGCGACGGTCCGAGGCCGCACCAGTGGCGGACCACATCGACCATCGGCTCACCCGGATAGAGCCATCCGAGGTCTTCCGCGCTGGCCTTGACGACATGGGCGTACGACACCTGCCGCTCGATCCGGCGCCGTGACGCGTCCCGGTCAGGCGCCAACTGCGGTCGAACGTTGGGGTCGAGACTGATCGTGACGGCACCGCGTTCACGTTCACGGCGGAGGTACTCCTCGAGCACGGCCGCGCCCGGATCGATGGCCAGGGCGAGAGACCCGGTGTGGAGGGCTACCACGTCCTGGGGCAGAGGGGACGGCAGCTCGGTGGTCGTCCACTGCCAGTCGGCCGTGCCCTCGACGTAGAACTCGTACGCCGCCGACCCGCTCGGGTCGAGAGTCGCGATGGCGAGGGTCGTCGGCTCGGTGGCGGGCACGGCATGGCGGAGCGAAACGCCGTTGGTGCGCAGATGCTCGCGAAGGCGGGCGCCGAACGAGTCGCCGGAGATCCGGCAGAGGAGGTCGCAGGGTTGGCCGAGCCGGGCGAGCCCGACGGCGACGTTGGCCGGACTGCCGCCCGGCGTCGCCTGGAACACTGCGCCGTCGCCTACGAGGTCGATCAACGCCTCGCCGATGACTGTGATCACAGGTCGTGTCCTCCCAGCCAAGCCGATGTGCGCGGACCCCGCCGCCTTGGTGGTGCCGCGACGACATTCATAGCAGCGTGGCGCCCCAACACGTTCATGGTCACGATCATGATCACCAGGAGAGTCCCTGAGGTCTTAGGGTGTCGGGGTGATGGAGGTCGACCGGACGCTACGACGGGCGGGTCCTGTTGTCGTCGTGCTCGGGCTTCTCGCCCTGATCACGACGATCGCCCTCGTCTCCGGACCCGGCGCCACCCGGCTGCCGACCCCGGCGCGCACGGCCGGCACGCCGGCCGCCCCACCGCCACCACCGCCCGCACCCGAGATCTCGTCGAGCGCCAGCCCGACGGGGGCACCCGCGGCCGCCGACGTACCCGCCTGGGTGGGCACCATCCTGCTGGTCGTGCTCGCGCTCGTCACCGTCGCGCTGCTGGCAGGCGTCGTGTACCTGTTCCGTCGGTACGTACGCATCAAGATCGGTCCGAGGCGGCCGCGTCCGGTCCTGGAGACGGAGTCCGAACCCGTGCCGGCGGCCGAAGAGCTGCACGCTGCCGTGGCCGCGGGCATCGAGGAGTTGGCCGACGACTCCGCCGACCCGCGCCGCGCGGTGATCGGCTGCTGGCTACGTCTGGAGGCAGCCGCCGCCGCTGCCGGAACCGAACGCGAGCCGCACGACACCCCCGCCGACCTGGTGGGGCGGGTACTCACCGCCCACGAGGTCAGTCCGGAACCGCTGCGCGTGCTGGTCGAGCTCTACCGGCAGGCACGGTACGCACCAGACGCCGTTGACGAGACGATGCGCGACACGGCACGGGCCACCCTGACCCAGCTCCGGACCGACCTCGGCCGCCCGGCGGTCACGTCGTGACGCCCCGCCGAACCGTCCGCCAGGCACTGGTGGCGCTCGGACTGTCGGCCGCCGTCGCGGGGGTCCTCTACGCGGCGAGCGGGGCGGTGTTCGGCTGGGAGGTTCCGTACCTCCTCTATTTCGTCGTGATCCTCGCGGTCGTCGCCGGCCGCCAGATCGCGGCCGCCGTCGCCACCCCACCGGTCCTGGAGTCACCGATCCGGGAGGACACCGAGGTCCGGGCGTACGGCGTCCTCGACCGGCCGTTCGCCGAAGTCCGCCGGTGGGAGGATCGGCTCGAGCTGATCCACGGCGATCCCGCGTACTTCCGGCGTACCGTCCTGCCGGAGATCACCGCGGTGGTCGACGAGCGGCTGCGCACCGCGCACGGCATCAGCCGCGCTCGTGATCCCGAGCGCGCGCAGGAGCTCCTGGGTCCGCGGCTGTGGGAGTTCCTGGAGACCGGAAGTGTGGGGCAGCGCGCCCGGGCACCGTCGCCCGCCGAGCTGACGCTCATCGTGAAGGAGATGGAGGACCTGTGGCTGCGACAGCACTGACGATTCCCGAGGTCAGCCAGAAGTGCCACCAGGTCCTGGACGCGGTGGGCGAGGTGATGGTCGGCAAGCGCGACGCGCTGGCGCTCGTCCTCGGCGGCGTCCTGGCCGGTGGCCACATCCTGCTGGAGGACCTACCCGGGCTCGGCAAGACGTTGACCGCGCGGTCGCTGGCGCAGGCGTTGGGCGTGGAGTTCCGGCGGATCCAGTTCACCCCCGACCTGCTGCCGGCGGACGTGACCGGGTCGCTGCTGTACGACCAACGCAGCCACGACTTCACGTTCCGCCAGGGCCCGGTCTTCACCAACCTGCTGCTGGCGGACGAGGTAAACCGGACCCCACCGAAGACGCAGGCGGCACTGCTCGAGGCGATGCAGGAGAAGCAGGTGTCGGTCGAGGGCACGACCTATCCGCTACCGTCGCCGTTCCACGTCCTCGCGACCGCCAACCCGATCGAGTACGAAGGGACCTACCCGCTGCCGGAGGCCCAGCTGGACAGGTTCCTGCTGCGGGTGTCGTTCGGCTATCCCGACGCAGGCGAGGAGTTCGACGTGCTGCGCCGCCGGATGGCCCGCCGGCGTGAGGAGGCGGTCGTCCCACCCGTGGTCGACGGCCCCACGCTGCTCGCCATGCAGGCCGCGCTGGAAGACGTCGTGGTCGAGGACTCGCTGAACCACTATCTGATCGAGATCGTCCGGGCGACCCGCGCCGACGAGCGCGTGCTGGTCGGCGCTTCGCCGCGTGGATCGCTCGCGTTGCTGCTGCTGGCCCGGGCGAAGGCTGTGCTGGACGGGCGTTCGTTCGTCGTACCCGAAGACATCAAGGAGCTCGCGGCTCCCGCGCTGGCGCACCGGATCACGCTGCGCCCGGAGATGTGGCTGCAACGGATCGAGCCCGAACGCGTCGTACAGGACGCCGTCGCGGCGGTGGCGGCGCCGGCGAGCGGTGCGCTTCCGACGTACTCCGCCCAGGACGATCCTGCCGCCCAGGACGGCGGGTCCGCCGAGAGTGCGGGTGCCGCCAAGGGCACGGCGTCGGCCAAGGGCACGGCGTCGCAACGATGACCACGACCGGAGGCACGCCCTCCCCGCCTGCGGTGTCCGGGCCACCCGACTGGACGCCGACACCAGCACTGGGGCGGGCCGTGGTCCTGACGCTGGTCCTCCTCGTGGCCGCGGTCGTCACCGGCCGCGCGGACCTGGCCGTCCTGGCGGCACCGTTCGGGCTCGGCACGGCGGTGGCCCTGCGCTACCGGCCCCGGCGACCGCCTCAGCCGGCGCTCGCGACCAGGCAGGCGCACGTCGTCGAGGGCAACGAGCTCGGCATCGACATCGGGATCGGCAACGACGACGAGTCGGCGTACGACCTGGTGGTCATTCGGCGGGAGGTCACGGCCTGGCTGGCCGACCATGACGCCGGCCGGCCACTCGCGGTGACCGTCGGAGGTGAGCGACGCGCCAAGGTCACCGTGCGAGGTGAGGTCGCGCGGTGGGGGAGGCACACGTTCGCGCCCGTGCAGGTCCAGGCGGTCAGCGGCGACGGGCTGCTCGTGAGCCGTTCGATGACCTCGCCGGCGTTGGCGCTGAAGGTGTTCCCGCGGACCGATCCGTTCGATGCCGACGACGCGATGCCGAACGCCGCCGGCCTGGTGGGCGCCCACCGGTCCCGCCGGTACGGGGACGGCGGCGAGCTGGCCGGCATCCGACGCTTCGCACCCGGCGACCGACTCCGGCGGATCGACTGGCGCGCCTCGCTGCGTACCCGCGAACTCCACGTCGCGCAGACCCTCTCCGACCGCGACGCCGAGCTGGTGCTGGTCCTCGACGTGCTCCATGAGGCGGGCGTGTCCTCGGCGGGGGCCAGCGGACAGAGGTCCGCTCGTGGCGCGATGAACGCGGGCGTGGACGGAACCGCCAGCGTGATCGACACCACCGTCCGCGCCGCCGCCGGGATCGCCCAGCACTACGTCGGCCGCGGCGACCGGGTGCGGTTCCTGGAGTACGGCGGACGCAACCGGGCGCTGCGCGCGGGCACCGGACGCCGGCACTACCTGATGGCACTGGAATGGTTGCTCGGCGTCCAGTCCGGCGAGGGGCCGCACGACCCCACCGAGGGGATCTTCCGCCGGCACGTACTCCCGACCGCGGCACTGCTCATCGTGCTCACCCCGTTCCTCGACCGGCGCAGCGTCGCGGCCGTGGCCCGGCTGGCACGGAGCGGGCGGTCGGTGGTCGCGGTCGACACCCTTCCGTCGTACGCACGACCGGCGGCGGGGCGGCCCGGTCCGTGGTCCGACGCCGCGTTCCGGATGTGGCGGCTCGAACGCCAGAACACCCTCGCCCAACTCCTCGAGCACGGCGTCCCCACGGTGACCTGGGCAGGGGCCGGCAGCCTCGACCAGGTCCTGCGGGACGTCTCGCGGATCGCGGCGGCGCCCCGATGACCATCGTCACGCAGGTACGCGACTCGGTGGCGGCCGGTGTCGGGGCCACCCGGCGGGTGACGCTCGGCGGGCTGGCACTGCGGCTGCTCGGGTGGGTCGCCGGTGCCGGTGCCCTGCTGCTCGCCATGCCCGGGCGTGCCTACACCCTCGCGCCCGCGCTGGTCGTCGTCGTAGCTGTCGTCGTACCGCTTGTGACGGTGGTGCTGCCCGGGCGGTGGCCGGTGCTGGCGCTGGAGCTTCTGGCGGTGGGCGGGTGGGTGGCGGGGACGGCCACGTCCGAGGCTCGGGTGGCGTTCCTCCCGGTGCTGGCGCTGGCGGCGGCGCTCTATGTGCACCACAGCGCGAGCGGGTTCGCCGCGGCGGTGCCGCTGAACGTCCGGTTCCTCCCTGGAGTCGTACGCCGATGGCTCGTACGTACCGGTGCGGTGCTCGGTGTGACGGCGCTCATTGCCGCGGTGGCGGTGCCGCTCGGCGCCCGGGTGGAGGACGCCTCGACGGTGGTGGTTCCCGCGCTGGGCGTCCTGCTGGCGATCGTCGTGGCGGGACTGCTTGCGTACGCCGTCCGCGACCGATGAGCGGGCCGGGCCTGTCGCCCGGAATCAGGTCGCCCCGCGCGGGCGGCGTCTCGTAGCCTGGCGCTCATGCGGATCGGAGTAGTCGGCGCCACCGGCCAGGTCGGCGCGGTCATGCGGCAGTTGCTGACGGATCGGGCGTTCCCGGCCGAACAGGTGAGGTTCTTCGCGTCGGCGAGGTCGGTGGGACGCACCTTGCCGTGGCACGGCACAGACATACCCGTCGAAGACGCCGAGACTGCCGACTTCGCCGGCCTCGACCTGGCGCTGTTCTCGGCGGGCGCCGGCACGTCCCGCACGGTCGCGCCGCGCATGGCCGCCGCGGGTGCCGTGGTGATCGACAATTCCTCGGCCTGGCGGATGGATCCCGCGGTGCCTCTCGTGGTGTCCGAGGTCAATCCGCACGCACTCGACTCGATCCCGAAGGGGATCGTCGCCAACCCGAACTGCACGACGATGGCCGCGATGCCGGTTCTCGCACCACTGCACCGCGAGGCCGGCCTGCGGCGACTCGTGGTCAGCACGTACCAGGCCGTCTCGGGCTCCGGTGGCGCCGGTGTCCGTGAGCTGGACGAGCAGCTCGCCAAGGCCGGGGGCTCGGCGGCAGCCCTCACCCTCGACGGCGACGCCGTGGAGTTCCCGGAGCCGAGCGTGTTCCCGACCACTGTGGCGTACAACGTGCACCCACTGGCTGGCGCGCTGGTCGATGACGGCACCCTCGAGACCGTCGAGGAGCAGAAGCTCCGTACCGAAAGTCGCAAGATCCTCGAGATTCCCGACCTTGCCGTGTCGGGCACCTGCGTACGCGTCCCCGTCTTCACCGGGCACTCGTTGTCGATCAACGCCGAGTTCGACCGTGAGCTCTCGCCGGAGCGCGCCGTCGAGCTTCTCGCCGACGCTCCCGGGGTCGAGGTGACCGACCTGCCGACGCCGCTGCTGGCCGCCGGCAAGGACCCGTCCTATGTCGGGCGGGTACGCAGGGACCCCGGTGTCGCACACGGTCTGGCGTTGTTCGTGTCGGGCGACAACCTCCGCAAGGGCGCGGCGCTCAACGCGGTCCAGATCGCCGAGCTGCTGGCCGCGCGCCGCGTCATCTGACCCGGCCCTCGTGCCCTCCCGGCCGAGGGCGGGTGAGCGGGCCCCGCTCCCCTCGCACGGGTGCGTCACAATGGCGGGCATGGACGAGACCACACCGGTCGGCACGACACCCGCCGACGGCACATCGGCGGGCGCGGTGCCGGCGGACCCGGGCAACGGCGACGATCCGTACCTCTGGCTCGAGGAGGTCTCCGGCGAGCCCGCGCTCTCCTGGGTCCGCGAACGCAACGACGAAACCCTGTCCGTCCTCGCCCGGGGTGAGCGGTTCGAGCAGGTACGCGGTGAGGCCCGTGAGGTGCTCGACTCCGACGAGCGGATTCCTTACGTACACAGGCGCGGTGATCACCTCTACAACTTCTGGCAGGACGCCGAGCACCCGCGTGGACTGTGGCGGCGGACGACGCTCGAGAGCTACCGGGGCGACGAGCCGGACTGGGAGGTTCTGCTCGACGTCGACGCCCTCGGTGCGGAGGAGTCGGAGAACTGGGTGTGGCGTGGGGCCGCGGTGTTGCGGCCGGAGTACCGGCGCTGCCTGGTTCCGCTGTCCCGCGGTGGTGCCGACGCGACGGTGTTGCGCGAGTTCGACCTGGAGACGTTGTCCTTTGTCGAGGACGGCTTCTCCTTGCCCGAGGCGAAGAGCTTCGTGGGATGGATCGACGAGAACCGGGTCTATGTCGGCACCGACTTCGGACCAGGTTCACTCACGTCGTCCGGGTATCCGCGCATCGTGAAGGAATGGCGGCGCGGAACTCCGTTGTCGGAGGCGGTGACGGTCTTCGAGGGCAAGCCGGACGACGTGTCGGTGTCGGCGTTCCACGATCACACCGAGGGTTTCGAGCGTGACTTCGTACGTCGCGCTATCGACTTCTACTCGAGTGAGAAATACCTGCGGGTGTCCGCCGACGTCACCGGGGCCGAGGGTCTTGTCAAGATCGACGTCCCGCATGACGTCGACGTCTCCGTGCATCGGGAATGGATGCTCGTCCGCACCCGCACGCCGTGGACAGTCGGCGTCACCACGTATCCCGCGGGTGCCTTGCTGGCGGCGCCTTTCGAGGCCTACATGGCGGGTGAGCGGGACCTGACGGTGTTGTTCGAACCCGATCCCCACACGTCGTTGAGCTATTTCGCGTGGACGCGCCACCATCTCATCCTGGGCACGTTGGCGGATGTGAAGAGTCGGCTGGAGGTGTTGACGCCGGGCGCCGGTGGGTGGGATCGAGCGCCGCTTCCGGGAGTTCCCGAGATCGGCAACACCGAGATCGTCGGCACCGATCCTGACCACAGTGACGAGTACTTCCTCAATTCGAGTGGCTTCACCGAGCCCTCGACGCTGCGCTACGGCCAGATCGGCGGGTCGATCGAGGTGCTCAAGCAGGCACCGTCGTTCTTCGACGCCTCAGGTCTCTCGGTCCGGCAGCTTTTCGCGACATCCGCCGACGGCACGAGGATCCCGTACTTCGTCGTCAGTCCTGCAGGTGCGGACGATTCCGGGCCGACCCTGCTCACCGGTTACGGCGGCTTCGAGATCGCGTTGACGCCAAGCTACAGCGGCGTGATCGGCCGCGGCTGGCTGGCGCGCGGTGGTACCTACGTCGTGGCCAACATCCGTGGCGGTGGAGAGTACGGGCCGGAATGGCACCGTTCGGCACTGCGTGAGAACCGGGTGAGGGCGTACGAAGACTTCGCCGCTGTGGCGAGCGACCTGACCAGCCGCGGCATCACCTCGCCACCCAGGCTCGGCATCCAGGGCGGCAGCAATGGCGGCCTGCTCATGGGCGTGATGCTCACCCGCTATCCGGAGCTCTTCGGCGCGATCGTGTGCCAGGTGCCGTTGCTGGACATGAAGCGCTACCACGTGATGCTCGCGGGCGCGTCATGGATGGCGGAGTTCGGTGACCCGGACGAGGAATCGGACTGGGAATTCCTGCGGAAGTACTCGCCGTACCACCAGGTTGCCGCGGATCGCCCTTATCCACCGGTGCTTTTCGCGACGTCGACCAGAGATGACCGGGTGCATCCGGGCCATGCCCGCAAGATGGTCGCGCGGATGCGTGAGCTCGGCTACGACGTTGCCTACTACGAGAACATCGAAGGTGGGCACGGCGCGGCCGCCGACAACGAGCAACTGGCGTTCAAGAACGCGCTGGCACTCGAGTTCCTGTGGAGAAACCTCACGCGCTAAGCCGTGCCGGTGGAAACGAAGCGCCCCGCCCGCGTCACCTGCCGCCTTGCTTGTCACGGTTGCCGTCGCCGAGCAGGCCTGCGCGCCGGAGTGCGTCGGCCATGGCGTCGTTCTCCGGTCGGCCACCGCCGGCCGCGCCCTGGCGGTTCCCCTGGCGCGGTGCACCGCCCGTGCGTGGTCCAGGCTTGCTGCGCTCGCCCGGCTTGCTGCGCTCGCCCGGCTTGCTGCGCTCGCCCGGCTTGCTGCGCTCGCCCGGCTTGCTGCGCTCGCCCGGCTTGCTGCGCTCGCCCGGCTTGCCCCCGCCGCCGGGACTCCGACGTTGGTCGGGCTTCCGGTCCGGTGCGGTCGTACCCGCCGGCTCGTCGTCGAGGCGCAGGCTGAGGGAGATGCGTTTGCGGGGAATGTCGACGTCCATCACCTTGACCCGAACGACATCGCCGGACTTCACGACCTCGCGCGGGTCACTGACGAAGGTCTTCGCCATCGCCGACACGTGCACGAGCCCGTCCTGGTGCACACCGACATCCACGAACGCACCGAAGGCCGCCACATTGGTGACGACCCCTTCGAGGACCATGCCACGCTGGAGGTCGGCGATCTCCTCCACACCGTCGGCGAACGTCGCGGTCGTGAACGCCGGACGCGGGTCGCGGCCCGGTTTCTCCAGCTCCGCAAGGATGTCGGTGACCGTCGGAAGGCCGAACGTGTCGTCGACGTACTCCGTCGGCCGGATCTGGCGTAGGACCGCGGTGTTGCCGATCAGCTCGCGCAGGTTGCCGCCCGTCGCCTTCAGGATCCGGCGTACGACCGGATAGGCCTCTGGGTGCACGCTGGAGGCGTCGAGCGGGTCGTCACCGTCGGGAATGCGGAGGAATCCCGCGCACTGTTCGAACGCCTTCGGTCCGAGCCTGGGCACCTGCGTCAGCGCGCGTCGCGACCGGAACGGTCCCTTGTCGTCCCGGTGCGCCACGATGTTGCCGGCAAGTGTCTCGGTGATGCCGGAAACCCTTGTCAGCAAGGGCGCGGAGGCGGTGTTGACGTCGACGCCCACCGCGTTGACGCAGTCCTCCACTACCGCGTCGAGGGACCGGGAGAGCTTGGCCTCGGCGAGGTCGTGTTGGTACTGCCCGACGCCGATCGACTTCGGATCGATCTTCACCAGCTCCGCGAGCGGGTCCTGCAGCCGTCGGGCGATGGAGACCGCACCGCGCAGGGAGACATCGAGGCCGGGCAGCTCCTTCGAGGCGTACGCCGAGGCCGAATACACCGACGCACCGGCCTCGGACACGACGATCTTGGTGAGGCTCAGGTCGGGATGTCTCCTGATCAGGTCGGCGGCGAGCTTGTCGGTCTCACGCGAGGCGGTGCCGTTGCCGATCGCGATGAGGTCGACCTTGTGCTGGGCGGCGAGTCGGGCGAGCGTGGCGATCGACTCGTCCCACCTGCGCTGCGGAACGTGCGGATAGATGGTGTCCGTCGCGACCACCTTGCCCGTGGCGTCGACGACCGCGACCTTGACGCCGGTACGGAATCCCGGGTCGAGACCCATCGTCACCCGCGTGCCGGCGGGTGCGGCGAGCAGCAGGTCGCGCAGGTTGGCGGCGAAGACCCGGACCGCTTCGTCCTCGGCGACCTGACGCAGCCGCATCCGCAGATCGATGGTGAGGTGGACGAAGATGCGCGTACGCCAGGCCCACCGCACCGTGTCGGCCAGCCACCGGTCACCTGGACGGACCGTCCGTTGGGCGCTGGGGTCCGCCACCGCGGCGAGGGAGTCGGAGAGGCCGTGGCGGTCGGCGATCCGCCATTCCGCGTCGACTGGAGCGTCGGCGTCGGCGGGGTCACCGGCCTCGAGCGCAACGTCGAGAACCTCCTCCTTCTCGCCGCGGAACACCGCGAGAATCCGGTGCGACGGCAGGGCACTCAGTGCCTCGGCGAAGTCGAAGTAGTCAGCGAACTTCGCACCGGCCTCCTCCTTTCCGTCGCGCACGCGTGAAACAAGCCGGCCGCGCGACCAGACGAGTTCGCGCAGCTCACCGATCAGGTCGGCGTTTTCACCGAAACGTTCGATCAGGATCGCGCGAGCGCCGTCGAGGGCCGCGGCGACGTCAGCGACGCCTAGGTCGGCGTCGACGAACGCCGCCGCCTCCTGGTGCGGGTCGCGGGTCGGGTCGGCGAGCAGCGTGTCGGCCAGCGGCTCGAGGCCGGCTTCGCGGGCGATCTGCGCCTTCGTCCGCCGTTTCGGCTTGTACGGAAGGTAGATGTCCTCCAGGCGGGCCTTGGTGTCGGCCCCCATGATCTGCGCCTCGAGCGCGTCGTCAAGCTTGCCTTGCGTACGGATCGACTCGAGAATCGCGGCGCGGCGTTCCTCCAACTCGCGCAGGTAGCGCAGGCGCTCCTCGAGGGTCCGCAGCTGTGTGTCGTCGAGCGCGCCGGTCACCTCCTTGCGGTAGCGCGCGATGAACGGCACGGTCGCTCCACCGTCGAGCAACTCGATCGCTGCCCTGACCTGACCACCGCGTACGCCGAGTTCGCCGGCGATCCGTTCCTGCACGGTCAGCTTTGTCTGCGCCGTCTGCACTGCCTGCGCCGTCTGTACTGCCTGCGCCGTCGTGTCCGGGACTGCTTCAGTCACACCATCCGCCTTCGCGTCGAGGTCCCGTTCATTCTGGACCGCCCGGAGGGCGCCCGCACTCCCGGGCCCGACGAAGGATCCCGCTGTTGATGGTACTTTCCGATGAGCACCGGCATGGTCGAGATGGTGCGAGGGACGCAGAGGTACTTCATCGAGTCCTGACCTCAAGGAGATGACGTCGTGATTCCATGGCCGATGTCGTACGCGGAGCACGAGGGGTCGTTCGTTCTCGATGATGAGGTGGTGCTCGACGCCCCACCCGAGCTGCGGGACATCCTCGCCCGCGAATTCCAGGGATCCGGTCCGCGCTGGACGGCGGCAGGCGGTGCGGGGTACAGGACCGCCGGCGGTGGCGGTGTGCCACGGCGGATGATCCTCGAGATCGACACCTCGCTTCCCGCGGAGGGCTACCACCTCGACGTGACACCAGATCTGGTGCGGGTCCGCGGAGGCGCGCCGGCGGGGGTCTTCTACGCGATCCAGACCCTGAAGCAACTCCTGCCGCCCGAGGTCTACCGGGCCGCCCACGCGTCAAGGCCGGCATGGTCGGTTCCCTGCTGCCGGATCGAGGATCGGCCGGCCCACAGCTGGCGTGGCTGCCTGCTCGACGTCGCGCGGTACTTCATGCCCAAGGACTTTCTCTTCAGGTTGATCGACCTGTTGGCGTTGCACAAACTGAATGTTCTCCAGCTCCACCTCACCGACGACGACGGATGGCGGATCGAGTCGAAACGCTATCCGCGGTTGACGCAGGCCGGCGCGTGGCGGGAGGAGACCCGCTGGTGGTGGGAGGAGCGTGGTGACGGAACTCCCCACGGCGGCTTCTACACCCAGGCCGATCTGGCCGAGATCGTCGCGTACGCAGGGCAGCGCTTCATCACCGTCGTACCCGAGATCGAGATGCCGGCGCACACGGGCGCGGCGATCACGGCTTATCCGGAGCTCGGCCACCACCCCGACGCGCCGCCACGGTCGTCGATCCCGCCCGATCACGATGACGTCCTCAATGTGGAGGACGGCACGCTGGAGTTCTTCCAGAACGTCCTGGAGGAAGTGCTGGAGATCTTTCCCAGTACGTTCATCCACATCGGTGGCGACGAATGCCCCAAGGAACCGTGGCGGAACAGCCCACGCGCACAGCTGCGGATGCGTGAGCTCGGCCTCGCCGACGAGGACGAGTTGCAGAGCTGGTTCATCACCCAGATGGACTCGTGGCTCAGCGCCAGGGGTCGGCGGCTGGTCGGCTGGGACGAGATCGGAGAAGGTGGTCTCGCACCGGGGGCGACCGTGATGTCGTGGCGCGGTGAGGAGGGTGGCATCACGGCCGCACGGGCCGGTCATGACGTGGTGATGGCGCCGACCTCGCCGACCTACCTCGACTACTACCAGTCCGAGAGCCCTGAAGAACCGCTGGCGATCGGCGGCCACGTTCCCCTCGAGGCGGTGTACGCCTACGAGCCCGTCCCGGCAGGGCTGTCCGATATCGAGGCCTCCCACGTACTCGGAGCGCAGGTCCAGCTCTGGACCGGCTTCTTGCCCGCCGGGCCACAGGTGGAGTACATGGCCTTTCCGCGGGCGTGTGCGTTCGCCGAGGCGGTGTGGCGGTCGCGCCGTGACCGGCCGTACGAAGAGTTCCTGGAGCGGCTCGACGATCATCTGCACCGGCTCGACGCGCTGGGTGTGAACTATCGCCCGCTCTCCGGGCCGCTCCCGTGGCAGCAGGGCGGAACCGGTCGCTTCAACCGTCCCAACCAGCCGCAGATGGTCGACTGACCGGCCGTCAGCAACCACGGGCACGCCCGCGGTCTCGCTGCTCGTCCGCACGCCCCGCGCCGGCCGGGTAGGCAGGGCGTACCGAGCGGACCGCGTACTCTCGACCGATGCGGGTGCTCATGGTCTCGGGTCGTGGAGGCGGTTTGTGCAGGTAGGTCCAGGTCGCCGACGGTGGCGTCTTGCTCTGGTCGGGCTGGCGTTGCTGGGGCTTCTGGGGGCTGGCGGCCCGTTGGGCGTCGGAGCCGACAGCGCCGTGACGGGAGACCTGCCGGAGGCGGCCAGCGGCATGCAAGGTGACGGCAAGCAGGGCGGCAAGCAAGGGGGCGGCCAAGAACCTCCCGATGGCGCGGAACTCCCGGTCTTACCCCGCCCGCAACGGCTGGAGCTCGGGGACGGCAGCATTCCGGTGCCGCAGGACGTCCAGGTCCTCGCCGGTCCAGCCGTGGACCGGGCGAGCACCGCCCTGCTGGTCCAGGTCCTCGAATCCGCGGGAGCGCGGGGAGTCGACGTGGTGACCCTCGGGCGCCAGGCCGTACGCAAGGCGGCCTTGACAGTGACCATCGGTGCGCTGGGGGATGACCGGGTGGTGTCGGCTCTGCGTACGGCGGGCGGACGGGTGCCGGCGGATCTCCCCGCCGAGGGTTATGTCCTGGCCAGCCGCGCATCGCCCGGTGGCGACACCGTGGTGTTGGCCGGCGTGGACTCCGCCGGTACCTACTACGCCGTGCAGACGCTGCGACAGCTCGCGGGACGCCAGTCGATTCGTACCGCAACGGTCGTCGACTATCCCTTGATGCGCCTGCGCGGTGCCATCGAGGGTTTCTACGGCAGTCCATGGACTCATGCCGAACGCATGGACCAGTTGGCGTTCTACGGCCAGCTGAAGCTCAACACCTACATCTATGCGCCGAAAGATGATCCCTACCACCGTGGCAGATGGCGCGAGTCCTACCCGGCGGCCAAGCTCGCCGAGCTGGGCGAGCTCGTCGACCAGGCCCGGTCTCACCACGTGCGATTCACCTTCGCGCTGTCGCCGGGCGTGTCGATCTGTTACAGCGATCCGGGCGACCGGCGGGCGTTGGAGGCGAAGCTGCAGGCGGTGTACGACCTTGGCGTACGCACGTTCTCCATTCCGCTCGACGACATCGACTACACAAGGTGGAACTGCGCACGAGACGGGGATCGCTATGGCGAACCGTCGGCCCAGTCCGCGGCACGGGCGCAGGTCGACCTGCTCAACGCTGTCCAGCAAGGCTTTCTTGACTCCCACGCCGGCACGCATCCGCTGCAGACGGTGCCGACAGAGTACGGAGATCTCGCCGAAACGCCTTACAAGGAGACGATCCGGCAGGACCTCGACCGGAGGGTGGAGGTGATGTGGACCGGCACGGCCGTGGTGCCACCCCACATCACCGTCGCCGAGGCCGGTCGAGCAGCGGCCCTCTGGGGGCGCAAGGTCTTCGTCTGGGACAACTACCCGGTGAACGACTACGACCGTTCAGTCGGCCGGCTCTTCCTCGCGCCGTACTCCAACCGCGAGCCCGGCCTGCATCGCCAGCTTTCCGGCATCGTCCTCAACCCGATGAACCAGGCGGCGGCGAGCAAGGTCGCCTTGACAGGCGGCGCCGACTTCACCTGGCACGACCGGGATTACGACGCGGCAGCGACCGCACGCCACGCGGCGGCGCAGCTCGCCGGAGGTGACGAAGCGACGACCGCCGCCCTGGTGGCGTTCTTCGATGTCGAGCACCTGATTCCCACGTTCGGCGAGGAGTTGTGGCAACCGCAGGCACCGGAGCTCTCCCGGCGGTTGGCGCGGTTCCGCGCTGCATGGGCCCGTGCTGACAAGCAGGCCTCGCTGTCCGGTGACGCCAAGGCGAAGGTCAACGCGAAGGTCAACGCGAAGGCGGCAAGGGAGGCGAAGGCGGCCGCCATCGGCGAACTCCGCCCGTACGCCCTCCTGCTCGCCGACGCGCCGGAGCGGATCAGGGCAGGTGTCGCGGATCGTGCGTTCGTCGAGGACTGCGCACCCTGGCTCGACGCGCTCGACCTGTGGGGGGAGGCGTTCGTCCGTACTCTCGACGGCCTGCAGGCCAGGGTTGACGGCGACGGTGAGACCGCGAGGCGGTCGTTCGCGGAAGCGGAGGAGCTTGCGGGCAAGGCCGAACGCGTCACCACGGTTCCGGGCGAGACGCGTCCACAGGGACAGGTGCGGGTCGGCGACGGAGTGCTGGACGCCTTCCTCGGCCAGGCGGCGGCGAGGGCCGGACCCCGCCGGGCGTACGCCGCCTTCCGCCGGCGGCTGGGGCCGGGTCAGGAGTCGTGAGCGCCGCGGCGGTGGTCGTCGGGTGTCTCGATGACGATGCCGAGCGCGTTCGCGAGGGCGTACGTCAGGGCGATCAGGTCCTGCGGGTCGATCACCGCGCCGCGGAGGCTCGTCACGCTGCTGATGCCGTCCAGAACGCAGTTCTGCAGGCGGGTGCCGCGCATGTCAGCGTGACTGAACTGCGCCGCGGTGAGGTCGCAGTCGATGAAAGCCGCGCCGCGCACGTCGGCGTTGGTGAAGTCGGTCTGCCTGAGGTTGCACCCGACGAACCGCACGTTCATGAGGGACGTGAACCGGAACGCCGTCAGATCCAGTCTGCACTCGCTGAACACCACGTCGCGGAGGGTTCCGTCGATCCAGCGGAATCCGGTCGTACGCAGCCCTCGTAGCTCGCACCGGATCAGTGACGAACTCGTGGCGCCGAGGTTCGCCAGGTTGGAGCTCACGAACCGGCAGTCGGCGAAGGTCGCCTTGGCCAGCGTGCATCCGCTCAGATCCGCCTGGGTGAACTCGCACTCCTCGACGTCGACCAGTCGGGCGTCGCGGTCTGGCATGCGTACCCCGGTGAACGCGAGACCTTGCAGATGGGCGTCATCGGCAATGTCGTGAAGGGCGAGGTCCGCCGCGACCGGCGGCGACGCCATCCGCGGTTTCGTCGGCGGGCGTGGCTTTCGCGGCGGTGGCACGATGCGACCCTAACGTGAGGCCCCGACGTGGACGCGGCAGCAGAGGAACCTGGGCGTGGGCCATCGTCGGAACCGGCGTTGGCCTGGGAGAGCTGCCTCAACTGCCGTCGTCGCTGCCGCCGCTGTCGTCGCCGCCGCCGTCGCTGTCGCTGCCGTCGTCCCCGGCGGCGATCGTGATGGCGCCGGACGGGCACAGCGCAACCGCACGGCGCGCCGCGTCCTCGTGAATGGCGGGCGGTTCGGGCATGAGGAGGATGACCCGGCCGTCCTCTTCGTCCTGATCGAAGACGTCGGGCACGGTGAGCGCACACATGCCGGCACTTGCGCACCGCTCCCGGTCGACGACGATCCGCATCGTCACACCTCCTGATCTACCAGGCTGATCTACCAGGTCACGGGGAGGCTGTGCACACCGTAGATTGCCATGTTCGTTCGCATGCGTACCTCCTCGTCAGGGATCGCGACACGCAGGGTCGGGAATCTCTGGAAGAGCGCGGCGTAGGCGATCCGCATCTCGATCCGGGCGAGCTGCTGTCCCAGGCACTGGTGGATGCCGTGGCCGAACGTGAGGTGACCGTGCCCCGCCGCTGGCCTGGCGATGTCGAGGACGTCGGGATGGTCGAAGCGTTCGGGGTCGCGGTTGGCGGCGGACAGCGAGAGTGCGATCGATTCGCCGGCCCTGACCAGTTCGCCGCCGATCTCGACGTTCTCCAGAGCGGTTCGTGGCGGGCCGATGTGGACGATCGTCAGGAACCGAAGGAGCTCCTCGACGGCGGATTCGATCAGTGTCGGATCTGCGTGGAGGGCCGCCAGCTGGTCGGGATTCTTCAGCAGTGTGTAGGTGCCGATCCCGAGCATGTTCGCGGTGGTCTCGTGACCGGCGACGAGCAGGAGGACGGCGATGTTGGTGAGTTCCTCATCGGTGAGGTCTCCGGCGCTGATCAGTCCGCTCAGCAGGTCGTCGCCGGGCTCGCCACGCTTGTGGACGACCAGTTCATGCAGGAACGTCTGCAGCGACACGAGGGCGCCGCCGGCTTCCTCCGGGGTCGTGTCGAGCCTGAGCATCAGCCTGGTGTCCTGCTGGAACTGGTCGCGGTCGTCATAGGGGACGCCGAGCAGTTCGCAGATCACCAGTGACGGGATCGGCAGGGCGAACGCCTGCACCAGGTCGACCGGCGACCCGTGCCGCTCCATGGCGTCGAGGTGCTCGGCGGTGATCTCGGCGATCCGCGGCTCCAGTTCCTTCATCTTTCGTACGGTGAACTGGCCGGTGAGGTGCCGGCGGTAGCGCGTGTGGTCCGGCG
Source organism: Actinopolymorpha sp. B11F2 (assembly GCF_040195635.1). Taxonomy (NCBI): domain Bacteria; kingdom Bacillati; phylum Actinomycetota; class Actinomycetes; order Propionibacteriales; family Actinopolymorphaceae; genus Actinopolymorpha; species Actinopolymorpha sp. B11F2. The sequence goes on along the minus strand of NZ_JBEFTX010000010.1, from coordinate 179,525 downwards.
GGTCCATGCCGATGAAGAAACCTGGCTCGGCCGGCCGGTGATCGTCGCGCGCGAGCCCCATCGGCACCGGACTGCGCAGCAGGTCGCGGCGGCGGCTGAAGCGTCGGTCCGCCAGCACCTCGCGGGCGAGGGTGTAGCTGGTGACGAGCCAACCCAGGTGGCCGTCGGGGAACCTCAGGCGGCAGATCGGCCGATGGCCGCGGAGGGTGGCGAGCTCCTCAGGCGGGTCGAGCGGGCGGTTGCGGACGGTGGGCAGCTCCGGCACCACCGAGGTCTGGGACGTGGACTCCGCCATCGTGGGCTCCCTCCGTGGGGCGGGGTCGAGCGTGGTTCGACTCTCTTTCCAGCAAACACCATCGCGAGAATTATTACAACCGATGTAAAACGTGGCTTGGTGTAATCTGGCGGCTGTGATCCAGAGTCAGGGGCTCCGCGAACGCAAGAAACAGCGCACCCGGCAGGCGCTGGTCGCCACCGCGCTCCGGCTGTTCGCAGAGAAGGGCTACGAGCAGACGACCGTGGCCGAGATCGCGGCCGCCGCCGAGGTGTCGACGAAGACGTTCTTCAACTACTTCCCCAGCAAGGAGGACGTCGTCTTCGCCGACGCGAGCCAGCGGATGGACGTCGCTCTCCAGGTCGTCGCCGACCGGGCTCCGTCCGACCCCCTCGACGAGGTGCTGCTGCGGGTGGTCGAAAGCGTCCTGGAGCTGGTCAAGTCCCGCGACAGCGACGTGGCACCCGACCTGTTGCCGGTGCGGGCGAGCGTGCTGATGACTGCGCCGGCCCTGCAGGCGAAGGCGCTGCACCTGATCTTCGCCATGCAGCGGCAGTTGGCGGAAGCGCTCGCCGCGGCGTACCCGACTCGGCTGGACGAGGTCACCGCGGCCGCGATCGTGGGTTCCGTCGTGGGCGCGGGCCAGGCCGCCGTGCTGGCCAGCATCGAGCGCGGAGACTCGCGGGAGGAGAGCTTCGCCGCGGTAAGCACGGCCGCCCGCATCGCGCTGCGCGGTATCGATTCGTTCCGCTGAGTCGCCGCTATGAGGTGTGATCCGCGCGCCCGGCACGCGACGGGAGGGCCCGACTGCCGGGCTACGGGTTGCCGGACTGCCCGGGCTGCTGGGCTGCGGTCCACACGAGGTAGCGGTCGGCGGATTCGAGTCCGGCTCTGCGGTAGAACGGCATGGCGCGCTCCGTGGGATGGAGCAGGACGCGCGAGAGCCCTTGCTCCTCGGCGTACGTCAAGGCCGCATCCAGGAGTCGCCGGCCGAGGCCGGCACCCCGATGGTCTGGTCGTACGAAGAGCACACCGATGTACGCCCAACCGCCGGGATCGCGGTCGGGCATGGGCATGCGAGCGTGAACGAACATCTGCAGCATCCCGACCGGTTGGCTGTCGGCCTCAGCGAGCCAGCTGATGCTGCAGTGGTCGGTCGCGGTCATCCAGTGCGCGAACCTGGCTTCGAAGTCGGGGTCAGAGTCTGGAGTGACGCCCCGGCGTTCGATCGTGTCTGCCCGGCGTAGCCTTGCCAAGGTGTGAACGTCGCCGGTCGTCGCCACGCGGATCATGGGTTCGCTCACGTTGGTCGATTATCCCGATCACGTGCGCAGTCTGGTGTTGCGGATGGGTTCTCGGGTTTTGCTGATCCAGTCGGGTGGGGTGAATTCGGGTAGGCCGTCGTCTGCTATCCGGACTTGCCAGGCGCCTTGGTGGATGAGGCGGTGGTGGTGGCCGCAGAGGAGTACACCGTTCTCCTCGGTCCGTTAGTGGGTAGAGTGGCCCCCATGGTGACCACCGCAACCGCCCGCGAGTACCAGCGGGTCAGCCGTGACCGTTCCGGGCATGCCCGCTCGGTCGACGAGCAGCACGAAGAGAACGCCCGCGCCGCGACGGCCCAGGGCTGGAAGCTCGGCACGCCGTATGCCGATCCCAACGTGAGCGCCTCCCGCTACACCAAGAAGGCCCGCAAGCACTTCGACGAGCTGCTCGTCGACCTGCAGCACGGCCGGTTCCGCGCCGAGGTGCTGATCTTGTGGGAGTCCTCCCGTGGATCCCGCCGGGTCGGTGAGTGGGCGACGTTGGTCGACCTGCTCGAAGACGCCGGTGTGAAGGTCTTCGTGACCACGCACGGCCGGCTCTACGACCCCGCGAACTCCCGCGACCGCCGGACGCTGATGGAAGACGCGGTGGACTCTGAGTACGAGAGCGGGAAGACCTCGGCCCGGACCCGCCGGACTCAGGCCGCCCTGGCCGCCGCTGGAAAGCCCAATGGTCAGGTGCCGTACGGGTACCGCCGGATCTACGACCCCGCGACCCGCCGGTTCGTCCGCCAGGAGGCCGAGCCGGCCGAGGCCAAGGTGATCGCGACGCTGTACGCCCGGCTGGACGCGGGGCATTCGCTGCGGTCGATCGCCAAGGGCTTCGAGGCCGATGGCATCCGGGGTCGGACCGGTGTGGTGATGAGTTCGAAGCAACTGCGGTCGATGGCGCTGAACGAGCGGTACGTCGGCGTACGGACACACCTGCCGGTGAACGCCAAACCGCTCACCCGGTCCGGTGCGACCCCGGCCAAGGCGACCCGCTCGCAGGCCGTGTGGCCGCCGCTGGTGGACCGGCAGACCTTCGACCGTGTGGAGGCCAGGCTGACCGCGCCAGAACGCCGTACGTCGCGTCCAGGCCGTGGCGTGCACCTGCTGAGCATGTTGGTCTCCTGCGACGTGTGCGACGGCCCCTTGACCGCGCGGTACCGCGAAGACCGCAAGGGCGTCCGGCAGTACGTCTGCCGCAACGGTGGGCACGTCCGCATCGACGCCGACGAGCTGGACGCCCTGGTGACCAAGCAGGTGCTGGGCTACCTCTCCCGCGACGACATTGCCGAGAAGCTCCGCAAGTCCGAGACGACCGGTCCGGAGCTGGACCGGGTGCGTGACGAACTCGCCGAGGCCCGGCGGGCGCTGGAGGAGTTCTACCGCGAGGTGAGCGCCGGTCGGCTGTCGGCTCAGGCGCTGGCAGCGGTCGAGCCCGGCATGCTGGCCCGGATCGCCGAGGCCGAGGCCCGTGAGACCGAGCTGGCGACGCCGAGCGGGCTGGCCGGCATCCTGGGCACCGGCAACCTCCGTCGCACCTGGAAGGCGATGCCGATGGCGGCGAAGCGCGAGGTGGTCCGCACGGTGTTGTCAGAGGGTCACCACGGCCCACTGTGGGTTCTCAGATCGGAGAAACCTGGTCACCCGGTGCCGGTTTCCTTGCGTGTGACCGCGAAGCGAAGCGAGCCAGCGCACTAGGCTTTTCGCACGGTCTCGCCCCTCGAAAACGAGGCGCACTTTTCGTGCTAAGGCGATCTGAGGACAAGTCGAGCCTCGCCAGCCAGGCGAGCAGGCGTATGCATGACCGGCACCTGGGGGTCCTCCTGAGTTAGCTCAGGAGACCCGTGTGTCCGAATTCAGTCCGGCGCAACACGTCCGCCAGCGCATCGCTGGCCGTAGGCGCCAGAACCCCAACGCCGACGTCACCGACCTGCAGCGCGAGCTGAACGCCGCGAAGGCCGAGGCGTATCTACGCAGCATCATCGACACCGCACCCGGCATCACCGACGCAGAGGCCGAGAAGCTCGCCGCCCTGCTCCGTGTGCGCCCTACCTCCGATGCGGGGGTGGCAGCGGGATGACGACAAAAAGCGAGCGGCCGACCCTTCCCGAGAAGGTCGACCGCCCGAATGACTACTCCACAACCGCGAATACAAGTCTAGGCCAGTCCGTCAGCACCGACGTCGCGGTGTGTCTGACCGGTGCGCCGTGTCGTCGTCGTCGGATGTGGGTCGCGGTCGTCACGCGCTGCCCGTTCTGCTCGCGATTGCACACTCACCGCGCCGCCGACCCTGCTCGACTGTTCGGTGGGCTGGCGGAGCGGTCGTGCCCGGTCACGTCGAAGTCCTACCTCCTGGCACCGTCGGGGAGGTCGGCATGACGAAGCCATTCACCGACCTCATCGTCGAGCTACGCCCCGACGTCCCTGTCGTGATTGCCGAAAGCCTCGCCGTCGAAGCGCTCGACGCCGCCGCCGACCTCATCCTCGACGAGCAGTGGGCATCCGCACGGGCACGCGCCTACGCGGTCGCTGTCCGGGCCGCTGGGCACCGCTCCACGACATCGTGGGAGGTCGCCCGCGCCGTGGGTCGACTCCGCGAGCTGGCACGAACCCCACGCCCTGACGACCACCTCGGTGGCCCTGTCTCGTGGGAGGTGCCGAGCGCATGACCAACGATGACATCCATGTCGAGGTCGACCCCATCGGCGCTGCAACCGAGGAGAAGGTCGACGGTGCGGCGCTGCTCGACGAGCTGCGCGTCGTCGTTACCAAGTACGTCGTATTGCCCTCGGACCACGCAATCACTGCGGTCGTGTTGTGGATCGTCGCGACCCATGCTGTAACGGCGTTCGAGCATGCCACTCGGCTGGCGATCCACTCCCCGGTGAAGCGGTGCGGGAAGAGCCGGCTGCTGGAGGTGATCGAAGCGCTCTCCCACTCCCCGATGGCGACGACGAACATCTCCATTGCCGCACTGTTCAGAATGATCGACTCTGGCGGCGATCAGCCACCGACGCTCATCCTCGACGAGGCCGACCGACTCTTCGGCTCCAGCAAGAAGGACGAGGACAACCGCGACCTCATCGCACTGTTGAACAACGGATTCCGGCGCGGCTCCCCCACCTGGCGCTGTGTCGGCCCACAGCAGGTGCCGACACCGTTCAGCAACTACGCGATGGCAGCGGTCGCCGGCATCGGCAGGTTGCCGGACACGATCGAAGACCGGGCGATCAACCTGACGATGCGTCGCAGGATGCCCGGTGAGGTGGTCGCGAAGTTCAGGCTCCGCACCGACCTGCCCGTCCTCCACGACCTACGTGACCGAATCGCGGTCTGGGCGGGTCAGCGCATCGACAGGATCGCCGAGCCGGTCGAGGACCTCCCCGACGAACTCGAAGACCGCGCCGCCGACGCGTGGGAGCCACTCCTGGCGATCGCCGACGTCGCTGGTGGCGACTGGCCCAAGCTCGGCCGCGAGGCCGCAGAGTCGATCGCCACCGAGGCCGCCGACGCCGATGGCCAGCTCACCGAGGAGGTGCGTCTCCTGAAAGACATCAGGGACGCATTCGACGCCATGCCCCACGTGTCGTTCCTCGCCACCAACGTGCTCCTGACCGAGCTGCGGAAGGTCGACGACGCGCCGTGGGGTGAGTTCGATTTCAGCCCACACAAACTGGCCCGCCGGCTCGGCAATTTCGACGTCCGACCCCGGCACAACGACGCCAAAACGCAGCGGGGATACCACCTGAACGACCTCAGGGACGCATTCCGCCGGTACCTAGTGTCCAAACCGTCCGAACCGTCCGGAACAACGTCTGACCAGCAGAAACGTCCGGACGGTTTGAAATCGCCGGACGGTTCAAAGTGTCCGGACGTTTTCGCGCCGGACGGTTCAAAGTGTCCGGACGATTCAAAGCGTCCGGACGAAACCGCAGGTCAGAACGGGTCTGGACGGTTCGGGACGCTTCGGACGGATACCCCGCCTGGAATGAGCACGTGCTCGGTCTGCGGCGAGCCCCTGGACCCGGCGGTCGCCAACATCGGACGGCACGTGAACTGTGGTCCGCAACGCAACACATAAACCCTTAAGCGTTGCGCTGCGGCGCAGTGGGTCCGCAGCACAACACATAGGCCTTTAAGCGTTGCGTTGCGGCGCACTGTCCGCAGCACAACACATAACCCTTAAGCGTTGCGCTGCGGTTATCGTGGGGGGCATGTCTCGTGGCCCTGGCAAAGTCATGCGCGACGTTGAACGTGCGGTTCGCAAGGAGTACCCCGCCGGCATGCTCGCGGTCGACGTGTCATATCTGCTGTACGGCGAGACCGCGACGGCCGCGCAGCGTGAGTCGGTGCGGCGCGCGGTGCGGGCATTGCGTCGCGCGGGTCGGATCGAACGTGTCGGTCGGCGCGGCCGGCCGGTCAGGCGTTCGCGGGAGGCCGACGGCGAGCGGTTGCGGTGGATCCCGACCGCCGATGACCACGGCGATTGGTGAAAGATCGTTTTCGCTTTCCTTCGATGCTGCGTCGAGTCGAGTCTCGTCGAGTACGTCCGCCAGGCCGACGCACTGGCCTCGGCCTGACCGACGTTAGGTCGAGGGGCAGGGGGGCGGGAGGGGGTCGGCCGCACGATGATGATCTTGCCTTCCCGACTCCTGTCGGAAGATTTCTATTCGTGATCATTTGGAAAAGTTGATCATGGACCGAACCGGTGACCCCCCGCCCGGCGGGGGTCATCGAGGACCTATGCCCGGCATAAGTCCGCGATCCCGAGCCGATTTCCCCGATCCCGAGCCGATTACCCCACCATTGACCCCATGCCACCCTTCTCCACCTGCGAACGCTGCGGCGCCGCCTTCCACCAGGTCGTGGGAAGGCCCTCAAAGCGCTGTAGAGCGTGCAGAAGCGGCAAGTACGGCCCAGAGCACCGTCGGATCCGTGCGGCGACGCTGGAGAGCGCCTACGGCCAGCCGTGCGCCCGCTGCGGCGAGGTCATGGCGCGCGGCCAGCGATTGGAACTCGACCACGCCGAGGACGGCGGCTACCTCGGCCCCAGTGGGTTCTCGCACGAGCACTGCAACCGCTCGGCTGGCGGCGAGAAGCGCCGCGCCCAGCTCAACGGCCACGCCGCACCGACCTGCGCCATCCACGTGCCCGCCCGCCGGGACTGCCCGCATTCGCGAGCGTGGTGACCCCTTGACGGTCGAGGCTGGATCGCTACGTTCGAATTGGGAGCCGGTCCGCAAGCTCGAATCACTGATCGTGCCCGCCGTCCGGGGACATCCGGCATCGCGAACGTAGGGTCGTTTCGACGGCCAAGCGTTGCCTTACTTGCCGCCGGGCTGCACGTACGAACGGACGCCGGGTCAAGGCTCGGCATGGCATGGCGAGGGCGGGCCGGCTCCCGCGCGCCTCACCCCATCGCGATCGTTAGCCGGCTATCATTCGACGCATGGAAACGTGTGGACGCTGCGGTGCGAAGGTCAGCCCGATGACCGCCGTCTATGGCGGAGTCGACACCCGGACGCGGCAACGCATCTCGCCGTTCTGCTCCGAGGAGTGCCGCAACGCGAACGCGGTGGAGTACGCGGTCGCGCGGATCCGGTGCGCGGCGTGTCCTCGAATGTTCACCCGCGAGCGTGACGCCACCGGGCGCCCGCGCAAGTTCTGCAGCGACAAGTGCCAGAAGGCGCACGCCGCTGCGATCGCCAGGGCCCTGCGCGCCCTGTCCAACGGCCGGTCCGGTCTTCCCTCGCAGCCTGGAGAGTCTGCCGAGCAGCTCGTCCGCCACCTCGCCGAGCTGGAGTCGTACGACGCCGACATGCGGTTGCTGGCCAGCAAGCTGAAGGCCGAGCCGGACACCGCGCCGGAGTTGTCCCGAGCGGTGAACGGATCGCGGCACCTGTGCGCCGAGCGGATCGACCAGGCGCAACGGCTGCTGCGGCTGACCCAGGAGTCCGAACGTGAGCACCGTCGCGAGGTCGGTACGTCGTCCGCCGTGAAGGCACGGATCCGTGCCAGGGCTGACCAGCTACAGGCGGCGATCGCCAAGCAGAAGGTAGACAACAAATGAGCATGTCCGCAGCGCAACGGCGCGAGCTACTGGAACCCTGGCTCGCCGACTCTCGTCGACTCACCACGGCCGAAGCCAGAGACCGCGCCCGCCGTCGCTATCGGGAGAAGCGTGGCCTGAGTGTGGCCGAGCACGAGGCCATCATGGTGCGGCGCGGCCCGACCGACATCGTGCGCCGGACCGGCGGCGCCGTTCTGCAGCAGCGGAAGACTCAGCGTGCCGACGACCCCGGTGGCGACGGACTCAACCTCACCGGCTATGCCACGACGTTCGATCAGCCCTACGACGTCGACAGCTACTTCGAGGGCACGTTCACCGAGACGATCGCACGCGGTGCGTTCGCCGACTCCCTGCGCCGGTCGACACCGGTGATGCTCTTCGACCACGGCCTCGACGTCCGCACCGGCTCCGTTCCTATCGCTGCAGTGAAGTCGGTCACGGAAGACCGCACCGGTGTGAAGGTCTCCGCGCGGCTCTTCGACAACGAAGCCGTACGCCCTGTCAGGCAGGCGATCGCGGGCGGCGCCATCCGTGGAATGAGCATCATGATGCGCGTGCTCGACGACGAGTGGACGCGCGGTGCGAATGGTGATCCTGACCTGCGCACCATCCGCAAGGCCGAGCTATTCGAGGCCGGTCCGGTGGTCTGGCCCGCGAACCCTGGCACGTCGGTCGGTGTTCGGTCGAAGCGGACCAAGGGACTCACCCCTGCCCAGCGTCGGGCCAATTTCATCAAGGCGTTCTGATGCGTGCCTGGCTGCGCTGGCGCCTACGTCTGCTCGTGTTCGGTCGTGAGGGGATCAACCGCCGCGCACGACTGCGCGCACAACGCATCTGGTGCGAGAACAACAACGTGAGCATCGGCCAGAACGAGAAGGACCGCATGATGCTGGCCAACTACCTCAGCAGAAAAGGATGATCGCGTGGCAGTCGGACGAGTGAAGGTCGAGTACCTCGACGGCCGCGTCGAGATCGGTGCGGTCACCGCGCGGGTCCAGGTCGCCGTGGAGCGCAAGTACGAGATCGGGCTGTCGGAAGTGAAGACGAACGAACAGATCTTCTACGCCGCGCACGCCGCACTCACCCAAGCAGGTAAGGAATCCGCCGACTTCGAGGGCTTCCTCGACAAGGTGGCCGATGTGGAATTCGTTCCTGCTAAGGCGGTTGACCTGCAGGCCGAGGACCCTACCCTGACGGCCGGATCCGGGAGTTAGTCATGCTGTCGGTCGCCACCGGGCTGAGCTATGACTCCCTCGCCGGACTGAACGACCGATTGCTGTCGACCTACTGGCAGGTCGTGAAGGAGACGCGGAGCTGATGGCGACCGAACTCGCATTCGAGATCATTGCGCGGGATTCCGCGTCGAAAACCTTCGGCCGCGTCGGCAAGAGCGCCGACGGATTGGGCAAGAACTTCGACGGTGCGGGCAAGTCCGCGACCACGATGGGCTCCAGCATCGGCGCCGCATCGGCCGGTGCGGCCGCCGGGGTCGGCAAGCTCGGCAAGGCCGTCAAGGCAGGGATCGCGGGCATTGTCCTGTCCGAGCTGTCCAACATGACACTAGGCGTCTTCGAGGCCGCCGCATCGCTTGACCAGCTGGAGAAGAAAGGCACCACGGTCTTCGGCAACCAGGCCGACGAGGTGCGCGCGTGGGCCGCCGAGACCGCGAACGCCATGGGGCTGACCTCACGTGAAGCGGTCGGCCTCGCCGCATCCTTCGGCGATCTCCTTGTGCCCATGGGTTTCTCCCGCAAGGAAGCCGCCAAGATGAGCACGGAGGTCATCGGGCTCTCTGGTGCGCTGTCGGAGTGGTCCGGTGGGCAACGTACTGCCGCAGAGGTCGCCGATGCGCTGTCGTCGGCGATGCTCGGCGAACGCGAACAACTGAAGGAACTCGGGATCGCCATCAGTGAGGCCGACGTCGACGCCCGGCTGGCGGCCAAGGGCCAGAAGGAGCTGACCGGCGCCGCGCGGGAGCAGGCCGAGGCCATCGCCACGATGGAACTCATCTTCGCCAAGTCCACCGATGCGCAGAAGGCGTTCGCCAAGGGTGGCGACACACTCGGCCGGTCGCTGTCGGAGTCGAAAGCCCGATTGAAGGACCTTGGCGACGAGCTACTGGTGAAAGCCACGCCAGCGTTGACGAAACTGGCCGACATCGTGGCCGACTACGTGCTGCCCGCCGTGGAGTCGTTCGTCCGGTGGCTGTCCGGTCCGGGCGTCGACCTGGTGGCGTTCGCGACGCTGGACTGGACGTCGAAGTTCCTGACCTTCGCGAAATTCACGATCGACACCTTCGACGGCCTGACGAAGTTCTTCGTCGGATGGGCCCACATCTTCCTGCAGCAGGCAGAGTTCGCGTTCGGCTGGCTGCCCGACATCGGCCCGAAGATCAAAAAGGCCCGCGATCAGTTCACCCAGTTCGCCGATGACGTGCTGGAGAACCTCGGCAAGGCGTCCTCGAAGGTCGACGACTGGAACGATGACGTCGACAAGATGAAAAAGATCATCGCGCTGAAGGTCAACAAGAAAGACCTGGACGAGAAGCTGAAGAACGCCCGTATGCAACTGAACGACAAGGACCTGACCAAGGAGCGCCGCGCCAAGCTGAACGCCGACATCGCCAAGCTGCTGGCCAGGAAGCGGGCCGCGCAGCGCGCGATCGACTCCCTACGCGGCAAGACCGTGACGATCAACGTCGACACCCGGTACCGCAACTTCGGCTCTCCCGGGTCGTTCCAGCACGGCACGCTGAACGCACCGCGCGGCCTGGCACTCGTCGGCGAACGCGGGCCGGAGCTGGTGGCGTTCCGTGGTGGCGAGAGCGTGTTCACCGCGACCCAAACCGAGTCGATGCTCTCCAGGCTCGGTCGACAGATCACGCTGCCGCAGCAGACCTCGCACCGGCAGATGCCCGCGCGACGGGCCACCGCACCGGTCGAGGTCCACTTCCACGCGGGGGTCGTGGGCTCGCAGCGCGAGCTGCGCAACTGGCTCTCCAGGTCGCTCGACGATTTGAACCGGCAAGGCCGACTCGCAGGGATCGTGAACTGATGACCAACCACGTCAGGTTCGGACGACCCACGGCAATAACGGTCGGCCCGCCGCACCTCGACCCCACCTATTACGCCGAGCTGATCGCCGCGACGTTCTCGCCGATGGCCTCCCTCGTGGCCCGGACGTTCGGGCCGTACGCGGAGAAGGCGGCGATGCTCCAGCGGCTGAATACCCAATAGCGGACCGAACCCTTGCCGACGGTGGTGGGCCCGCCTTTGAGCCACGAAGTCACATGGTGGCCTTCGCACCAGGAGGGTGGGCGGTCGCATCCTGGGAAGGCACAACCTTGGTCCCGGAGTTCGAGCAGCCGGCGGGTCTTCCCGGTAAACAGCCGGGTGCCATCGGTGAGGGCTTGCTCACCGTTGAGGGTGCCCCAGAACGAGACCTTGGCATCACAGGCGAGGAGTCCGGTGGTGTGGGCGGAGATGGGGGCGCCGGTGCGGAGCAGCGTGCCGTAGCCGGTGCCGCCCGCGAGGTTGCCTGCGTCGATCCGGATGACCAGGTGTGGTTTCTCCCCGGCATGGGACGGTGAAGCACCGGAGTTGAGGTAGCGGCGGAGCAGCTCCTGCAGTCCGTCACCGAGCCGCTGGCCGGCGGTGCGGGTGTCGGGCCCGTCCGCGTCGGTGGGCCGAGGTTTGCCGAGGGGTTCGAGTGCCGTGCGGAGCATGTCGGTGGTTACCGGGTCGAGCTTCCCGCGCAGGAAACTCGACCTCGAGTATGGGTCGTCACTGATCGACAGTTCCCTTGCCCGGGCGGCGCGTTCTTCGTCGGCGGCGAGCTTCTTCGCCAGGATCTGGTCGGCGAGTTCGGGGTCGACGGTGTTGAGGATGGTGGTGCCGATCCGGGCAAGGTCGTGGGGGTGGAAGATTCGGGCGTGGTCGAGCATTGCTTGTTCGGCGTCGAACCGCACATCCGGGCCCGCCTCTGCGGGCAGGTCCCCGATCGTGTGGGCGATCACCTCAGCGGTCTCCACACTGATGGCGCCGGTGTTCAGGGCGGTCTGGGTCATCACCAGCGAGGTGTCCAGGCCCTGGGCGAGTTTGACGCGACGGCTTGCCTGGCCAGGACGCATCCGCAACAGCCCGGAGATCCACTTCGCGGTGGAGGTGGCACCAGCGGTCCTGCCCAGGTCGCGGCGGTCGACCTCCCGCACCCCGGCCAACAACGCCGCATCCACCTGGCCGGCAAGGCTCTGCAAATCCACCAGCAGGCCTGTCAGTTCGTCGTCGGGCATCGACCACAACACCGGCGGCAACTCCCCACCCAACCGGGCACGCATCCGCGACACCAGCACCGCAAGTGGATGCTGGGCAGTCGGAGCAGCAGGCATGGTGCCCGCCGCGTCCGCTGTAAGTGTCGTGGTCGTTTCCATGATCCAACGCTATCCGCGACCACCGACAACCCGACCCCGAAAACCCTGCCCAGCAAGGCGATTCTACGAAATCTCTCAAAGGGTCTTTCTCCGGTCGCAGACGTGGGCGAACGTCGGCAGCCAACTCCGCACCGCCCCCGACTCGCCCGCGAACGCCTCGTTCAGCAACTCTCACGATCGCCGCAAGGCAACGCCGTCGGTAGGCTGATCAGCATGGGTGAACCGGGTGCGCCGGGGTTTCGCTGCGGTGGGACGGTCGTACGCCGGGATGTCTTTGCAGGGAAGGTCTGGACCGCGACCCCGTACCGGAACATCCATGACGATGGAAACCTGGTCGCGCACTGGCCGGTACTGGCGGCGGCTCGGCCTGGTGTCGGATGCCGAACACGACGGCGTCGGGCGGGCACGCGAGGAAGTCCTTTCCATGCTGGGCGACCGCACCGGGCTATTCGCCCAGGAATGGACCACGTGGCGGCCCGATCCGGGGTGGCGGAACCCCGTCCTGCCCGGTGACGTACTCAGCCAGACCGGCCTCAGTGGAGCGTAGCTGCGGCCGCACGAAGATGCTGGTGGATGCCGTCGTACGCCGATGACACAGGCAGCAAGTCCTTTGCCAGCTTGACGACAGAGCTGTAGTTGGTGTCGACGACGTTGGCGAGTGGTGCCTTCGCGGTCTGGGACAGCAACTGGTAGCCGTCCATGGGGTCGAGGGAGTACAGCTCGCCCAGCCAGCGCACCATCTCGACCTGGGCGATCCGCCAGGCGTCCTCGAGCGGCCGACTCGAACCGATCGCCATCAGCGAGTCGTCGTGCTCGATCCGCGGCCACGCGGGCGCACCACCCTTGACGAGTTCGACGATGACCGTGACGTTCATCGCACCCTCGACGGCGGTCCCGCAAGCCTCACCTTCGCCCTGCCGGTAGTGACCGTCCCCGATGGAGAACAGCGCGCCAGGAACGTTGACGCCGAGATAGCAGGTCGCGCCGGCGCGCATCTCGGGAGAGTCCATGTTGCCGCCGAAGCGTTCCGGGACGAGCGACGAACGCACCTCGCGCCCGCCCGGCGCCACACCCACCGTGCCGAGCATCGGCTCCAACGGAAGGTCGACCCGGAACTCGCTCCGCAGCGCCTCGAACGTCAACGACTTCTTGTCACGGTCGAAATGGTAGATCCACGTCATCTCCGGCAGCGGATCCTGCAGTGTCGCCGTCTTGTCGGTGCTCGTCAGGCCGCCGAAGAACGGGATCGTGGTCGACACCCCCCAGTCCCGGGCCGGCTCGAGATCGACGAAATGGAGGACGAGAGTGTCGCCGGGCTCCGCACCCTCCACGTGGAACGGACCGGTCTGCGGATTGACGTGGTTCATGTCGACGCAGACCGAGGGCAGGTCCTCCGCCTTCCGGATCCGGCCGGAGTAGGCGTCCTCGGTCCAGAGCCGCAGGGCCGTGCCGGGCTTGACCGACATGATCGGCTGGACACCCCCGAAGGTCCATGCGTACTGCTCGAAGGTGGGTGTGTACTCGATCGTCTCCATCCGCCGAAGTCTCCCTCCGGTGCCGGGTAGGTGGACAGGCGCAGCCGCGCTGCGACCTGCCGCGCAGGTGCCCGGATCATCGTACGGCCGGTAGCCTCCCAGCGGACGTCCGAAGAGATCGGACCATCTGATCTTTGCCGTACGTCGTCACACGGTGGAACACCGGAGAGCGACCAACCGCCAAACGATCAGACGAACGAACGCCGAACGCAGAACGCCGACCCGCCAAGCCTGGAGAGGTTTCATGACGATCACAGACGTACGTGCCCGGGCCGTGGCCGTCCCCCTGAAGCGCACCGCACGGATGTCCACCCGAGTCCTGAGCGACCGCCACTACCTGCTCGTCGAGGTGACGACGGACGACGGCACGAAGGGGCTCGGCTACTCCTACGCTGGTACGTCGGGCGGCCAGGTCCTCGCCTCCTCCGTCGAGCTTTTCGAGCCCGTACTCCGCGACGCCGACGACACCGACATTCTCGGCCTGTGGGACCGGCTCTACCAGGAGACCCTGCTGACCGGCCGGCGCGGCGTGGTCATCCGCGCGCTGTCCGCGGTCGACATGGCGCTGTGGGACGCGAACGCCAAGCGGGCCGGCGTTCCGCTTGCCGTCCTGCTCGGCGGCACCACCGCGCGGCCGATTCCGGCGTACGCCTCGGGTGGCTACTACCGTCCGGAGGACGGGCCGTGGGAGACGGTGGTGGCGGCCGAGATCGAGCGGAACCGGGCGCAGGGTTTTCGTGACCACAAGATCAAGGTCGGCGGCCTGACGGTCGAGGAGGACGCCAAGCGGGTGAAGGCGGCGATCGACGCGATCGGCGGTACCGGGCGGCTCGGCCTCGACGCCAACAACGCCTACCGCAGCGTGCCCGAGGCGGCGCGAGCGGCGCGGGCGTTCGAACGAGCGGCCGGAGACGTGGGCCTGTGGTGGTTCGAGGAGCCGCTCTCGCCAGACGACAACGCCGGCCACGCCGCGCTCGCGAGCCAGATCGAGACGACCGTGGCGACCGGCGAGATCCACCAGACCAGGTGGGAGTTCCGGGACCTGATCGAACGCGGTGGAGCCGACATCCTCCAGCCCGACGCCGGCGTCCTCGGCGGCGTGAGCGAGTGGCTGCGGGTCGCGCGGACGGCCGAGACGTTCGGGATCCAGGTCGCGCCGCACTGGCACGCCAACATCCACGCCCACCTCGCGGCGGCGGCCCCGAACTGCATCGCGATCGAGCACTTCACGCTGGACAAGGACATCTACAACTTCGAGGAGTTGCTGACGCCGGCGAGTCGGCTGGTGGTCGAGGACGGCGCTGCCGTGCTGGGCGACCGGCCGGGCATCGGCCTCGAGTTCGACGAGGACGTGGTACGTACGTACGAACTCACCCGCTGAGCGTCGGGGCGCCCGGCCGCCGTCGCACCAGCCCGCCGGATCGGTACGCGTCCGACTCCGCCGCCCGTCCGGGCGACGACCTGTCCCTGCGGAGCTGCCGGCGTTGCCGGACTTGCCGGGGACACCTGCGGCGAATGACCACGCTGAGCAGGTCTGTGGACTCCTCACAGGTGTCGGCGCCTTGCCGGGCGGTCATACGCCTGGTTGGCATGGTGACTGCCCTGGTTGGCATGGTGACTGCCCTGGTTGGCATGGTGACTGCCCTGGTTGGCATGGTGACTGCCCTGGTTGGCATGGTGGCTGCCATGGCCTCGCTGGCCGCGCGGGTTCCGCCGCTCCGCCGCCCCGCGGGTTCCGCCGCTCCGCCGCCCCGCGGGTTCCGCCGCTCCGCCGCCCCGCGGGTTCCGCCGCTCCGCCGCCCCGCGGGTTCCGCCGCTCCGCCGCCCCGCGGGTTCCGCCGCTCCGCCGCTCCGCCGCTCCGCCGCCCCGCGGGTTCCGCCGCTCCGCCGCTCCGCCGCTCCGCCGCCCCGCGGGTTCCGCCGCTCCGCCGCCCCGCGGGTTCCGCCGCTCCGCCGCTCCGCCGCTCCGCCGCCCCGCGGCTCCGCCGCTCCGCCGCCCCGCGGCTCCGCCGCTCCGCCGCCCCGCGGCTCCGCCGCTCCGCCGCCCCGCGGCTCCGTCGCTCCACAGGCGCCTGGCCCGGTTCCCGGGAATCTGTGGCCAAGCTGGTCGCGGCCGCAGGTCCGATCACTCCCGGATACCGGGTGAAATGGTGGTGGTGTTGTGGATCCGGCGAGAGGTGGATGCGTTGAGTCGCGGACCGGTACGGGTAGGTGTTCTCGGCTGTGGCGTCATCGGCGACGTCTACATCGCCAACCTGGTTGGACATCCCGAGGACGTGACGGTCGTCGCCTGTGCGGACCTCGACCTGGCGCGTGCCGAGGTCGTGGCGGCCAAGCACGACGTCCCGCGGGTCCTCACTGTCAACGAACTCTTGCGCGACCCCGAGGTGGAGCTGGTCGTCAACCTCACCTGGCCGGCGGCGCACGTGGAGCTGAACCTCGCCGCGCTGGAGGCGGGCAAGCACGTCTACAGCGAGAAGCCGCTCGCGCTCACCCTGGACGAGGCGCGCCACACCCTGGACGAGGCTGAACGAAGGGGTCTCCGGCTCGGCTGCGCTCCCGACACCCTCCTCGCGGACGGGAACCAGACCGCTCGCCGGTTGGTCGACTCCGGCGAGATCGGTGCGGTGCTCGACGCCAGTAGCTGGTTCTATGCGACGTCTCCCGGGCCAGCGGCACGCCATCCCGCACCAGACTTCTTCTACCAGCAGGGTGCGGGTCCGCTGTTCGACATGGCGCCCTATCCCCTGTCCACGTTGGTCAATCTCCTCGGCCCGATCCGCCGTGCATGGGGTCGCGCCGGCCGGCAGGTCGACGAGGTGGTGGTGGGCGAGGGCCCGCGCGCGGGTGAGCGCCTGCGCGTCGACGTTCCGCTGTCGTACGCCGCCATGGTGGAGTTCGTGGCCGGTCCCACCGCACACATCGTGACGACCTGGAGTCTGCCGCCGGCCGGGGCATGCTGCCGGTGCAGGTCAGCGGGACGGCCGGGACACTGTGGACGCCCAACCCGAACCGGTTCCAGAACGCCGTACGACTGCGGAAGAGCGCTGCTGACGGCGACACCGGCGTGGAGGTGGCGCCGCAGCATCGCAACACCACGTCCGAGGCCAACCTGCGCGGGCTCGGCGTGTGGGAGATGGCGGTCGCGATGCGTGAGGACCGGCCGCACCGCTGCTCCGCCGCGCTCGGTTATCACGTCCTCGAAGCGATGATGGCGATCGAGGAGTCCGCTCAGACCGCTGCCGTGGTGGAGATCGGGAGTACGTGTGAACGGCCGGACCCGATGCCCGAGGTCCTCACCGCAGAAAGCCCGTGATGGACCGTCGCAGCCCGGCCGGGTCGAGGCCGTAGAGGCGGTCGTGCTCGGCCGGTGTGCCGTACTTCCGGAGCTCCCTACGGTCGACGCCGAGAGACAGCACCCGGTGCGGGCGGTCGACGAGCGCCGCGTCGATGATCCGTGCGGAGGTCCCTGCGAGGTACGGCTCGACCAGCACGACATCGACGCTGCCCTTGGCATCGGCGCCACCGGAGGACGCCTCGGCGAGCGCCCGCAGGCCGGCGACATCGAACGGGCGCACCGTGGCCGCGTATCCGACTCCGACATCCAGGCCGGCGGTCGCTTCGAGGACGCCGTCCAGCATGGGTCCGACGGCGACCACGACTGCCTGCCCACCGCTGCGTACCTGCTGCAGAAGGCCTTCCGCCGCGCCCGGCTGCGCGGCGGCGTTGGCGCGATTCGACAGTCGTACGTACGCCGGACCGCTGTCCCGCATGGCCGCGCGGATGAGGGCGCCGGCCTCGTCGGGATGGCCGGGCACGTGGACCGCCCACTCCGGCAGGGTGTCGACCAGCGCCACGTCGCCGGGTGAGTGGTGCGTACGCCCGCCTTCGGTCCAGTCGTACGACCCGCCGACGCTCACCAGCACGGCGGTGGCGTCCTGGTGGCCGAGGTCGAGCTTGACCTGTTCGAAGGAACGCTCGATGAGGAACGGAGCGTAGGAATGGGCGATCGGCCGCATGCCTGCCAGTGCGAGTCCGCCTGCCACGCTGAGCATGAGCGGTTCGCGGATGCCGACGTTGAGCACCCGGGTCGGATGCCGGCGCGCGGCCGGCTGGAACAGGTCCGCACTGATGTCGGCGAGCACGACGGCTGTCCGGGGATTCTCGTCGAGCAGGTCGCTCGCCACCTGGACGAACCGGGTCCGCATGTCCGGCCCCGCTGATCCCTCGTCCACTCCTACCAGTTCGGTCGCCGCGGTCGCTTCCGCTTCCGGAGTCGCTTCGGCTGTCCCGGTCGCCTCGGTCATGTCGCTCGCTCCGTTCAGTCCTTGGGGTCGACGACGGCCACGACGACCGTCGGCTGGCGCGGTGCGGTGGCGCGGAGGGCCGCCTCGATCGCGTCGTGGTCGCGGCCGTCCACGGTGTGTGTCAACCAACCATTGACACCGAAGCGGTTCGCCACACCGCCCGGCCACCCGTGCGTGGCAGACTGGTTGTCCACGACGACGGCGGTGAGGGTGTCGAGACCGCTGGCGCCCGCATAGGCGATGGCCTCGTGGTTCGAGCCCTCGTCGAGTTCGGCGTCGCCGACCAGGACGACCACCCGGGAGTCCGCGTATCCCTGTGCCCGCAGGCCGAGCGCCTCGCCGACGCCCAACGGAAGGCCGTGCCCGAGGGAGCCGCTGGAGATCTCGACGCCGGGGATCAGGGCCCGGTCCGGGTGATGGCCGAGCGGGGAGTCGAGGGTCCCGAATCCGGTGAGCCAGTCCTCGGGGATGAAACCCTTCGCCGCGAGTACGGCGTAGAACGCCATCGGGCCGTGCCCCTTGGACAGCAGGAACCGGTCACGCGAAGGATCGTCGACGGTCGTGGGCGAGACCCGGAGCACCCGGTCGTAGAGCACCCACAGGACATCGAGAGTCGAGGTCGCACTCGACCCGTGCTTTTCGTCCCCGGTCATCTGTGTCATCAGCCGGGGCAGCTCGTCGTAGCCGAGAGTCACGTCGTTGGCGGTCACATCCAGCAGCCTGACACTGCACAGTCCCGCACGAATCGGTCAACGGGTCCCACCGGATCGGTCGTTGGACCTACGCCTCGGGTCAAGGGCGGTCCGGCTGCGGTCAGTAGCGGAGGATGGCGGCGATGTCGCCGCCACCGGGCACTTCTGGGCCGTTCACGGCATACACCCGCCCTCCCTGGGTCAGCGTGTCGACCGCGGCACCGTCGAGCAGTTCACAGTGCGGATGCCCACCGCTGGCGCCGAGTTCGACCACCTGAGTCAGGTTCGCGAGGCGATCCCAACACGACGGACGTCCGGCAAGGAGCAGTGTCTCGACCCGGCCCTCCCTGGCCGCGGCAGCGACCACTTGTACGTCATTGGCGGCAAGGCCGGTCCCCAGCAGGTCACTGATCCGCGCGGCGGCCCGTTCGGTCTCCTGCTCGCGGATCTCCGCCACGATGGGCCAGGCGATCGCGTGCAGTTGTGGGGCGGAGTACTGGTCGGAGTTCTCCCGGACCGCCTGTTCCGTCACGTGCGGGTAGGTGTTGACCTCCCGGTAGATCGCCACCAGATAGTCCAGACCCACCAGGACCATGGGCAGGTCCCGTCCGCCGACGACGTGATGCATCCCCTCGGCGACCCGGTGAAGGAAATAGCGGACGTCGTCCTTCTTGACGTCCTTGTCGGCCGCGCCGTGGCCGTAGAAGATCCCGACCCCGGCTCGGCCACCGGTCGGACCCGCAGCGACCCAGGGAACGCTGTCCGCGCGCGTCGGTCGCGGTTCGACGACCTCCCGCATGTTGGTCGGGACCCCGGTGAGCTCGACCTCCTCGATGTGCTGGAGGCTGCCTTCGAGCAGGCGTACGTTCTGTTGGCTGAGCGCCAGCACCAGGAAACGTCGGTCGCCGGTGAGGACGGGCAGCAGCGGTCCGACGATGACGTGGTCCCCGACAGCTCCCACGGTGGGTACCTCCACCGGAACGCGGAACGACCGTTGCCAGCCCTCGCCCAGGAACATCGCGAGGCCGTCGCCCGTGTACTGCCAGGCAAGTCCGTCGGTGTGCAGATCCCATGCGGGAGCGAGGACCTCGGCGATCTTCGGCGTACGCACACCCTGCCGGGCAAGGACCGACTCGACCTGTCGGAGCAGGTTCCGCCATCGGATCCGCTCGGCCGGTGCGTCGTTGCCGGACCGGTCGGTCGGCATGAACAGCGACACCTGGGTGCCCGGATGATCGCGCTGAATCAGGAACTCGAGATCTTGCCTGCGAAGAAGATCCATGCCACCCCCCATGCCCCGTTACCCAGGGCGATCGGGCATACGGCCACTCTACCCACCGTGGACGCGGGTGCGCTTTGTCCGGTACGCCCGAGAGCGCCACCGACGGTGGCCCGCCGGCCAACGCCCGAAACCGCCGCGAACCAGGTGCGCCCACACCGTCGTACTGCTCCAGACACCGAAGAACGGCGGTCGGCGAGGTCCACCGCTGGAGCGCAGAGGAGACGGGCATGTCCAGATTCCAGCGTCTGAAACCGCCAAGCGCCGCTGGGCACCGCTAAGCGCCGCTGGGCACCGCTAAGCGCCGCTGGGCACCGGTGGGCGCCGTCGGGCGCCGCTGGGCACCGGTGGGCGCCGTCGGGCGCCGCTGGGCCTCACCAGGTGCCGCGGGGTGGTTGGAACTCCGGCCGGAACGTCCGTAGGTAGCCGCCGTCGTCACGGCGACGGATCCCGCAGCGGAGGTACTGCTCATGAAGCCGGGCAAGGGCATCCGGGTCGAGTTCGACGCCGAGCCCGGGCCCTGCCGGCACGGGCACCCCACCGTCGACGATCCGCAGCGCGCCGGGCCGCACCACGTCGTCGAGGGTCCACGGGTAGTGCGTGTCGCAGGCGTAGGACAGATAGGGCGTGGCGGCCGCGAGGTGCACCATGGCGGCGAGACTGATGCCGAGGTGGGTGTTGGAGTGCATGGACAACCCGATGCCGAACGTCTGGCAGATCGTCGCGAGCGTCTGGCACATCCGCAGGCCGCCCCAGTAGTGGTGGTCGCAGAGGAGCACCCCGATCGCCTTGCGGGCAACGCCTTCCGGCAGATGGTCGAAGGCGACGACGCACATGTTGGTGGCGAGGGGCATGGTCGCCTCGCGCGCAACCTCCGCCATGCCGGGAATCGTCGGCGTCGGGTCCTCGAGGTACTCGAGCACGCCGTCCAGTTCCTCGGCGACCTTGACCGACGTGGCGACAGTCCAAGCGGCGTTGGGATCCAGGCGCAGCGGGAGGTCGGGAAACGCCTCACGAAGCGCGCGGATCGCCGCGATCTCCTGCTCTGGCGGGAAGACGCCGCCCTTCAGCTTGAGGGACGCGAAGCCGTACGTGTCGACCATGGTGCGGGCCTGCGCGACGACGCCGGCCGGGTCGAGCGCCTCGCCGTAGGTCTCGTCGGGTTCGAAGTCCGGATGGCCCGCCCACTTGTAGAACAGGTAGGCGGCGAACGGCACGGACTCGCGGACGGCACCACCGAGCAGATCGGACACCGGCACACCGAGTGCCTTCCCCTGTGCGTCGAGACACGCCACCTCGAACGGCGAGTACGCCTGCAGGACGGCGCGGGCGGTCGACGGGGCGCCGGTCAGCCGGTCAGGGTCCTGGCCGCCCGGTGCGCCGGTGACGACCGTCTCGACCTTGCCGCGGATGGCGTTGACGTCGAAGACCGACAGCCCGACGAGCGTCGGCGCGATCCGCTCGAGCCGCGCCAGGAGGGTGTCGTCACCGTAGGTCTCGCCGAGTCCGACGACCCCGTCGGCGCAGACCAGCTGGACGATGGTCCGCAGTGCGTACGGCTGGTGCACACCGGCGACGTTGAGCAGCGGCGGGTCGCGGAACGCGACCGGGGTGACGAGGACGTCGCGAATGATCATCTGGCGCTCCCGGTGTCGAGGGACGGGTTCGGCAGGCCGGCGCGGGCCGTGGCGATGATCTCGGCCAGGCGGTCGACGTGCGCGGGAGTCGGGTCGACCAGCGGCGGCCGAACGCCTCCCACCGGCAGGCCGGCGAGGCGCGCCCCGGCCTTCACGAGCGCGACGGCGTAGCCCGGCACCTGGTCGCGCAACTCCGCGAAGGGCAGGTAGAAGTCGCGCAGGAGCGCGGTCACGCCGGCGTCGTCACCGGATGCGAAGGCGGTGTGGAACGCATGGGCGATGTCCGGCGCGAAACAGTGCACCGCCGACGAATAGCGGGGAACGCCGATCGCCCGGTAGGCGAGGGCGCTGAGCTCTGCGGTGGGCATGCCGTTGAGGAAGCAGAAGTCCGCCGCGTGGGGGCGCCCGCTGCCACGGATCGCCGTGACCGTACGCAGCAGGGCGTCGACGTCGCCGATCCCGTCCTTGAGCCCCGCCACCGAGGGGATGTCGAGCAGGTCGAGCGCCGCCTGCCGGGAGAACACCGCGTTGGCGCGCTGGTAGACGATGACGGGGATGCTCGCGCCGGAGGCCGCGTAGCCGACGTGCCGGACGAGGCCGGCGGCGGTGGACGAGACGAGGTACGGCGGAAGCAGCAGCACCCCGTCGGCGCCGGCCGCGGCTGCCTGGGCGACGAACTCGCGGGCCAGCCCGGCACCGCCGCCCGCCCCGGCGAAGACGGGGACCCTGCCGGCAACCGTGCGTACGGCCGTGGCCACGACGTCGCGGTGTTCCTGCGGCGTCAGGGCGGTGAACTCGCCGGTGCCGCAGGCGACGAACACCGCCGCGGCACCCGCCGCCACCTGCTGATCGACATGCGTACGGAGAACGTCGAGGTCAACCCGGTCCTCGGCGTCGAACGGCGTGAGCGGGAAGGAGAGCAGTCCGGTGAAGTCCACGCCCCGACCGTAGCCGGGGAGCTCCCCTCTCCCGCCCCCACGTCTCACCAGGCCAACTTGCCAGGAGTGGCCAACGAGTCAGACCCGCCCCGGCTGCCCAGTCGGCGGGCCCGGCCAGTGGTCCCAGGCGGGCGGCGTGCCCGGGTCAGTGCTCCCAGGGGAGGGTGCGTCGGCAGGTTTCGGGAGTCGGGTTCTCGATCCCGTTGTGGACGATCACTTCGCGGCCGTCGGGGTCCGTGTAGCACTCCTCGACGGTCGGCCCGGTCTTGGAGGAGTCATAGACCAGCGTGCCGTCGGTGTCGTAACCACGCAGGATCGTGCCCGGTGGATTGATACCGATCACCAGGTCGTCCTCGTCAGGCGTGCGCTCCGGACCCAGCCGCGAGGTCCGGCCCGGCGGATCCGGCACCGGTGCGAACCAGAATCCGTTGCGCAGTACGGCTTCCCGCTCGGGCTCGCCCTTCGCCTGGACCGTGACGGTCGCGACTGGACGCGTGACCAGGCCGAAACCGTCGCCGCGCATGTCCACCGGTGCGAACAGGTGCGGAATGTCCTTCGCGGCGACCGAGCCGAACGCCGAGGACGAGAGCGGGTTGCCGCGGCCGTCCCGGACGCACACGACGTACCCCCGGCCCTTCCGGGTGACGAGCCAGGACGCGGAGACCCAGGGGCGGTGCTCCTCCGGCAGGGTGAGGCCGACGTACGGCACGTGACCGTCGAACATCCCCGGCGCCCCCGATGCGCAGTCGCGCAGGTAGTCCCGCGTCTCCTGGTGGCTCAGCTCCCGCGCCACCGGCGCAGGCTCGTACGCCGCCCGGGCCGGTCTCCCCCTCGACTCACCGGTGGGTTCCCCGCCCGGTGAGGACGTGGGTTGCTCCGTGACCTCGGTGCCGCCTTCCGGCAGGCTGCCGGCCGGGGCGATGCCACTGTCGCTGACGCCGATGTTCTGGACCACGACCGTGCCGCCGACGGTGAGTGCCGCGACCGAGGCGGCCGCGACGATCGGAACGACTGGCCGGCGGGGACGCACCGCCCGCTCATGGTCGATGATGGTCAGCAGCTTCGCCCGGCGTCGCTGGTGGTGGGGGAGCGAACGCTCCGGCGGCGGTGACAACAGGGTGTTCATGGATGGACCTCCTCAGCGTTCCTGCGGCAGGACCAGCAGGCCCTGCAGACGTTGACGGGCGCGTGACAAGCGCGACTTGACGGTGCCGACGGCGATGCCGAGTGCGACGGCGGCGGCCTGCTGGTCCAGGCCCGACCAGATGCAGAGTTCGACGACCTGACGTTCGTGCCGGGGCAGCAGGCGGACCGCCCGCCGGACTTCTGCCATGCGGCGCTCGTCGTCGATCTGGGCGGCCACCTCGTCGGCGTGGTCGGGATGTTCGTCCCGGGCGACGCCAGCCCTGGCGAGGGCGAGCCGGTAGCGGCGTACGGACCGCCACTCCGTCCGCGCCGCGTAGTCGGCGACCTTCAGCAGCCACGGAAGGGCGCTGTCGCGGTCGAGAACCACCTGCGTCCGCTTCCGCCAGGCCAGGAGGAACACCGAGGAGGTGAGGTCCTCGGCGTCGCTCGCCGACGCCGTACGCCGGAACAGGAAGTTGTAGACCGCCCGGGCGTGCCGGTCGAACAGCAGCCCGAACGCCTCGGTGTCGCCCGCGCCGGCCAGGTCCCAGAGGTCGCGGTCGTTCATCATCTCGGAACGGAGCGTCATGTGAGATACATGTCTGTCCGCCCGCGTGTGGTTGCCGTCCAGCGTGCCGCGGGCATTCACCTGCTCAGTCCGTACGCCCGAATCACCGTCTGCCGCACGCTGGCACCGGCCGAATCGCGCCCGGTCGCCCGCAGCGACACGAACGCGGCGCTCTGCGGGTGGGCGATGTCAGCCAGCCAGCGATCGGTGCCCGCCTCGGTCAGCTCGAGCGGTGTCCACGTCTTCCCGTCGTCGAAGGAAGCCTCGAGCCGCACGTCGCTGACCGGAGTGTCGGGGTCGGCCCGCTCGGCCCGGACGTCCAGCCGGAACGGCTTTCCGGCGGGTGCCCGGTCGCGTAGGTTGAACGCGCCTCCCACCCGGATGCCGAGAACGTCTTGGCGGGAGAAGTCCTCGAACGGCCCGCCGGTGAACCTCCAGGTCGTGTTGACCCTGGTCGCGAGCGCCGACCAGTCGACGATGCGAGTGGCTCTGCTCGTCACCGTGAACTCCGCGCGATCCGCCGGGATGTCGAACCGGCCGCCGTCGGGGCTGTCACTCGTCCCGACCACGGTGCCGTTGCGGCGTAGCGTCGTCTGCATGGCGATACCGCTGCCGTCGGAGAAGAACGCGTGCCCGTCCTCCGCCGGCGAGAACGGCGTGAGGTTCAGGAAGAGCCCGCCGCCGTAGAAGAACGGCGTGGCCGCTGGCCCGATGGCCGCGACGTTCCAGTCTTCGCGGTACTTCGTTCCCGCCTGGTACTTCCTGAGCGGTCCGGCGGTCTCCCCACCGCCGTCGCTCTCCAGCGAACGATCCCACACCAGGTCGCGGCCGGTGGAGTAGAACGCGAGCCGTCTGCTGGGAATCGTGACCGGGTAGCGGTTGAGTCGACCGTCCCAGATGTCGGTGAACGGGATGCTGGCGAACGTTGCTTCGCGGGAGCCCGCCACCGCCTGGTTGTGGAGCCGCAGGTTCACTGCCGCGAGGTCGCCGTCGTGCACCGTGAACGTCGGCGGGTCCGGGATCTGCCCGGACCTCTCCTCGAAGAGATGGTAGTCGCGGGGTACGCCGGTCGAGTCGGATCCACCGTCGTCGGGCGGCTCGCTGAGGGTGGCGAGATAGCCGAAGGTGTACGGATGACCGGTCACCTTCGCGGTCGGTGTCGCGTACAGCGGGGTGTTGCCGACGTTGGGATCGTTGCCGCCCCAGACCCGGAAGCCCAGGATGCCGTTGTCGACCCAGGTCGCCTGGTAGCCCGTGGGCTTGGCGGCCGGGTTGTCCACGACGGCACGCACCCGACGCCCCTTCCGCGCGTCGAGGGTCACCGCGGTGTCCTTGTCCAGCACGAGGTCCGGCCGGGTCGCGAGCGTCGCCGGCGTCGGCTCGGCAGCCGCCCCGTCATCCGTGGCCCGGTCCGCCGCCGCCTTGGGTGGAGCGCCGTCGAAGATGGACGTCGCCAGGTCGTAACGCCCCTTCGGCAGGCGCAGTGTCACGGGCTCACCAGGCAGGTGGACGAGCCGTGGCGGACCGGCCGCGACGTTGGTCAGGCCGGCTACCGTGTCCACCGGTTCGCCGGACCGGTTCAGCGCGGCGACGGTCAGGTCGTAGGACTCGACCTCCTTGGTGATCCCGATCGGTGTGCTGACGACGGTCTCGCCGCCGCGGGCGGTGACCCTGCCGGAGTAGAGCCCGTCGGGGCCGCCCAGCGTGGTGTCACCCGTGACCGTCACCTGTGCGGAGCCCCTCGCCGGGAGGGTCACGGTGCTCGGCGTCACCGTGAACATGCCGTCAGGGGCGGGTTGGCCGTCCGGGCCGGTACCGGTCGCGGCGAGGTCGAGGGTCACGGCCGCGTCGCCGGTGTTGGCGTACGTCAGGGTCGTCGTGACCGGTTCGTCGTCGTCGTGGGGCCAGCGGGCGATCCCCATGCTGAGGGCCGCCGGGGTCGCCAGCACGTTCTGTCGTACGGCAGCCGCGACGTCGAGCCGGCCCGCACCTTGCGCGAAGACGCCCAGCGTGGGGTGCGGGTCGGCCGTACCCATCAGGACCGAGCGCAGTTCACCGGCCTTCCAGCTGGGGTGCTGCTGGGCGAGGATCGCCGCGGCGCCGGCGACGTGCGGCGCCGCCATCGACGTGCCGGACAGCGTGGTGTAGCGCTCGTCGACGACGTCGCCCAACTCGGTGCCCGCCGCGCGGGCGGCCACGATGTCCTGACCGGGCGCGGTGAGCTCCGGCTTGATCGCGCCGTCGCCCGGACGTGGGCCGACGTTGGAGAACCCGCTCAGCTCGTCCTGCTTCGTGACGCTGCCGACCGCCAACGCCGCGTCGGCGACGGCCGGCGCGGACACCACGTCCTCGGCCTCCGCACACCAGTTGCCGCTCGGGTGGTTGCCCGCCGCGATGGCGAACAGCGCGCCCGACTGTTCGGTCAGGGTGTTGACCGACTGCGACATCGGGTCGGACCCGTCGGTCGGGCAGCCGCCAAGGCTCAGGTTGACGACCCGGGCGCCCTGCGCGACCGCCCACTCCATGCCCGCGATGATCGCGGAGTCGGTGCCGTAACCACCGTCGTCGAGGACCCTGCCGACGAGCAGGTCGGCGTCCGGTGCGACACCCGTGTACCTGTCGCCGGACGCCGTGCCGCTGCCGGTGATGATGGACGCCACGTGGGTGCCGTGGCCGTTGCCGTCGTGCGTACTCCCCGTCTCGGTGAAGTCCTCGGCCGCCACCACGGCGCCGGCGAGATCGGGGTGGTCGGCGTCGATGCCGGTGTCGAGGACGGCGACCTTCACCCCCTCTCCGGTGAAGCCGGCCTGCCACGCCGCGGGCGCGCCGACCTGAGGGACGCTCTCGTCCAGGGACGCCCTGACGCGGCCGTCCAGCCACACCTTCTCGATGCCCGGATCGAACGTCCGTGCCGCCGCCGGGCCGCGGGTGAGCTCGGCCCAGAGCGCGCCGGTCTTCTCCGCGCGTACCGCGGTGCTTGCGACGCTCGGCAGTTCGCGGGTGACCGCGGCGCCGGCGGCGGCAAGAGCGGACCTCGTGTCGGCCTTGGCGCGCGCCGTGGCGCCGTGGGACACGATCAGGGGGAGATCCTGGCGTACGCCGTCCGCGTAGCCGTGACTGATGAGGGTGTCGACATCGAACAACCTGGGGTCGAGCTTTCCGGACGCGAGCAACGCCGCGGCGTCCGCGGGCACGACACTGAGGCCGCCGGCGGCCGACCTGCGTTCGACGAACGGCACACCCTCGCGGCCGGGAGCCGGCCGGACGTCCATGCCGCGCCGCCCGTCGCGGCTGGTGGAGACCACCACCTTGTCGCCGGTGACCAACGTGACGACGGCCGTGCGTTCGCCCCTGGCCGGGCCGGCCGCGCTGTTCGCCGTTGCTCCGGCCGAACCGGCGGCCGGACCGGCCGCCAGACCCGTGACCGCGAGCACGAGCGCGAGCAGCAGTGCGTGCCATCGATGGCGTCGCATCGAGAGTCCCCCTTCGTCGGGCAGTACGCGCGTACACCTCACATGTGTCCGCGGACATCCGACAGGTTCCCGCGTAAGTCACGGCGGGTGGGGTAGGCGCGAGGGCGGGGGTCTCTCGAGGACCTCGACACGGTCCGGCACGGCGAGGGAAGGGGACGGGGTATGGGTGGGCTGCTGCGGTCAGTTCTGCGGGGTGCCGCGGCGGGTGCGGCGGGTACGACCGCGCTCAACGCCGTCACCTATCTCGACATGGCCGCGCGCGGCAGGGCGGCGAGCCACACCCCGGAGGACACCGTGGAGATCCTGTCCATGAAGACGCATGTCCCGGTGCCCGGTCAGGGTGAACAACGGCACAACCGGGTCGCCGGGCTGGCCCCACTGACCGGTCTCGCCGCCGGTGTCGCGACGGGTGCGCTGCTCGGCGCGCTCCGCGGGCTCGGCTGGCGGCCCAGCCCGGTCGTGGGCGCGGTCGGTGCGATGGTCGTGGCGATGCTCGCCGGGAACGCCCCGATGGCCGCCCTCGGTGTCACCGACCCGCGAGGTTGGGCGGCCAGGGACTGGGCGGCGGACCTCATCCCGCACCTCGCCTACGGTGCGGTGACCTCGCAGGTGCTCGACGGCCTCGACCGCCCGACACAGGACCATCGGGGCGCGGCTCGGGTGCTCGACCTGCTGGACGGCAGGGTGCACCACCACCCGCTCACGCGGGATCTCGCTTCGCAGCGAACCCGCGTGCTGCGTTCAGTGGTGCGCTCGCTCCAATCGCTCAGGCGTAGGGGTCGGTGATCCCACCAGGGCACGTCAGCCGTTCGACGTCCCACCCGGCGAGCCGGGCGCCGGCCTGGTAGACCGTCTCGTAGAAGTCGAGGACGTTGCCCATCGGATTGTCAGCGGTGCGTACGTCGTCATAGCGCAGCACGGCGAGAGGACTCCCGCGCTGCTCCAGCCACTGCGCCGACGGCGGGCGGAGGGGTTGGTCGGCGAGGCCCTCGGGTGCCGGGGCGACGTAGGAATAGAACGCCGGCTCCGGAAACGCGTCGTCGCCGAACCAGAATCCCGCACTGATGACTTCGCGGGAGTACGCCTCACGGGTGACGGGATCGGTTTCCGGTGACTGTTCGACAACTCGGTCGGAGAATCTCGTCACGGCGATATCGAATGTGTGCCAGAAATGATGGACCGGGCTGATCTTGCCCGAGAATCCCGAAGAGAACTTCTCGAGGAGAAGATTGACCTGACTCAGCACCTGCCAATAGCGGTTGACCCAGACCGGGTCGTACGTCGCGTGCGCGGTGTCGGAGCTGAAGGGGTGTCCATCGCCTGGAATGTCGAAGGGGTGCGGATGGTCGATCGTGACCTTCACCCCGATCGCGTCCAACGCCTCGAACGTGCGGTCGTAGAAGGACGCGACCGAATGGCCGAGCAGGGAGAAAGCCGCTGACCCACCTTCGATCGACTGCGCAACCAGCCGGTGGTCGACGAAGTCGAAGTCGACGGTGAAGACCGGGTTACCGTCGACCAGACCCATGGGTCGGGTGGTGATGCCCCGGCCGGTGAGATGGTAGGGGACATTCCACCAGTGGTTGCGCCTTACGCCGGCTGCCAGGCGAACCTTGCCGACGATCTGAGCGAACCGGTGCAACGTCTCTTTGCTGTCTTTCCAGTCCGCTAACGGGATCGAAGGGAAGAGTTGCATATGAATCACCGTGCCCCGTGGTCGACGCCTGCTGTTTTCGATCCTTACACCCGCACGGCACTGGCGCCCACTCCGCGAATGTCAAGGGACCAGAGGTCCATTTGGTCGCCGCATTTCGATCCAGATCGTTCCGTGCGTTCGACGCAACTTCGACCCATGATTGTGTGCGGCGTAAATCTGTCCACCATTCCCGCCCGGCGTGGCCACGTTATGTGGACACTGGGGACTGAGATGTCTCCGGGCCGCCCGGCGTGATCGGCGATGTTTCCTTCGGGGTCAGGACTTCCGGAGGACGGCGATCGAGGTAGCTGGCACCCGGGGAATGTCACGACAAGGCCCGCGGAGCGGCCAACAGGACCTGCGGCCACCGCGGGTCGTTGATGGCCTCGTGCAGGCCCAGGGGGTGGATTGTGGCCGAGCGGCATGAAGATGACGCGCGGAAGCCGATCCTGACCGACCGGCGCAACTGGGTACGGTCGCTGGCGATGGCCGGCGTGGTCCTTGTCGGCCTGTCCGCGGTGACGGAGACGCTCACGCGGGGAGGTGCGCGCCCGCTGGTGGTCGTGCTGGGTGGCCTCGCGCTGCTGGCGCTCGCCGCCGCCGCCCTGGGGTGGATCTTCGGCGTGAGTGACACCTCCGCAGAGGCCGACGACCCCGACGACCTCTTCAACCCCACCCGGCCGCGCGCGGACCAGTCCGACGAGGACGACGATGCCGAAGCCGAAGACGACGCCGATGCGGACGAGCCCGTCGCCGACGACACCGAAGCGCGCGAACGAAGGACTCGCCTGCGCGAGTCGCGCACCGAACCCCGCGCACGAGGTGACGAACGCGGCCAACGAGCGCAGCGCCCTGCGGCTCGCCGCGACGAAACGGTGGACCAGGCACCCGCCCGGCCGCTCGCCGAAGGCACCCTCGACGGCGACGCGCGCCGCCTCTCCGAACTCCTGGACGCGGACCTCGGTCCGACACCGACCCGCTACACCTCACGCGGCCACGCGCCGTACGTACGACGCCCGGCCGCCGACGGTCGGCTGGCCTCGCTGCTGAACCCCGACCGTCCTCCGTACGCGTTCGTCGTCGTCGTCGGCCATGAGAAGGCGGGCAAGTCCCGCACCGTGGTGGAGGCGATCCGAAAGACGATGGGGACGAAGGACCCGATGGTGGTCATCCCGGAGAACGGCGAGGCCCTGGCCGAGCTGCTCCGCCCGGAGCCGCCGGTCGCGCCCGAGCGCCAGCCGTGGGTGTTGTGGCTGGACGACCTCACCGCCGCCGACCTCGCCCACCTGTCCGCGGACACGATCGACAAGGCCACCCGCAACGCCGTCCTGGTGGCCACGATGACGAAGGAACGCTGGGACCAGATCCACGCCGGACGCGGCGACGTCGCGGCAGTCGCCAGGGCGGCGCTGAGCAAGGCGACGAAGATCCCGTTGCAGTACCAGCTCACGCCCCCGGAGCGGGCCGAGGCCGCGCAGCTCTATCCGCAGGAGCGGATCACGACGAGCATCGGTGAGGCGCTCGTCGGCGGTGAGCAACTGGTCGAGCGGTTCCGTTCGGGCCGGGAGACCGACCCCGCCGGCTACGCGATCGTCCAGGCGGCGATCGACGCACGACGGGCCGGGCTGAAGCGGCCCGTCACCGAATCGGAACTGCGAGGGCTCTACCCGCTCTACCTCCGGCGGATCCGGATCGACCTCGACCCCACGTCAGCGTTGTTCGCGCAGGGCATGACATGGGCGACCGAGCCCATCGCCTCGGAGGTGTCGCTGTTGCGGGCCGCGGAGCAGCCGGGCAGTTCGTCGGCGCCGGGTGTCGAGGGCGCGGGCCAGGGCGGTGGTGCCGGCCGACCCGCCGCGGGCCGGCAGTCGATGCCGGGCCGGTCAGGACGTACGCCGGCGGCAGCGGGACCCGCGGGCGGTCGTGCGGCACCTGCGCAACCGGCACGTACGGCATCCTCCCGAGCCCAGAGGAACGGCCTGGTCGGCTTCGAGGTGCTCGACTACCTGGTCGCGGTCGAGGAGGGCGCCAACGGGCACGAGGGCAGGCCGGTCTTCGACCCGATGTGGCAGGAACTCCTCGCGGCCGTCCCCACCGACGACGCGTTCGACATCGGCATCAACGCCAGCCTGCGGGGGAACCTCCAGGCGGCCGAACCGGCGTTCCGGAAGGTCCTTGACTCCGGCCATGCCGACCTCGCTCCGCGGGCGGCCAACGACCTCGGGTTGCTCCTGCGGGAGCAGGGCGACCTGTCTGGAGCGCGGTCGGCGTTCCAGCGGGCCGTGGACTCCGGTCACGCCGACGTGGTGCCGCGGGCGGCGAACAACCTGGGTTCGCTGATGCGGGACCAGGGCGACATGACGGGAGCGAAGGTCGCCTTCCAGCGGGCCGTGGACTCCGGCCACGCCGACGTGATGCCGCGAGCGGCGAACAACCTGGGCTCGTTGTTGCGCGACCAGGGTGACGTGATGGGCGCGCGGTCGGCGTTCGAGAAGGCGATCGACGCCGGCTCGGCCGACACCGCCGCCGTCGCCGCGGTCAACCTGGGTTCACTCCTGCGGGAGCAGGGCGACGCGGCGGGTGCGCGCTCGGCGTTCCAGCGGGCAGTCGACTCGGGTCAACTGGACGTGGTGCCGGTGGCGGCGGTCAACCTCGGTGTCCTGCTGAAGGACCAGGGGGACGTGTCGGGTGCGCGGTCGGCGTTCCAGCGGGCAGTCGACTCCGGGCATCCGGACGTGGTGCCGGTGGCGGCGGTCAACCTCGGTGTCCTCATGCGCGACCAGGGCGACGCGGCGGGTGCGCGGTCGGCGTTCCAGCGGGCCGTCGACTCGGAGCGCACCGACGTGGTCCCCGTTGCCGCCTTGAACCTCGGAGTCCTCCTCGCAGAGCAAGGCGACGTCGCCGGCGCCGAGATGGCGTACGAACTCGCCGTCAACTCCGGTCACGCCGACGTCGTACCGATGGCCGCGTTCTACCGCGGTTCACTGTTGAAGGAGCACGGCGACGCCGACGGTGCCCGGGCGGCGTACGAGGTGGCCGCCGACTCCGGTCACGCCGACGTCGCTCCGATGGCGGCGAACAACCTCGGTGCGCTGCTCGCCGCGCAGGACGACCTGACGGGTGCGCGAGCGGCCTACCAGCGCGCGGTCGACTCCGGTCACGCCGACGTCGCTCCGATGGCGGCGAACAACCTTGGCGCGCTGCTCGCCCAGCACGGGGACCTGGCCGCGGCGCAGGCGGCCTACCAGGTGGCCGCCGGATCGGGGCACACGAGTGCCGCGCCTGTCGCGGCCGTCAACCTGGGCATGTTGCTGGAGGAACAGGGCGACGCCGTGGGAGCCAGGGAGGCATACCAGCGGGCCGTGGACTCCGGCCACACCGATGTCGTGCAGTCGGCGGCGGTCAACCTCGGCGTCCTGCTCCGCGACCAGGGTGACCTGGCGGGAGCGCGCTCGGCGTTCCACCTGGCGATCGAATCGGGTTATGTCGACCTCGCCCCGGTGGCGGCCGGCAGCCGGCGGGTCCTGCTCACCGAGCAGGGTGGCACCGTCAGTGCGCAGGCCGCGTACCAGCTCGCCGTCGACGTCGGGCACTCGCAGATCGCGGGCATCGACGGGGAAAGGCCAGGCAGCGTGACGCGCTCACGCGCCCGTGTCCCTGAGCAGTCCGGCAACGGCTCACGCACCGGCGCCGGCTCGCGGCGCGCCCGACGTGACTGATCCAGTGGTGGTCCAGGCGCCCCCGGCGGGGCAGGCCGAATAGCACCCGACGGACTTCCGGGCGGCAGGCAAGGCGCGGCCATTGGTCCCGAACGATTCGTCCGACTCCGTGGAGAGACTGGAGGCGGCGGTCGGTCGTCCCGGTCGTCGAAAGGCGCCGACGCGATGATCATCGTCGGTGTCTCCTGCGCGTCTACGGATTTGTGCCGAGGAATCTCACTCAGTGGACCAAGGAGGTGAGAGACATGACCGAGCCGATCAAGGACGATGTCGTGGACCTGCTCACCCGGCAACACAACGAGATCAGGAGCCTGTTCATCAAGGTCACCCAGGCGGGAGGCAAGGAGAAGCGCGAGTTTTTCGCAGATCTCGTCTGGCTGCTTGCTGTGCATGAGGCTACCGAGGGAGAGGTCGTCCACCCGATGGCGCGCAAGGAGATCGACGATGGGGACGAGGTGATCGAGCACCGGCTGGAGGAGGAGCAGGACGCCAAGGAGGCGCTCGCCGAGCTGCACGACCTCGGCGTCGACCATCCTGAGTTCAGAACCAAGCTCCTGGCGCTGGCCGAGGCGATCGCCGCACACGCGACGTACGAAGAGGACGAGGAGTTCCGCTTCCTCCGTGAGCGGGTGCCACCCGGCCTGCTGCAGGAGATGGCCGGGGCCGTTGAGGCCGCCCAGGCGAGGGTGCCGAACAGGGAGCGGGTTGAGGCCGACAAGTCGACCGACGCCACGCCGGCCGACGCACCGCTCGCGATCTTCGAGCACGTCCACGACGCCGTCCGCGAGTGGCGGCTCCGCGACCGATGACGACGTGGCCGGCGGATCCCCACCAAGGGGGTTGAGGTCCTACTCAGTACCGCCCGGCCCGGGATCGACAGGACCTTGGGCACCCGACGGCCGTGGTCGTTCGCCCCTGCTGTCGGACATGAGGACGGCGTGTGCTGGCTGTCGAGAGATCCGCCTGAGAGGAGACGGTCATGAACGAGCGCATGTGGGAACGCATCGGAGCAGGCAGCGGGCTGTTGTCCGCGGCCCTGCTGGCGGCAGCGGTGCTGGTACTGCCGTCGACGGGTGGGGTCGGCTCGACCGCGGCGATCATCCGGTACTTCGCCGACTACAGCGTCCAGGTGCGGGTGTCGCTGCTGCTGGTCCTGCTGGCCATGGTCGTGTTCCTGTGGTTCGTCGGACACCTGCGGCACGTCCTGCAACGGGCAGAAGGTGGCGCGGAAGCGTTCTCGCCCGTGGTGCTTGGTGCTGGTGTCGCGCTGTCCGCCGTGGGACTGCTGAGTGTGGTGCCGGGCGGAGCGCTCGCCTATCTGGCGCAGGGGCCGCAGAGCATGATGGCCGGCGACGTTGCCCGCTCGCTGATCGGCGCACGCATGTTCTCCGGCGCGGCGCTGGAGTTGCTGATCGCGCTGTTCACTGGAGCCGCGGGACTCGCCATGGTGCGCCGGGAGCTGGCGGGGAGGTGGCTCGGCTGGTTCGGCCTTGCCGTCGCCGTGATCGGGCTGATTGCCGGCGTGGCAACCGCCATGACGATCACCGTTTCGACCTTCGCCGCGGTGATGAGCTTGCTCACCTTTGCGACTTTCGTTCTGTGGCTCGCTACGGCGTCCGTGGTCATGGTCGTCCGTCCCGAGGTCGAACGCACGCCGGCCGAGCGCTCCGTCTTCGCCCACTGAGGAAACCGGATCAGCGGAGTCGGCAGGGCACGATTCGGCGCGGAAAGGCCGACTGAACCGGTCCCGGCGTGGAAAGGAACTCGGTGTGAAGGCTCTCGTTGCGGTGACTGCGTTGGCCATCGGCGCTGGAGTAACCGGTGCCGTCATCGTTCGACGGCGGCGCCGCAGAAACCTGCAGCCGTCCCAGGTCGGATGAGGTCCCGAGGACGTCCCGGAAACGCCCGCGCAGCTGGATCGTACGGCGGTCTGTCGGGTGAGCGACACGACACGGCGGCGTCGATCGCCGAGAGCCACTCCGCTGTGGTCGCGTTCATCGGGGATCGTGCGTACAAGGTCAAGAAGCCGGTGAACCTCGGCTTCCTCGACTACACCACCGTCGCCGCGCGGGAGGTGGCGTGTCGCCGGGAGCTGAATCTCAACCGGCGGCTGGCGCCCGATGTCTACCTCGACCTCTGGGAGGTCCAGGACAGTAGGGGGAGGACCCGCGACTGGGTCGTCGTGATGCGCCGCATGCCCGCGGATCGACGGCTCTCCACGCTGGTCCGGCAGGGAGAGGACGTGGAAACCGACCTCCGGACGTTGGCGCGGCTGCTCGCGGCGTTCCACGCCGGCGCCGAGACCGGACCGGCGGTGGCTGCCGCCGGTCTGCCAGGCGCACTACGAAAGCGTTGGAGCGCCAACCTCAACGAGAGCGCTCCCTTCGCGGGGAGCGTCCTCGACAAGGAGCAGTTCGACGAGATCGGCGCCCTTGCGCTCTCCTACGTCGACGGGCGGGCGCACCTGCTCGACGAACGGGCGAGTGCCGGGTACGTCGTCGACGGTCACGGCGACCTGCTGGCCGATGACATCTTCTGTCTTCCCGACGGGCCGCGTGTGCTCGACTGCCTGGAGTTCGATGACGCGCTTCGCAACGTCGACGGCATCGACGACGCCGCCTTCCTGGCAATGGATCTCGAACGGCTGGGTGCCGCGGACCTCGCGCAGCGGTTCCTCGGGTGGTACGGCGAGTTCTCCGGAACGGTGGCGCCGCCTTCGCTGGTGCACCACTACATCGCGTACCGCGCGTTCGTCCGTGCCAAGGTCGCCTGCCTGCGGTATCGGCAGGGTGTGCCGGAGGAACGGGCGAACGCGCGACAGTTGGCCGGCATGGCGTGGCAGCATCTGCGGACTGCGCGGGTCCGGCTCGTGCTGGTCGGCGGTCTGCCGGGCACCGGCAAGTCGACCGTGGCCGCCGGTCTCGCCGACCAGCTGGGGGCGACGTTGCTGCGGAGCGACGAGATCCGCCGGGAAGTACCCGGAGCCGCCGCGCTCGACCCGCACGCGGGTTACGGCCGCGGGTTGTACGAACGTAAACACGTGCACGCCACCTATCGGCAGCTGCTGGCCCGTGCCCGGACGCTGGTCGAGCACGGCGAAACCGTCATCGTCGACGCCACCTGGAGCGACCCGGACGAACGCCGGGCGGCGCGGACGCTCGGGCGGGAAACGTCCACCACGCTCGTGGAGCTGCGATGTGTGGCCCCCGCCGAGGTCACCAGGCCGCGCATCGCTTCGCGGGTCGGTGACGCGTCGGACGCGACGACCGAGATCGCCGGGCAACTGGAGCAGAACTTCGCGGACTGGCCCGAATCCCTCCCGATCGACACCGCGCGGTCCGCCGACGACGCGGTGGCGGCGGCATGGGGAATCCTGAAGGAGTAGGTCGTCGGGAGGTGTCATGCAGTCCGGCCATCGCAGTGTCCCGCACACGGCCGACAGCCGGTTCGAGGCGTGGGCGCCGACGCGGGAGCTGTGCGTGGCCGAGGCCGTCACCGCGATGGTCGAGACGTTCGCCGACACCACGTCGGCGAGCCCGACCGACGTCGCCACCTTCGAGGTCGCCGAGGACGGCGACGAAGACCTCCTCGTCGAAGTGCTCAGTGAAGTCATCTACCTCATGGAGACCGCCGACGTCCTTCCCCTTCGGGCCACCGTCGAGCCAGCGGAAGAGGAGGGCTACGACGTGCGGTTCGCGGTCACCGGACTCGACCAGACCGAACTGGTCGGCGCCGTGCCGAAGGCGGTTTCCCTGCACGGGCTGCGATTCGACGAGAACGCCGACGGCTGGACGTGCGCCGTCACCCTCGACGTCTGAGCCGATCCGGTGAGGTGGCCGGTTCCTACTTCGTCGTGACCGCGGCGGTGACCTCGACCTCCAGGACCGCTTCGGGACGGAAGAGCCGGCTCACCTCGACCGTCGTACTGGCTGGTGGTGGCGTGCCCGGAAAGAGCCGGCGGCGTACGGAACCGTAGGCGGGAAGGTCGTCCATGTCCGTCATGTACGTACGGATGTGCAGGACGTCGGCGAACGTCGCGCCGTGCGCGGCGAGGATCTCGCGGATGAGTTCGAAGATGCGTTCGGCCTGGGCAACGGGGTCGCCTGGCGCGACCACTTCGCCGGCGTCGTCGACGGCGACCTGCCCGGCCAGCATGAGCAACGCGCCGCCGTCGATGTCCAGCCGGGCGACATGGGCATAGGGGCCGACGGGTTCGGCGACGGTGGCGGGATTGTCGAGAGTGACCTGCACGATGGGCTCCTTCAGTCGTTCTTACGCGCGCGGAGAGTCGGCCAGCTGAACCGCGTTCAGACGATGCTGGCGAGGTCGGCACTCCGGTCCCGTGCGTCATGGAGCGCCCGCGCGGTGGCGCGGGCGACCGGTGCGGGTGCGTTCCCGAGCTCGGCCAGGGCGAGACCCATGTCCCTCTCGGCGAGGCTGACCGGGAACACCGCACCCTTGGAGACGGCCCGTGGAACGGCGCCGACCAGCGGGCCCGCCTTGATCAGTTCCAGTGCGGCATCGCGGTCCACACCCACGGCGGATGCCACCGCCAGCGTGTCGGCGAGCGCGGCGAGTCCGGTGAGCAAGGCGGTGTTGACGACGGTGCGGCCCCGTCAGGTCCGAACAGCACGCATCGACGGCAGCCGCGTCGGCCAGCATGGTCAGAACGAAGGCGACATCCCTCACCGCATCGGCCGGTGACGTGGCAAGCCGGGCACCGTCCTCGGTGAGAGGAGCGGCGCGTTCCGGGGTGCGGTTCCAGACGGTGACGGCATGGCCAGCACCGAGCAGGCGACGCGCGATCTGTGCCCCCATGTGCCCGGTGCCGAGTACTGCGATGGTTGCCACGCCTTCCACAGTAGGCACGCCGTTCCCATGCGACCACCGAATGTCCTGCATGGCTGCCATCGCGATGCCGCATGGCTTGGCCTAGCATGAACGCCATGCAGATCGAGTCCCTCGAGGTGCTGCGTACCGTCGCCCGCCACGGTTCGATCACCTCCGCCGCCAGGGAACTGCGCTTCACCCAGTCCGCGGTCTCCCGGCAGATAGCCGTGCTCGAGCAGGAGCTCGGTGCCCAGGTCTTCGACCGGCTGCCGCGTGGCGTCGCACTCACCGAGGAGGGGCAGTGCCTGCTCACTCACGCCGAGGCCGTCCTGGACCGGCTCGACGCCGCTCGGCGTGACCTGGAAGCGCTGCGTGGGTTGGGTTCCGGCCGGATCAGGGTCGGAGCGTTTCCCACCGCGGTCGCGGCACTCGTCCCGCGGGCGCTGGGTGCGTTCCGCGAGACCCATCCGAAGGTGTCACTGGCGCTCCTGGAAGGTCGGACACCCGACCTGCTCGAACGACTGAGCGCCGGCGACGCGGACATCGCGGTGGTCAGCGCGGCACCCGACAAGCCACTCGACACAGGACGGTACGACCTGAACCACCTGCTGGACGAGCACCTCCTGGTGGCCGTGGGTCTTACGCATCCGTTGGCGCATCGTCGGGTCGTACGCCTTGCGGAGTTGGCCGATGACTCCTTCATCCCCGGTTCGGCCACCGACGAGGACACCTTGCTGCGCGCGAGCCTGCCACCGGACTTCCACCCGCGTACCGGCATCGTCGCCGCCGACTGGACCGGCAAGCTGGGATGCGTTGCCGCCGGCCTTGGCGTCGCGCTCATCCCCGCGCTCGCCCGCCGGGCGGTTCCCGCCGACATCGCGCTGCTCCGGCTGAAGAGTGCCGACTCATCCGTACGCCGGGTGTTCGCCGCGACCGTCGCCGGCCGGGCGAAGTCGGCCGCGGTCACCGAGTTCCTCACTTACCTTCGGCATGCCGCGGGCGAGGTCTGACCGCGAAGGGGTCCCTTGGCGAACGCGGCCGTACGTGTGTGCATGGCTGACTGGATGAGCGTGCCCCTCCCGTAACGCCGGGTTGGATGAGGGCGCCCCCGCGGGCGGTCACCCCTTGACGACGCCGATGGGGAGCAGGCGGGCGACCGCACGGGCGAGACCCGCGCCGGTCGCGGCCTCGATCACCGCGTCGATGTCCTTGTACGCCTCGGGTGTCTCCTCGGCGAGGCCGCGCCACGACGCCCCGCGCACCGCGATGCCCTGCGCCTCCAGGCGGCGCCGCAACTCCTCGCCGCGGATTCCCCTGGCGGCCTGGTGCCGGCTCAGCATCCGCCCCGCGCCGTGACACGTCGACGCGAACGCCGGCCCGGCCTCGACACCGGTCAGGACGTAGGACGCCGTCCCCATCGATCCCGGAATCAACACCGGTTGCCCGGCGCCGCTGACGTCCCGCAGGTCCGCCGGGAGGTCGGGATGCCCCGGCGGCAGCGCCCTCGTCGCCCCCTTGCGGTGCACGCACAGCCGGCGCGGTTCCCCCGCCACGTCGTGCGTCTCGATCTTCGCCAGGTTGTGCGAGATGTCGTAGACGAGATCGAGGCCGCAGCCGGTGATCCGGTCGAAGACCCGACGGGTCGCCTCACCCAGCAGTTGTCGGTTCGCCCTTGCGTAGTTGGCCGCCGCCGCCATCGCACCGAGGTACACCTGGCCTTCGGGCGACTCCACCGGTACGCATGCCAGTTGCCGGTCCGGCACCCGGATGCCGTAGCCCGGCATGGCCTTCTCCATCGTGCGTACGTGGTCGGAACAGATCTGGTGCCCGAGCCCACGGGATCCGCAGTGGATCATCACGCAGACCTGGCCGGTACGAAGTCCGTAGGCCGTGGCGACCGGCTCGTCGAGCACCGCGTCGACGACCTGCACCTCGAGGAAGTGGTTACCCGAGCCGAGGCTGCCCACCTGGTGCAAGCCGCGATTGACAGCGCGTTCGCTCACCTGGGCAGGGTCCGCGTCATCCACCGCACCGCGGTCCTCGCAGCGGTCGAGGTCGCGGACGACGCCATGGCCCTGCTCGACGGCATACCGGGAACCACCCCGCATGACCTTCTCCAGCTGGTCCTTGCCGCCAAGCTTCCACACCGCTCCGCTGCCCATGCCGCGCGGAGTCGCATGCCCGAGACCGTCCATCACCGCGTCAAGGTGAGGTTGCAGCTCGGCGCGGTCGAGGTCGGCGGCATAGAGGCGTACGCCGCAGGAGATGTCGAAACCGACGCCACCCGGCGACACCACGCCACCTCGGTCGATGTCCGTGGCGGCCACTCCGCCGATCGGAAATCCGTAACCCCAGTGCATGTCCGGCATGGCGTACGACGCCTCGACGATGCCTGGCAGCGTTGCCACATTGGCGACCTGCTGGAGCGCCTGGTCACCGCCGGCCTCTGGCAACAGCGCGCGGGACGCGTACACGATGCCCGGCACCCGCATGTCGTCGACGGGATCGATCCGGAACCGGAACGCCGTCTCCTCGACAAGCTTCATCGTCGTCGTTCTCCCTCGCTCTCCTCCGCCGCCGCCACATTCTGTTTGACCGCGAGGAAACTGTCGGGGGTGACGGAGATGGAATCGATGCCCGCGCGGACCAGGATCCGGGCGAACTCGGGGTCGTCACTGGGCCGCTGCCCGCACAGGCCGACCTTGCACTCCTGCCCAACCATCCGAGTACGCCGGTGCGCCACGGTGACGAGGTGCTGGATGCTGCGTACCACGGCGGGATTGCGTTCGTCGAAAAGTCCAGCCAGTTCGGCGGAATCCCGGTCGACACCGAGGGTGAGCTGGGTGAGGTCGTTGCTGCCGATCGAGAATCCGTCGAAGCGTTCGGCGAACTCCTCGGCGAGGATGATGTTGGACGGGATCTCCGCCATCACATAGACCCGCAGGCCATTGCGTCCGCGACGCAGGCCGTACTCCCTCATGGTCTTCAGCACGTGGTCGGCCTCGTCCGTCGTACGACAGAACGGGATCATGGCGACGACGTTGGTGAGCCCGATCTGGTCGCGCACCCTGGCGATGGCCCGGCACTCCAGTGCGAACCCTGCCTGATATCCCTCGCTGTAGTAGCGGCTCGCACCCCGCCAGCCCAGCATGGGGTTCTCCTCGGCGGGCTCGAACCGTTGCCCACCGATGAGCCTTGCGTACTCGTTGGTCTTGAAGTCACTCATCCGGACGATCACCGGATCGGGCCAGCGGGACGCGGCGATGTGCGCGACGCCGGCCGAGAGGCGATCGACGAAGTACTCCGTCCTGTCGCGATAGCCTCGCGTCAGCTGGAGGATGCGGTCCCTGGACTTCTCGTCCACCTTGTCCGGGTGGACCAGTGCCATGGGGTGCACCTTGACGTGGTTGTTGACGATGAACTCCATCCGGGCAAGGCCCACGCCGTCGGCGGGAAGGCGCCACCAACGCAGTGCCGCCGCCGGGTTGGCGAGGTTGAGCATCACCTTGGTGCGCGTCGCCGGGATGGTGGCGAGGTCGAGGTCACGCGCCTCGTACGCACAGATCCCCGCATAGACGTAGCCCTGCTCGCCTTCCGCGCACGACACCGTGACGTCCCGGCCGTCGGGCAGCGTCCCGGTCGCGTCGCCCGCCCCCACGATCGCGGGGACGCCGAGCTCGCGGCTGACGATCGCGGCGTGCGACGTACGCCCGCCGTGGTCGGTGACGATCGCGGCCGCCCGCTTCATGATGGGCTCCCAGTCCGGGTCGGTGAGGCCGGTGACCAGGACGGATCCGTCGACGAACCGGTCGATCTCCGCCGGGCTCGCGAGGTTGCAGACGCGGCCGGCAGCGATGGCGTCCCCGACCGCCAGGCCGGTGACCAGGCGTTCGGCGGTGCCGGTGAGGGTGTACGACCGCAGCAGTGCGGCCTCGCGACGGGCCTGGACCGTCTCGGGCCTGGCCTGGACGAGGAACAGCTCGCCGGTACGGCCGTCCTTGGCCCACTCCATGTCCATGGGTCCGCCGTAGTGACTCTCGACCGCGGCGGCCCACCGGGCCAGGGTGAGGATCTCGTCGTCGTCGAGGACGAGACCGGACCGCTCCGTCTCACTGGTGTCGACGGACCGGGTGTGTACCGCCTGCCCGTCGTCGGCGTAGACGATCTTGCTCTCCTTGCCGCCACACGTCCTGGACAGGATCGGACGGAGATCGGGCCGGTCGAGGAGCGGGGTGAACACCACGTACTCGTCCGGGTCCACCTGGCCGGCGACGACCGCCTCGCCGAGTCCCCACGAGGCGTTGATCAGCACGACCCTGGGGAACCCGGTCTCGGTGTCGAGGGAGAACATCACCCCCGCTCCCGCCAGATCCGAACGGACCATCGCCTGTACGCCGATCGACAGCGCCACGCTCAGGTGGTCGAAGCCGAAGTCCTCCCGATAGTGGATCGCCCGATCGGTGAACAGCGAGGCGAAGCACCGCCGGCAGGCGGCGAGCAGGTCCCGCTCGCCGCTCACGTGGAGGAAACTCTCCTGCTGCCCGGCGAAGCTGGCCTCGGGGATGTCCTCGGCGGTGGCGCTGCTGCGCACGGCGACATCGGGGTCGGCGTGGCCGAGGTGTTCGGACAGCCGGCGGTAGGCGTCCCGGACGGCGTCGGTGAGATCCGCCGGAAGGTCGGTTTCGACGAACAACTCGCGGATGGCAGCACCGACCGTAGCGAGGTCCGCGCCCGCGTGGAGAAGGTCGAGTTGCGCCGCCACCTGGTCGCGGAGACCCGTGGTGTCCACGAACTCCCAGTACGCCTGTGCGGTGGTCGCGAACCCCTCCGGTACCCGGACGCCGGCACCTGAGAGGTGACGCGTCAACTCGCCGAGTGAGGCGTTCTTCCCGCCCACGACGGCGAGGTCGCCGCGATCCACCTCGGCGAACCACGCGACGTGCCGATCGACGGACATGACCTGTCACCACCTTCCGCTGCGCGGATCCCGGCACACCACGAGCCCCACCACCCCTGGCGTGCCCGCCAGGGGGAGCGACCGGAGCGCGTCATTCGGGCGTTCGCGCCGACGGCAGGAGCTGGTGTGCCCGGCGGGCGGCCTTCGCAGCGCTTTCGCCGGGTGGTTCGGGTGGCGGGACGTGTTCGAGGCCGCTGGCAAGCGCACTGACGGCATCGGTGAGTGCCCGCACGTCGCGTTCCAACCGCTCCAACCGCTCCAACCCGTCCTGCCGGTCGTCGGTCTGGCCGGCCGTCCGGACGTGCTCGGACCCGGTCTCGTCGCCAGCAGCGGATGCCTCCCCGCCACGTGCAGGTCTGACGCCAGGTGCAGGTCTGAACAGTGTCGCGAGCTGATCCGGCATCTGGGCGAACGCCGTCTCGAGGAGGCCCGGCGAGAACATCTCACCCAGGCCGGAGGAGACGGTGGACGCCACGTCGGGTACCTCCGCGGTCGAGATCCTGGCCTCCTGCGCGAACCGGGCGGTGCACTCGCCGGCGGCGATCCTGATCGGGACTCTGCTCGGGGCCCATCCGTCGTAGAAGACGCCACGCAGCACCTCGGGGAGCTGGGCGGCCAGGTGCGCCGCGCCCTCCACGGGAAGCCGGTCGCGCACCGTGTGCAGCCAGGCCCGGACGACCCGAAATGTGAAGTCCAGGTCTTGGGTGCCGAGATGTCGGCCGATGGTCGCCAGCCATTCATGGGCCGTGCGTTCCGCGTGTTCCAAGGCATGTGGCCGCAACGTCATCGCCCCCTGGAGATCCCCTGGTGTACGTACCGTCTCGTTTCAGCCGTCTCGTTTCAGCATCTGCAGGCGGTCCGCCCGGATCCAGGGCCGAACGACCCGAGCGAACGTCTCACGTCCGGCACTACACAACTGCCACGCGAGTCGGTTCGCTGTGAGAGACCACGAGTACCGAGTCCACCAGGGGGCGATGACTGTGACAAGCATCATGCGGCGCGAACCCGGCCGCTTCGGAGATCTGTTCGACTGGTTCGGGGAGGAACTTCTTCCGACA
Organism: Actinopolymorpha sp. B11F2; assembly: GCF_040195635.1. Classification (NCBI taxonomy): domain Bacteria; kingdom Bacillati; phylum Actinomycetota; class Actinomycetes; order Propionibacteriales; family Actinopolymorphaceae; genus Actinopolymorpha; species Actinopolymorpha sp. B11F2. The sequence goes on along the minus strand of NZ_JBEFTX010000010.1, from coordinate 135,628 downwards.
CCCCTGCTCGGCCCGTTGGCGGGGCGACACCTGGTCAGGGTGGAGGAATACCTCGAGGCCGGAAAATATGTTCTCCGCGTCGAATTGCCTGGAATAGACCCGGACAAGGATGTCGAGATCACGGTCTCGGGCGGAATGCTCACCGTGCAGGCGGAACGGCGCGAGGAAAAGAAGGAGGCGCACCGGTCGGAATTCAGGTACGGCTCCTTCCGGCGCAGCGTGACACTGCCCGCCGGCGCCGACGAGGACGACGTTCAGGCCTCGTACGCCAACGGCATTCTCGAAGTCAGGGTCGGGGTGAAGGAGCCCGAGCGGGCCGAGGTGCGACGCATTCCGATCGCCCGGCAGGGCTGAGGCGACTGGCCGCCCGATACCGCTGAACACCTCGACCACCTGTCCTGCGGGACGATCCACCACGCACGAAGGAGTCACGATGACCACCGCACGCGACATCATGCACGCCGGCGTCACCTGCGTCGGCGAGAACGAAACCCTGCAGCACGCCGCCCAGACGATGCGCGACCAGGACATCGGCGCACTGCCGATCTGCGGCGACGACGATCGGCTGCACGGGATCATCACCGATCGCGACATCGTGGTGAAATGCCTCGCGGCCGGCGGCGATCCGGCAACCATGACCGCCGGCGAGCTGGCACAGGGCACGCCGTACACGGTTGACGTGAGCGCCGACGTCGACCAGGTGCTGCAGACGATGGAGGAGCACCGGATCCATCGGGTTCCCGTCCTCGAGGAGCACCGCGTCGTCGGCATGATCGCAGAGGCCGACCTCGCCCGGCACCTGCCGGAGCAGCGGGTCGGTGAGTTCGTCGAACTGGTCTGCGCAGAGATGACCGGGCCCAGCCGAGCGAGCTGACGCCCCGTCCAGATCGCGGCGGCGACTGGGCTGCCTCTACTCGGCGGCCGGTGCCGCCGCCCTCACCCCGCGTCCGCGGCGGCTCTCCCCGTGACCTCGTCCACGCTCTCGACGGCATCAGGTGGGATCACGAAGACAGGACACTTCGCGTGACGTACGCAGTAGGCGCTGACGGAGCCGAGGAGGGCCGTGAGGACCGCGCCGCGGCCGTGGCTGCCGACGACCAGTGCGGACGCCCCAGCGGACAGGGCGCACAGTGCGCGGCCAGGCTCGCCGTGGATGACGGAGGTGCGGACCGCCACGCCATGGCTCTGCGGGTCGGCCTGCCGCAGCGCCTCCGCGATCATGTCGTGGTGTTGTTCGGCCACCAGGTCGACTTCCTCGCGTGGTGTCGGGACGGTGAGGAAGGGAGAAGCGGGAACGACACCGCAGACCGCCACCGCGTGCACGGTGGCGCCGGCGCCGCCCGCGAACTGGACGGCCCAGGCAACCGCCAACCGGGCGGCGGGGGAGCCGTCGACTCCTACGACGACCGTGGCGCCGTGCTCCTCAACCATCGTGACCAGGCCTTTCCTGAGGGGACCGCTCCGGTGCCGACATCGCACGTCGGTCGGTCTGCGTGGCGTCGGCCTGGGTAGCGTCGGTCTGCTCGGCCAGCAAGGTGACGAGGTCGTCGGAGGTCAGGATCCCGACGATCTTCTCCTGCTCGGTCACGAGGACCGCGTCGCCGGTGCTGTAGGCGATCTCGACGGCTGCCTGCCGGACCGGTTGGTTCGCCGCGACCCGCGGGGGTGGTTTCCGGGCGACCGCAGCAGCCGAAGGGGGCCCGTCGAGGACCGGCCAGCCGGCCAGGTGCCACACGACGTCGGTTTCGTACAACAGCCCCACGCACTGTCCGCTCTCCATCACCGGTGCGTGGTGGACGCCCGCACCCACCATCAGCTGCAGGGCGGCGTCGGCGCCCGACGCGGCGTCGATGCCGAGGACGTGCGGCCTCATCACGTCACCGACCAGCCGGTCGCCGACGCTGCCGTAGGCGGTCGACCGCGCCGCGGCGGCGGGCGGGACACCTGGTTCGGGAACGCTGGTGGGGAGGATGGCGACCGCACAGGCGGCGTGTCGCATGCACCGGGCCATCGTCGACGTGTGCAGCGGGTCGCGGCCATGGGTCCGGCCGAGTACCAGGAAGGCCGCCCGGCGTGACCGTTCCAGGAGGACGTCGGCCGGCTCGCCGGGCACCACCCACTGCGACACGCGCTCTCGCAGCCTGCGCCGGGTCGGAGGGAGCGCCACGTCCACCGCGGCCGCCAGGAGTACTGCCGGATCAGGCATCCCCTCACCCTGGTCCCGGATGGGCGTTGCCAGGACGGCCTCCACCTGCAGGTCGCGGCGCTCGGCTTCGGTCGCGGCCCACCGGAGTGCGCCGACGCTGGCCGCCGAACCGTCCACGCCGACGATGATCGGTTTGTGGTTCACTGTGCCTCTCCCTGTCTGTGCGCCACGACGATGACGGGGCACCTGGCGTGGTGCAGCAGCGCCTGGCTGGTGGAACCCAGCAGCATCCCGGTGAAGCCACCACGGCCGCGGGTGCCCACGACGACCAGGCTCGCCCGGTCGGAGAGGTCGACGAGCACGCCGGCGGGGTGGCCCGTGGCCACGCGTTCCTCGACGGGTAGGTCGGGGTACTCACGGCGCCAGCCGGTGAGAGCCCGGTCCGTCAGCGTGAGATCGGCGGGTGTCCTGGCGAGCATCCTGCGCAGTCGCGCCGCCGGTCCGTGGCGGCCGACATGCACGACCATGAGCCGGCCGCCCCGCAGGGCTGCCTCCTTCGTACCGACCTCGACCGCGGTGGCGGACTGCGGCGATCCGTCCACGCCGACGACCACCAACCCCTCGGCGCGGTCCGGCGACGGCGTACCCCGCACGACCACCACGGGGGCGTGTGACTTGGCGACGAGTTCGACGGTGGGTGAACCGGCGACCGCGTCCGCGAGAGCGCCGACGCCGGACGTGCCGACGACGACGTACGCGGCGTGCCGACTTGCCGTCAGCAGCAGCGGCAACGCCATTTCCGTCACCACCTCCGTGCTGATGTCGAGGGCCGGTGCCACCGACCGGGCGACCTTCTCGGCCTCGGCGAGAACAAGTTCGGCATGGGCATGCATGGCCGCCTCCTGTCCCTCCTGCCACAGGACGGTCGGAACGTTCAGCATCGGCCACGCGAAGGCGTGCACGATCCGTAGGGTCACATGGCGGAGGGCGGCTTCCCTGGCGGCCCAGGTGACGGCGTCCAGCGCCGCCTCGGACCCGTCCGCGCCCACCACGACGGGTCTCGAGTCAACCGTCACCATCGGTGGTCCCCTCGTCAGAGTCCGCGCGTGTGACAAACGCGGCGTTCCGGCACGACTCGTTGCTCACCGCAGAGCCGACCTTCCGTGGGTTCCTACCCCAGGAGGACTTTGTGGATGTCTCGGATCGAGACCATTCCGACTACTGAGTCCTGTACCCGCAGGGGGATATGACGTACGTCGGCGTCACGCATGAGCTCGGCCACCCGCCGGATGGTGTCGGTCGGGCTCCCCCAGACGACGCTGATGCCGATCACGTCGGCGGCCCACACCTCGTCCGGGTCCCCGCCCGCGGCGAGGGCGCGCACGACGTCGCGCTCGGAGATGACACCGAGCGGTGTCCGTCCGCTCATCACCACGAGGGCGCCGACCTCGGCGTCCGCCAGCGTCACCGCGGTGGTCCGCAGCGAGTCGTGTTCGTCCACGGTGGCCACCGGGGAGCTCATGATCTGTTCCACCGGGTCGCTCGGACCTGGGGCGGCGGGAGCCGCCTCCGGCTCGGGGAGCGGCCGCTCACGGGAGGTCTGCGCCGGGATGATGTGGGTGTCGGAACCGGGGTAGAGCAGGGACTCGTGCCCGTCGTCCCACCCCACCAGGAAGTGCTCGGCCTCCGCCCCGCTCAGGACCTCCCGCACGGTTCCGAGCCGCGGCGGCCGGTCCAGCGTGCCGGTCCGGACCTCGATACGATCGCCTACCACTGCGTGCATGATCGACCTCCCCTCCTCAGGGTGTTGCCCCACCTTCACTGTCGGGTGCCCTCCGAAGGCAGCCGTAGGGCCGAAGGTCCTTCGGGCCGGCCGGACGTGCAAGGCTAGGTGCCGTGACAAGCGACCGGAATGTGCACGAGGGCGATCCGACCGCCGGCAGGGGCGAGCGGAATGTGCTCGGCGAGGCGCTGGAACCGTGCGGCACCGATCCGGTGACCGGGTTCTACCGGGACGGGACCTGCCGTACCGGACCGGACGATCTCGGCAGCCACACGGTGTGTGCCGTGATGACGGCGGAGTTCCTGAGCCATCAGCGCGCGGTCGGCAACGACCTGACAACGCCGCGGCCGGCTTTCGCCTTTCCCGGGCTCGTCCCCGGTGACCGATGGTGCGTGGTGGCGGCCCGCTGGCTGCAGGCGTACGAGGATGGCGTCGCCGCGCCCGTGGTCCTTGCCGCCACGCACGAGCGGGCCACTGACATCGTGCCGCTGGACATCCTCCGGGAGCACGCGGTCGACGTACCGGCCGATCCGAGCTCACTCACCTGAACCTGTGGCCGGCGCCGGCGTCGACTGGCCGAGCCAACCCTCGTAGATGTCGGCGACCACCTCGTCGATGGACTCGCGGTGGGTCTCGACGTCGAGAAGGGGTACGCGTTCTCCTGCCTGGGCGAGCATCTGGGCGATCGGGACCTGCGCGGCGTCGAACGCGTACTCGTGCCGGCCGCCCTCGCTGCCTACCAGTGACGCACCGTCGAGCGCCGGGGCGCCAACCCCGTCCGGCGTCTGCAGCACCAACCGTCGGCGGTCGCCCAACGTCGCGCGCAACTCGGTGAACGCACCGTCGAACGTGACCGAGCCCTGGTGCAGCATGACGACGCGGGAGGCGAGCTGTTCCAGGTCCGGCATGTCGTGGCTCGTTACCAGAACCGTCAGATCCCTACTGGCGTTGAGGTCGACGATGCTCGCCAGCATCCGGCGCTTGGCCAGGACGTCGAGACCGAGGGTCGGCTCGTCCAGCAGCAGCAGTGCAGGTTCGTGCAGCAGGGCGAGTCCGAGGTCGGCGCGCATGCGCTGCCCGAGGCTCAGCTCGCGCGCCAACGTCTGAAAGAACGGCTCGAGGCCCAGCAGGTCCTTCACATAGCCGAGCATCCGGTCATAACGCTCGCGCGGGATGTCCCAGACGACCCGCTTCCACTCGAAGGCGGCCGCCACCGGGTGGTCCCACCACAGATCCGTGCGCTGGCCGAAGACCACCCCGATCTTGCGTACGTAGGGCACCCGCTGGCGGACCGGGTCCATGCCGAAGACCCGGACCGTGCCGGCGTCGGGGGAGAGGAGCCCGGAGAGAAGCTTGATGGTGGTGCTCTTGCCGGCGCCGTTGGCACCTGCGTACGCCACGATCTCCCCACGGTGGATCGAGAGGTCGATGCCGTCGAGCGCGGTGATGATCTCGGTACGGGGCCGGAGCAGGTTGGTCAGGGCGTCGCGCAGGCGTTCGGAGCGTTGGCGTTGCTCGTAGCGCTTGTGGACGCCGGTCAGCTCAACGACGGTGTCCGAACGGGGAGTAGCGCTTCGAACCGACACGGCCATAGTGACGGAGTCCTTTCCGGAAGACGAGAACGGCGACGGCGAAGAACACCGGCGCAGCCACGAGAGTGACGAGCGCGCCGGGAAACAGCGGCGCGACCCCGGTGATCGCCCGCGCCGGTACCCAGGCGACGAAGCCCACCGGCATGGCGGTGAGCAGGCCGCCAAGGAGCACCCGCGGCACGTTGTCGAGCGGCAACGTGCCGAGCGAGCCCACCATGGCGTCGGTGGACATGGTGATCTCCTCCGCCGACCTGGGTGCCCAGAAAGCCAGGCTTCCCCAGCCCAGCTGCACCGAGAGAACGATCACCGCCGACGCCAGGAGGTTTCCGGCGAGCAGCAGCAGCCACAGCGGCGTGACGACGACCGCCAGCTGGGTGGACGACCACGCCAGCAGGGCGCCGGCGACCACGAGCACGATCGGCTGGGAGTACGGCATGAAGCCCTCGGTGAGGATCAACCGCCACAACGGCTGCGGCTGCACGAGCATGTGGTCGAGCTGCCCGCGTCCGATCCGCCGGCTGATCATCTTGACGTTGTAGCCGAACAACGTGTCCAGTACGCCGCCCACGACCATCGCGTACCCCAGCATGAAGATGATCTGTGCCTTCGACCAGTGGCCGATGCCGTGGAAGCGTTCGGCGAGCAGCAGCGTCGTCATGATGCCCGCCAGCCGGGCGACCAGGTCGGACACCAGCCACATGAGCGCGTCGCGGGTACTTCGGGACAGCCACAGCAGGTCCATCCGGGCGAAGAGTCCCCACAACCGCAGGAGCTGGCGTACCGCGTAGAGGACGCCCGAGCGGCTGGTTCCGGGGCTCTGGTCGCCGCCTCGCGGATCGGCGTTCCGAGGTGGAATCTCAACCGCCATAGCCGACCAGCCTCTCCCGGTTCCGCCACCAGACCCGTCCCGCCACCAGCCACAGCACCAGGACCCATCCGGCCTGGACAGGCATCAGCAGCAGCGGGTCGCCGGTGCCGGTGTAGATCCGCAACGGCGCCGACACCATCGACGCGAACGGCAACCAGTCGAAGACCTTCCCCCACCCCCACGGAAGGATCGCGAGCGGAAGAACGGCGCCGGCGAGAAGGCCGAAGAGCGCCGTCCGCAGCATGCCGACGAGCCAGGTGTTCAGTCCGTACGCCACCGTCACCGCGCCGAGGATCACGTCCATCGCGAGCGCGATCGCGACGGACAACACCAGACTGGGAACGAACGCCACCCCGCCGAGCCACGATGCCGGCGCCGGATCCACGCCGAGCAGCGGCGACAACGCCAGGATGGGGAGCGTGACGGCGCAGATCCCGAAGAGCCAGCTGCCGAGGAGCTGCGCGACGAGCTGCCCGACGAGACTCATCGGGTGGAGCAGCCGGCTCGCGATCGTGCCCTCCCACAGCCAGAAGTCCAGGGCGGACTTCGCCTGCAGCTGCTGGGCGAACATCTCGGCGACCAGCGTGTAGGTCAGCAGGGCAGGCAGGGTGAAGCCACCCACGACCTCGCCAGGGTCGACCAGGGTCCGCCAGATCGCCAGCAGGACGAGCACCCGTGAGATCCGCAGGCCGGCGTCGGCGAACATCAGCCAGCTGTCACCGACCGCCTCTGTGGCGTACATCCCGATCGTTCTGGTGTACGCACGGACCACACGGAGCCGGTTGGCGTCCGTCACAGTGCTCGCGGTGGCGCTCATCGCGGCGAGGAAGGTCGGAGCCGAGGCGGCGGAGCTACCACAGGCCGCCAAGCGCGTCGGTGCCGGAAGGTTGAGGGTGGATCGTCGGAGCGCACCGGAGAAGCGTGCACCACCCGCGCTCCGCGCAGCGACCCATTTCCCACGCAACCCATTTCCCACGCAACCCATTTCCCACGCAACCCGCTGCCCTCGCCGCCCGCATCCCGTGATCATGATCGTGATCATGAAGGATTCAGGTACGCCGAGCCCCGTTTCGCTACTTGGTCCGGATCCGCTTCATGATCACCGGCGGCAGGTCGACGTGGTGCGGGAACGGTGGGCCGGGCGGGCGGGTGTCCGCCGCGCGACCTCCTGCGTCCTGGTAGCAGACACCGCAGGAGGCGGCGACCGGCGAGTGAGATCGAGCGGACGATCCGTGCGGCCTGCACCTCGCGCAGCCGGCGGTCGGCTTCGGACATCGACTCGATGGTGACGACGAAGTACGCCTACGTCGGGTCGAGCACGGTTCCTCCTTGTTGTGAAGGGCTTCCGGCGTACGCCGGCTGCCGGAGGGCTGCCGGAACGCGGCTGTCGCGGTGGGCGGCCGCGCCACGTCGGGCGCTTTGGCAACGACCCTGACACGGCAGGCATTCGCGGTAATCGGTCCGCGGGCGTGCTCGTCACAGGTCCTTGGTTGTAGGCCCACTGGAACCTCGGGAAGCTGTGGTGGGGAAGGTGGCCCCTCCTGCGACCGGGGGTTGTGCGGAGGGCCGCTCAGGTGGCCCTGGGCCCGGCTTTCACAGATGAGGAGGATCGACGAGACATGGCTGACGTGAAGGCATGCGTCACCCCATCAGTGACCGGTGGTCAGACCACAGTTGACCAGACCTCATGTGGCCCTCTCTGCGGGACAGTTCGGGCCAGTTGCGGGCATCGGCAGGTCCTTCGCGTGCACATCGTGTTTACGCCGTATCCGACGCCACCTAGCATCCTCCGGCGTCGCCGTTCACCACCGAGAACGCGCGCGGCCCCCCGCCCAGGACGAGCAAACACTCAGGACGAGCAAGGGATTTCGCATGAGCGCATCGAGCCATTCCCGCAGTCCCCACTCCGGTCGCGCCGAGCTGTCCGGTCGCGCCGAGCTGTCCGGTCGCGCCGAGCTGTCCGGTCGCGCCGAGCTGTCCGGTCGCGCCGAGCTGTCCGGCGGCGCCGAGCTGTCCGGCCGTGCCGAACTCTCACGCCGCGCCCTGCTGCTGTCCGGTGCGGCCGTCACGGTGGCTGGCGCGGCGGCGTCGATGGCGGCCCGGCCGGCGGCCGCGGCGGCGGCAACCGCGGCGGCGACCGCAGGATCGTCCACCACGGCGACCGCGACGGAGCGCGCATCGGCCGCCGCAGTGGCGGCCGCGGCCGACGAGTTCACGCAGATGCGCGAGCAGTGGCGTTCGCTGTGGGTGGCCGCCGACTACGATTCCACCGATCCGAACATCGCTCCCGTCCTTGCCCGCATCGCCGAGGAAGGGCAGACCTTCTGGTCCACGATGGACCGATCCGCCGAACGGACCTACCTTTGGGAAGACGCCCAACTCGAGGTGCAGATCTCGTTCGCGATCTCGGTGTCGTTCTACCGGCTACGCCAGATGGCGCTGGCCTGGGCCACGCCTGGCACCGATCTCACCGGCAACGCCGACCTGCTCGCCGACATCATCGCCGCGTTCGACTGGATGGTCGCGCACTACTACCGTGAGGACGGCGAGATCATCGGCAACTGGTACGAGTGGCAGATCAGCGGGCCGCAGGCGTTCAACGACGCCGTGGTGTTGACCTACGCCGAGCTCACGCCCGAGCAGGTGGCGGCCTACACCCGCGCGGTCGCCAACTTCACGCCCGAGCCCTTCGCCACCGCGGCCAACCGCGCGCTGTCGGCCAATGTCGTCGTCGGTTGGGGCGCACTGGCCGGCAACGCCGATGCGGTCACCAAGGGCACCGAGGGCCTCGCACCGGTCTTCGAGTACGCCACGGGCGGTGACGGCTTCTACCGCGACGGTTCGTTCCTCCAGCATCGCACGTATCCGTACGTCGGTGCCTACGGCGCCTCCATCCTCGACGCCCTCGTCCCCTTGCTGGGAACGGTCGCCCACACGGCATGGCAGGTCGACGCGCCGATCGTGTACGCCTGGATCCGCGACACGTTCGATCCGGTCATCTGGCGCGGCGCCCTGCTGGACAGCGTGAGCGGCCGGACGATCTCCCGCTACAACGAACACGAGCACTACCACGGCCACTACGTCCTCGAAGCCGCGATCGGTCTCGCCGCGAGCGCGCCCGAGGACCAACGCAACTGGCTGCGTTCAGTGCTCAAGGAGTGGTTGCTGAGCGACACGTTCGACGACCCGACGCCGCAGCGCAACATCCCGATCGTCCTGACGGCCAAGGCGCTCATCGACGACGACACGACGAAACGCCGTGGAGAACTCCTGCTCAGCAAGGTGTTCCACCATCAGGACCGGATCGTCCACCGACGTCCCGGCTGGCTGCTCGGGATCGCCATGAACTCCACCCGGATCGCGCGGTTCGAGTCGATCAACTCCGAGAACTTCAAGGCATGGATGACCGCCGACGGCGCGACGTTCCTGCATGCCGATGATTCCGGCCGCTACGTCGACGCGTACTGGCCGACAATCGATCCGTACCGCATCCCTGGTACGACCGTCGACGTCCGGCCACGCACGCTCGGCGAAGGACGCAACGCGGTCGGCCCAAACCCGTGGGCGGGCGGAGCGTTCCTCGACAACCGGTTCACCGCGGGCGGCATGCATCTCACGGCCCAGGGCGGCACGCTGACGGTACGCAAGTCGTGGATGTGCTTCGACGACGAGGTGGTCGCACTCGGTGCGGGCATCACCGCCACGGACGGACGCAGGGCCGAGACCATCGTCGAGAACCGCCGCCTCGGCGACATCGGAGATGAGAAGGTGCGCGCCAACGGCGATCAGATCGTCAAGTCGCTCGGAGACTCCGCGACCGTCAAGAACGCCCGCTGGCTGCACGTGGAGGACACCGGCGGGTACGTGTTCCCGAAGCCGGTCGCCCTGCAGGTGCTCCGCGAGGCGCGGACGGGCAAGTGGTCCGACATCACGCATCATCCCGTGTGGGCCAAGGATGATCCGATCACGGCGAACTACCTCACCGCCTGGTTGGACCACGGTGTCGACCCGGCCGACGACAGCTATGCGTACGTCCTGCTGCCGACTGCGGGCGCAGGCGAGACGGAGCGCTACAGCGAGCGTCCTGAGACGGCGATCGTCGCCAACAGTTCGGCCGTCCAGGCCGCGCGACGGATGGACGCCGGCGTGCTGTGCGCGAACTTCTGGCAACCGGGCGAGGCGTCCCTCGTCTCGACGACCGGCGGTGTGTCCGTCGTCGTCGAGGAAGGAGGCAGCGAGCTCGCGCTGGCGGTCGCCGACCCCACCCACCTCGCGACGACCCTGACCCTGGGCGTGGCGGTCACCGCGACCGATGTCGTGTCCGCTGACGACGGGTTGACCGTCACGTCACTCGACCCGCTCACCGTCGAGGTCGACCTGACCGGTGCGGGCGGTGCCAGTCGTACGCTCCGGGTGGCGTACGCACCGCTCACGGTGGCTGACGTCCGCGCTCGGCTGAACGAATTGCGGGACCGCGGCGAGGCGGAGGGTGCCTACGCTTCGCTGGCGGGCCAGCTGACGACGATCGAGGCGGCGGTCGAGGACGGCGCGCCGTCTCGCGAACTCGTCGATGGCTTCCGCAGAACCGTCGCCGGACACCGGGGCGATGGCATCAATGAATCCGCGACCAGGATCCTCGATGACCTCGCCCAGCGCCTCATCGCGCGGCTGTCGTAGCGGCCGAGTCTGCCGGCAGTGCGCCGGGTCGTGGTTCGGGTTGGATGGTGTAGGTGTGGCCGAGTGGACTCTGGGTGGTGAGGTGGCCTGGTCGGTTGTGGGTCCACCACCAGCCGGCTTGGTGTTTGGCGCGGTGATGTCGCCGGCAGAGTGGTGCGAGGTTGCAGGCGCAGGAGGGTCCGCTCAATCGGTGTTCGACCGTATGGTCCAGGTCGCACAGGGTGGCTGGTCTGGAACAGCCGGGTTGGGCGCAGGTGCGGTGCATCGCTTCGATGAACCGGCGTTGGGCAGCGGTGGGTTTGTAGCGGCGGCTGGAGGCTTGGTGGTAGACGACTTTGCCGTCGAGGGTGACGGTGCGGCAGTATTCGAATCCGCCAGCTGCGGCGTTCTTGATGTCGTCGATCACCGCCGGGGTGATGGCGCCGAGTCCGGCGAGTTCGCCTGCGCGGGAGCCCAGCCGGAGCCAGGTTTCCAGCTCGGCAACGAGTTCGACCTTCGCGACCAGCTGTTCGTCACCTGTCTCGGCGCACGCGCCACCATCACCCGGAGCATCCCAGGCATCCACGTCATCGACGCCCTCGTCGTCGGCACCGGTGCCGGACGCGCGGTCGGACGCGTGGTTGTCGGGCGCCGGGTCGGTGCTACTGGGCTGGTCCGCAGTGGTGGCCGTATCGGCGTCGGCGGTGGCTGCGGGGTCGAGGCTGGCGGTGGGGTTTCGGCCGCGGAGCAGGTCGAGGAACACATCAGCTTCGATCTGGGCCAATGTCCGAACATCCCCGGCTCGTTTGATTCGTCTGGCGTGGGTCTTGATGAACACCCTGGCCGCCGCCGTCCCGGCCAGCGGAAGATCCTGACCCGTCACACTGCCGGTTCCGTCGGGGTTCGCACCGAACCGGACCCGCCTACCCTGCTGCGCCTCCCTACGACGTTCCTCCGCGCCCTCGGGATCGAGCTCCAGCACCTTCCGCCGCAACCTGCGCACCAACTGCGCCCGAGTCAAACCCACCCCCGACGCCGCGTCGACGGCGAGAATCCACTCCTCCGCCTGACCCGCCAACTCCGGCGCCAGACAACACGTCTCCTCGACGATCGCCCGCGCCTTGCCCAGACTGATCGTCCCCGCGGCGAGCGCGGCGCGAGTCGCGGGCAACCGCTCAATGAGTTCGTACGTGAACGACAACTCCCGGTCGGCCGACCCCGGCGACAGACACAACGCCGCACCCACCTCAGCCGAGGCGAACTCACCAAAACACCGATCCAGCTCAGGTGGCGAATCCGGCTCACACGCAGGAGACCGAGCCACATACGCCATCGCCCCATACAACTGCGCGTTCGACCACGACACCTGCCGCTCCCACGCAGCCATCACCAACACACGCACATGACCATTCACCGCAGCCAGATCCACCCGCGCCAACAACACGCCAAGCTCAGCACCCGGCACAGCCGACGCCAACACCGAGAAGTCAACACCCCCGCAATCGAACATACCAGCGATTCTATCAAAAGTTGATCACGTCCGGACACGCGAAAGCACCTTGTTTCCCGGGCGATCCGCGAGAGTCAGCACCACCTCGCCCGTGCGGCGCTGCTGCAAACCGTGGCACATACGCGGCATCGCCCGGCGCGGACAATCAGCGTGTTCGGGCCCACGAAGGACATCCACGGGGCGGTGCGGCTAAGACTGGCCATCCACCTTGCCAACGCCCGGCGGCAGGGCCATCCTCGCACCCAGCAGCGTTCCTTCATCGAGGGAGGCGACTGGAGCCGTGACCTGGCACGGGGCGAGGGCAGGAGGCGCGCTACGCGCTGCGCCGGCGGTCCGCTCGGGTCGGCGTCCCGGTGCCGATCGCAGGTCGTCCGGCCGGAGGCCGCGTCCATGAGACGTACGCTGCGGCGGGTCGGGCTCTTCTTCCTCGTGGTCTGGGGTGCGGCGACCTTGAACTTCTTCCTGCCGCGTCTGGCGCCGGGCGATCCCGTGCGGGAGCGGTTGTTCCGCATGTCGACCACCGGCGGCTACACCCAGCAGGGCGTCGAGGAGATGGTGAAGGCCTACCAGGCGGAGTTCGGCCTCGACCAGCCGCTGTGGTTGCAGTATCTGCGGTATCTCGCCGACATCGCGCAGTTCGACTTCGGGTACTCGCTGACGTTGTTCCCGACGAAGGCGATCGACCTGATCCTGGTCGCGTTGCCGTGGACCATCATGTTGTTGCTGGTATCGACGTTGCTGTCGTTCGTCCTCGGTACCCTCCTCGGCGCGCTGCTCGCCTGGCGGAAGTCCCCCCGCGCCATGAACGTCCTCGTCGGCCCGCTGCTCGCGCTGTCGGCCATTCCGTACTACATGCTCGGCCTCGTCCTGGTCTACGTCTTCGCGTTCACGCTGCATCTGTTCCCGCTGTCCGGCGGCTACACGGCCGGCCAGCTGCCCGGCCTCTCGCCCGGCTTCCTGCTCGACGTCCTCAAGCACTCGGTGCTGCCGGCGGCGTCGATCGTCCTGACCAGCATGGGAAGTTGGGCGCTCGGGATGCGCGGCATGATGGTGACGACCGAGGGCGAGGACTACATGGCCTTCGCGGAGATGCGCGGTCTGAAGGACCGCACGATCTTTCTCTGGTACGCATTGCGCAACGCGATCCTGCCGCAGTTCACCTCGCTTGCGCTCGCGCTCGGGCACATCGTCTCCGGCGCTCTGCTGGTCGAGGTCATCTTCACCTATCCCGGGGTCGGATCGTTGTTGTTCCAGGCGATCCAGGGCTTCGACTACTTCGTCATCTACGGCGTCGTCTTCATGGTGGTGCTGGCGATCGCACTGGCGACGCTGCTGGTCGATCTGGCCTATCCGCTACTCGATCCGCGGATCCGAGTGGGAGGGCGGTGAGCATGGCGCACTCCAGTCAGGCCATCCCCCCGCCGCCGGCGGTCACCGCCCTGCAGCTGCTCCTCGACCGAGTGCGGAGCGCGCTGGCGTACTCGCTGCGCAATCCGATGCTCGCGACGGGACTCGTCATCCTGCTGGTCCTCTTCGCGGTCGGACTGGTGGGGCCGCTCTTCGTCGACACCGAACTCGCCCAGCCCGCGTCGGCGCCGCCGGACCTTCCGCCGTCGGCAGAGTATCCGTTCGGCACCGACGACCAGGGGCGCAACCTGCTCGCCGTCGCCATCGTCGGGCTGCCGCTCACCCTCCAGGTGGGGTTCTTCGCCGGGGCCGTCGCGCTCGGCCTCGGCACCGTGCTCGGTGTCCTCGCGGGCTACCTCGGTGGTGCCGTCGACGCCGTCATCCGCGGACTCGCCGACATCCTGCTCACCGTGCCCGGCCTCGTCGTCCTCGTCACCATCGCGGCGTCGATCAAGGGCGTGATCAGTGTCGAGATGATGTCGCTCGTCGTCGCCTCGCTCGCGTGGATGTGGCCGACGCGGACCATCCGGGCGCAGGTCCTCACGCTCCGGGAACGGTCGTACGTCCAGGTGGCGAAGATGTCGGGGATGCGTACGCCGGAAGTGATCTTCGCGGAGGTGCTGCCCAACCTGCTGCCCTATCTCGCGGCGTCGTTCGTGACGTCGACGGGCGCCGCCATCCTCGCCTCGGTCGGGCTGGAGGCGTTGGGACTCGGCCCGCAGAACGAACCGACGCTCGGCATGACGATCTACTGGGCGATCTCGTTCAACGCCCTGGTCCGCGGACTGTGGTGGTGGTGGCTGATGCCGATCGCGTTCATCGTCGTCCTGTTCATGGGACTGTTCCTGCTCAGCGCCGGCCTCGACGAGGCCGCCAACCCGCGGGCCCGCCGGAGGTATGGGTGATGGCCGACGTGCGGGCGACACCGACGCCGACACCGCCGACACCGCCCACGCGGCCGGACGTGCCGGATGACGTTCCGGTGCTGGCGGTCCGTGACCTGCGGGTCTGGTACCACACGCAGACGCCGCCGGTGCGTGCCGTCGACCGGGTGAGCTTCACGTTGCGGGCGGGCGAGCGGTTCGGCCTCGCCGGCGAGTCCGGCAGCGGGAAGTCGACGCTCGCCACCGCGCTCATGGGACTCGTCCGCGAACCCGGGCGGATCGAGGGCGGCAGCATCGAGGTCGCCGGCCGCGACATCGCGTCCCTTGGCGACGAGGCCGTCCGCCGGTTGCGCCTGGCGGAGATCGCGATCGTGCCGCAGGGGGCGATGAACTCGCTCAACCCGGTCCGCCGGATCCGCGACCACTTCAAGGACAACATCCACGCACATCTGCGCGGTACGAACCGAGACGGTGTGAACGGAGCTGCCCTGCGGGCCCGCATCGAGGAGCTGCTCGGCATGGTCGGCCTCCGCGCGGACGTCGCCGACCGTTACCCGCACGAGCTGTCCGGCGGGATGAAGCAACGGGTCTGCATCGCTCTCGCGATCACCCTTCGACCGAAGGTGATCGTCGCCGACGAGCCGACCAGCGCCCTCGACGTGGTCGTCCAACGGCAGGTCGTGCAGGCGCTGCGGTCGGTGCAGGAGGAGTTGGGCGCCGCCGTGCTGCTGGTGGGGCACGACATGGGACTGCTCGCGCAGTTCGTCGACCGGCTGGGAGTGATGTACGCCGGACGGCTGGTCGAGGTCGGGCCGGTGGGCAGGGTCTTTGCCGACCCGGCCCATCCGTACACCCAGATGTTGATCTCCAGCCTGCCGCGTCTGGACGAACGGGACCTGCCGGCGAGTGTTGCGCGGTTCGAGCCGGCGCGGATGCGGCCACGACCCGAGGACGAGCTGCACGAGGTCGGCCCAGGGCACTGGGTGCTGCCGTTCCAGTTGTGAGGAGCCTGTCTGATGCCGCCACCGCTACTCGAGGCGATCCGTACGACGCAGGTGTTCGGCCGCCAGCCGCGCCACCGGAACGTCGCGCTCTCGGACGTGTCGCTGCGCATCGCAGGGGACCAGCCGTCGTTCACTGCGGTCGTCGGTGAGAGCGGCAGCGGCAAGACGACGCTGGCGCGGGTGCTGCTCGGGTTGCAGCCGCCGACCAGCGGGGAAGTGCGCTACCGGGGGACGGATCTCTACAAGGCGGGCGCACGGCAGCGCGATGAGTTCCGCCGCGACGTGCAGGCGATCTTCCAGGATCCGTTCGAGGTCTACAACCCGTTCTACAAGGTCGATCATCTGCTCACGGTCCCGATCCGCAAGTTCGGCCTGGCGAAGGGCCGGGCCAGGATGGGTGAGCTGATCGAGGCCGCGTTGCACGACGTCGGTCTGCGGCCGGAGGAGACCCTCGGTCGGTATCCGCACCAGCTCAGCGGCGGGCAGCGGCAGCGGCTCACGGTGGCGCGCGGCCTGCTGATCCGGCCGCGCCTGATCATCGCCGACGAGCCGGTCTCGATGGTGGACGCCTCGCTCCGCAAGACGATTCTCACCACGTTGCGCCACCTGAACGAGGACTACGGCATCTCGTTCGTCTACATCACCCACGACCTGGCGACCGCGCAACAGGTCAGCGAGAACATCCTCGTGCTCTACCGCGGTGTCGTCGTGGAGGCGGGCGACGCGGCGCGGGTCATCAGCCAGCCGCAACATCCCTACACCCAGCTCCTGGTCAGTTCGGTGCCGGAGCCCGACCCGACCAGGCGGTGGGGGCTCAGCCAGGTGCCGTCCCAAACGGACGTCACCACCTTTGCGGGCGAGGATCTGCCGGACGCCGACCACTCGGTCGCGGCGGCGGAGGCGGGCCTCGACGGTTGCGCGTTCGCCGACCGGTGCCCACACGCGATGCCGATGTGTACGCAGAGCCCGCCGCCTCTCTACCACCTGCACGACCACCAGGCAGCAGCGTGCTTTCTCCACCGCGACATCGAGGCCACGGTGGAGGGCGACGTCAGCGCTGCCTTCCGGTCTCCGGCCTCGCAGGAACGGGTGGAGGACTCACGCCACACACCCTGATGGAGCCAACCGGCCTACCCGCCGGGTCCGCAGCAGTTTCGTGCCGACGCTCGAGGAGGAGACGATGGCAGAAGCATCCAGCAGGTTCAGCAGGCGCAGACTGCTGCACGGAGTCGCGCAGGGGATCGCGTGGTCGGCACCCGCGATGGCCCTCGCGTCGTGTACGACGACACCCGGAACACCCGGAGCTCCAGGACCCGCGCAGGGCAATGCGCCGGCCGGGTTGAAGCAGGTGCCGCGCAACCGCACGCTGGTGTTGGGAATCACCGGAACCAGCCTGACCGACTTCCAGACGTTCAACCCCTATCTGCCGGGGATCGCCACCTCGACAGGTTATCCGTACTGCTTCGAACCGCTCTTCTACTACAACGCGTTCCACACCCCACAGGCGTGTGGACCCGAAGGCATGACGTGTGACGAGGGTGTGATCCCGTGGCTCGCCGAGGCCGCGGACTACAACGAGGACTTCACCGGCGTCACCATCAGGCTGCGCGACGGTGTGACGTGGAACGACGGAAATCCCTTCACGGCCGCCGATGTCGCCTTCACGTTCGCCATGTTGAGGGACAATGCGCCGAAGCTCACCTGGTCGGTCGACCTCGACACCTGGGTCCAGGAGGTCACGACACCGGACGACCACACGGTCGAGATCGCGCTCAAGAACCCCAACCCGAGGTTCGTGTTCTCCTACCTCACGTTCCACATGGACATCGGGATCCCGATCGTTCCCGAACACGTGTGGAAGGACCAGGACCCCAACAAGTTCACGTTCCTCGACATCGACAAAGGCTGGCCGGTCACCACGTCACCATGGAAGATTGTCGCGTCCTCACAACGGCAGCGGATCTACGACCGGTCCGACGACTGGTGGGGTGAGCGCACCGGCTTCACCGACCTCCCCGCCCCGGAACGGATCATGGTCCTGCCCGGCACGGACGAGACCAAGATGGTGCAGATGAGCCTCAACAACGAGGCCGACCTCACCATCGACCTGCGTCCCAACACCATCAAGTCCGTCCTCCAGCAGAACGAAGCGGTCACCACGTGGACCGGTGACCAACCGCCGTACGGATACCTGGACTGGTGGCCGATCAGCCTCGGCTTCAACGACTCCAAGGCACCGTTCGACGATCCGGAGATCCGCTGGGCGATCAACCACGCGATCGACCGACGGCAACTCGTCGACCTCGGATACCAGGGTGCCGGTCAACCGACGTTGCTCCCGTTCCCGAACTATCCAGCCCTGCTGGAGTACCTCGACCCGATCAAGGACCTGTCCGATCCGATCGACGACCACGCGCCGGACAAGACGGCCGAGATCATGCAGGGCAAGGGGTACGAGAAGGACGGAAAGGGATTCTGGGCCAAGGACGGCACGCGGTTCCCGTTCGTCATCTATACCCTGATCCTCTTCCAGGACATCACACCGGTGCTCGTGCAGCAGCTTCGCAAGGCCGGCTTCGACGCGTCCTTCAAGCAGGCCACGGGTCCTGACTTCGACGAACACGTCTCCACCGGCAACATGGACGCGTTCATCCTCGGCCACGGCGGGAGCGTCAGCGACCCGTACTTCACGTTGCGGCTCTACCAGAGCAGGTACGCAGCACCCACCGGAGAGCGGGGTACGTATCCGTACCGCTGGTCCAACAAGGAATACGACCGGATCGTCGACGAGATGGGGACGACCAGCCCGGAGGACCCGAAGCTGCACGACCTCTTCCGGCAGGCGATGGAGATCTGGGTGCCCGCGATGCCGGACATCGGCCTGGTGCAGTGGTTCCACCGGATTCCCACGAACACGACGTACTGGACCAACTGGCCCTCGGCCGACAACCCCTACATCAACACGGCGTACTGGCATCGCACGTCGCCGCTGTGGATCCACTCGATCAAGCCAACCCAGTAGGTCTGGCCAGAAGGTCGGGGCCGTGGACCCAGCGGGTGAGCCCGGCGCGTTACTTCCACGCCCGCGGCCTGTTGTCGTACGTTGAGCCCGCGGACGGAGGACAGGCGGGCTCACATGACGGAACGCGTCGACGTGGTGACGGCGACCCGATGGCGTCGGCGGCTGTCCAGCCGAGACATGACCGAGGCGCATCGGAGCGCGACACCGCTGGAGTTGCTGTTCGACCTCTGCTTCGTCGTCGCCGTCGCCCAGGCTGCCGGGCACCTGCACCACGCCCTCTCGGCGGGCCACGTCGTCGGCGGCGTCGTCGGCTACCTGACGGTGTTCTTCGCGATCTGGTGGGCGTGGGTCAACTTCACCTGGTTCGCCTCCGCCTACGACAACGACGACGTGCCGTACCGGCTGGCGACGATGGTGGAGATCGCGGGTGCCCTGGTGATCGCGGCCGGGGTTCCGCGGGCGTTCGACTCCCGCGACTTCGGGATCATCTTTCTCGGCTACGCGATCATGCGGGTCGCCCTGGTCGCCCAGTGGCTGCGAGCGGCGTTCGCCAACCCGGCCGGCCGGGCCACCGCGATCCGCTTCGTCATCGGGCTCACGCTCTGCATGCTCGCGTGGACCGTGCTGTTCATCGAGGGGAGTTGGCCCCTGTGGGGGTGGGGGATCGTGGTCGTCGCGGAGGTGTGCGTGCCCGTCTGGGCCGAGCGTGCCGGACGGACGGCCTGGCATCGGTACCACATCGCCGAGCGGTACGGACTGTTCACGATCATCGTGCTCGGCGAGTCGGTTCTGGCCGCGACTCTCGCCGTGCAGACCGCGCTCGACGAGAACGGTGCCAGCGCGGCGTTGTACGAGGTCGTGCTGGGTGGTCTGCTGATCGTCTTCGCGATGTGGTGGCTGTACTTCGCCAAGCCCGCGGCCCGGTTCCTCGAGACGAACCGGGCGGCCTTCGTGTGGAGCTACGGTCATTACCTGATCTTCGCCGCGGCGGCCGCCGTCGGCGCCGGCCTGTCGGTGGTCATCGACCAGCAGACCGATCATGGCGAGCTGGGCCGGACCGGCGCGGGAGCGGCCGTGACGGTACCGGTGGCGGTCTACCTGCTCACCCTGTGGTTCCTGCACGTACGACCGCATGGGGTCCGCGCCGCCCGCACGGCCGTGTACCCGGTCACCGCCGTACTCGTACTGGCGACCACGTGGACACCGTTTCCGGTGG
Source organism: Actinopolymorpha sp. B11F2 (assembly GCF_040195635.1). NCBI lineage: Bacteria > Bacillati > Actinomycetota > Actinomycetes > Propionibacteriales > Actinopolymorphaceae > Actinopolymorpha > Actinopolymorpha sp. B11F2. The sequence continues at coordinate 115,540 of NZ_JBEFTX010000010.1, read as the reverse complement.
TGCTGACCGGCCTGCTGCTGACCGCCCTTGCCACCGTGACCTTCGTGATCGCCACCCGAGATACTTCCTCCGGGGACAGACCCGAGGACACCCCTGCTGGGAGATGACATTGGTGAACGATTACGTCCACGGCTATTCGGCAGTGGAGGGCACGCGCCTCGGTGACCAGGCGGCGACACTGACCGAGCTTCTGCACGCCGACACCCGATTTCCTCCCGGGAGCAGGGTGTTGGAGGCGGGCTGCGGCGTCGGTGCGCAGACCGTCATCCTGGCCGGCAACAGCCCACAGGCCGACATCACGTCCGTCGACATCTCCGATGACTCGCTGGCAGCGGCGAGGCAGCGGGGCGACGAAGCGGGCCTGGGCAATGTGGAGTTCCGGCGGGCGAACATCTTCGACCTCCCTTTTCCAGACGATCATTTCGACCACATCTTCGTGTGCTTCGTCCTCGAGCATCTGTCGAATCCGACCGAGGCTTTGGCCGCACTCGCGCGTGTGCTCAGGCCCGGAGGCTCGATCACCGTCATCGAAGGTGACCACGGATCCACCTACTTTCACCCGGACAGCGAGCCAGCGTGCCGAGCCGTCCAGTGCCTGGTCGACCTCCAGCGGCAGGCCGGTGGCGACGCCCTGATCGGCCGCCGGCTGTATCCGCTCCTGGTCCGGGCCGGCTACCGCGACGTCCACGTCTCACCCCGCATGGTGTACGTCGATGCCAGCAGGCCGGCCCTGGTCGACGGCTTCACGCGGAAGACCTTCACCGCCATGGTCGAAGGGGTCGGAGAGCAGGCCGTCGGACAGGAAATGATGAACGAGGCGGACTGGGCGGCCGGTATCAGGGATCTGTACCGCACCGCCGAAGACGACGGGACTTTCTGCTACACGTTCTTCAAGGCGGTCGGACGGGGATGACCAGGTGATCGGCCTTGCCGGCAAGAAGTGGATGGTCGGCGTCAGCGCGGCGAGCCAGTCCAGCTGTCACATTCTCCGCTCGCGATCCGTCATGAGGATGAAGGATCGAAATGGCCCGAAGTGACGGGCCAGAGGGAGGACAGAATGGAAGCTCGCATGCCCAACCCGGCGACCCTGCTGCCCGGCGCGACGGAAGGCATCCAGGCCGCGGTCAGGGAGATGTTCCAGGCCGGGGTACCGCAGGCGACGATGGAACTCGTGCACCAGCGGGTCAGCCAGATCAACGGCTGCGCGTGGTGCCTGAACTATGGGGCGAAGAACGCGAAGCAGGCGGGTGAGACCGACGAGCGGCTGGCCCTGGTGGCGGGTTGGCGTGAGGCGCACTGCTACACCGACGAGGAGAAGGCCGCGTTCGCGCTCGCCGAGGCCATGACGCGCCTGGCCGACGGGTCCGGCGTCCCGGACGACGTGTGGGACGCGGCGGCCGACCATTTCGCCGAGAAGCAACTCGCCGCTCTGGTCCTGTACATCGCTATGACAAATCTGTTCAACCGGGTCAACGTCACCACCCGGCAGCCGGCGAACGCCAAGCCGTTCTGAGCCGGGGGTCAGGTCACCAACCCCCATAGCGTCTGGGCACGCCGCACCTCGTCCAGCGCGCTTTAGGATGAAGAAGGCGTGGTGAGGAGTCAGCCGACCACGCCGGTAGATTATGACGAGAGTCGCGGTTCGCGAGGAAGGTAACCTGCGCACGGACCTGCCCGGTTTCGTGGGTCGCCGCGAGGCGACGGCGCAGGTGCGGCGAAAGCTGTCCGAGGCGCGTGTGCTCACACTGACCGGTGTCGGAGGGGTCGGAAAGACCCGTCTGGCCCGGCACGTGGCGTGGGAGTCCCGGCGCGCGTTCCACGACGGGGTGTGGCTGGTCGACCTGGCCAAGCTGGATGATCCCTTACTTCTGGACCATGTGGTGGCGGCCACCCTCGGCCTGCAGGAAACCGCGATCCGCGAACCACAGCGGGCACTGGTCGAGCACCTCCAGGACAGGCAACTTCTCCTTGTTCTGGACAATTGCGAGCATGTGTTGGACGCGAGCGCGCGCCTGGTGGCGGAGCTCCTGCGGACCGCGCCGGACATCCGCGTACTGGCCACCAGCAGGGAGCCGTTGATGATCGTCGGCGAGCACGTCTGGCCGGTCATTCCTTTGTCCGTACCGCCCCAGGACGCCCTCGACCCGAGTGCCGGGCATGACCGCCGGTACGAAGCGATTGACCTTTTCTGGCAGCGGGCGGAGTCGGTCCTGCCAGGCGTCGCGAAGGACCGGTCGAACGACCGGGCCGTCGCTCGCATTTGCCACCTTCTGGAGGGGCTCCCGCTGGCGATCGAGCTGGCTGCGGCACAGCTGCGGAGGATGTCGATCGGCCAGCTGCTCGCCCAGCTCGCTGATCGTTACCGCGTACTCGCCGACGACCACACGGCATCGAGACACACCACGCTCGATGCCGCGATGGGCTGGAGCTACGAGCTGTGCTCACCGCCGGAGCGGGTTCTGTGGGCACGATTGTCCGTGTTCGCCGGCGGCTTCGATCTCAGTGCTGCCGCCATGGTCTGCACCGACGCCAGTCTGCCGGCCGACGATCTGCTCTCCGTCCTCGGCGGACTCTCGGACAAGTCCATCCTCACATTGGACCAGGACGCTCCTGAGGCGCGCTACCGGATGCTGGAGACGATCCGTGAGTACGGCAGGAGCCGGCTTGGCGATGGTGAGAGCGACACGCTACGGCGCCGGCATCGGGACCACTACCTGGACCTCGCGGAACGGGTGGAGTCGGCGTGGTTCGGCGAGGCCCAGCTCGATCTGGCCAGGAACCTGCGGAGCGAGTACGCCAACCTCACCGTCGCGTTGGAGTACTGCCTGTCCGAGCACGGGGAGAACCGCTCGGGGCTGCGGTTGGCCGGCGCCCTGTGGCCCTACTGGATTCCCTGCGGATTCCTCCTCGACGGTAGGTCATGGCTCGACCGGGCGCTCCAGCTCGACACGACACCGTGTCGGGAGCGCGCACAGGCGTTGTGGGCCTGCGGTTATGTCGCCACCAGGCAGGGCGACATCGCTACCGCGCTGGACATGCTCGACAGCTGTCGGGCTCTCGGGCGGGAGCTCGGCGAGGAGGACATCGCGGCCCATGCCAACAGCGCCGCCGGGCTGACGTTGCAGTTCGCCGACGATCTGCCCAGCGCCGTCGCGCACCTGGAAGACGCCATCGCGTACTACCGGACCGAGCGTGCCAGGCCGGACACCCAGCTGATCCTCGCGCTCTTCTTCCTTGCGTACGCGATGTGCCTGCGCGGGAACACCGAGCGGGCGGTCGCGCTCTGCGAGGAAGGCGGGAGGATCTGCCGCACCCACGACGAGCACTGGGCACTGTCATGGACGCTGTGGGGACTCGGCCTCGCCCACTGGATCGCGGGGAACATCGAGGACGCCATCGCCCAGCTGCGTGAGTCACTGCTGATCAAACACGCGTTCCACGACCTTGCCGGCACGTTGTTGAGCGCCGAGTGCCTGGCGTGGACGCTGGCGACTCCCGGGGACACCGCGATGGCGGTTCGCGCGGCGCGACTGCTCGGCGCGGTACATGCGCGCTGGAAGCCGATCGGTACGTTTCTGTACGGGCACAAGGCGTTTTTGGACTGGCGCGAGCGATGTGAGGCGCGGCTGCGTGCGCTTCTCGGCGATCAGCCCTACGAAAACGAGTACCAGCGCGGGTCGCTCCTCACCGTCGACGCGGTCGTCTCCTGCGCCACCGGTGAGAAGAAGAGAGGCGCACGGGCCGCACATGGCCAGGATGACCAGAAAACCCTGAGCAGTCGGGAAAGAGATGTCGCGAAGCTCGTCGCCGATGGTCTGTCGAACCGGGAGATCGCCGCGCAGTTGGTGATCGCGGAGCGGACCGCCGAGAGCCACATCGACCACATCTTCACCAAACTCGGCTTCACCTCCCGCACGCAGATCGCGGCGTGGGTCGGCCAGGACACTTCATTCGAGCCGAACGCCGCCGATGACACTGGACGCTAGGTTCCAGAAGCGCCCGGAAGGGTGCGGAGAGTACGCAGCGGTGACATCACCGCGACGGCCACACCCGTGAGCATGCCGACGCTCGCGACGACCATCGTCGACCGGAGCCCCAGCACGCCCCCGGCGACGCCGCCGAGCAGAGCGCCGACCGGTTGGGCGCCGAAGACGAGGAACCGCCAGGTGGCGTTGATACGCGTCAGCATCTCGGGTGCGACGAGGGACTGGCGGATCGTTCGCTGGTTCACGGCGTAGAGCGGCGGCCCACTTCCTGCAAGGACCTGCCCGATCAGGACGATGCCCAGCACGAGGGGCAGCGGACCCGTCGCCGTCGCGAGGACCAGGCCTGCCGTCGAGGCGATGAGCCCGCCGGCGATGAACGTCGGCCCGTGGCCCAGCCGCCCGGTGACTGGACCGGCCACGAACGCTCCCAGCACCGCGGCCCCTCCGCTGACGGCGATGGCGATCCCGACGACGCCGGGTGCGAGGCCGAGCTGACGGGTGAGATACAGGACGAGCATGACGCTCTGCATCTGGCCGGCGAGTGCGCCGATCGTCGCCGACGCGACGATGGCGCGCAGGATGGGGTCGGCGACGGTGGCACGCAGGCCCTGTCCCACCAGCGACCACAGGCGCTGTTTCGAAGAGTTGTCCGGGGTGGTCGCCTCGCCAGCGAGCGGCCTGCTCGTTTCAGCGCCCGACGCCACCACCCCGGGCGTACGGATCCACATCGTGGTCAGTCCCGCGACCAGGAACGAGAAGGCGTCGGCGGCGATCGCGATCGGAGCCGTGAGCAGCTGCACGAGTGCCCCTCCCGTCGCCGCCCCGATGGTCTGGACGATCGAGGCGCTCTGCACCGTGGCACTGTTCGCCTCCAGCAGGTGCGCGCGCCCGACCAGCAGCGGAACGAACGACATCGCGGCGAGGGTGGCGAAGAGTGTCCCCACACCGGCCAGCATGGCCACGGCGTACAGGTGCCACATCGCCAACATGCCCAGCACGGCCAGCACCGGGATGCAGGCGAGGAGCAGGGCACGCGCCAGGTCGGCGAGGACGAGCACCCGGCGGTAGGGCATCCGGTCGACCCACACGCCGGCAGGCAGGCCGAGCACGAGATGCGGAAGGAAGGTGGCGGCGCCCAGGAGTCCCATCTGAAAGGGCGAGGCGTCGAGCACGACCACGGCCGTCAGCGGCAGTGCGACCGTGCTGATACTCGATCCCCACCCCGAGATCGTGTCGGCCGTGAAGAGCTTCAGGAAGTCGGGATAGCGCGCCAGGACGTTCCACTGCCCGAGCACTACGGGAGGTCCCCTTCCACCGACGTCGAGCCTGGGGCGTCGAGCCAGCCGAGCCTAGCCACCTGCCAGGCGAGCTGCATCCGCGTCTGTGCGTGCGTACGCCGCATCAGGTCGTGGATCCGCCGCTGTACCGTCCGCTGGCTGATCCTGAGCTGGGTCGCGATCGCCTTGTCGGTGACGCCGGCGACCAGCAGCGAGAGCAGGTAGCGCTCGTCCTCGGCGTCCGGGTCGCCCGGCTGGCTCTCGGTGAGCCGGACCGGCGACCCGCGGTCCCAGTAACTTTCGAACAACGCGAGCAACGCCGCCAGCAGGCTGCTCTCGCGGACGAGTGCCGCCGTCGGCTCCCCAGGACCGTCGGCGACCGGGACCAGCGGGCAGATCGCGATCGACCGGTCGGCGATCACCAGGCGTACGGGCAGGTCCGCGGTGGCGCGCGCGACCTCTCCGTGCCGGATGCCCTCGGCGACGTTCTCGAGCATGCCGGGTTCCTCGAGCAGGGCGCGTTCGTAGAGCACGCGGTAGCGGACGCCGGCAGCGAGCGCGTCGAACTCCTCGGTGTTGTCGTTCGACGTCATGGCGACATGGCCGGCCTTGCAGAACCACACGAGCTCCTCCCGCGCACCCAGCTGCAGGTTGCGCAGTTGCTGGCGGATCGCCGGTGCGCCGGTCAGGACCTCGACGAGCTGCCCGGCGTCGCGGCGGCGGGCGCTGCTGCGGTACTCCTCGGTGAGCTGGGCGACCGCACTGCGCGCCCACTCCAGCGACTCCTGACCCTTGAGCAGCAGCGGGCCGAAGCCGACGTCCGGCGGGGTCGGCGCGAAGCGTGGTGTGGGGTCGGACATCCGGCTGACCAGGCCCTTCGCGTGCAGGGACTCGAGGATCCGGAGGGTCTCGCCGGCCTCGAGGCCATGCCGCTTCGCGATGCGGCCCGGCTCGGTCTCGAACGACGTGACGAGCAGGCGGTAGACGCGCTCCTCCTCCGTGCTGACGCCGGCGGCTTCGAGCATGCGGACCTCCCATGGCGGGTCGTGCGGCGATGCGGTCGTACGCATGCACAGCCTCGACCATCCGGCCGCCTTGTCCAAGACGCGACATGTCGCAAGTCCGGCAGCCCGGCACCGGTGACAGCGGCCCGTGCCTGGCTCGACGCTGTGCGGTGGCGGAGTCCTTGCGTTCCGGTGGTGGAGCCCTGCGTCCCGCCGATCCGGGAACGGCTGGAGGGGCGGATCGATGCGTACGAGGACCATCGCCGGGAGGGCAAGCACCGGCAGCGTGGCACGCACGGCACGCACCAGCAGCGCGGCACTCGCCGGCTGCGCGGCGCTTGCCGTCGCCGCGTCGTTGATGGCCGTCGTCCCGGCGGCGGCAGGTACGCCCGGCGTCCGGTCGGCCGGACCAGGCGTGGCGACGGCAGCGGAGTCGCCGACGTCCGTCCAGGCCGGCGTGGGTAGGACCCGGTCCATCACGCTCGTCACCGGCGACCGGGTGGATGTCGACCAGGTTCAAGGTGGGCGGCAGGCGGTGACCGTCGTCCCAGGCGAGGGTCGGGCGGAGGTGTCGTTCAGCCAGGTCGAGGTCGACGACGAGCTGCAGGTGATCCCGCTCGATGTCGTTCCCTATCTCGCGTCAGGTCAGCTCGACCGTGCACTGTTCAACGTCACGGAGCTGCTGGAGCAGGGCTACGACGACGCGCATCGGTCGAGCGTCCCGCTGATCCTCACCTACCGAAAGGGCGTCGATCCTGGCCACGCGCGCACGGCCGCTCCGCTCGCCGCGGCCGACGTCGGCCCCCGGCTCGAGAGCATCAACGGGCAGGCGGTCGCGGCCGACAAGCAGGACGCCGAACGGTTCTGGGCGTCGGTGGACGACGACCGGCCGGCCTCGGCCTCCGACGCCGAGATGGCGGGCGCGCCCAGGCTCGCCGGTGGGATCGCCCGCATCCGGCTGGACCGCCAGGTGCACGCCACGCTCGACCGGAGCGTCGCCCAGATCGGTGCCCCCGAGGCGTGGGCCGCCGGCTACGACGGACAGGGCGTCGCGGTGGCCGTACTCGACACCGGCGTCGACGCCACACATCCCGACCTCACCGGCGTGGTGACCGAAACCCGCAACTTCACCACCAGCCCGTCGACGGCTGATGCGGTCGGCCACGGTACGCACGTCGCCTCGACACTCGCGGGCAGTGGGGCGGCGTCCGGCGGTGCCCGGACCGGTGTGGCGAGGGGCGCGACGATCATGGCCGGCAAGGTGCTCGGCGACAACGGGACGGGCCAGCAGTCCTGGGTCCTCGACGGCATGGAGTGGGCGGCGAACTCGGGTGCTCGCGTGGTCAACATGAGCCTCGGCGCCGGCCCGACCGACGGGACGGATCCGATCAGCGAGGCGGTCGACACGCTGACCGCGCAGACGGGGACGCTGTTCGTGGTGTCGGCCGGCAACGACGGGAAGGAGGGCGAGTTCACGGTGGGTACGCCTGGGGCCGCGACCTCCGCACTCACCGTGGGCGCGGTCGACCGGGACGAGTCGCTGGCGGAGTTCTCCAGCCGCGGACCACGGCTCGGCGACTTTGCCGTGAAGCCGGACATCACCGCGCCGGGTGTCGGCATCGTCGCGGCGCGCGCGGACGGCACGAGCATGGGCAGCCCGGTCGACGCTTCGTACACCGCGGCCTCGGGAACCTCGATGGCCGCACCGCACGTCGCCGGCGCCGCCGCGATCCTGGCGCAGCGCCACCCCGACTGGTCGGCCGACCAGCTCAAGGACGCGCTGGTCAGCACGGCTGAGCCTGCCGACCTCACCGTCTTCGAGCAGGGCGGTGGGCGGGTGGACGTGGCACGCGCGATCGAGCAGGACGTGTACGCCACGGGCACGCTGGACCTCGGCGTGCTCGCCGACGAGGCCGGAGCGGGATCGGCAGCGGCGGCGGAGTTCAGCCGGCCGGTCACCTACACCAACCTGGGCGCGGAGCCGGTGTCTTTGGACGTGGACCTGGACCTGCGCGACGCGGCCGGCGATCCGCCCGCCGATGACGCCGTACGACTGGACGCGTCGAACGTGGAGGTGCCGCCCCACGCGACCGCGACCGTGACCGTCACGGTCGACCCGACCCGGCTCCGGCGCGGCATCTTCGGCGGCCACCTCTCCGGGCGTACCGCCGACGGGCAGGTCGTCGTCCACACCTCCCTCGGCCTGGTGAAGGAGGCACCCCGGCACACGGTGACGATCCGCGGGGTCGGGCGTGACGGCGAGCCCGTCACCGTCAACCCGATCTCGTTGTTCGGTGCGGACTCCCGCTTCGACGTCGTGAGCTACATCCCGGCAGGGAGCAGCCGTACGGTCGAGCTCGCGGAGGGGTCGTACCACCTGCACGGGATGGTCACCGAGGGATCGGCGCCGGACACGGAGGTCTCGGAGATCATCGACCCGGCGTTCGAGGTCACCGGTGACATGGACGTGACGCTGGACGCCCGGGACGCGAACCCGATGACGATCAGGACGCCGAAACCCGCTGTGCAGGAAGGGATCCTGAGCTTCCACTCGCATCGCGAGTTCGCGGGAAGGCGGATCACCAACGCGGTGATGAAGTTCCCCGGCATCCGGCATCTCAACGTCACACCGACCGCGCCGGTCGCCGAGGGGACGTTCGAGTTCGGATCGCGCTGGCAGCTGGTGGCACCGCTCCTCGATGCCCGGGTGGTCGGCCACGTGCCCGAGGTGCCGGTCGAAATGTTCTACCTCAGCACGTCTCCGGCGTTGGAGGGCGTACGCACCCTCCCCGTGGTCGACGTCGGCGCGGGAGCCCCGGAGGACTACGCCGGCCGCGACGTCAGGGACCGGATCGCGCTCATCGCAGCGACCGGCACGAACTACACCCAGCTCGCCCGCGATGCGGCGGCCGCAGGCGCTGCGATGGCGGTGATCAGCGTGCGCGACGGTGCCAAGCCGTGGAGCCGGTGGAACCCCACCACCAGCGACCGGCTGCCCACCATGGCGGTCCTGGTCTCCCATGCGGCCGGCGCCCAACTCCGTGGCCTGGCGGAGGCAGGAACGACGACAGACAAGGGAAAGCTGACGCTGGAGCTGCGCGGTACGCCGGCCAGCCCGTACCTCTACGACATCCAGCAGGTCTCACTCGGTCGCGTCCCGGAACACATCATCCACCGGGTGAACGACGAGAACACCGCGACCGTCGTCACCTCCTACCGCGAACCCGGCGGAGCCTCGTGGTCGAAGGAGCAGCGGTTCGGCTGGCGGCCGTGGCAGGACTCGGCACTCAACCAGTACCAACGCCTCGTGCGTACCCCCATGGTCCGGCGCGAGATCGTCAGCTCCGGGGACACGTGGTGGCAGCAGCGGGTGAAGTACCACGCGTCCGGCGACTCCCTCAACCCGTTGCAAGGCGGGATGACACAGCCGCCGCGGCGGTACGAGGCCGGGCAGGAGGCGCACGAGGAGTGGTACGCCCCGGTGATCCGCCCGGCGATCCCGCGCGATGTCCCCGGTGTCACGTCGTACCGCGAGGGTGACACGCTGCGGATCCGCGTGCCGGAGTTCGCCGACGCACAGCGCGGACACTACGGCTTCGCGGAGGGCGGCTTCGGTGTGCCGTCCGACGTCGGAGTGGCGCGGCTCTTCCGCGACGGTGTGCTCATCGCCGAGCAGGACTGGGCGTGGGGCGACTTCCCGGCCGGCGGCGCCGAGGGGTCCGGGACATACCGGCTCGATCTGAGCGTCGGCCGTCCGTCGCCGGAGTGGGTGTTCTCGCCGACGACCGAGACGTCCTGGACGTTCGCGTCACGCCCACCGGCCGCGGGTGAGCGGGAGCTGCTCGGACTGCTGCAGGTCGACTACCGCGTCGACACTGACCTGCGCAACCGTGCTTTGGCCGACCGGGCGGTGTCGCTCGAGCTCACTGTGCGACACCAGGACGGCTGGACGGGCGCGCCCGTGCGCGGGCTGACCGCCTGGGTTTCCTACGACGACGGCGCGAGCTGGTCCGAGGTCCGGCCGGTGTACGACACCGGTCATGGGCAGTTCCGCGCGGTCGTGCGGCACCCACGGCTGGGCGAGACGAACGGCTTTGTGACGTTGCGGGTCCGGGCCGAGGATGTCAGCGGCAGTTCCGTCGTCCAGACCGTCGAGCGCGCCTACGCGCTGCGCTGAGCGCCTGTCTAGACCTTCGAGGCCTGGGCCGGAACGGATGTGTCGGGATGCGCGGCTTGTGCGAACTGCTCATGCTGTTCGGAAAGGACGTCCTGGGCCTCGTAACTGCGGAGCCCGTTCCCGAGCGCGATGAACGTCGGTGCCCATTCGCCGACGAAGATCCCCCAGCGGTCGGCGCGGTCCATTCCAGCCTTCTCTTTTTGCATCGAAACCGCCCAGGTGGCGACGGCCAACGCGATGCTTGCGAGTCCGGCCAAGTACATGTGTTCGGACTTGATGCCTAGTTCGTGAATCTTCCGAAGCATGGTTCCCCCATTGTTCTGGCTGCTGCCGTTGCGCAGCCCTTCCTTGCTACCACGCGTCTGGCTGGGTTTCTAACAGCAGAGCAGGCGCTACTTGACGTAAAGTGTCAAGTAGTCTGGTAGCGTCTGCACCACGGCGCGAGCGGACCTCAGGGGGTGTGGTGTGAGAGCGTCGACTGCGGAGCACGTGCAGCTGCGCGACGACCTGATCCGGGTGGTGACGAGCCGGCTGCTCGATCCGTTGAGTGTGCTGCTGCAGTCCGACTCCGCAGTCGAGTCGATACGTCGGCAGCTGCACGGGGACGCCGAGATGTGGGCGGCCCAGCTGCTGGGTCCTGACGACACATGCGCACGGCAGCTCGCTGTCCGCCTCGTCGCGGCGCTCTATCCCGGCGACACGCCCTTCGATCCGCCGGAGGACTGGTGGCAGACCCCGCTCGGGCGCGCCGTCGCGCGGCGGGTCGGCCATCCGGGTGCCGCCCAGGTGTCGTACGCCGTCGCCGGAGCGATGCTCGGCATCACCCGGCAGGGGGTTCATGACCTGGTGAAGCGGAGCAAGCTGCGGCGCCACCCGGACGGCGGCGTGACGACAGCTTCGGTCCGCGTCCGCCTCGTCGAACTCCGCCGGACCGCCCCGACTCAGGACCCAGGAGGTACGCATGGCCGCCCCACCCGAGGTGAGCGAAACGATCGTGGACTCGGGACCCGTTCCCCTGGCCGTCCGTGACCACGGGGGCGATGGTCCGCCCATACTCCTGATCCATGGCGCCGGTGGAAACCTCCTTGCGTGGGAGGGAGTCGCGCCCCATCTCACCGCGACGCATCGGGTCGTGGCGCTCGACCTGCGCGGTCATGGCCGGTCCGGCGACGGCCCGTGGAGCTGGGCCGCGGTCCTCGACGACCTCGAGCTGGTGATCGAACGCCTCGCCCTGGACGCCCCCGCCGTCGTCGGGCACTCGATGGGCGGAATGCTCGCCGCCATGTGGGCCCGCCGACACCACGACTGCCCGGCGGTGGTCAGCCTCGACGGTCACCGGTCGGCCGAGACGTACGCCCGGAACTACGCGGGAATGCCGCCAGAGCAGGTCAACCAGGATCTCGCCGCGCTGAAGAAACTCTTCGACACGCAGGCCCGGCAGATGGCGCAGCCCCTGACCGAGGCGATGGTCGACATGCTCCTCGAGCAGCAACGCGCCGCCGCTCTCGCCATCGGTGCCGACCCTGACCGGGCGGCCGCAACCATGAAACGCGGACTCCGCGTCGACGACGACGGCAACGCCTGGTGGCGACCCTCGGCGGCGACCAGCGCGACCTTGAGGGACCTGCCGGAGTTCAAGGACTGTCTGCCCGTGTTCGCCGAGGTGACGAGTCCGTTCCTGGTGGTACTGGCCACGAGGATCCTTCCCGGAGTGCCGCCGCAGCTCGCGCCGTTGCTCGACGCGTTGCGGGCCGGCCTCCGACGCGACCTCAGCGCGCTGGCTGCCCGGAACCCGCAGCTCCGCGACCAGGAGTTCGACGCCAGCCACGGCATGGTGTTCGAGGAACCCGCAGCCGTCGCCGCGGTGGTCGGCGCGTTCCTCCAGGGGTACGCACCGGCCGCCGACCCGGCTGGCAAACCGGTGGAGGTCGGCGACGACCAGGGTTAGCGTGCGGTCCCATGGAGCAGACCCGGAACCAGAGCCAGCCCGAGTCGAAGGACCAGCCTCAGTGGCACGAGTCCGCGCCGGTCGCCAGCGCCTTCGACCTGGACTCGCTCGTCGCCGCGGTCGCGGCGGAGGGCCGGCAGGTCGACCTGGCCGGTGTCGTACTGAAGTCCGGGTGGGAGAACGTCGTCCTGGAGACCGTCGACGGGTGGATCCTGCGGTTCCCGCGCGACGACGAGCTGCCGTTCGAGCGGGAGCTCGCCATCCTCGATCGCGTCTGTGGTCGGCTGCCAGCCAAGACCCCGAAGGTGGAGTGGACCGGCAGACACACCCGGTTCGCCGCCTATCGCACACTCACCGGCGCGACCTTCGACGCCGAGGCCTACGTCGCCGCGTCCGCACACCAGCGGGACGCACTCGCCGGCTCCCTGGCGCGGTTCCTGGCGGCGATGCACTCCTTCTTCAGTTCGGCCACTGTCGCGGAGCTGGGTATTCCTCGTCCAACAGAGACCTCGGACCCCGATCCGGACAAGCTCATCGTGAACGGACTGGCGAAGATCCCCGCCGAGGCACGGCCAGCCGTCGAGAGACTGCTCGCGGACCACACGGCGACCTGGGGGACCCGCGCGGTTCCGGGACCGGATGTCGTGCTCCACAACGACTTCCACGTCGGCAACCTGGTCCTCGACGGACCGGTCGGCGAGGTCACCGGCGTCTGGGACTTCTCCTGCGTCCAGATCGGGGTCCCGAGTTTCGACCTGCGCTATTTCGAGGACGGCCCCGCGGACCTGCTGCGCCGCCTGGCCGCGGAGTACGAAACTCTGTCCGGCCACCGCATCGACCTCCGAGCTGCCACCCTCGCCTCCCGCGTCGAGACCGTGTGTGACGCGCTGGAGACCGGTACGACCGACACCCTGCCCGCGGTTGTCGCCCGCTGGCAGTAACCGGCGCATGTTCAGCGCGACCGCTGGCCTGTCGACGCCGCTCGGCGGGGTGGATGGATGGCGCGGTTGGGCGGTGCGGCCGCTCAGGCGTGGTCGGCGTCGAGCGGGACCTCGCCCGGCTGGACGAGCCCGAGCCTGACCACCTGTGGTGGCAGAACCGCGTCGAGCAGCCAGTCGGCGGCGATCCGGGCGCGGTTCGCTGGAATGGCCGCCAGGTGATAGCCGCGGGTCACCGCCTTGGCCGTCGGGCCCGACAGCGGCACGTGGAAGGGGTTGGCGGCGGCGGCGAAACCGCCGAGATCCACCGCGAATCCGAGGTCATGATGCCGGTACGGCCGCATCCGCCCCGTACCGAACGACGCGGCGACGTTCTCCGCGACCTGCTTACCCTGCCGTTGGGCGTGTTGCGCGGTCATCGGGGTGACCTGACCGGGCCGGGTGAGATCCGGTACGGCCGCGGCGTCACCGCAGGCGAAGACCTCGGGCCGGTCAGGGAGCGAGAGGTACTCGTCGACGCAGAGCCGCCCCTTCTCCGTCGGCAGGCCGAGGCCTTCGATCAACGGATCCGGGCGTACGCCCACACACCACACCAACGACCGCGTGGGAACGAACTCGCCGGTCGACAGCTCGACCCCCTCCGCGGTGGCACTCGACACCGACGTGCCGGTGTGGATCTCGACGCCACGGCCGCGGAGCACCCGTTCCGCGGTCGCTGAGAGCCGCTGGTCGAGTTCGGGCAGCACCCGGTCGGCGATGTCGATGAGCAACCACCGCAGCGGCTCGGCGGCCAGGCCGGTCCGTTGGTCGGCGGCCCTGCGGGTGAACAGCTGGCAGGCGGCCGCGACCTCGGTACCGGTGTAGCCGGCGCCGACGACCACAAACGTGCAACGTGCGGACCGCTCGGCCGGGTCGTCGCTCGCGTCGGCCAACTCGATCTGGGCGATCAGGTGGTCACGCAGGAACAACGCCTCGGCGACCGTCCGGAACCCGTGCGCATACTCGCACACCCCCGGAACGGGGAGCAGCTTGTTCACGCTGCCGGGAGTGAGGATGAGTCGGTCGTACCCGGTCGTGTGGTCGCGTTGATCGGGGTCGACAAAGCTCACCGACCGGCGGTCGAGATCGATGGCGCTCACCTCCCCGGGGAGCAGTCGGACGCCGCGAAGGCTCGTAGCCAGCGGCACCGTCACGGCCCGCGGATCGAGGATGCCGGCGGCCACCTCGGGAAGCAGCGGAAGATAGCTGAAGTAGTCGGTCGGGTTGATGACCACGATCTCGGCGCGGCCCTTGGCGAGCCGGTGGAGCCGACGGGCCGCATGGAAGCCCGCGAACCCAGCACCAACGATGACGATCCGCGGGCGCGTCGAGAGATCGCGAATGGTCGACCGCATGCCCGTGGACTCCACCATTCATGACCCCTCGCCGATGCTGGACTGAGGTCACGTGCCCGTCCCCGTCCGCCGCTAAACCCCGCAGTGAGGTGGGCGGGTGGTGCTCGCGGACCGCCGACATCGCGTCACCCGTGAGCCCTGCCGCGTCACCGGGACCTGTCCGACGATGCTGACGGGGCGGAAGGGGCCCTATCCTTCGAACAGGTCCGGCTCCCGTCCACCGCCGCGGGACGGACCGCTGCCCCCGACGATGGGAGACCCGAGCATGTTGCGTCCCCAGGACGGTCCCACCCGTGACCGCAGGCGCCTCGATGGCCTGTGGCGTTTCGTCCGTGATGTGGACGGTGTCGGCCGCGACCAGGGGTGGTGGCGGCAGGCCCTCCAGGGGCCGCGCGACATGCCGGTGCCGGCGAGCTACAACGACATCACGACCGACCGCGCACTCCGCGACCACGTGGGTGACGTGTGGTACCAGACCACGGCGCGGGTCCCACGTGGGTGGGCCGGCCAGCGCGTCGCGCTCCGCTTCGACTCGGCCACTCACCGCGCGGTCGTCTGGGTCGGCGACACGCAGGTGGCCGCGCACGAGGGTGGCTATACACCGTTCGAAGCCGACATCACCGAGCTGGTCACCGCGGGCGCGGGGATCCGCATCACGGTCGTTGTCAACAATGAGTTGACATGGCAGTCCATCCCGCCGGGCGTCGTCGAGGACACGCCGGACGGTCCGCGGCAGATCTACTACCACGACTTCTTCAACTATGCGGGACTCCACCGCTCGGTCTGGCTGTACTCCACGCCACGCAGCCACCTCAGCGAGCTCACGGTCAGCACCGGACTCGACGGCACGACCGGCACGGTCGACTACGGCATCGACGTCGCCATCGACCACTCCGGGGGAGAGTCGGCCCGCGCCGACCGTCACGGGGTACGCGTGATCCTGCGCGACGCCGCCGGCGCGGAGGTCGCCCGTGGCCTCGGAACGGCCGGCCAACTCACCGTGCCCGACGTCCGCCCGTGGGCGCCCGGCGATGGGTATCTCTACGACCTGGTAGCGCAGATCATCGACAGCGAGCGCGACGACGAGGTGGTGGACTCGTACACGCTCGCCGTCGGGATTCGTACGGTGGAGGTACGTGGCACGGAGTTCCTCATCAATGGCGAGCCGTTCTACTTCACCGGGTTCGGCAAGCACGAGGACGCGGCCATTCGCGGCAAGGGGCACGACGACGTTCTCCTCGCCCATGACGTCGAGCTGCTGGACTGGATCGGCGCCAACTCCTTCCGTACGTCGCATTATCCGTACGCCGAAGAGGTTCTCGACCTCGCCGACCGGCGCGGAATCGTTGTCATCGACGAGACCGCGGCGGTGGGCCTGAACACCGGGATCGGTGGGGGAGTCTTCGGAGGCCGGCGCTATGAGACGTTCTCCGCCGACACCATCAACGACGCGACCCGCGAGGTGCACGCGCAGGCGATCCGCGAGTTGATCGCCCGGGACCGGAACCACCCGTGCGTGGTCATGTGGAGCATCGCGAACGAACCGGAGTCGCACACCGAGGCGGCGCGGGCCTACTTCGAGCCGCTGTTCGCGCTCACCCGTGAGATCGATCCCAGCAGGCCGGTCAGTTTTGCCAATGTCGGGATGGCACCGCACGGGAAGTGTCTGGTCAGCCAGTACGCCGACGTGCTCATGCTCAACCGCTACTACGGCTGGTACGTACACTCCGGTGACCTGGCAGCGGCCGAACGGGCGTGGCAGGCCGAGCTCGAAGCATGGGCGGGTGACGGCAAACCGATCATCATCACCGAGTACGGCGCCGACACGCTGAGCGGCCTGCACGCGGTGGTGCCGCAACCGTGGAGCGAGGAGTACCAGGTCGAGTATCTCGAGATGAACCATCGGGTCTTCGACCGGATCCCGGCCGTCGTCGGCGAGCAGGTGTGGAACTTCGCCGACTTCGCCACCAAGTCGGGGATCATCCGGGTCGACGGCAACAAGAAGGGCGTCTTCACCCGCGACCGTCGACCGAAGTCGGCAGCCTTCGCCCTCCGGCGCCGCTGGCAGGCAATGCGACCTTGACGGCGGACGCACGGACACCCGCTTTGTCGCGGCGCCACGACTGTGCGGTCGGCGGGCTGCACGTCACCGGCATCATGCAACCGTTACCGGCAGCGGCTCGCACGTCGTCGCGTCGGCCGTCGCTTCGTCGCCCGCTCCGTCGCTCGCCCGGTCCGTGCCGTTGCGCGCAAGGTACGTGCCGTCGCTTGCCCGGTCCGTGCCGCCTGCCCGGTCCGTGCCGCCTGCCCGGTCCGCACGCAGGACGGCGATGGTGAGGACGGCGAGCCCGAGGAAGGCCAGGCCTCCGACGAGTCCGACCACGTTGAGGCCGGCGGTGAACGCGGTCTGGGCGGCGACCAACAGTTCCTGCCCCGGGGCGCCTGCCAGCTGGTGGGCGGCGGCGGTCGCAGCAGTGATGCCCTCCAGCGCGGTGGTGGCCACCTCGGCAGGCGCCGAGGCGGGCATGGTGTCGGCCAGCGCACCGCGGAAGACGACGCCACCAAGGGAACCGAGCGACGCCACGCCCAGCGCGATCCCGAACTCCCCGCTGGTCTCCGACACCGAGGAGACGGCGCCGGCCTTCTCCGGAGAGGTCGAGGCGAGAACGAGGTTCATCGTCAGGGCCATGGGCAGGGCGATTCCCGCAGAGGCGAGGACGAGTCCGGTCACCACCAGAACAAGCCCACCGGCCCCTGTGATCTGGGTGAGTACCAGGAGCCCGAAGCCGCCGACCGCCAGTCCGGCCGCGACGACATAAGCCGGCCCGAACCTGTCCGCGAGCTTCGGCGCCACCATGAAGCCCGCGACCATCGCGATGCTCCCCGGGATCTGCCACAGGCCGGCCGTCAGCGGCGAGAACTCCTCGACCACCTGCAGGTACAACGCCGTCTGCAGCGAGACACCCGCCATGACGATGCCGCTGAACACCATGATCGCCATCGCGGTGCTGAACGACCGGCTGCCGAACAGTCGCAGGTCGAGCAGCGGCTCGGCGAGGCGGCGCTGCCGGCGTACGAACGTGACGCCGAACGCGAGACCCACCACGAGCGCGGCGCCGGCGACGGGGTTCCAGCCATCCCGGGCCAGCGTCTTCAGGCCGTGAATCGCCGGCAGGATCGCGGCGAGGGACAGCGCGACGCTGCTGAGGTCGAGGCGACCGGCCGCGCGGTCGCGGTACTCCGGGAGCAGGATCGGTCCGGCGACCAGCAGCACCAGCATGCACGGGACCCCGATCAGGAACGCCGATCCCCACCAGAAGTGCGCCAGCAGTGCGCCGCCGACCAGCGGGCCGACGAGCATGCCGCCCATGAAGCAGCTGAACCACACGCCGATCGCCACGCCCATCTGCTTCGGATCGTGGAACATGTTCCGGATCAGCGCCAAGGTCGAGGGCGTGAGTGTCGCCCCGGCGATCCCGAGAAGTGCGCGGGCGGCGATCAGCATCTCAGGAGTCGTGGCGTACGGAGCGACCACCGAGGCCACGCCGAACGCCGCCGCGCCGATCAGCAGCAGCTTCCGCCGCCCCACCCGGTCGCCCAGGTTGCCCATCGTCACCAGGAACCCGGCCAGCAGGAACGAGTAGATGTCGAGGATCCACAGCTGTTGGGTGGTCGACGCGCCCAGGTCGGCGCTCAGCCGCGGCAGGGCGAGGTAGAGGACGCTGACGTCGATCGACAGCAGGAGGGTGGGCAGGGCGAGCACCGCCAGCCCGATCCATTCCTTCCGGGACGCGCCGCGGACGTCGCTCGTGGGATGTTCGGTCGTCGCCACGCCGTTATGGGTGCCCTTGGTGGTGCTCGCCTCGCTCATCGGAGTTCCTCTCACAGGGTTGCCTGTCCCTATGGACCCGCGCCGCGAGCAAAACTCATCGCTCCAGGTTTGTTGGGCCGGCGGGATCGCTACAGCGGGCCGACGGCGGTGACGCGCACCACCGCCTCGCCGGCCTCGTCGGACGCCGCGAGGTCGACCTCGGCGCTGATGCCCCAGTCGTGGTCTGCGTCCGGGTCGTCGAAGATCTGCCGGCAGATCCACCGGTCGGCACCCATGTCGATCATCAGCAGAGCCGGCCCGCGCGCGTCGGGGCCGGTACCGAGCCGGTCGTACTCGTCGAAGTACGCCTCCATCGCCGACGCCCACGCGTCGGCGTTCCACCCGGCGTCGGCATCGAGTTCGCCGAGGGCGTCGTAACGGCGCAGAGCCGCCAGCTCGACCCGGCGGAACAACGCGTTGCGCACCAGGACCCGGAACGCCCGCGTGTTGCCGGTCAGCGTCTCCGGCCGCGCGGCGACCTCGGCCGTCGGGTCGTCGGTGGGGTTCTGCAACCGTTCCCATTCGTCGAGCAGGCTGGAGTCGATCTGGCGTACCAGCTCGCCCAACCACTCGGTGAGGTCGAGAAGCTCCTCGGTCCGCGCGTCCTCCGGCACGGTCTGCCGCAGCGCCTTGTACGCATCGGCGAGGTAGCGCAGCACCAGGCCCTCGGACCGCGCGAGGCTGTAGTAGCTGATGTACTCCGTGAACGTCATCGCCTGCTCGTACATGTCGCGCGCCACGGACTTCGGCGACAGTTCGTGGTCGGCCACCCAGGGATGGCCGCTCCGGTACATCTCGTACGCCGCCTCGAGCACGTCGGCGAGCGGCTGCGGGTAGGTGACGTCCTCGAGCAGCTCCATCCGTTCGTCGTAGTCGAGACCGTCGGCCTTCATCTGCGCCACCGCCTCGCCGCGCGCCTTGGACCGTTGCGCGGAAAGGACCTGCCGCGGATCGTCAAGCGTCGACTCGAGCACCGACAGCACGTCGAGGGCGTACGAAGGAGACTCCGTGTCGAGCAGCTCGATCGCCGCGAGCGCGAACGGCGACAACGGCTGGTTGAGCGCGAAGTCCAGCGGCAGGTCGACCGTCAGCCGCACCGCCCGCCCCTCGGCGTCGCGCTGATCCAAGCGTTCGACCACACCTCCGGCCAGCAGCGCGCGGTAGATCGCGATGGCCCGGCTGATGTGCCGGCGTCGCGCCGACGGCTCCTCGTGGTTGTCGGTGAGCAGGTGCCGCATCGCGTCGAACGCGTCCCCGGGCCGCGCGATCACGTTGAGCAGCATGGAATGGCTCACCACGAAGCTGGACGTGAGCGGCTCCGGTGCGGCCGCGACCAGCCGTTCGTAGGTCGGCTTCCCCCAGCCGATCGTGCCCTCCGGCGGCTTCTTGCGTACCACGCGTCGCCGCTTCTTCGGATCGTCGCCGGCCTTGGCGAGCGCCTTCTCGTTCTCCACGACGTGCTCGGGCGCCTGGACGACGACGGTCCCGAGCGTGTCGTAACCAGCCCGACCGGCGCGCCCCGCGATCTGGTGGAACTCGCGCGCCTTGAGCAACCGCACCTTGGTCCCGTCGTACTTCGACAGACCCGTGAACACGACCGTACGAATGGGCACGTTGATGCCCACGCCCAACGTGTCCGTCCCGCAGATGACCTTCAGAAGCCCTGCCTGGGCAAGGGTTTCGACCAGTCGGCGGTACTTCGGCAGCATCCCCGCGTGGTGCACGCCGATGCCGTGCCGGACGAGCCGCGAGAGGGTACGCCCGAAGCCGGCGGCGAAGCGGAAGTTGCCGATCAGCTCGGCGATCCGGTCCTTCTCCTGCCGCGTGCAGACGTTGAGGCTCGTCAACGCCTGCGCCCGGTCCATGGCCGCCGCCTGGGTGAAGTGCACGACGTAGACCGGGGCCTGGTGCGTGGTGAGCAGCTCCTGGAGCGTCTCGTGCAGCGGGGTCGTGACGTACGAATAGACCAACGGCACCGGCCGCTCGGTCCCGGCCACGACGGCGGTCGGCCGCCCGGTTCGCCGGGTGAGGTCGGCCTCGAAGCGGCTGACGTCGCCGAGCGTCGCCGACATGAGGACGAACTGCGCCTGCGGCAACTCGAGCAGCGGCACCTGCCAGGCCCAGCCGCGATCGGGTTCGGCGTAGAAGTGGAACTCGTCCATCACCACCTGGCCGACGTCGCCGTGATGTCCTTCGCGCAAAGCGAGGTTGGCGAGGATCTCGGCCGTACAGCAGATGATCGGCGCTTCGGCGTTGACGGCGGCGTCGCCGGTCATCATGCCGACGCGCTCAGGCCCGAACATCGCGCACAACGCGAAGAACTTCTCCGAGACGAGCGCCTTGATCGGTGCCGTGTAGAACGTCCGCCGGCCGGTGGCCAACGCCGCGAAGTGTGCGCCTGCCGCGACCAGACTCTTGCCCGACCCGGTGGGCGTACTCAGGATCACGTTGGCGCCCGAGACGATCTCGATCAGCGCCTCCTCCTGGTGCGGATAGAGGCTGAGCCCCTGACCCGCCGCCCACCCGGCGAACGCGTCGAAGAGGGAGTCGGCGTCGGGTTCGGCGAGGCCGGAAAGGGCGTCGGGAAGCGCGATGGTCGAAGTCATGGCCACTCCATCGTGCCGTAACCATGCGCGGCTCCACCCGTTGCCTATGCGTGACGAATCCGGCAAAGCCGGATGATCCACGACACTTCCTACGAGGGGATGGCCCATGGACCAGGTGACCCTGGGAGGACGACCGCCCGGCCGGGGTGCGGGCAAGGCGGGTACGACACTCGGCGCGGTCGTCGTCGTCCTGGTCCTCCTCGTCGTCGCCGCCCTCGGCTACGGCACGTGGAGCTGGGCGGCGGGGCCCCGAGCGAACGAAGGTCCGTTGGAGTCGCGGGCGTTCGAGGACGGGTGTGCGTGGCCGCGGGAGTACTTCCCCCGCGCCGCCGCCTACACCGGCGAGGCGCCTCATCCGGTGCAGATCCTGATCGAGGAACACGCGGCGAGCGGCGACTACTACACCGGGATGGTGCTCCTTGCGCCGAATGCGGCGGAGCGGCTGCCCGGCTATCTCAACCCGCGCGAGACGGCGGAGGTCCAGCTGCTCGCGTGCCTCGACCAGACCGGGCAGGGCCGGCAGGTGCGTACCTGCCGCTTCGCCGAGCCGTCCGCCACGGTCCCGGTGTACGAAGCGACCTACGACATCACCGTCTACGAGGCCCGCACCGGCGCCAAGGTCGGGACCGCGGTGATCCCCGCGGCCGCCACTGCCAGCTGCCCGATGCTGCTCAGCTACGACTCCGACGACGAGCCGAAGATCTTCACCAGACCCAGCGCGCGCCAGGTCGACGACGCGCTGGCGTCGTTCACCCGCGCCTACTGAGGTCAGGCGACTGGCTGTGCGGCACTTCCCGTACGTACCGAGCGCAGCGCGCCAGCCCAGCTGAGCACCTCGTCCAGCATGGTCTTCATCGAGGCCTCGTGGCGCGGATCGGGCTGGAACTCGGTGAAATTCACGAAGTCGGTGAAGAGCGACAGCGAGACCTGAGGCCCCACGTCGGCCACCTTGAGGTGTGCCATCACCTGCCGGATCTGTTCGATGGCCCGGATTCCGCCATCGGCGCCGTAGCCGACGAACCCCGCCGCCTTGTGATGCCACTCGGCGTAGACGAAGTCGAAGGCGGTCTTCAGTGCCCCCGGCATCGAGTGGTTGTACTCCGGCGTGACGAAGATGTACGCATCGCACGCACCGACCGCGGCCGCCCAGCGCTTGGTGTGCGGATGGGCGTACTCTCCCACCGCCGCCGGGACGGCCTCGTCGAGGTGCGACAGCCCGTAGTCGGCCAGGTCGACGATCTCGTACTCCGCGCCGCCGTGCTTGGTCGCGAGGTCGTGGACCCAACGGGCCACCGTGTCACCGTTGCGGCCGGGGCGCGTGCTTCCGATGATGATTCCCACTCTGGTCATGAGTCCTGACCGTACGAGCAGAGCAGAAGACGCCCCATGCGTAGAAGTCTCCGGACTATACGTCAGCGTCTCCGGCCGCCGGCGACGGAGCGACGCCGGATAGGCTGGCGGTCATGGACGTCCTCAGTCACGTGATCACCGCCATGCGGACTGGGCAGCCGCGATCGTTCCTCGTCGAGTGCCGGGCGCCGTGGGGTAGGTCGTACCAAGCCGTCCCCGGCGCGGGTTTCCACGTGATCCTCCAGGGCTCGGCCTGGCTGCTCCCCGAAGATGGCGATCCGGTCGCGCTCGGGGTCGGCGACGTGGTGTTCATGCCGCAGGGGATCACCCATGCGATGGCCGACAGTCCCACCACGCCGACGGTGCCGACGCACCCGGACGAGCACTGCCGGACCGAGCGGCACGTGGTCCCGGTCGGCCCGGACCGACCGAACGGCTCGGCGCCACTGACGGTGATGCTCTGCGGGATGTACCGCCTCGACCGGTCGCGGATCCATCCGCTGCTGCGGGAGTTGCCCGACGTCGTCCATCTCCCGGCTCGGCTCGGGCACCATCCGTCGCTGCGCGCGGCCATCGACCTGCTGGGCGGTGAGCTGCAGAACCCCCGCTACGGAACGGACGCCGTGGTCCCCGCCCTGCTCGACATGCTGTTGCTCTACATCCTGCGGGCGTGGACGGAGGACCAGCCCTGCGACGAGGCGGAGGGCGGGTGGGCCGCCGCGCTCAGGGATCCGGCGGTCAGCGCGGCCCTGTGCGGAATCCACCGCAACCCCGAACGCCAGTGGACGGTCGAGAGCCTGGGCGCCGAAGCCGGCCTCTCCCGGGCGGCGTTCGCCCGCCGGTTCACCACGCTGATCGGACAGCCGCCGCTGGCCTACCTCACCTGGTGGCGGATGACGACGGCGGCGAAACTCCTTCGCGACACCGACATCTCGTTGCATTCGACCGCACAGCGGGTGGGCTACACCTCAGAGTTCGCGTTCGCCAACGCGTTCAAGCGGGCTTTCCGCACCGCGCCCGGTGCCTACCGTCGCCAGCACGCGGGCGAGCCGTTCGCGGCCGGCGACGCCGGCTCTCAACTGGGGGAGTCGGCCTCGAGCATGAACTGACCCGCGACGATCGCATGGGCCACATAACCGATGGACTGTTCGTGGCTGAAGGCGTGGAACTGCACCCTTGCGAGCGCGTCGTCGAGGCTGATGCCGAGGAACTCGGCGACCATACCGGTGGCCTGGTAGACCTCGGCGCGCTCGCCCAGTCGTACCGCCGCGAGACTGCTCCCAACGTCCTCCGGTCCGCCGGCGTGACCGAGGATCGACACCAGTGCGAGTTCCGCGCACATCGCGGCGTCGCGCAAGTTGTCCGGGTCCACCAACCGTGGGGTGGTGCGGTACAGCTGGAGGACACCGACCCGGTTCCCGTCCGACGACAGCGGGAGTGCGGCGAGCGCGCGGATCCCCAGGTCGGCGGCCGCCGGAGCGAAGACCGGCCAGTTGTGCGCCGACGCCTCGCTCGCCAGGTCCTCGACGATGACCGCATGGCCGGTCCTCAGGGCATGGAACTTGGGGCCCTGGCCCAACGTGAACTGCAGGTCGGCGAGCGTCTTGGCAAGCTCGCCGGATGTTCCCAGCAGCGCTGACCAGCGATGGGCGCTGATCAACGACAGGGCGGCGCCGTCGGCACCCGCCACCTCGGCACATGCGTCACACACGTGGTCACCGGACTCCGGTCCGTCTGTCCGGTCGGCACAGTCGGCAAGCAACCGGTAGAGCCGTGCGTAGCGGGTAGCAGCAACGGCGGATCCCGCTCCGAGTTCAGCGTTCACGAGTGGTCCATTCCTCGCCACTCCGCCCGCGGTGTGGGAGCGCGTCGTTGGCGCAAGCCGGCGGTCGACAGGGCGTCGAGAATCCTCGACGAGTCGACGGTTCCGTCGACCACCGACTCGGCGACCTCGACCAGACCAATCCGGTGCTTGCGGGCGAAACGGAACAATGCCTGGAACGCCTGTGCGACGTCGATGCCGCCACGTTGCGCCAGCATTCCCTTTGCCTGTTCGATGACGACGCGTGCGTCCAGGGCGGACTGCAGCTGACTCACGCCACCGTGCACGCCGTGCGCCGCCGTGTCGCGCTGCAGGAGCCCGCCGACGGCGATGTCGGCGATCGCACCCACCAGGCGGACGTGATGCAGATCGAGATGCTCGTCTTTGGTCGCGAGCAGGCCGAGTGCGCCGATGCTTGTCGCGCGGTCATGAAGCGGAAATGCCAGAACGCCACGGACCCCAGCTTTCCGGGCATCTGTCGCGAACTCCGGCCATCGCCGGTCAGCCCTTTCCAGGTCCGTCTCGATGACGGGCTCCAGCAGGTGACAACTGTCCGCGCAGGGGCTCGCCTCGGGATGCGAGGCGAAGAGATCGCCCAACTCCGGCACGGTAGGGGCAGCCGTCGCCGCGGCGTGGAGGTCGCCGCCCGGGCCGACCAGCATCACGCCCGCCGCCGACACACTGAACAGGTCGGTACAGTGATGGGCAACCCGGTCAAGGAATTGGTCGGAGTCCTGGGCGTGTTCGGCGGGCGCCGACTCGTCGAATCCTTCGTACGTGGGGTGTTCGAGCTCCCCGAACATGCTCACCAGCCCTCGCCTGACGTTCGCGGGGGGACGGGTACCCCCGACGCTGATCGCTCCACGCTTGCCGAGGTGAGGGCCAAAAGTCAACGGGAGTGAGGGGAAAACCCCAGGTCACGCCCTGGTATTCGTACACCTGTCCGAGATGAAGTGAGCCGACGCATTCCCGTGGGATGACCTGCATAGGTGTCCCGCCACGACTGCCGTGTCCCTGCGGCCATTGTTGGCCATGTCCACTCATCCCCGATGATATTGACAGCCGTTCGGGTCCGGACCACACTGCCGACATTTCATTGAAACGATCCAGAATACTAGTGGACATGGGCTGGGTCGGGGCGCAGTGTCCGTGGTGGTCCGTGGTGCCGCGGGCGGTCGAAGGGGAGGACGTGTCATGTCTGCACGAGGGGCTCGACCAGATCGGGGTGTGATCAGCCGGGCGGTCGCGCTGCTCGTCGGTGTGCTGCTCGCTCTTCCAGCGGCCACGTCCGCGTGGGCGGGGTCCGCGGTCGGCGCGGAGGTGTCGCCCGCGGCGGAAGCGGGCATCGCGTCGGTGGTCGCGAAGGACACGACCGTCGAGGTGGTGGGCTCCGCGGGTGCGGCCGGGGTCGAGGCGCGGATCTACGCCCTGGGAACGGAGGCCGATCCGGAGAGCTACCCGGGCGCCGATCCTGTCGCGGCGGTGACGTCCGGCGCTGACGGCGCGTTCACCGCCTCGCTGCCGCGCGTGGACCGTGCGGGTCATGACCGGCTCTACGACCAGTACGTCGCCGTCACCGGCGAGGGCGACGCTGCCCAGGTCCTGGGGGAGCCGCGCCATGTCGACGCTCTCGACTTCACCCCCGCCCGGGACTTCGCGTACCCGCGGGCCGCCAGCAAGAAGGGCCTGCAGGTGGAGATGACCGACGACGCCGAGGAACTTGGCGTGCAGCACGCCGGCATCAACGTCGCGTTCAACGAGATCATGCGGATCGACGCCGGCGACGACCCGTCGAAGGTGATCGAGTTCTCCTCGGGCGGCCGTTCGTACTACTTCGACGCCGACGCGGTAGCGACGCTCGACGGGCAGGTCAAACCCCTGTCGGACAACGGTTCGCTCGTCAACCTGATCCTGATCCTCTACCAGGACAGCGATCCGACGTCGGCCTGGCCGGTCCTGCGCCATCCGGACGCCGACGTGAGCTCCGGCACGGTGTTCGCGTTCAACACCAAGACCGCCGAGGGTGTGGGGTACTACACCGCGGCGATGGAGTTCCTCGCCGACCGCTACACCCGCGACGACGAGAAGTACGGCCGCGCCGTCGGCTACATCGTCGGCAACGAGGTGGACGCCCAGTGGGTGTGGGCGAACGCAGGCGACATGACGCTCGAGGACTTCCTCGGCTACTACGCCAAGGCGGTCCGGATCGCCTGGCAGGCCACGCGAAAGTCCTGGAACGGCGCGCGTACCTACATCTCCCTCACGCACTGCTGGACGATCGTCTGCGGAGAGAACCCCGACCCGGCCAACCCGACCCGGTTCTACGCCGGCAAGGACGTCATCGACCAACTGAACGCCCTGACCAAGCGCACCGGCGACGTCGGCTGGGACATCGCTCACCACCCCTATCCCGAGAACCTCGGCGACCCCGCCGTGTGGGACGACGAGACTGCCCTGCCCGGCTTTGACACGCCACGGATCACGTTCAAGAACATCGAGGTGCTCCCCGACTACCTCGCCCGGGACGACCTCGGCTACGCCGGCGCGAGTCGGCGGATCATCCTGTCCGAACAGGGTTGTCACACACCTGGCGACTCGCTGGGAGCCGAACGTCTGCAGGCCGCGTGCTATGCCTACGCCTACTACAAGGTGCGCTTCCTCGACAGCATCGACGCGTTCATCCTGCATCGCCACGTCGACCACCAGCACGAGGGCGGCCTGCGGTTGGGCCTGTGGACGTGGGACGACGAACGCGAAGAGCCAGCGATGCCTGGACGGCACAAGGTGAGCTACGACGTCTTCGAGGGAATCGACACCGCCCGCTCGCTCGAGGTGACCGACTTCGCGAAGGACGTCATCGGGATCGACGACTGGGCCGAGGTCGTGCCCGGCTTCGATCCGGACGAGCTGGCCGATCGGACCGAGCCGCGCCAGGTCGGCACGAGGATCGCCGCGAAGCCGTTGCAGGAAACGGTGATCGCCGACTTCGAGGACGGCGTCGACGGCTGGCGCCTGTCCGACAACGCCTCGGCGGTGGAGTCGGTCGCCGGCGGCTTCGAAGGAGACCGGGCCCTGCGGGTGCGGTTCGACAACGCGAGCCAACTGCGGGAGTGGTCGCGCGAGGCGAAGACCTGGAAGGGAACCGATGTCGTCCTCCCCGAGCCAGTCGACGCGCGTGCCACGCCGCACCTGAACCTCGGAGTCCAGGTGCCGGAGCCGGGGGACTTCAAGCCCGGCAACGTGTTCTACGTCAAGGTCCAGGTCTACTCCGCGACCGGTGAGGTGGCCTATGGTCTCGCCCGGCTCGATCCCGCGCGCGGCTGGAACCCGCTGTCGCTGGACCTGTCCGGCTGGGCCCCTCGCTCGGCCATCGGGCGGATCAAGGTCTGGGTACGCGGAACCACCAACGACGAATGGCGCGGCACCTTCGACGTCGACCACGTGACGATGTCGCGCAAGGTCGCACCCGCGTCGGCGATGCGCAACATCGACGCGGTGGCGGAACTGTCGGACCGGAGCGGCGTGGGCTCGACCCTCTCGGTCACGGTGACCAGCAACGACGCCAAGCCGCTCGAAGGCAAGGTGAGCTTGACAGCGTGCGACGGTGTCGCGGTGGAGCCCGCCGCACTCGATGTCGCCGGCCTCACGACCGGCGTGAGTCGTACGTACGACACCGAAGTGACCGCATTCGAACCCGCCGACACCGACCATCCAGCGATCTGCCTCGACTACGGGGATGCGACCCTCCGGCTGCACATCACCGTCCCACCGCCCGTTCCGACTGCGGTGTACGACTTCGAGGACGGCCCCGCCGGCTGGGCACCGGGGCAGAACGTCGACTCCGTGGCGACGGTGGAGAGCTTCGCCAACGGACCCGGTTCACCGCGCAGCGGGGACTGGGCACTGGAGGCGACCACGACGCCCGGGCCGGCGTCGGCGGCGAAGACCGTCGTCGTCGCACCCGCCACCCCACTGGATCTGTCGGCGGCAACCGGTGTCGTCGCCTGGGTCGACGCCTACGGCGGTGCACCCGGCGCGACCGGCTACGAAGCCACGCTCACCCTCGTCAGTGGAGAGGAGCGGCTGACCAGCACGCTCGATTCGTTCAAGCCGGACCAGTGGAACGCCCTCACCGTCGACGTGGCCGACTGGACGCACCGTGGCCGGATCACCGCGATCGAGATCGGCTTCCGCGCCCTGGGCACCGACGCGCCGTGGGGAGCACGGTTCCAGGTCGACGACGTGGCGTATCTTCACTGAGCTATGTCCTATCCACCGATTCGCTACAGCGGTGAGACCGGAGAGGTCAGCGCGACCTTCCGGCCACGTGACCACGAACCCGAGCTGTCGTACACCTCGGGTGGCTCCGTCGACTACCTCACCACCGGGGTGTCGACCGGCGGGGACTTCGGGCTCTACCGCTGGAACTTCGGCCCGAACGAAAGCGGACCCGGACCGCACTTCCACAAGACGATCTCCGAGTCGTTCTACATCCTCGCCGGAACCGTCCGGCTCTACAACGGAGAGCAGTGGGTCGAGGCGACCGCGGGCGACTTCCTCTACGTCCCTCCCGGTGGCATCCACGCCTTTCGGAACGTCGCCGGCGAACCCGCGTCGATGCTGCTGCTCTTCACCCCGGGTGCCCCCCGCGAGGAGTACTTCGAGACCCTCGCGGAGCTAGCCCGGGGCCGGACGTACAGCGACGAGGAACGCGCTGAGTTCTACCTACGCCACGACAACTACTGGCTCGAGGAGTCCTGAGCCCGGTCCGTACGTCAGCGTCGTACGGCAGAATTTCTGGGGCCGGATGTCCAAGCCGGATCGCCCGCTCCGACGTCTCCGGCGAGAAGGGCCCGAGAGGGGTCACAAACGTGAGGAGCGAGGACATGAAGTACATCATGCTGGCCTACACCAACCCCGAGGGCTGGGCCAACGCGACGCCGGAAGAGGTCCAGAAGGCCTGCGACTTCTACGCGCAGTTGGGCAAGGAGCTCAGCGACTCCGGCGAGTTCGTCGCCACCGAGGGCCTGGGCGACCCGTCCCACACCGTGACCGTCCGGAAGCAGGACAGCGGACCGGTCGCCACCGACGGACCGTACGCAGAGGTGAAGGAGGTCCTGGTCAGCTTCGGCATCGTCGACGTGGAGAGCCACGACCGGGCCCTCGAGATCGCCGCCCGGATCGTGGACGCCATCGGGGACACCGTGGAGCTGCGCCCGTTGATGGCACCCGACGGCTTCGAGGCCTGACCGAAGCCGGGTGATCCGATGGCGTACGACACCAGCCTCGAGGACCTGCTGCGCGACCTCGCGCCGCAGGTCCTCGGCGCGGTCGTCCGGCGCTACGGGCACTTCGACGCCGCCGAGGACGCGGTCCAGGAGGCGCTGCTCGCCGCCGCCGTCCAGTGGCCCGCCGAGGGTCGGCCGGACAGCCCGCGCGCGTGGCTGATCCAGGTCGCCGCGCGCCGGCTGACCGACCAGCTCCGCAGCGACCAGGCGCGCCGGCGCCGGGAGGACGCCGAGGGGCTGCGGGTCCCACTGGAGGCCTACGTCGCCCCGGCCGCCGACATGCGGCTGGCGGCCGACGCCGACGACACCCTGATCCTGCTCTTCCTGTGCTGCCATCCCTCCCTCTCGCCCGCGTCGCAGATCGCGCTCACGCTGAGGGCCGTCGGCGGCCTCACCACGGAGGAGATCGCGCGGGCGTTCCTCGTGCCCGACCAGACGATGGGCAAGCGGATCAGCCGGGCGAAGCGGACCATCAGGTCCTCCGGCGTTCCGTTCAGCCTGCCCCCGCCCCACGAACGCGCGGCGCGGCTCGGCGCGGTGCTGCACGTGCTGTACCTGATCTTCAACGAGGGCTACTCCGCGACATCCGGCCCGGACGCCTACCGCGTCGAGTTGTCCGGGGAGGCGATCCGGCTCACCCGCATGGTGCGTCGGCTCCTGCCCGCCGACGGCGAGGTCGCGGGACTGCTCGCCCTCATGCTGCTCACCGACGCGCGGCGCCCCGCTCGGATCGGGTCCGACGGCGAGCTGGTTCCGCTCGCCGAGCAGGACCGCCGCCGGTGGGACCGCGAGGCCATCGCCGAGGGGACCGCGCTCGTCACCGATGCGATGTCGCGCACCGCCCTCGGTCCCTACCAGCTCCAGGCCGCCATCGCCGCAGTCCACGACGAGGCCGCGCGCGCCGAGGACACCGACTGGCGCCAGATCGTCGCGCTGTACGACCTGCTCGCCCGCATCTGCGGGACCAACCCGGTGGTGACCATGAGCCACGCCGTCGCGGTCGCGATGGTCCACGGACCGCGTGCAGGGCTCGACCTCCTGGCACCTCTGGACGACGACGAGCGGACCGCGACGCATCACCGGCTCTCCGCGGCGCGGGCGCACCTGCTGGAGATGGCCGGCGACCACGAAGCCGCCAGTGAGCACTACGCGACTGCCGCCCGTCGTACGACGAGCCTTCCCGAACGCCGCTACCTCACAGCCCGCGCCGCCCGGGCGGGTAAAACCGCTCTATCGTGAGCGAATGGCGAAGTCGTCGCAGGTTCTGGAGGTCGCCGGTCGCGAGGTGACCATCACCAACCCGGACAAGATGGTCTTTCCGGTCGGCGGCCACACCAAGCTCGACCTGGTGAACTACTACCTCGCCGTCGCCGACGGTGCCCTGCGCGGCATCAACGGCCGGCCGATGATCCTCAAACGGTTCGTCAAGGGAATCGACGAGGAGGGGTTCTTCCAGAAGCGCGCTCCGGCCAACCGGCCCGACTGGATCGAGGTCGCCGAGTTGCACTACCGCTCCGGGACGTCCGCCGCCGAGGCCGTCGTCCGCGACGCCGCCGGCCTGGCGTGGGCGGTGAACCTCGGCTGCATCGACCTCAACCCCCACCCGGTGCAGGCGGAGGACCTCGACCATCCCGACGAACTGCGGATCGACCTCGACCCGGTGCCCGGCGTGGACTGGCGCCAGATCATCGACGTCGCGCTCGTCGCGAGGGAGGTCCTCGAGGACCACGGCCTGACCGCCTGGCCGAAGACCTCGGGCTCCCGTGGCTTTCACGTCTACGCGCGGATCGAGCCCCGCTGGGCTTTTCGCGACGTACGCAGGGCCGCCGAGACCGTCGCCCGCGAGGTCGAGAACCGCGCGCCCGACCTCGCGACCGCGCGGTGGTGGAAGGAGGAACGCCAGGGCGTCTTCGTCGACTTCAACCAGAACGCCAAGGACCGGACCGTGGCGTCGGCCTACTCCGTACGACCGAAACCCGACGCACGGGTCTCCACACCGCTCGCGTGGGCGGAGGTACCGGACTGCCGTCCCGAGAACTACACCCTGCCCACCGTGCTTGCCCGGTACGCCGAGCAGGGTGACCCGTGGAAGGGCATGGAGGACTCGACTGAGTCACTCGACGCGCTGCTCGCCCTCGCAGACCGGCTGGGCCCTGCGGAGAAACCTCCGAAAGGCGTCGGACGGCGCCAGTCGACGATGCCGCTGATCGAGATCGCGCGCGCGAAGACGAAGGACGAGGCCCTGTCCGGGCTGGAACGCTGGAAGTCTCGGCATCCCTTCGTCGTAGGCCATCTCGAACCCGCCGACATCCTCGTCGACGGCATGCGCGGCCGGAGCTCGGTGTGGTACCGGATCCGCGTCAACCTCCAGCACGTACCCGAGGGCGAACGCCCGCCGCAGGAACCGCTCGAGGTCGACTACGACCCGTGGGCCAATACTCCCTGGGCCCAACCCGACAGCTCGCGCACCGACGCCTGAGCGTTCCCGTCCGTTGGGCGCCCGGGCGGGTCACAGGTGGAGCACGACGTACTCCCGGTCGACCTCCACCCGGTAGGTCTCCGCTTCGTACGGGCCCTTCGCGTATCCCGCGAGGGACTCGTGGGTCTCCACGGTCGCGTCGTAGGACTGGACTCTCGTCTTCGCCGGGTCGAACCACGACTGCCCGGTCATGACGTCGAACTCCCAACCGTGCCACGGACACCGCAGGATCTCGCCGCGCCGGAGATAGTCGTACGTGCCCGGTCGCGGCGACCGTACGAGGCCGGAGAGGACGCCCTCACACAGCGGTCCGCCCTCGTGGGGGCACTGGTTGCGCAGGGCGTAGTAGGCGCCGTCGACGTTGAACACCCCGATCGAACGCCTCGCCACGGTGACGATCTTGCGGGCGCCCGGCGGGATCTCGTCGACGGTCGCGACGACGTAGCTCGGCATCGTCGACAGTCCCCTCAAGCCAGCCCGTACAACGCCTTGGCGTTCCCGGCGAAGATCTTCTGCCGGTCCTCCTCGGGCAGCCGCACCCGGAACGCGCGGTCCGGGTCGTCGTAGTCCCAGTGCGGGTAGTCGGTCGAGAACATCACCCGGTCGGTGCCGCCGAGGTGGTCGAGGACCTGCAGGATGTGGCGCGGGTCGTGCGGTTCCTCGATCGGCTGGGTGGTGACCCAGAGGTGGTCGCGGATGTACTCCGACGGCGCCCGGGTCAGGTGCGGCACCTCCTCCTTCAGCCGCCGCCAGTGCTTGTCGAGGCGCCACATGAGCGGCGGCAACCAGGCGAAGCCGCCCTCGATCAGGACGACCCGCAGTCGCGGGAAACGCTCGAAAACCCCTTCACAGACAAGGCTCACGACGTGTGCCTGGAACGCCTGCGCCATGTCGGTGTGGTCCTCGATGTAGTACGACGGCCAGCCGGAGGCCGTGACAGGAACTCCGCGGGCGCCGCCGCCAAAGTGGATGCCGACCGGAAGGTCGTGCCGCTCCGCCGCCTCGTAGATCTTCCAGTACTTCCGGCGGCCGAGCGGTTCGGCACTGCGCGCGACCAGCAGGACCTGGACGAAACCGGGATGGTCGGCGAACCGGTCGATCTCGGTGACCGCGAGGTCGGCGTCCTCGTAGGGGATCGCGACGCCGGCACGCAGCCGCGGCTCCTTGTCGAGCCACTCGACGATCTGCCATTCGTTGACGGCGCGGGACAGTGCCGCGGAGTAGTCCGCGTTGAGCTGGGTGCCGGCCGCGCTGAGGCAGTTGAGGATGCCGTAGGAGATGCCCTCGGCGTCAAGGAGCTGTTGGCGCATGAAGTCCAGGTCGCCGCCCGCCGGACGGCCCGACGGTGGCCAGGCGTCATGGCGCGCGGCGGCGGGACTTCCCTTCGGATACAGCGATCCCTGGTGCGTACGCGAGCCGAAGACCGCACCGTGGCGGCGCCACCGCTTCGGCAGGTACGCATCGAGCGCGCCCGGCCAGACGGCGTTGTGGATGTCGCAGTCGACGATCGGTGGCCGGGTCCGCTTCGCGGTGGTGCGGGTCGGGGCCATCGGCGTGGTGGCGGCCATGCGGGGTACTCCGTACTGTCTGACGTCGCTTCGTCAGAACTGGTAGGTGGCGCGGGCGTTGGCGGCGAGGATCGCGCGTTCGAGATCGTCGCGGAGTCCGGTGGGGAGGAGTCCTTCGCCGGAGTCGTACTGCCAGTGCGGGTAGTCGGTCGCGAACAGCAGCATCGTGTCGTCGCCGAGCTGTTCGATGGTCTCGACGAGCTGGCGCGGGTCGGCCGGCTCGTCAAGCGGCTGCGTGGTGAGGCGGATGTGCCTGCGGATGATCTCCGACGGGGGCTGGTCGACCCAGGGGATCTCCCGCCGCAGGCCCTTCCAGTTCTTGTCGAAGCGCCACATCAGGGCGGGCAGCCAGGTGAAGCCGCCCTCGATGAGCACCACCCGAAGCCCCGGGTGGGTCGCGAAAACCCCTTCGCTGACCAGGCTCACGACCTGGGCCTGGAACGCCTGGGCAATGCTTACGTAGTCCTCGAGGTAGTACGACGGCCAGCCGACGGGTGTGATCGGATTGCCGCTCACCCCGCCGGCATGGATCCCGACGGCCAGGTCGTGGCGTTCGGCGGCCTGGTAGATCGGCCAGTAGCGTCGTCTGCCCAACGGCGCCTCCGCGCGCACGGGGAGCAGGACCTGGACGAAGCCCGGATGGTCGCCGAGCCGGTCGATCTCCTGTGCCGCGAACTCCGGATTCTGCGGCGGTACGACGAGGGAAGCGCGCAGGCGTGGTTCCTGGTCGAGCCACTCCGCGACCTGCCAGTCGTTGACCGCGCGCGCCATCGCCAGAGCCCAGTCGTCGTTGTGGATCGCGGAGATCTCGATGCCGCACTGGGTGACCGCATGGCTGGCCTGCCAGTGGTCGAAGACGTACGTACGAAGGAGATCGAGGCCAGCGGTCGTTGTGGAGGACGGGGGTGTGGCCACGATTCCAGGGTGGTGGGAAAGTGGCGCGTTCGGCGGGTACAGCGGCGGGTTGACGGCGCGAACACCGCTCTCCGTCATGTAGTCGCGCCAGCGCTGGTCGAGATGGCGCTCGAGCTGGTCGAACGACGGGACGGGGAGATGGACGTCGCAGTCGATGAGATCCGCGTCGCGCCATCGGTCCGGCCGGCAGAGGAGTGTCGTGTCGCTCGCCTCGCCTGTGTCGAGCATGCCGCCACCCTTGTCTTTTCCGTGCCGGACGCGAGAACCGGTGCGGATGTCGCGCGCTGCGTGGAACGGAAATTCCACGATGCGACGAACGTAGGTATGCGCGTCGCGCGACGTCAAGGGTTCGTACAGATGCGGACACGCTCACGCCGAGAGGATTCGGCCGACATTCTCCTCGGAGAAGAACTCAACCGGCGACGTCACTCCCGCGTTCACCCGAACGAACGCGTCCATCGCCTCGCCGGCGCCACGCAGACCACTCGGCGGCCACCGCGATGGTGGTGACCTTCGAGACTCGTGTGGTCATTGTCGTGTCCCTTTCCTCCGCTGGATGGACCGAAGGCAGAGTTGGCAGACTGTACGGATGGAGATCACGGTTCTCGGCGGCTGCGGTGCGTGGCCGGCGGCCGGGCTGGCGTGCAGCGGCTACCTCCTCGACCATGACGGGTTCCTGTTGCTCGTCGATCCCGGTTACGCGACGCTGCCAAGGCTGCTGGAGCTGGTACCGGCCGAACGCATCGACGCGGTCGCAGTCACCCACAAACACCCCGACCACTGCGCCGACCTCAACCCGCTGCTCCGCGCGCGGGCGCTGCGGGACGACCCCGCACCCGGTCTCCCTGTCCACACGTTGCCAGGTGCGCTGGATGCCGTCCTCGCACTCGACCGTCCCGGAATGCTTGATGAGGCGTACGACCTGCAGGAGTTCGCCGCAGGTGAGGCGTTCGAGGTGGGGCCGTTCGGGATCGAGACGATGCTCCTCCCGCACTATGTTCCCAACGCGGGTCTCCGGATACGCG
This sequence comes from Actinopolymorpha sp. B11F2, assembly GCF_040195635.1. Lineage (NCBI taxonomy): Bacteria > Bacillati > Actinomycetota > Actinomycetes > Propionibacteriales > Actinopolymorphaceae > Actinopolymorpha > Actinopolymorpha sp. B11F2. Next base: position 79,892 of record NZ_JBEFTX010000010.1, on the reverse strand, counting down.
CCGACGGAGCGACCGTCACCTACACCGGCGACACCGGTCCCAGCCCGTTGGTCGCCGAACTCGCCGCGAGCAGTGACGTGCTGATCGCCGACGCGTCGTACGCCGAGGAGGTGCCGGAGGACTCCGCCGCCTACCTCACCAGTGCGCGGCAGGCGGCGCTCCAGGCAACCGAGGCGGGCGTCGGGCGGCTCGTCCTGACTCATCTGGTGCCCGAAACGGATCCGGACGCTGCCCTCCGAGCGGCCCGCGACGGGTTCGGCGGTCCGATCGACGTCGCGCGCCCAGGGCTGACACTCGACGTCCCGCAGCAGAGCGGCTAGGCCTAGCGCTAGGCGCCGCCCTGGTCGGCGAGGAACGACGCCACCCACGCGAGTGCGGAGTTCCAGTTGATCGCCACCTCGTTGGTGGCGTAGGACTCGATGTGGTCCACGTAGCAGAACTGTGGTGCACAGCCGGCGAGCAGCTCCGCCGCGAACGGGTCCTGCAACGCCGCGTTCGCCCCGCCCGCGAGCGATCCGGCCGGCGGCTTCGGTGTGTTCGGGTCGAGCTGGTGGCCGAAGATCCGGGAGTGCTGGTTCTGCGGTGACTTTGTACCGTAGTCGGTGACGTAGGAGTGGTTCAGCGCGTTTCGGCCGAAGATGTAGTCGACGCCCTGCAACGCACCGTCGCGGTAGTCGGTCCGGCCGGTGAGGTCGTACGCCGTCGCCAACACAACGACGTTGTTGAGGATGCCGCTGTTCGAGCCCCAGTTGTAGAACTCGGCGCGGCCCGGCAACGGCAGCCCGTACGCCTGCCCGTGCAGCGTGTCGAGGTAGCGGTCGGCGGCCGCGACGACGGAGTCGTGGACCTCGCGCCGCTGGTCGGTGGGCAGCCGGCTGGGCACCGTCGCCAGCTGGAGGCGCCCGAGCGCACCCACCGACCCCCAGCTGAAACCGCCGGCGGAGAACACGTCGGCGTCGTGCATCGGCGAGGACAGCACGGCCTTGTGGAAGGACGGCTCACCGGTCGTGAGATACAGCTCCGCCGCCGCCCAGTAGAACTCGTCGTCCACGTTCGGGTCGCCGTACGCACCGCCGCCATTGCTGTCGGCGTCATCGGCGTAGATGTCCGGGTGCGCCTTCGCGGCCGCCCACGCCGTCTTCGCGGCGCCGAGGCAGCGACGCGCGAACTCCCGGTCGTACGGCTTGAACACCCGGGCACACTGCGCGGCCGCGGCGGCGAGGTTCAGCGTGGCGGCGGTCGAAGGCGGGTGCAGCTCACGCAGCTGCGGGTCGGCCTCGGGTTGCAGGGGCAGGCCGGTCCAGTTCTGGTCGTGCATCTTGTGGTGCGCCATCCCCGCCAACGGCTGCCCGGACGGCACCTGCATCCGCAGCAGGAACTCCACCTCCCACCGCGCCTCGTCGAGGATGTCGGGCACACCGTTGCCTCGCTCGGGAACCCGCAGGCGGCCGTCGCCGAGCGGGGCGGTCCGGCCCGTGCGTGCGTGCATGGCGCGTTCCCAGGTGCTGAGCAGCTGGTGGGCGGCGATCCCGCCGTTGACCACGTACTTGCCGTGGTCGCCGGCGTCGTACCACCCGCCGTGCACGTCGAGCGTGTAGTCGCAGACCCCGTCCTGGCAGGGCACGTCGGTGTCGCCCTGGTTGGGCGGGATGCCGACGTGGCCCGCCGGCCGGGTGTACTCCTCGCCGACGAGCGCGCCGTCGATCGGGATGCCGCTGCGCTGGATGTAGAAGAACTGCAGGGAGTCCGACCGCAGTCTTTCGTACGCCGAATCAGTGATGACGAACGGATAGCTCGTCTCGCCGTCCACGGTCAGGGTGTAGCCGGAGCCGCGGCCGCGGTAGGAGCTGAAGTCGATCGTCGCGACGTTCTGCTCGGACGCCGCGTCGACACCGCGCGGGGTGGACGATCCCTCAGCCACCGTGCGGCCGTTCGCGTCGCGAAGCTGCCAGGGGAGTGCGTCCGTCGCGTCGGTCACCACCGTGGCGTTCTTCGGCCCGTCCGGCAGATATCCGACCTGGTTCACCCGCACGCGCGGGCCCGTGTCAGGCACATACACCGGCGGCTCTCCCCCACCCCGCAGCGAAACGTCGTCCAGGCAGAACGTCCACGGCTCAGCCGCTCCGCCGACCTGTAGTTGGACGCTACCGGCCGTGGTCTCGGTCCCGGACGTGAACTCGTAGGTGTACGACCCGGCCTCGCCGGTCAGCTCCACCGGTTCGGAGAGTTCGGCGGTGTAGGGCGGGTCAGCGAGCTGGACGTTGGTCCGCACAGTGACGGGCGAGCTGGCCGACGCGGTGAACGACAGGGTGTACGACGCGCCGTCCTCCAGGGCGATGCCGTTCTGCCCGACGATGACGTCCCACGGGTTGGCGGTGCCGCCGGGGACGGTGGTGCACAGGCGGCCGTCGACGATCTCGGCCGGCGCGTTGCCGGTCCACCACCAGGGGTCGGTGCCGTCGTCGAAACCGCCGTTCTCGACCTGTTCGGTGCCCTCCGCAGCCGTGGCTGCCGTGGTCGTCCTGGGGGCCTCGGCCGCTTCGGCCGCTCCCGCGGCGCTGGTCGAGCCGGCCATGGCGGTCAGGGGGAGGGCGCAGGCCAGCAGGACGGCGGCGTACCGCCTGGTTGCACCGATCATGGAGTTACTCGGGTCATGCAAGCGTCCTTTGCGGTCCGCATCCCCCGTCGTCACAGCGTGGCGCGAGCGGTGCCCGCTGAGGGGACGCTCGCGCCGTCGCTGATGGTGGCAGCCTGGCTCCGGGCTGTCAATTCCGTCCTGGTCCGGCCGGAGGTGCATGATCATGCGCGACAAACCGGGCGTTTGCGGCATCGAGACGCCCAGCTTTCCGCGCATGATCATGGTCGCGGCACGTCAGTCGAGTCTGTCTCCCACCCGTGGTTTCGTCGCCCGGATGAGGTACCGGTGGTCGTGCGTGACGAATCCACCCGTCCCGCGGATGTGTGCGTCGAGCCGGCGTAGTGCCACGTCATACGTGCGTACGTCGAAGTCGTCGATCGTCCACGGCACCGCCCGCAGCTGATAGACGACGGCCCCGATGTCGCCGAAGACGTAGGCCGGCATCTCCTCCCGCGCCTCGTCCACCCGGAAGCCCTGTGCGCGCAGCGCAGCGATGGCGAGGTCGCAGGTTTCCGCGTCCGGGTCGACCGACCGCGGCGCGCCGAGCGCGGCGTTGAGCTCGGCGCCGTTGCGGCTGCCGACCTGCTGGGTGAGGAACACACCACCTGGTGCGAGAGCGCGCCACGTCTCGGCGGCGTCGAGCCAACCGTGCCGGTTGAGTACGACGTCGAACTCGCCGTCGGCGACGGGAAGCCGGCCGTCGTCGGCGTACCGGACTTCGACGCCGAGCGGTTCCAACCGTCGTCGCGCGACGGCGAGGTTGGGCTCCCACCCTTCGAGGGCGACCGTGTACGCCGGCAGGGGGCGCAGCCCAGCGAGTTGTTCACCGCCGCCGGTGTCGATGTCGAGCAGCCGAGCCGCGTCGGCGATGGCGGCGCGAGCGAGCTCGGGGTAGGACCACGACAGGTCCTCGCCCGTCGTGCGGTCCCGGAGCCAGCTGAAGTCCCAGCCCTCGAAGGGCGCGGCAAGGGCCTCGGCCACGAGTTGTTCGTACGGTTCCATGGGTGATCACCTGTTCTGGTGCAGATACGTGCGAGGGAATCGGTGAGCGCGGAGCGGTCACGCGCACCTGCCGACGGACATGCGACTGCCCCCACGTGGCGGCGCAAGGCCAGAGCCACGGGGGTGCGGATCAGCCGCTATCTCGCACGCCTGGCAACCTACGGGTCCCGTTGGCGTCCCGGCAATGGACTTTGGACTCGGCGGCCTTCGTCACACCGCGCAGGGTGTCGACGTCCTACGTCTGGATGGTCGGATCGCGGGCGTGTCAGCGGAACTTCGCGAGGATCGCGCGGGCGAACGCCTCGTTTGCCTGCTTCGTCCGGCCGGCGTTGTGGGGCGTGTGGACCACGTTGTGCCGGGCGAGCAGCGGATCGGACAGCGGCAGCGGCTCGACGTCCCACACGTCGGCCGCCAGGGCGATCTCGTCCGCGAGGACCCGCCGGCGGATGGCCGCCATGTCACAGATCAGCGCGCGCGTCACGAGCACGACGAGACAGCCCGCCGGCAGGGCGTCGATGTGGTCGGCGGTGACGAGCCCTTCGGTCGACGGCAGCAACGGCACCATCGGCGCGAAGATCTCCGCGTCCCGCACGAGCCGGTCGAGGTGGTGCTCGCGGCGGGCGCCGGCACGGTGGAAGCAGGGCTCGCTGGCGTACGGATCCCACGCGGCGACCTCGGCACCCAGCGCGGACACGAAACCGGCGTACCGGCTGGCGATGTTGCCCGCACCGACGATCCGCACCCGGGCGCCCGCCACCGTGCCGCCCGTGAACCGCGGGTCGTCGCCGTACTGCCCGCCCCGCGCTCCGGGGCGCGGCACACCGCCGGGCGGGCTGTAGTCCCACGGCGCCAGGTCGGTGAGCATCTCGTGGTGCAGTTGCGGGATCCGCCGCAGCCCGCACAGCGTCAGCGCGAGCCCGAACTCCGCGACCGACTGGCCCCAGAAGCCTTCGCTCTCGTGGCGGTGGACCTCGACTCCACGGGCGCGCAGCAGCTCGGCCGGTTCGGTGTTCTCGCCGTACGCATCGAGCAGGGCGGCCTCGCGTAGGCCCGCGAACGCCTCGACCGACTCCGGCGTGAACGGCGCCCCGAGGACCACCAGCCGGCGTACGGTCGCGGGATCGCGGATGGCCTCGTGCACCGGCCGGGCGTCGTCGACATCCAGGCGTACGCACTCCAACGGGCGCTGGCCGGGCGGCCACTGGAGGCGGAACGCCTCGGCGACCCAGGGCCAGTGGCCGTCGAAGGTGGCGTGCGAGACGAGGACGTCGCGCCCGGACTCCCCGAGCACTGGCACCGTCACCGCAGGCCGAGCTGCTTCAGGATCTGGTCGATTTCCGCCATCTCCTGCGCACCCAGCGGACCGTGCGCGATCGCGCCGGCGTTGTCCTGGGCCTGCGCCACCGTCCGGATCCCGGGGATGGGCACGAACGCCGGGCTGCGGGCGAGGAGCCAGCCGAGCGCGCCCTGCGCGAGGGTGCGGCCACCGGAGGTGAGGATGTCGCGGATGCGGTCGAGGGCGTCGAGGGTGCGCCCTTCCTTGCCGGAGAAGTCGAAGCGTCGGCGTACGTCGTCGGCGGCGAACGTCGTCTCGCGGGAGAACTTCCCGGTGAGCGCGCCCATCGCGAGCGGACCGCGGTTGATGCCGGCGAGCCCAGCGGACTCGAGCAACTCGACCATGGCGGGGTTGTCGTCGATCACGTTGGCGTGCAGCTGGATCGCGGCACAGTGCGGACTGCGGGCGAAGACCTTCGCGCGCTCGGGGTCGTCGGTGCTCCACCCGAACGACCGAATCTTGCCCGCGTCGACCAGCTCCTCCAGCGTCGCCACCACGGTCTCGGCCTGCACGGGGTCGTAGTCACCGATGTGGAACTGGTAGAGGTCGATCACGTCGACGCCGAGCCGGGCCAGGCTCGCGTCGCACTGCTCGCGGATCGAGGCGGGCGAGGCGTCCCGGCCGATGGCCCGCTTGGCCTCCTCGTCGAAGAGGTTGCCGAACTTCGTCGCGATGACCACCTCGTGCCGCCGGCCTGCGAGCGCCCGCCCCACCACGCGCTCGCTGTGCCCGGCGCCGTAGATGTTGGCGGTGTCGAAGAACGTCACCCCCGCGTCGAGCGCGGCATGGATCGCCGCGACCGACTCGTCGTCATCGACCTTGCCCCAGCCGATCGGATTGCCGTCGCGGAACGCCGGACCGCCGATCGCCCAACAGCCGAAGCCGATCGGGCTGACCGCGAGACCGCTGCGTCCGAGGGTGCGGGTGGTGCTCGTCATCGTCATACTCCTGCGAGGTCGGGGACTTCCATCCTTTCCTACTCCCTTGGAACTGGTCAGCTAGCTCCCGTACCGGGCTCCGGCTGGCCGATCGCGGCGCACCCGGCGCGAGCTCAGCCGACGCGTGCTGACCCGGCGTGGGCTCACGCGGAGGGGTCCCACCATGCGGGGACCGGCATACCGGCGTTCTCTCCGGGAGAGCTGTCGACGCAGCGGCTGGCCGAGGAACTCACCGAGGATCACGCCCGCCGCCAGCGCCAGCGCATCGGTCGCCGCGTGCAGGAGACCCGTGACGCCGCTGATGCTGTCGCCGTGGGTCAGCTGCAGCATCGCGCTGTAGATCGTGAGGCCCGGCAGCATCGGGATGATCGCGGGGAGTACGACGGTGAGGGCCGGCAGTCGCCGCCGCGTCGCGAACGTGTAGCCACAGGCGCCGATCCCGACGGCGACGAGCGCCCGTGCCATCGACGGTGACGTGAGGACCTGGTTGAGCGCCAGGAACGCGGTGTACCCGGCGCCGCCGAGTCCGAAGGCGGTGGGGAGCAGCCGGAGCGGTGCGTACACCCCGACCGCCATGGCCGCCGCGACGATCCCGGCCGAGGCGAACCGGTACGGCAGCCCGCTCACCGTGAACGGCGCAGGCGGCTGTACCGGCATGGTGATGCCCAGCTCCCGGGCGACGACGAGCGCCATCGCCACACCGCCAGTGATGCCGGCAGCGAGGATCAGCACCTCCATCGCCCGGCCGGCGGCGGTGACGACGTACCCCGTCAACGCGTCCTGGACGCACGACAACAGCGCGAGTCCGGGCAGCAACAGGACCACGCCGGCCGCGACCACCAGGGCCGGTTGCACCGAGACGCCGGTGGCCGTCAGGACGGCCGCCACCGCGGTCGCGATGGCGGCGCCGACGAAGTTCAGGTAGAAGTCGGGGACGTTGCGCCGGGCGAGACGCCGGCCGATCCGGTCGATGACCACCGTCGCGCAGAACGTGATCAGCGCGAGGAGCCAACCCCCACCCAGCTGCACCGCGACCGCGCTCGCCAGCACGCCCCATGCGCAGGTGACGACCCATCGGGGATAACGCTTCGCGGACCGGACGATGGTGTCCAGGCGTACGTACGCCTCCGCTGGTGTCAGCGTGCCCTCGGTCAGTCCCAGCACCATCTCGTGCAGGGCGGCGAGGCGGTTGTGGTCGACGGCGCGGACCCGGACGTTGCGCAGGTCGGTGACCGGCAGCTCGGACTCGCCGACGGCGACGGAGACCAGCACCTCGGTGTGGGTGACGGAGGCCTCGGCGCCACGGAGCCCCAGTGCGGACGCGCAGGCGACGATCGACGCCTCGACGTCCACCGCTCCCGCACCGCTGCGCAGCAGCAGCTCCCCGAGCCGGAGCAGGAAGTCGAGGGCCCGTCGCAGGTCGGGTCCGCAGTCTCCGTCCGGCATCCGCACGACGTACGGCGAACGTCGCGGGGGTTGGTCCGTGGGGTCCTCCCGGCTGAGCACGGCGTCGGCCGCGCGGCGCAGTCGGGTACGCAGCTTGGGCCGGGCGGGCGTGTCCGCCTCGCTCTGGCCGAGCACCGGCATGCGATTCACCTCCGTACGTACGGACGAACATCTGAGAGCTTTCCCACCCGCCCAGTCCCGGAACACGCCCGGAACGCCGACCACGGACAGGTCCGGTGTGGGTTCGTTGGCGCGGGGCCCTAGCCGAAACTGGTCACACAGGTCGGCATCGACTGGGGCCTGATGTCGGCCGCTGGTGTCCTGATGATCCCCACGCTGCTGTTCGTGTGGTTCGCTCAGGGCTACCCGGTCAAGGGCCTGGCCGCGGGCGCAGTCCGGGGCTGACCGGAACCCCGGGGAGAACCCAAGGAAGGAAGGGAACCCATGGACCTGTCGCTGGATGGAAAGGTCGCCATCGTCACCGGAGCCGCGTCCGGTCTCGCCCGCGCGGTTGCGACCACTCTGGTGGCAGAGGGCGCGCGGGTCGCGGGCGCGGACCTGAACGAGGCCGGGGTGCGGGATGTGATGTCCGACCTCGCGGCCGGCACGGACAGTGACTCCTGTCGGGGGTACGGGGTCGACGTCAGCTCGCGGGAGGACTGGAGGTCCCTGGTGTCGTCGGTCGAAAACGACCTCGGCCCGGTCGACATCCTCTGCAACATCGCCGGTCCGGCACCGGCGCCGGGGAGCGGTCATCTCGACACCGACGACGCCGAGTGGACGCGGCAGATCAACGGCCACCTCACCGGCGTCTTCCTGGGCTGTCAGACGGTGCTGCCGGGAATGATGGAACGAAGGTACGGCAAGATCGTCAACATGTGCTCGTTCACCGCGCACGGGACGGTCGCCAACATCCCCGGCTACGACGCGGCGTTCGGCGGGATCCTCGCGTACACGAAGGATCTGGCGCGCTTTGCGGCGCCCCACAACGTCAACGTCAACTGTGTCTCGCCGGGCAACATCGAGACGCCGATGACCCAGGGCTGGATGGCTCAGCCCGGTGCCTACGACGCGCTGCGCGAACGCACGCTGATCGGCCGCGTCGGCCAGCCCGACGACGTAGCCAACTGGGTGGTCTTCCTGGCCTCGGACCGTGCCCGGCACGCGGTTGGCGTCGAGATCAACGTGTCCGGCGGCCAACTGCTCGCCTGAAACGCGTCCGCGGCGACTTCGGTGCTCGCCTGAACGTCGTCGCTCATCGGGTTCATGCGAGGTGTTCGGCGCGGACGGGGGGAGCGGAGGCATCGGTCGCGTACGAAGGCGGCCCCGGCTGGAGCCAGCGCACGAAGGCGGGCTTGACCGCGAAGGCGAAGTAGTGGTTTCCAACCGGGCTGTAGTGGCCGCCGTCGATGTAGTGCCGGTCGACGTACTCGTCCGGCGTCGTCGTGTACGCCGCATAGTCCGCGACGTGGATGGTCAGCGAGTCGACGTAGGCGATCCCCTCCTCGTCGAGGAGTGAGACGAACTCCGCGTCGGGACGTGGCCTTCCCGCGCACGCGTCGGCGACGGCATCACCGGGATAGCTCAACAGAACAAGCAGTTTCTTGCCCTGCTCGGCCAACGCGCTGCGCATCCGGTGGAGCAGGATGATCGAGGCACGGAACGCGCAGCGGTCGTAGAACTCGGTTGCCGCCCGTTCCCGGTCCGCCTCGCTGGTGAGATCGAGGGAGAGCCCGAGGGCGGCGGCGGTCTCGGTGTGCTGGGCGAGGAAGTCGAAGTCCCCGGTCCGCTGGCCCACGAGCAGCTGCACCACAAGATCGTTGTCGTACGAATCGATGAGGAAGTCCCGATCGCACAACTGGTAGAGGGATTCCGGCGTGGGGCAGGAGTTCGGGCGCTCGACGAGCCGGCCCGCTCCGTCGAACCGCACATGCACCCAGGGGTTCGCGTGGAACATGCTCGTCCGCTGCGAGCGGTGCATCTCCCACCAGCCGTTGCCGACGCGCAGCCGCCGATAGGCGTCCAGGCTGCGATAGTGGTCGTCGAGCAAGATGTTGAACACGACGTAATCGGCACCCGCGTCCGTGGCCTCAGTCCGCCGCAGCCGACGGTAGGCCTGGTGGACGCCGAAACCGCCGACCCCGAAGTTGCGGATCGGCTCACCGAAGTGCCCCGCGAGGTACTCCTGCCAGGTCTCGCCATCGCTGACCTGGTGGCACTGGGTGAAACTGTCGCCGTAGGTGTTGATCCGGCAGGGTCGGTCCGCGCCGTTGATGACCCGGCGTTCGCCGAACCCGCCGTACCGGTACGTGCTCACCGCACCGTCGATGCCGTCCTGCACGTCGGACGGATGCGGCAGATATCCCAGCTCGCTGTCGAATCTCGCCCACTTGGGTTCGTCCGGGTCGAGGAACCGGTCGACCTCCTCCCGGTCGACCACGGCGTCGGCGAGGAAGCGGTGCACCTGGTCGGTAAAGCTCGTCATGCGTTCCTCCTCGGCAGGGATTTGCGCGCCGCCAGGACTACGGTGACGTCAGGGTCTCGACGACGCGGGCGCACCGGGCCGGGTCGATGGTGAGCCCATTTTCCAGCCCCCACAGCCAGTAGTCGACCGACCGGACGAGGGTCCACGTCCAGGTGAGCTCGCCGTCCAGGCCCGCGGTCGACACCAGCAGGTCGAGGCAGTCCCGCAGGCCCTTGTCGCCGGGCATGTCGTCGAGTCGCCACCAGAGCAGCTGGGCGATGCCGTACTCCGGCACGCCGACCAGGACTCTCGGGTCGATCGCCAACCAGGGTTCGCGTTCGGCGGCCAGGATGTTCTCGTCATGCAGGTCGTGGTTGACCAGCAGGTCCCCGGTGACGGTGGCCAGCTCGCGGGCCAGCCCGACCGCCATGGTGAGGTCGTCCGACGGGACCGGATCCCCCAACTTTGCCGAGCGCTCGACCGCCGACGCGACGAAGGCTTCGGCGACGCCGGCGACGGGCGGCAGGTCCGCGTCGGCCGGGGCGGGAACCGCTTGTCGCCGGAGCAGCTCGCCCGCCACCGTGAGCGAATCCTCGAGCGGTAGCGAACGAAGCGAGCGGGAGGCGTCGAGCCGTTCCAGCAGGAGCGCGCCGTCCTCGACGGAGGCGTCGAGCAGTCGGACCATGCCGTGGCCGTCCCACAGCGCCAGCGCCACGATCTGGTTCCGCAGCTCCTGGTCGAGCCAGGCCACCTTGAGGACGCAGGCGGCTCCACCGTCGCGTCGGACCACCGGCACGGCGATCCCGTTGGCGCCGTGCATGGGCGCGCCGTCGATCGTCAGCGACCACCGTACGCAGAGTTCGTCGACGAGCGCGGGGAGCGACTCCGCCCATGCCCGGCCGGCCGCACCCTCCCGCGAGACGCGGGTGTAGGAGAAGAACGACGGCGGAAGGCTGATCACGACCAGCCATCCTGGCAGACCAGTCGGCGGGGGCCGGGCACATGCCGCCGTCGAAGGCTGGCTTCATGATCAAAGTGCGCAAACTGTAGGTGTCGGACCCTTCGGACCTACAGTTTGCGCACACTCGCCGGTGTCAGAATGGGGCGTGGGCAACCGCGCAAGTTCCGCTTGGCTGGACGACACCGGGCTGGTGACCCTCCCCACCGGTAGTCAGGTCCGCGGGCGGCGGGCGGGAGACGTCACCATCACACCCGCCGACTTCGCCCTGCTGCTGGTCGAGGGACCGGCGCCGGCCTGGCCGCATCGGCGTATCCGCTGGCCGGACTTCTGGACCCCCAGTGACCGTACCGACGCGCTCGACGCCCTGCGCGAAGCTCTCCGACGGGCACACGCCGGCGAACGCGTCGAGGTCGCCTGCCGAGGCGGCGTCGGCCGCACCGGAACCGCCCTGGCCGCCCTCGCCATCCTCGACGGACTCCCGGCACCACAGGCCGTCTCCTGGGTCCGCGCCCACTATCACCACCGTGCCGTCGAGACACCGTGGCAGCGCCGCTGGCTACGCCGGCTCCCCTGACTCAGCTGGACCACCTGGGAGGATCAACCTGTGACCTCCGAACCTGCGGACGGAACGAGCCGCGCCGGCGTCGGCGAGGGCGGGGACCCGGTGTGCTGGCTTCACCTGTTGTGTCCGGAATGCGGCGCGATGGTCGAGGACCAGCCTCCCCCGGACCACTGCGTCCGCTGCGGGGCCGAGCTCCCCGCCGACTGACGTCAGCTGGCCGACGTCAGTCGGCGGGCGTCACCGGGTCGTCGTCACGGGGCCGGACTGAGGTCCTTGGTCAGGTGAATGAGATCGGGTACCGCAGGCTCACGCTCCCGCCTGGTCTCGACGTAGCCGAGCCGGCGGTAGAGGCGCAGGTTCGCCGCACTGAGGTGGCCCGTGAACAGACTCGCCCGGTGCGCCGGCGCACTGGTCTCGGCGGCCCGCAGCAGCGCCGTCCCGATTCCCTGGCCTTGCAGATCTGGCGCGACGGCGAGCCGGTTGATGTACAGGACGTCCATGTGTAGCCGCATGCGGACGGCACCGACGAGGCGCGTGCCGGCCGTCGCTGCGATCCCGGTACTGCTGACGATCTCGTTTTCCAGCTCGGCGAGCGTCTGGGTCAGCGGAGGCAGCCGAGGGTCGCCGTAGAGCTGCGCCTCACCGACGAACGCGGCGCGCTGGAGGGTCAACAGTTCTCCCGCGTCGCCGAGTTCGAGCGGGCGTAGCTGGAATCGCGGTCGCGGTGTCATGTCATGCGGTCCTCGTCCTTGCCGGCGTGCCACAGCTCCGCGAGCCGGAGTAGTCCGTCGGCGATGGCCTCCTCCGGCGCGGCGAACGCCACCCGCAGCCAGCCGTCGAGCGCGTCCTCGCAGCTGAACGTCGGACCGGCCAGGACGTCGACACCAGCCCGACCCGCACGTTCGGCGAACGTGGTCGCGGAGTGGCCCGCGGGCAGTTCGATCCACAGCGACGCGCCGCCGGCAGGTACGTACGACCGCCAGTCCGGCAGTTCCTCCGCGAGGATCTGCAGGGCGAAGTCCCGCGCGGATCCGAGGGTGGCCCGGCGGTGGGCGCGGGCCTCGGCGGCGCGGTCGAGCAGCCGGGCGGTCACGATCTGCGCGGGGATGGACGTGCCGAGGTCCTCGGCACCCTTGACGATCGCCAGGCGTTCCACGAGGTCGCGGCCGGCGCGCAGCCAACCGACCCGCAGGCCGCCCCAGAAGCCCTTGCTCGCCGAGCCGAGCGTCAGCACGTCTCCGCCGTACGACGCGAGTGGGGGAGGCGGCGGACCGTCGATGATGGCGTCGGTGGGTGCCGCGTCGTCGACGATCGTGAGACCGGCCTCGGCGGACAGCCTGGCCACTGCCGCCCGCGCCCGTTCGGGCAGGACCGAGCCGGTGGGGTTGTGCACGGTCGACTGCAGGAGGACGAACACCGGCCGATGGCGGCGTACGGCGGCGGCGAGGGCGTCGATGTCGACCCCTTCGCGCCCGCTGGGTACGCCGACGAGGTGGGCGCCGACGCTGCGCAGAACCTCGATCGCGCCGCGGAACGTCGGCTCCTCCACGATGACGGTGCCGCCCGGCTCGACGAGCGTCTCGGCGACGATCCGCATCGCCTGCTGGGCGCCCGAGGTGACGAGGACCTGACCGGGCTCGGTCCGTAGGCCCATCGCCGTGTAGTAGCTGGCGACGGCGGTACGCAGGACCGGGAGACCCCGCGGGACATAGCCGTGCGACGGCAGCGTCCCGGCGAAGTCCGCGGCGGAGAGCCGGTCGAGCTCGTCGGCGACCATCGGGATCCCTGGGAGTGCTGCGCTGCGGAGGTCGATCCGGGCGTTCAGCTGTCGGGTTCCCCGCGGGCCGGCGACCAGCGTGTCGGTGACGAACGACCGGAGCCGGTCGTCCCCGCGGGCGTTCGCGTGTCCGGCCGCGGTCGACACGAAGGTGCCCGTGCCGGTGCGGCTGACCAGGATGCCCTCGGCGCGTAGGGTGTCGAACGCCTGACCCACCGTCGTCCGGCCGAGTCCGAGGGCCGACGCGAGGATGCGTTCGGACGGCAGGCGGGTGCCGGCCGGCAGCTGGCCGGCGCGGACCAGTTGGCGCAGCGCCTCGGCGAGTCTGGTGCTCAGCCCGCCGGGCTGGTCGGCCCACCCGTCCAGCAGCCGGATCAGTCGCGGCGCGCCGAAGTAAACCACCGGGGCCGGATTGGATCTGGTGCTGCTGGTAGCCATCGCCCGATCATCGCCAAGTCGGAACGGAATTGCACTCCCTGGCTGGTAGGCAGGAGGGATCGTCAGTGCCAACCGTCGTACTTCTGGGCACGCTGGACACCAAAGGTGCGGAGTACGCCTTCGTCCGCGACCGGCTCGTCGAGGCCGGTGTCGACGTCGTGGTCGTCGACGCGGGCGTCCTCACCGCCCCGAGCCTGGCCGATGGCTCGGGCGGAGCCCCCCTGGCAGCCGACGTCCCGGCCGCCGAGGTCGCCGCGGCGGGCGGCGCGGACCTTGCCGCTCTCGCCGCCGACCGGGACCGCGGCGCGGCCGTCACCGCGATGGCGCGCGGGGCCGCCGAGGTGCTGGGGCGCCTGCACCAGCAGGGGTCCTGCGCCGGGGCGCTCGCCCTCGGCGGGACCGGAGGGACGTCGATCGCCGCGCAGGCGTTCCGCGGACTACCTCTCGGCGTACCGAAGGTGATCGTCTCGACGGCCGCGTCCGGCGACACCCGGGCGTACGTCGCCGAGAGCGACCTCGTGCTCTTCCCCAGCGTGACCGACGTCGCCGGCGTCAACCGACTGTCGGCGCGGATCCTCGCCAACGCGGCGGCCGCACTGGCCGGCATGGTGACGGCGCCGGAACCCGCGGTCGCGGCGGAGCGTCCGCTGCTTGCCGCGAGCATGTTCGGCGTGACGACCCCGTGCGTCACTGCCGCCCGTGAGCTGCTCGAGAAGGGCGGCTACGAGGTGCTGGTGTTCCACATGACCGGCGTCGGCGGTCGTACGCTCGAAGGGCTCGCCGCCGACGGCTGGCTGGCAGGCGTCCTCGACGTCACCACCACCGAACTCGCGGACGAGCTCGTGGGCGGCGTGTTCTCCGCGGGTCCGGGTCGGCTCACCGCCGCCGCAGCCGCCGGGGTCCCACAGGTGGTGTCGGTCGGCGCTCTCGACATGGTCAACTTCGGCCCGAAGGAGACCGTGCCGGAGAAGTTCGCCGGCCGGAACCTCTATGTCCATAACCCGAGCGTGACGTTGATGCGTACGACGCCGCAGGAGTGTGCCGAGCTGGGGACCCGGCTGGCGACGCGGGTGTCCGCGACCACCGGACCGGCTGCGGTCTTCCTTCCGCTGAAGGGGATCTCGGCCATCGCCGGCGAGGGCGGCCCGTTCCATGACGCCGACGCCGACGCCGCACTCTTCGGCGCGATCCGGTCGACGCTGGACCGTACGCGGGTCGAGCTGATCGAGCTGGACCTGGACGTCAACGACCCGGCGTTCGCGGCGGCGATGGTCGAGAAGCTCGACACCTATGTCACAGGGGGTACCGCATGAGCGCGAGGAGCCCCCATGGAGGTACGCCGAGGTACGAGGTGTGCCGGAGTGAGGCACCGCAGTGGTCATGCGAGAGGGGAATGCCATGAGCCGGCTGACCAGGGAGTCCATCCTCACCCGCCTGCGTGCCAAGGTCGCGGCCGGCCAGCCGATCATCGGCGGTGGCGCCGGCACCGGCCTGTCCGCCAAGTGCGAGGAGGCCGGTGGGATCGACCTGATCGTCATCTACAACTCGGGCCGCTACCGGATGGCGGGGCGCGGATCCCTCGCCGGGTTGATGGCGTACGGCAATGCCAACGACGTCGTGGTCGAGATGGCCCGTGAGGTACTGCCGGTCGTTAGGCGCACGCCGGTGCTGGCGGGGGTCAACGGGACCGACCCGTTCTACGACCCGGACGTGTTCCTGCCCGAGTTGGCCCGGCTCGGTTTCGCCGGCGTCCAGAACTTCCCGACGGTCGGGCTGATCGACGGCGTGTTCCGCGCCAACCTCGAAGAGACCGGGATGAGCTACGCGCTCGAGGTCGACATGATCCGCCGGGCGCGTGGCTTCGACCTGCTGACCACGCCGTACGTCTTCTCCGTCGAGGACGCGGCCGCGATGGCCGAGGCCGGGGCGGACATCGTGGTCTGCCACTTCGGCCTGACCACCGGCGGCGCGATCGGTGCCGAGACCGCGCGCAGCCTCGACGACTGTGTCGAGCTCGCCACCGCCTGGGCGAAGGCGGCCCGCGACGTCCGGGACGACGTGCTGGTCCTGTGCCACGGTGGACCGGTCGCAGAACCCGACGACGCCGCGTACGTCCTGCGTCGGGCGTCCGGTGTCGACGGCTTCTACGGTGCCTCGTCGATGGAGCGGTTGCCGACCGAACGGGCGATCACCGCGCAGATCAAGGCGTTCGTCGACATCGACCCCTCGACCGGCTGAGCCGCCGGAACCGGATCGAACGAGCGGAACGACGAAAGAGGAGCCGATGACGGAAGCCAGCATCACCCGGGCAGGAGACGTCGCCAGCGAGGACTATCCGTGGGGACGCCTGGACTGGTTCGTGTCCAAGGCGCTCGGCAACTCGCGGAAGCTCACCGTCGGCCGCTGCCAGATCGACCCCGGCCAGGCCAACGCGCCGCACTACCACCCGAACTGCGACGAGGTGCTGCACGTCCTGCGCGGCAGGATCCGGCACCGCCTCGGCGACGAGTACGTCGAGATGGCCGAGGGCGACACGATCTCGATTCCGACGGGAGAAGTTCACAACGCCGAGAACGTCGGGAACGACCGGGCAGTGCTGCTGATCACGTTCTCCACAGCGGACCGCCAGGTCGTCACCCTGGATTGAGGGTGAGCGAACCTTGTCATCGACATCTCCGGCCGTGACCGCCGTCGTCAACGCCGACGTTCCCGGCCCCCTGATCAGTCGCCATCTGTACGGTCGCTTCGCCGAGCATCTCGGGCGGTGCATCTATGGCGGCTTCTACGTCGGGGAGGACTACCCGGTCCCGAACGTCGGTGGAATGCGTACCGACGTGGTGGAGGCGCTGCGCGAGCTCGCGATCCCGAACCTTCGTTGGCCTGGCGGATGTTTCGCCGACGAGTACCACTGGCGCGATGGCGTCGACCCCAAGGAGTCCCGACCATGGATGGTCAACACCCACTGGGGAAACGTCGTCGAGAACAACCATTTCGGCACCCATGAGTTCATGGAGTTGTGTGACCAGCTCGGCACTGAGCCCTACATCGTCGGCAACGTGGGCAGCGGAACCGTCCATGAGATGAGTGAGTGGGTCGAGTATCTCACCCGGTCCGGTGCGGCGCCCATGTCATGGCTTCGTCGTGAGAACGGGCGCACTGGACGCAGACGTTGATGCAGTCGATCGGCTGCCTGGACTGCGGCAGGGACCCGCGAAACACCTATCAGGCGCTGGCGTTTCACTACTACACGACTGCACCCTCGCGGGAAGCCCGGGGTGCGGCGACGGTGTTCAGCGAGGACGAGTACTTCCAGACCATGGTGAACGCCTGGCGCATGGACGAGATCATCACGGGCCATTCACGGGTCATGGACTGTTACGACCCACGCAGGCGGATGGGCCTCGTCTGCGATGAATGGGGCACCTGGTGGCGGGTGGAGGACGGCACCAATCCGCGTTTCCTGTACCAACAGAACGCTCTTCGTGACGCGCTCGTGGCGAGTCTGCATTTCGATATCTTCCACCAGCACGCCGACCGGTAGGTGATGGCCAACATCGCCCAAACGGTGAATGTTCTCCAGGCGATGGTGCTGACCGACGGTGACCGACTGCTGAAGACGCCGACGTTTCACGTCTTCGAGATGAACAAAGGGCACCACGACGCGATGCTGTTGCCCCTTCACATCAAGGACGCCACCGCCTTTCGCGAGGTTGCCGATCGAGAGATCAGGACACTCTCGGCGTCGGCAAGCGTCAAGAACGGCGTGTTGCTCGTCTCGGCGACGAACCTCGACACCGAGGCCGGAGTACGGCTTCACGTCGACGTACGCGGCGCCGACTGGCGGCTGGAAACGTCCCGTATCCTCACCGCACCGAATGTCGCGAGCCACAATACGTTCGAGGATCCAGGAGCGGTATCACCACAGCCATTCGACGACGTCGGTCGCTCCGACGGAACCCTCGTCGTCGACGTGCCCGCCCATTCGTTCCGCACCGTCTCTGCGCGACTCGGCTGACCTGCCTGATCGACATGCTGGCTGGCAGATTCGGCCAGAATGCAAACCAATGAACGGCTAATTGGCTATGGCATCCCCGAATGTGGCCATGCCAGGATGGCTCCGCGACGTTGACCGTGCGTTCGGACCTGGACGCCTGAGGTTGATCTGAATGTCGACGTCTGGACGTTGAACCCACAGGCAAAAGATAGGGGCTTGATGGCTGTTCACGATATTGCGATGGTCGGTTGCGGCGGTGTGTCCGCGATGCATTTCGATGGTTATCTGGCCCATCCTGAGCGGATCCGCATCGCCGCTGCGTGCGATCCGCGACCTGAGCGGCGCGAGTGGGCCCAGCAGACCTACGGGGTGGAGCGTGTGTACTCCAGCTTGGAGGAGATGATCGACGGCAGCACGTGGACCGCCGCGGTGCTCTGCACGCCTACCAACGTGCGTCAGGACATGGTCAGGACCTTGGCCGCCGCGGGCAAACACATACTCGTCGAGAAGCCGCTCTCGGAGACCCTCACGGAAGCCAGTCTGATCGTCGACGTCTGCGCCGACGCCGGTGTCCACCTCGCCGTCAACCAGAACTTCCGTGACCACTACGCATTCGACCTCGCCCGACGACTCATCTCCGACGGCAGAGTCGGCGAGGTCCAAGGAGTGGTTCACACCAACCTGATGTTCCGGCAGGACCGCGGGTGGCGCACGCAGATCCAACGCCATGCAATGTCGGTGATGGGCGTGCACTGGTTCGACGGCTTTCGGCACATGCTCGAACGGGAGGCGGCGTGGGTGTGGTGCCGCACATCGTCCTCGCCGGAGGTCGACTGTGCCGGTGAGACCGACGCATTCACCCAACTGCTCTTCGATCACATTCCGGTGTCGTACGTGCAGAGTTTCTCCAGCCGGTTGCGGCGGACAGACACGGTGGTCCTCGGCCAGCTGGGCACCCTGGAGTTCGGTTACGACGCCGTGAGTCTGCGCGACAAGGACGGCAGCACGGAGTGGGAGAATCCGTACGCCGGGCGGGGAAAGCCGGAGTCCACGTACCTCAGCCTCAACCGGCTGCTGGACGCGCTCGACGACGGCGGCGAGCCACCTAACAGCGGTAAGGACAACCTGCGAACCATCGCATTGCTCGACGCGGCCTACGAGTCCGCGCGTGCGGGGGAGCCAGTCACCTTGACGGGAGGCCTTCCCACATGAAGATCGCCTTTTCCAAGCCGACCGCAGGGCCCGAAGAACAGCGGTTGCTCTTCGACAGGTTCCGGGAGGCCGGATATGCGGGCCTGCAACTCAAGGGTGGGCAGTACGGCTCCTACCTTGATGACCCCGAAGCGTTCCGCAACGAGTGGAGTCGCGACTCGGCATGCACGACCGGGCTGATCACCGGCGGCACACTCGACCCGGACGGTCTGGCGCGCTTGCGTTCGACGATCGAATTCGCCAGCGCGGTGGGTTCGGAGCGGATCGTCTTCTGCCACGGCCTTCCGCGCGCAGGGCTCAGCGACACTGACATCGCCGGCTTCGCGCGAGTGCTGTCCGAGGTGGGCCGGGAGGCGGCCGACCAGGGCATCGCGCTTTCGTTGCACCACCACTACAACCAGCCCGTCATGCACCGACGGGACTTCGATGTCTTCTTCGACGCCGCCGACCACTCTGCCGTCCACCTCACCGTCGACACCGCTCACCTGGTGAAGTCCGGTGTGACCGACGTCGCGGGGCTCGTCTCCGACTTCGCTTCGGTGATCGACAACCTTCATCTGAAGGACTTCGCCGACGGGGAGTGGCGGCTCCTCGGCGAAGGAGTGATCGACCTCGACGGGCTGTTCGCGACACTACGAAGCATCGACTACCGCGGATGGCTGTGCGTCGACGAGGAGACCAGCACGGGACTCGTCCACGCGATGGACGTCTCGATGGAGTACGTCCGCTTGAGGGTCTGACCCACCTCGAAGACCCAGCCCCACGGCCCGACGGACCGAGCTGTCCAGCAGCTGTCCGGCAGGCGTCCACGCCCACTTTCGAAGAGGAAGACGATGGCGAGAAGACCAGACCCACGAGGGATGAACAGGCGGCAGCTGCTGGGGACAGGAGGAATGGCGGTGCTCGGCGGCATCGCCATGTCCGGATGCGACCTGCTCTCCACCGATCCAGGCCAGCAGGAGTCGAGGCAAGGCGGTGGAACCGGCGCCAAGGAGTCACCGATGCTGACCGACATGGTCAAGCGCGGCGATCTTCCCCCGTTGAAGGAACGCCTCCCCCGGTCTCCGCTCGTGGTGAAGCCAGTGGACGAGGCCGGCGTTTATGGTGGAGAGCTGAGACTGATCAGCGTCGGTGGGCCGAGCAACGTCGGGGGGAACCTCGATCGCACCCTGGCCTACGACCACCTGGTCCGCTGGAAGCCGCAGATGACCACGTGGACCGCTGAGGACGTCATTCCCGACATCGCGGAGAGCTATTCGGTCAACGACGATGCCACCGAGTACGTCTTCAAGCTTCGTTCGGGCATGAAGTGGTCCGATGGTGAACCGTTCACGGCGGACGACATCGTCTTCTGGTGCGAGGATGTCGCCCTGAATACCGAGATCACACCGGCCATGCCGACGTGGCTCGTTGCCGGCGACGAACCCTTCACGGTCGAGAAGCGGGACGACCACACCGTCGTGTTCCGCTTCGCAGGCCCGAACGGTCTGCTGCTCGGCAACCTCGCCACGGCCAACGGACTGGGACCGACGCGCCACCCGGCGCACTATCTGCGTGACTTCCACAAGAAGTACGCCCCGGATGCCGAGGAGAAGACCAAGGACGCCGGTTTCGACAGCTGGGCGGACTTCTTCCTCCAGAAGGCGACGCCATGGGAGAACCCTGAGCTGCCGGTGCTCACCGCATGGCAGGTGACGAAGGCGGTCGGCGACGTCACCGACCGGGTGGTCGCCAGGCGCAATCCGTACTACTGGAAGGTGGACACCGCAGGGAGGCAGCTGCCCTACATCGACGAGGTGTCCACCCAGCTCGTGGCCGACAACGAGGTCGCCAAGCTGAAGACGCTCGGTGGCGACGTCGATCTGGTCTACTCCACCATCACCATGGACATCCGCGACAAGCCATTGATCGCCCGAGGTCGGCAGGAGGGGAAGTACCAGATCCTCGACCTGACCTACGAGGACTCCAACACGATGGCCTTTGCGGTCAACCTCACGCACCGCGATCGGCAGATGCGTAGGGTCTTCCGCGACATCAACTTCCGGATCGGGCTGTCTCATGCGATGAACCGGCAGGAGATCATCGACACGGTGTTCCTCCGGCAGGGCGAGCTTCATCAGATCGCGCCCCATCCCGATACCGTCTACTACAACGAGAAGCTCGCCACGCAGTACACGGAGTACTCCGTCGAGACGGCCAACCGTTACCTCGATCGAGTCCTCCCGGACAAGGACGGTGACGGCGCGCGCCTCGGCCCGGACGGCCAGCCGTTCAGGTTCAATGTCGATGCCATGTCCGACATCAGAGCCAGGGACATCGCCTGCCTGGAGATGATGCGCGAGCACTTCAAGGCCGTCGGCATCGACATGCGGATCAAGTCCGAGACGAGCACGCTCTTCTGGGAACGCGTGGACGCGAACTTCCACGATGCCTGCGTCTTCGGCTCCGGCGGCGGCCTCGACCCGGTCTACCAGCACGACTTCATGGTGCCGCTCGCGATCACGGCGATCCCGTGGTCAAACTGGTACGACGCCGGCGGGCTTCGCGGCCCGATCCCGAAGGACGCCGTCGGGCCGTTCGAGGAACCGCCGCCCGCGGCCCGCGAGCAGATGTCGCTCTACGAACAGCTCAAGAGCACGGCCAACGGCGAAGAACAAACCGACCTGATGAAGCGCATCATCGCGATCGCCCAGGAACAGTTCTGGTACATCGGGATCAGCCTGCCGAAGGGCAACTACGGCGTGGTCAGCAATCGCCTTCACAACGTTCAGAATCCGATGATCGACGACTGGCCCTGGCAGACGCCCGGCCCGACCACCATGGCGCAGTACTTCATTCGCGAAGGCGAGGCATCGTAGGAGCCGCGACGGCGGATGAGGCACCATGGGGCGGGTGGAAACCGAGGCGACGCGCACAGGGGTTCTGGCGTTCCGCCATGCGCGGGTGCTGCCGTGCACCGGGGCCGACCCGCTCGACGACGCGACCGTGGTGGTCGAGGACGGCGTGATCAAGGACGTCGTGGCGGGCGTCTCCAGGGTGCGCGCGGACGACACGGTCGACTGCCGTGGCCGCACGCTGATGCCCGGGCTGATCGACGCGCACGTTCATGTCTGCTCGTTGGACGTCGAGGTCGGGCGGGAGCAACGGGACTATCCGACCAGCCTGTTGGCGTACGCGATCGGGCGGGTGATCGGGCAGACGCTCGACCAGGGCTACACGACCGTCCGGGACGCGGGTGGCGCCGACTGGGGGATGAAGGAGGCCGTCGACCGCGGCCTGATTTCCGGGCCGCGGATGTTCGTGAGCGGGCGGCCGCTGTCGCAGACCGGCGGGCACGGGGACAGCCGGTCGCGCGCGCAGGACAGCGTGGGCTGCCTGTGTGGCGCGCACCTCGGCATGGTCGACAACATCGCCGACGGCGTGGACGGCGTCCGCCGGGCCGTGCGGGAGCAGCTGCGTCGCGGTGCCGACGCGATCAAGGTGATGGCGAGCGGTGGGGTGGCGTCGCCGACGGACAAGCTCGAGAGCCTGCAGTACACGGATGCCGAACTTGCCGCGGCCGTCGAGGAGGCGGCGCACGCGGGGACGTACGTCCTCGCTCACGCCTACTCGGCCGAAGCGATCCGGGTCGCCGTCGAGGCCGGCGTCCGCTCGATCGAGCACGGCAACTTCCTCGACGAGCCGACCGCTGCGTTGATGGCCGAGCGGGGCACGTTCCTCGTGCCGACGTTCGTGGCGTACGAAAAACTGCACGAGCACGGCCGCGCGCTCGGTTTCGCGCCGGAGAAGCTCGCCAAGCTCGACGACGTGCTCGGGGCCGGGCTCGACGGCCTTCAGCGCGCCCACGACGCCGGCGTGCGGATCGCGTCCGGCTCGGATCTGCTGGGGCCGCTCGCGGTGCACAAGACGCGGGAGTTGGCGATCAAGGCCAAGGTGCTCGGTGCTGCGGAGACGTTGGTGGCGACCACACGGACCAACGCCGAGCTGCTGGGCATCTCCGCCGAGGTGGGCACCATCGAGCCGGGCAAGCGGGCTGATCTCCTCGTCGTCGACGGTGACCCGCTCGCCGACATCACCGTCCTGCAGGATCTCGACAAGCTGTCGGCCATCGTCAAGGCCGGTGTGTTCCACAAACGCGCGCTCAGACGCAGTTGACGGGTTGAGGATCACGCGGCGCGCGGGACCGCCGGGTCGATGAGATTTCCCAACTGGGGCAGGGCTCCCACCATCCGGCAGTAGTAACAGCGCCGGGTCCACGGCAGGAGTGGGCGGGAGTCGACGTCGCCCACCACGCAGGTAACGTTGTCGCGTCCGCCGGCCTCGAGTGCGGACCGGATGAGACCTTGCACCGCGCCCGTGCGCGGTGTTCTCGTGAGACAGGAGCCGATGTCGTTGTCGGAAACGAGATCGGTGAGCCCGTCACTGCACAGCAGGACGCGATCGCCCGCCTGGAGGTCGAGAAGGGCGAGATCCGGCTCGTGCTCGTCCGTGGCGCTGACGGATCGTGTGATGACCGACTGGAAGGGGTGGTCGCGTACCTGCTCCGGCGTGATCCTTCCTTCGTCGACGAGGAACTGCACGAAGGTGTGATCGGTGGTGAGCTGGCTGAGCTGCCCGCGACGCAGGAGGGACGCCCGGGAGTTTCCGATGTGGGCCAGGCCGAACCGTTCGCCATCGGTGAGGATTGCGGTGAGGGTGGTCGCCATGCCGGCACGTTCCGGATCTGTCGCCACCCCCTCGCGCAGCTGCCAGAACGCGTACTGGACCGACTCGCGCAGCACAGCGAGCAGGTCCGACGGCGCCGCCCGCAGCGATCCTCTCGGCGTCAGGGAGATCGCACTCATCACGAACGCCACGCTCGCCGACGCCACCTCACCCGCGGGGGCACCGCCCACGCCGTCGGCGACGAGGAGCAGGTGCGGTCCGGCGAACCCCGAGTCCTCGTTGATGTCACGAACATGGCCGACGTGACTCTCGGCGGCGTACGTGAAACGCATCTCGCGACCTCCCGGTGCTGTCGTCTCAGCATCGTGCCACGGGCCACCGTGGAGGTGGAAGCGTCCGCACGCGTCGCGGGCGGCGCGTCAGCCAGCCGCCTCCGTCCGGCCGATCACCTGGATGAGCATCGTCCGCGGTGTGGGCAGGGCGTTCGGTGCGGGTGCGTGGAGCAGCAGGGAATTCATGAGGTACGCCTCCCCGGGCTCCCTGATCAGTTCGACGACCCGGAGTGGGACGCCGTCGACGACCGCGCCTTCGTGGAGGAACCTGCGCCTCCGGTCGGCTTCGGCCTTCTTGTGCCACAACTCGTCGAGCCAAAGGATGGACGGCGCCGAGCGTGTCCTTCATGGTCCGCGAGTGGACCTTGCCTCCGCCCCGGTGGGCTGCGGTGTACTTCCGAACGAGATGGTGGGATCCCGCGAGGACCAACGTGCCGCCACCCTTCGGCTGACAGCAGTCCGTATGGGTCCGTATCGCGCGGCGGGCTCGTCTGCGGCGGCTAAGCACCGGGTGGGGGTTCGGGTCGGACGGTGTAGGTGTGGCCGAGGGGGCTTTGGGTGGTGAGGTGGCCTGGTCGGTTCTGGGTCCAGTACCAGCCGGCTTGGTGTTTCGCGCGGTGGTGGCGTCGGCAGAGTGGTGCGAGGTTGCAGGCGCAGGAGGGTCCGCTCAATCGGTGTTCGACCGTATGGTCCAGGTCGCACAGGGTGGCTGGTCTGGAACAGCCGGGTTGTGCGCAGGTGCGGTGCATCGCTTCGATGAACCGGCGTTGGGCAGCGGTGGGTTTGTAGCGGCGGCTGGAGGCTTGGTGGTAGACGACTTTGCCGTCGATGGTGACGGTGCGGCAGTATTCGAATCCGCCAGCTGCGGCGTTCTTGATGTCGTCGATCACCGCCGGGGTGATGGCGCCGAGGCCGGCGAGTTCGCCTGCGCGGGAGCCCAGCCGGAGCCAGGTTTCCAGCTCGGCAACGAGTTCGACCTTCGCGACCAGCCGCTCGTCACCTGTCTCGGCGCACGCGCCACCATCACCCGGAGCATCCCAGGCATCCACCTCATCGACACCCACGTCGCCGAACGCGCGGTCGGACGCGGGGTCGGCTGCGGGGTCGGGGTTGCCGGGCGCCGGGCCAGCGTTGGCAGACGCAGGATCACGGTCGGCGGGCGACCAACCAGCGTCGGCATTGTCCGTTGCCGGACCACGGTCGCCGGCAGACGCCGGACCAGGGGCGGCGGCTGACGCGGGTTCACGGTTCGCCGGTGCCGGGTCGGGGTTGGTGGTGGGTCCTCGGCCGCGGAGCAGGTCGAGGAACACGTCCGCCTCGATCTGCGCCAACGTCCTGACGTCTCCGGCTCGTTTGATCCGTCTGGCGTGGGTCTTGATGAACACCCTCGCCGCCGCGGTCCCCGCCAACGGCAGATCCTGACCCGTGATACTGCCGGTGCCGTCGGGGTTCGCGCCGAACCCGACCCGTCTGCCCTGCTGCGCTTCCCTACGACGTTCTTCAGCACCCTCGGGATCGAGCTCGAGTACCTTCCGACGCAACCTGCGCACCAACTGCGCCTGTGTCAAGCCGATCCCGGACGCCGCGTCGGCGGCGAGGATGAACTCTTCCGCCTGTCGCGCCAGCTCAGGAGTCAGACAACACGTCTCCTCGACGATGGTCCGCGCCTTCCCCAGATTGACCGTGCCCGCGGCAAGTGCGGCGCGAGTGGCGGGCAGCCGCTCAGTGAGTTCGTACGCGAACGACAACTCCCGATCAGCAGACCCGGGCGACAGACACAGCGCCGCACCCACCTCAGCGGCCGCGAACTCACCAAACGACTTCCACAACTCAGGTGACGAATCCGGCTCGCACGCCGGCGACCGCGCCACATACGCCATCGCCTCATACAGCTGCGCGTTCGACCACGACACCTGCCGCTCCCAGGCGGCCATCACCACGACACGGACATGACCATTCACCGAAGCCATGTCAACCCGCGCCAACGCGGCGGCAAGCTCAGGGCCCGGCGCAGCCGACGCCAGCACCGAGAAGTTCACACCCCCGTGGTCGAACATACCAGCGATTCTACCCAATAGTGCCGGCAAGATCAATGGGGAAACCCTTGCCGGCAAGGAGTCTCGGCGCCGCGTCGGCTCACGCCTCGTGGCAATCGACGACTCTGGCGCACGGATCTTCCTTCTGTCGAAAGAAACCACGTGCGCCGAATTGGATCTGTCCGGCACGTGGCAGCCGGTGGAGGATGTGACCGATCCCTTCGTACTCAGGAGACTCGGACGAGACCTGTCACCACCGGTGGTGATGTCGGGCAATCGGTGTGGCGCAAGGCCTCACGTACGCACGGATTCCGGTCGGCCAGCCCAGCTGCCGCGGACATGGCGAAGGTGCTGTCGCATCAAGAACCCCACCGCTTCGGCGTCTCCCGCCTCGAGCAGGTCCAGCAACTTCAGATGCTCCTCCGCGGACGCCAAAAGCCGTTCCGCCTTCAGCTGGGTCAGGCCGTAGAGCCGGGACCGCTTCCGCAGGTCGCTGACGGTTTCGACGAGGCGGGTGTTGTCGGCAAGGGCGAGCAGGTCGAGATGGAATCTCCGGTCCGCCTCGACATAGCCGATCACATCGCCCTCGCGAGCGGCGTCGACGATCTGCTGGGCGAGCGGCCGAAGGCGTACGAACGCCTCGGAGTCCACGTGCGGCACAAGTTTCACCACGGTCGGGACCTCGATCAGCTCGCGCAGCTCGGTGATCTCGTCCAGGTCGGCGTCGGAGAGTACGGTGACGCGGAAGCCCTTGTTGCGAACGACTTCCACGAGACCTTCCTTGGCGAGGTCAAGCATGGCTTCGCGGACGGGGGTGGCGGAGACGTCGAATCGCGCCGCGAGCGCCGGTGCCGAATAGACCGTGCCAGGACGCATCTGACCGGCGACGAGTGCGGCCCGCAACGCATTCGCCACCTCCTCCCGCAGCGACCGGTAGCCTCGCAGGGGCGGAAGGTCGAGCCCGTCGGCATCCGCCGACTTCACCACAGCGGTCACCTCGGGCTCCACTCTGCTCACGCCTGGGCTCGCCCCGCTCACAGGAGGAAGCCTTGTGGGAAGGGGTCTTCGGGGTCGAGGAAGTACTGCGCGGTCCCGGTGAGCCAGGCCCGTCCGCTCACCGTCGGGACGACGGCCGGACGCCCTCCGACCGTCGTCTCGCCGATCAGCCGCCCGACGAAACTCGTTCCGATGAACGACTCGTTGACGAAGTCCTGGTCCACGCCCAGAGCACCGCGGGCATGCAGCTGGGCCATCCGCGCGGACGTGCCGGTACCGCAGGGCGAACGGTCGAACCATCCAGGGTGGATCGCCATCGCATGCCGGGAGTGCTTTGCATCGGATCCGGGCGCGGTGAAATAGACATGGTGGCAGCCATGGATTCCCGGATCCTCCACATGTCGCGGCGGTGCGGTGTCGTTGATGGCCGCCATGATCGCGAGACCGGTGTCAAGGATCGCTTGCTTCTCCGTGCGGTCGAACGGCAGGCCGACGGACTCGATCGGCACGATGGCATAGAAGTTCCCGCCGTACGCGAGGTCGTAACCGACGTCACCGACGCCCCGCACGGCCACCGTCTGGTCGAGGGCGTGGACGTATGCCGGAACATTCTGCAGCGTCACCCGTCGCGCCACCCCGTCGGAAACCTCGACGTCGGCGACGACGAGTCCGGCGGGGGTGTCAAGGCGCACCTGCGTCACGGGTTCGGTCACGGTGACCATGCCGGTCTCGACCAACACCGTGGCGACGCCCATCGTCCCGTGCCCGCACATGGGAAGGCAGCCGGAGACCTCGATGAACAGAACGCCGTAGTCGGCGTCCGGCCTCGTCGGCGGTTGCAGGATCGCACCGCTCATGGCGCTGTGGCCGCGCGGTTCGTACATCAGGAGGGTACGCAGATGGTCGAGATGAGCAACGAAGTGCTGCCGGCGTTCGGCCATCGTCGTGCCCGGAATCACGCCGATGCCGCCGGTGATGACGCGGGTGGGCATGCCCTCGGTGTGGGAATCGACGGCGTGGAAGACGTTTCGCGTCCTCATCGCGCCGGCACTTCCGCGGCGGCGCTGGTATGGAGAGCGGCGAGCACGGTCTCGGTTGCCTTGCGTACGGCCGCGTCCTGCTCCGGCGACAAAGGCAACCGGGGCGGGCGGCAGGGTCCGCCGTGACGTCCGGCGATGTCCATCGACAACTTGATCGCCTGCACGAACTGGGTCTTGGAGTCCCAACGCAGCAAGGGATGCAGCAGCCGGTAGAGCGGAAGCGCGGAGGCGAGGTCGCCGGCGACAGCCGCGTCATAGAGCCGTACGCACACCTCGGGCAACGCGTTCGGATAACCCGCCACCCACCCGACCGCACCGGCGACTCCCAGCTCCAGTGCCACGTCGTCCGCACCGATGAGGACGTCGAGGTCGGGTGCCAGCTCGCGGATCTGGTAGATCCGCCGGACGTCGCCGCTGAACTCCTTCACCGCCGCGATCAACCCCTCCCCGTGTAGCCGCGCGAGCAGTTCCGGAGTGAGGTCGACGCGGGTGTCGTGGGGATTGTTGTACGCGACGATCGGCAGGCCCGCCTTCGCGACCTCGGCGTAGTGCGCGAGGACGATGCGGTCGTCGGCGCGGTAGGCGTTCGGGGGGAGGAGCAGCACGGCCTCCGCGCCGGCCTCGGCCGCGTCCTCGGCCCAGTGGCGAGCGGTGAGGGCGCTGTAGGCCGAGACGCCGGGCACGACGGAACCATGGTCGGGAACGGCGGCAAGGGCGGTACGCAGGACGCGGGAGCGCTCGTCATCGGTCAATGACTGGTACTCGCCGAGCGAGCCGTTGGGCATCACGCCGGCGCAGCCGTGGTCGACGAGCCACCGCACATGATCGGCGAACCTGTCATGGTCGACCGTGAGGTCGTCGTGGTACGGCAGTGCGGTCGCGACCATCACACCGTGCCAGGGCTTGCGGGTCGTCGTCATCATCGTTCTCCTTCTCCGCTACGTCTGCTCGGGCTCGAGGTCGGGGGCGGGGGCGGGTCAGCGTCGGGGTCGGAGACGTCAAGGTCGGCGAGGACGCCGAGCGGGACGGGGTGCGCGAAGGGGCGGCGTGCCAGAGCGATCGTGTCCTCGACCGCCACCGGCCGGCTCGTCAGCGCGGCCGTCAACTCCACGGTGGCGGCGGTGCAGATCCGGCCCTGGCACCAGCCCATGCCGGTACGGGTGAGGAGCTTCACCGACCGCGGATCCGTCGCGCCGAGGTCGCGGACGGCCCGGCGGACCGTACCGGCGGAGACCTCCTCGCAGCGGCAGACCAGCGTGTCGTCGGGGAGTCCGGCAGTCCAGCCGTCCGGTGGCGCATGCACCTGGTGGAGGACGCCGGCGAACGCCCGCAGTCGGGCCCTGCGAGTCCGAAGCCGCCGCACCTGGCGCTCGTCGACCGCGATCCGGTGCGCGGCGGCGACGGCCAGGCCGGCCAGCTCGCCCTCGACCTGTGCCAGCGCGGCTCCGCCGATGCCGGTCGTCTCCCCGGCGGAGTAGGCGCCCTCGACCGTGGTCCGTTGGTCGAGGTCCACCGCCACGACAGGTGACCCTCCTCCGTGGTCGGCGGACAGCTCGCAGCCAAGCTCGACGAGCAGGTCGACGTGCGGGGTGAACCCGAACCCGACCGCCAGAGCGTCGCAGGGGACCGCCGACTCCGTGCCGCGGATCGGCCGGCGCTGCGCGTCGAGCCGAGCGACGGTGACACCGGTGAGGGAGGCGTCGCCGTTCGCCGAGACGATCGCGTGGCCGGTGCGGTAGGGCACCCGGTGCCGGGCGAGTCTCGCGGCGTACGACGCGGCTTCCGCGAGCCGCGCCGGGTGCCTCGCGACCGCGCGCACATGCTCGAGATAGCCGCGCGCCCGGCTTGCTTCGTACACCCCGACGACCCGCGCACCACTCTCCGCGAGCCCGGCCGCGACGGGCAGCAGGAACGGACCGCTCCCGGCGACGACCACCCGTTGCCCGACGAGGACGCCGCTGCCCTTCAGGAGCGCCTGCGCCCCACCCGCTGCCACGACGCCGGGCAGATCCCAACCAGGGAACGGAAGTTGCCGGTCGTACGCACCCGTCGCCACGACGAGCGTGTCGGCCTCCGCCCGCCACGGCCGTGGTTCACCGTCGCCGGACTCGTCGAGGGCGTGAACGGTGAACCGGCGGCCCGCGCGTTCGACCGTCCAGACCTGGTGTCGTGGTCGGTAGGTGAGCCGGCCGGCGGCGACCTGTCCGGCGAGAGTGGAGCGGAGCGCGCGGAAGCCGGGACCGTAGGCGTCGGCGGCCGCGTCGTCGCGGTGCCGGAAGAACTGCCCACCCGGCCGTCCGCCCGCATCCAGCAGGACAACCCGGAGGCCGTGCCTCGTCATGGTCGTCGCCGAGGTGAGCCCGGCCGGACCCGCACCGACGACCGCGACGTCGTACGCCTCCTCAGTCATCTGGCTCCGACCCGGTGCTCACCACGTCGCCAGGCCGTGCTTCGGCCACGCAGGCGCGCACCGACCGGCGGCCGTTGACGGTCACGAGACAGTCGAAGCAGACGCCGATGCCGCAGAACAACCCACGCTGCTTGCCGGTTCTCGTCGTCCGCCAGGATCGGATCCCGGCGGCGAGCAGGGCGCCCGCGACGGACTGCCCCGGACGTACAGCGACCCGCCGCCCGTCGACGACGATCTCGGCCGGCTCTCGGCTCATGCCGGCACCGCCGTCGAGTCGAACCGCTCCGGTCGGAAGGGCCGCACATCCAGACCTGGGTCCTGGCCGGTGAGAAGCGCGGCAACGACGGACCCCGTGACCGGTGCGAGGCCGACGCCCGCACCCTCGTGCCCGCACGCGTGGAACAGCCCGGGCGCGCGAGGGTCGTGGCCGATCACCGGCAGGTGGTCTGGCGCGTACGGACGGAATCCACGGTACGCACGGATCGCGGACACCCCGGCCAGGAACGGGAACAACCGCACCGCCTGGGCCGCGAGCCGGTGCAGGACGCGCAGCGACAGGGTGCGGTCGAAGCCCACCCGCTCGCGGCTCGCGCCGATGAGGATCGTGCCCGAGGCCGTGCCCTCGACGACGGCCGACGTCTCGAGGTCGGGGGAGCTGCTCGCGACGTTCGCGACGTACTCCGCGCTGTAGACCTTGTGCCGCACCATCGGCGGCAGTGGCTCGGTGACGAGGATGAACCCACGCCGGGGCAGGATCGGCACCTCGACACCCGCCAGCACGGCGACCTCGCCGCCCCAGGTGCCGGCGGCATTGACGACGGCTCCGGCGGCCAGGGTGCCGCCGGTCGTGACGACTCCGGTCACCCGCCCGTGCCGGTCCCGCTCCAGGGCGGTGACCCGGGTGTGCGGGTGGACCGTGGCGCCGTGCGCCCGGGCCGCGCGCAGCAGCGCCGCCGCCGCGAGCATCGGCTGGACCTGCGCGTCCTGCGGGTAGTGGATGCCGCCGGGCAGGCCTGGCGCGAGCCGAGGTTCGAGGTCGGCGAGTTCGGCGTCGCGCACAGGTTCGGCGGTGATGCCGGCGGCGCGCTGGCTGGCCGCGAACGCCTCCAGCCCGGCGTGGGCCTCGGCGGACTCCGCGACGACGACGCCGCCCTTGCGTTCGTACTCGAACCCGGTGTCGCACCCGAGGTCGCCGTCCAGCTCGCGCCACAACGCGAGCGAACGCAGGGCCAGCGCGAGCTCCGGACCGGGTTCCTTGTCCGAGACGAGCAGGTTGCCTTCACCGGCGCCCGTCGTACCACCCGCGATCCCGGCGGCGTCGACCACCGCGACGGCGAGCCCTGCCCGCGCGGAGTAGTAGGCACAGGCCGCACCGACCACGCCGGCCCCGACGACGACCACGTCGACGGGCGTACGCGGGAACCCGGGAGGCACGGCAGTACTATGTCACATACCGTGCGATCTCCTGCCGAGCCGACTGCTGCCTACGCCCGCACGGCCGCCGCCAGCGCCGGGATCAGGCTCTCCTCCTCGTAGCGGAAGTGTTCCTCCAGGTTCACGGCGAGCTGCTCGAGCTCGGCCCGCATGGTGACGGCGTCCGCCGCGCCCGGAGTGGAACCAAGCCGTGCCACCAGCTCCCGCAGCCGCGTCAGGGTCTGCCCCACCACCCGATGCTCCCGGCGCAGCCGGTCGACCAGGGGCGCGACGCCGGGCACCTCCGTCTCGAAGGCGGTGAACCCGCCGTCCTCGCGGAGGTGGTGCATGTGGAGGGCGGCACAGAAGCTCAGGCAGTGCTCCAGCAGCACGCCGTCCAGGCTGTGCCCGTCGTGCGCCCCGTCGGCCGGAGCCTGGCGGCCGGCCACCAGGTCGTCCGCTCGGGAGCGGAGGTCGTCGAGTGCACGTCGTAGCTCCTGGTGGACCTGGGTCAGCTGCGCGCCGATCGCCGTCACGCGGTCCGCGCCGCCGGTCAGGTCCACCGGGCGGAGGGCGACGACGGGGATCCTGCGCGACGTCATCGCCTGGTACTCGGCGTACGCGGGGACCCGTTGTGCCTGCAGCGCGTAGAGCCGGTCGCGTTCCTCGCCGTGGAGCGGCTCCGCCAGGACCAGGTGGGTGCGCACCTCGCCCTGCTCGCCGATCTCGACGACGACATTCGGGTCGGCGAGCAGGTTGTGGTACCAGTCGGGGTTCCTCGGCCCGCCCGCGTTGGAGGCGAAGATCACGAGCCGGTCGCCGTCGCGGGCATAGGTGGCCGGCGTGGTGTGTGGCCTGCCCGTCCGCGCACCCCCCGTCGTGAGCAGGAGGAGTGAGGTGCCTTCGAAGCGGCCGCCCACTACTCCTCCTCGGGAGCGGAACTCGTCGATCACCTGCTGCTGGAGGGAGTCGTGCGCTGGAGGTCGGTCGTCGGGCACTGGGATACTCCTCGTCAGGATTGCTGTCGACACAGAGTCAATTGGCTTTGATAGCAAAACTACTCTTAGACCGAAGGTAAATGGAGGCTGGTGGGGTGTCAACCCGGAAACGGAGAGTCGCTGCCGACCCAGGGCTGGGTGTCGACGACGCTGTCCGCGCGCTGATCCTGCTCCTGCCGCGGATCGTCGGGCGCGCGAAGCGCGCTCGGATCCCCGACGAGCTGCGGGGGTTCTCCCTGGCGCCACGCCATCTGTCGTTGTTGTCCTACCTGCTCTTCGACGGGCCCATGACCGTCAACGACCTCGCCACCAGGCTGGAGGTCGCGCCGGCGACGGTGAGCCTCATGGTCGGTGAGCTGAGCCGCCAGGGGATCCTCGAACGGCACGAGGACGACGACGACCGGCGGCGCCGGATCGTGAGCATCGCCGACGCGCACCGACCGGCGATCGACGGCTGGCTCGCCCGTGGCGCCACCGCCTGGCGAAACGCCCTCGAGCCACTCAGCCCCGCCGAGCGCCGGCTGTTCGTCCACACGCTGCGGGCGTACGAAGAGGGCATCGCCGACGGCCAGGAAGGCCCCGGTGATCCGCTCTGAGCGAATCCACTAGGCAGGCTGCCGTCCACCAGGATTGGCTGGACGCCATGCAGATCCTGATCCTCGGCGGCACCGCATGGCTCGGCCGGCAAGTCGCGCGACAGGCACTCGACCAGGGACACTCCGTGACGTGTCTGGCGCGCGGCACGAGCGGTGAGGTTGCCGCGGGCGCGGACCTGGTCGCCGCCGACCGGCGGCATCCAGGGGCCTACGACGCCGTGGCCGGCCGAGACTGGGACGCCGTGGTCGAGGTGTCGTGGCAGCCGGGCATGGTACGAAGCGCGCTGGCGGCACTCGCGGACCGGGCGCGGCACTGGACCTACGTCTCGTCGGGCAACGTCTACGGCTCCCACGCGACGCGCGGCGCCGACGAGAGCGAGGAGACTCTCGCCCCGACCGACCGGGACGAGGTCGACCGCGCGCTCTACGGCGAGGCGAAGGCGGCCTGCGAGCAGGCGTCGGCCAACGCCCTCGACGACCGGCTGCTGATCGCCCGAGCCGGACTGATCGGCGGACCGGGAGACCACACCGACCGCTCCGGCTACTGGGTGGCGCGGAGCGCACGCGATCCCCACACCCCGCTGCTGGTGCCCGCCACGCCGGACGCGCCGACGCAGGTGGTCGACATTCGGGACCTGGTCGACTGGCTGCTGGGTGCTGCGTCCGCCGGGACCGCCGGGGTCTTCAACGCGGTCGGACCGACAGTGACGTTCGACGAATGGATCGAGCTGTGCCGCGCGGTCGGCGGGCACACCGGCAAGGTCGTTCCTGCCGAGCCGGCGTGGCTCGCCGAGCACGGCGTGCAGGAGTGGAGTGGGTCGGTGTCGCTGCCGATGTGGATCCGGGAGCCGGGCTGGGAGGGATTCGCGGCTCGCGACGGGTCCGCGGCGGTGGCGGCCGGCCTGCGGCATCGCCCCCGCGCGGAACTCCTCACCGACCTGCTCGCCTGGGAGCGTACGCAGGGCCTGGACCGTACCCGCTCCGCCGGCCTGGCCCCGGACCGCGAGCGCGAGCTGCTCGACCTCCTCGCCAGCTACGGACGCTGAACGTCGACGCGCGCGAAGGCGGCTTCGACCCGCGCCCGGTCATCGGCGGCGTAGTCGCGGGAGAAGTGCGGGATCTCGAGCATGTACCTGCACCGTTCTCGCGGGATGACGCGGAGGAACTCGCCCATGTCCGCCTCCATCTGGTCGAGCATCGGCCCACCCCCCACCCCCAGGAGGTCGATCAACTTGAGGTGACCGTCGGCGGCCCGCATCACGTGGTCGCCGATGTCGATGCCCATCCAGAACCGCACGTTCTCCTGGCAGTGCTTGTTCAGCTCCTCCGTGGCCGCGCGGGCGGCCCGCAGATCAGGGTCCGGGTCGGCGTCGCTCTTCCAGCGCGCGAGGAACGCGGCCTCCTCATCCGCGCTGACCTGGGTGAGGAACTCGAGGATCGCGAGGTGGCCGCCGCCTTCGAGCTCGGAGACGAGATCGATCCGGGGAAAGTACGGATTTCCCTCCATCCGGCGGCAGAGCTCGACGAACCAGGCGTACGACGGTTCGAACGCACTGACCCGTGCCGCCAGCCCGCCACCGGGCGAACGGAACGCGAGCGCCCAGTCGCCCTCTCCACACAGCGTCCAGCCGTGCGCCTCCAGCCGTACGCGAGAGTCGCGATGGTTCAGGTCCGCCCAACGCACGCCGGCGAACACGGCCATGTCCGGGTCGGTCACATCCGCAGGCTAGATCGCCGGCGCCAGGACGCGCGACGCGTTTTCGACCCGGTCTCCTGACACAGGACGGTGCTCGGGATTCATGGCCCCCCGGGTGTGAGCTCCTGGAGCTTCGTCTTCGCTCCCTGCACGATCAGGTGCCAGGCCGCCGGGTCGCCCTTCAACACCGACTGGGTGGTCGCCTTGATCTGGTCCCAGGTCGCGTGCGGCGGGATGGGCGGCACCTCGGGATCACAGTGGACGTCCAGGAGGGCGGGCCGGTCCGCCCGCAGGCAGCGTTCCCATGCCGCGCCGAGGTCGTCCGGTGAGTCGACGGTCACCGCCTCCAGTCCGAAGCCGCGGGCGATGTCGGCGTAGGAGATGTCGGGAATCGTCTGCGACTCCTCGAACTTCGGCGCGCCGCCCATGGCCCGCAGCTCCCAGGTGACCTGGTTGAGGTCGTTGTTGTGCAAGACGCAGATGACACAGCGCGGGTCGGCCCAGAGTTCGTAGTACTTCGCCAGGGTGATCAGCTCGGCGAGGCCGTTCATCTGCATCGCGCCGTCACCGACCAGGGCGACGACCGGCCGGTCGGGGCAGGCGAACTTCGCTCCGATCGCGTACGGCACACCGGGCCCCATCGAGGCCAGCGTGCCGGACAGGGACCCGCGCATCCGGCCACGCATCTTCAGGTCGCGGGCGTACCAGTTGGCGGCCGACCCGGAGTCGGCGGTGACGATCGCGTTGTCGGGGATCCGCTGCGACAGCTCCCAGACGATCCGCATCGGGTTCACCGGGCGCGCGTCGAGCATGGCCTGCTTCTCGACGGTTTCCCACCAGGAGGTCACGTTGCGCTCGACCGCTTCCCGCCAGGACCGGTCGGTCTTGCGTTCCAGTCGGGGGATCAGCGCGGCGAGCGCGGCATGGGCGTCGCCGACCAGGTTGACCTCGGTCGGATACCGCATCCCGATCAGGCTGGGGTCGAGGTCGACCTGGACCGCACGTGCGGTGTCGAACTCCGGCAGGAACTGTGAGTACGGGAAGCTGGAGCCGACGATCAGCAGCGTGTCGCAGTCGCGCATGAGTTCGTAGCTCGGCCGGGTGCCGAGCAGGCCGATGGCTCCCGTCACGTACGGCAGGTCGTCAGGCAGGACGTCCTTGCCCAGAAGGGCTTTCGCGACTCCCGCGCCGGTGATGTCGGCGACCCGCATGACCTCCTCGACGGCGCCACGGGCGCCCTGGCCGATCAGCATGGCGACCTTCGAACCCGCGTTGAGGACCTCCGCGGCGCGGGCGACCTCGCGGTCCGGTGGCGTCACCAGCGAGTCGACCGGCCCAGGTGGACTCGACGGCACGTGCTTGAACGCGTGCTGGGGCGCGGAGTACTCCTCCTCCTGCAGGTCGTTCGGGATGATCAGCGCGGTCGGTGCCCTTCGGGCCTGGGCAGTCCGGATCGCGCGGTCGAGCGCGTTGGGCAACTGCTCGGCGACGTTGACCTCGACCAGGTAGTCACTGGCGACGTCCTTGAACAACGCCTGCAGGTCGACCTCCTGCTGGTAGCTTCCGCCCATCGCACTGCGCGCGGTCTGCCCGACGATGGCGACGACCGGCACATGGTCGAGCTTGGCGTCGTAGAGACCGTTGAGCAGGTGGATCGCTCCCGGCCCACTGGTCGCCATGCAGACACCGACCCTGCCGGAGAACTTCGCGTAGCCGACTGCCTGGAAAGCTGACATCTCCTCGTGGCGGGACTGGATGAAGCGTGGCTGGTTGTCCGCCTCACCGAACGCTGCGACCAGGCCGTTGATACCGTCGCCCGGGTAGGCGAACACGTGCTCGACACCCCAGTCGCGGAGCCGTCCGAGGACGAAGTCGCCGACTGTCTCGGCCACGGTTCCTCCCTTTTCGTTCCGACGCCTGCAACCGCAGGGTTACCCGCGCACGGCGGTCCGACACCTGCACTGGTCCGGCGGTCGGCGTCCACGCGCCGCCCGTCACCTGGTCGAGACCAACTCCTTCGCGCGGGACACCGCGTGGCTCGTCACCTGCTCGAGGGTGCCGGCGCCGTAGGCGGTCTGCCACACCTGGTAGATGTCGTGGTCGTACGCATCCAGCGGCGGCAGGTAACCGAGGCTGTGGCCGTTGGTGAGGTTGAGGACGAAGACCGCCGCCTCGGGCACCTGCTCCCGCAACGTGCGCTGGAAGACGGAGTACGCCTCGCCCGGCTGCGCGACCATCACGACGTCGCCGAGCCGCCACGTCCAGACCGGCTGGATGGTCGTCGTACCGGTGGGGAGGTTGTCCCGCTGGTCCATCGCCCGGCGGATGCGTTCGGTCCGGGCGTGGGCGTCGATGCCGGCCCACCGGCGTTCGAGTTCTTCGAACGTGGGAAGGGGTTTGACGGGGACCGACAGCTCGGTCCGGTCGGCGACGACGCCCGTCGGCCAGGTGGCTGCGCGCGGCCGCCAGACGGCGAGCGGCGCGCCGGACTCGACGATCCGCTCCAGCGCCAGCCCGTGGGCGGGAGGGGGCATCGTCTGCAACGCGCCGAGGGCGGCGTGGCCGAGCGCGAACCCGTGCCGGTCCGCCACGCTCGTGTCGCCGGTGTACTGCTCGCGAGGGGCGAGGTCACCGGACGCACCCTGCAGGAAGACGCACGGCGCTCCGGCCGTACCGTCCTCGACGATCGCGCGCAGCCCGCCCACATAGTCGGCGGAGACCAGGGTGTTCTCCCACGCGAGGGTCGTGGGATGGCAGGCGTAGTTGACGATCGTGGCCAGCACCCGGCCGTCGTCGGCCGCCGCGATCCGGGCGACCATGAGGGTGTCGTCGGCCCTCGCCCGCGGGTTGAACCCGACGACGTACCGATCGCCGGCGGGAAGGTCGCGGATGGCGGCGACGCTGCTGCGTCCGGTCGCTACCGTCATGCTGGCGGGAACACAGGTGGCGAGCGCTTCGCCGGTCGCCGCCACCGCGGCATCGCGGAGCGTGGCCAGATAGGCGGGTACGCCGGCACCGCCTGGCTGGTCCACCTCGGACGCGTGAATCGCCGGACTGGCGTGGGTGTGGACCAGGTGCAGCATCACCCTGGTGGCGTCCAGCGCATGGGCTTGCAGGACCGCGCCGCGGACGTACCAC
Source organism: Actinopolymorpha sp. B11F2 (assembly GCF_040195635.1). NCBI lineage: Bacteria > Bacillati > Actinomycetota > Actinomycetes > Propionibacteriales > Actinopolymorphaceae > Actinopolymorpha > Actinopolymorpha sp. B11F2. The sequence goes on along the minus strand of NZ_JBEFTX010000010.1, from coordinate 41,804 downwards.
TCGTCCTCGGCGCGCCGCCACACCGACAGGTCGGCCGTGATCAGCACGACCGGCTCGGCGTCGGGGCCGGCCCGCAGGGCGACGGCGGTCAAGGTGAGCGGGCGGTGCGCGCCGGTGGAGACGTCGGTCAGTGCGGCGCCCCAGTTCTTCGCCCTGATGCCGGTGGGCGGAGTGATGTCGCGCCGGCCGACGCCGACCTCTCCCTGCCAGCCGGGTGGTGCCCACGTGTCGTCGCCCATCGGTGCTCCTGCTCCCACCTGTCGGTCACTTCGCGCGTTCGGATCGGTCTCCAGGCGTACGTCCCCGCCTCGGGAAGCTGCTGGCCTCCTCGGAAGGGCTCCAGCGTCACGTCGTGGAACCGATGCCGCCCATGGTGCTGGCGGACGCACTCACGGCCGGTCGGTTGGTGAGGGCCTTAGTCAACGCCTGCCGGGTGGCGTCGATCAGCTGGTCCACGTGGCTTTCGGTGTGGGCGTACGACAGGTGGTTGCGTTTGAGGTTCAACGGGAGTTCGAAGATGAGATGGTCGCGCAGGTGGTTCCGGTAACCGATGAACAGCTCGGTGTCGTTGGCAAGGAGATCGCGGTAGGTCCGGGGTGGCGTGTCCATGAAGTAGGTGAGGAAGACCGAGCCGTAACCGGTGACCACTGCGGGTATGTCGAGATCGGCGCAGACCTCGCGGAGCCCCGCGCGCACCTTGTCGCCGAGGGCGTGGACGTGGGCGAGGACCGGCTCGTCCTGCAGCTTCGCGATCGTCGCCGTCGCCGCCGCGACCATCGCCGGATGTCCGTTGTACGTACCAGCCGCGAAGACCGGCGCACCAGGACGTGAGCTGAGCTGGTCCATGAGGTCGGCGCGCCCGCCGAGCGCGGCCACGGGAAGGCCGTTGGCCATGGACTTGCCCAACGTGGTGAGGTCGGGCGTGACTCCGGAGATCGCCTGGTAGCCGCCGAGGTCGTGCCGGAAGCCGGTGATGACCTCGTCGAAGACGAGCACGGCACCGTGCCGGCTGGTCAGGTCGCGGCAGGCCCGCAGGAACGCCTGGTCCGGCAGGAGTGCACCGACATTGTGCGGGATCGGTTCGAGGATCACTGCCGCGATGTCCGGGCCGAGCGCGTCGAACAGCGTGGTCAGCCCGTCGACATCGTTGAACTCAGCTACCAGCGTGGCCTCGATCACCTCGGGCAGGATGCCGGCGGAGATCGGGTCCTTGTGGCCCACGGCATCGGCGCTCGAGATGACGTTGAGGCTGACCGCGTCGTGCCAACCGTGGTAGCAGCCCTGGAACTTCACGACGTAACGGCGTCCGGTCACCGCTCGCGCGAGTCGCAGGGCGTGGAAGGTCGCCTCGCTGCCGGTCGACGTGAGGAGCAGCTTCTCCACCGAGGGAACGAGACCGGCCACCGTCTCGGCCAGCTCGACCTCCTGGGCCGTGACGCCGACGCCGCACAGGTCGAGGCGCCCAAGAGCGGAGGTGACCGCGGCGTTGACGTCCGGATCATTGTGGCCGAGCAGCGGCGGGCCGAAGGCCGCGTGGTAGTCGACGAAGGTACGCCCGGTCGTGTCGGTGAACGTCGCGCCCGACGTGGAGGCGACCACGAGGTTCTCGAGGCCGGGCACGCACCGCTGGCCGCTGTTGACGCCGCCCGGGATCACGGCACGCGCGCGGTCGGCGACCCGTGAGGACTGACGGTCGGGCTCCGCGGTCCCGGCCATCCGGGCCACCTCCTGCGTTCGGGCTGCGCTCGCTGCTCCGCGCATCTGCGTTCGGTAGAACAGAACGGCGTTCGGAAAACAGGCTATGCTCGTTCCGGACGGCCCGTCAATGGCTCCGGCGGACCCGTATCGTCGTACGGAATCACTCAGGAGTCGTCGTACGGAATCACCTGTCGTACGCAATCACTCAGGGAAGAGGGGCGCCGAGGTGGCACGAGCGCAGCCCCAGCGCGCCGACGGTGACCGCTACACGGTGCGCAGCGTCGTGCGCGCGATCGGTGTCCTCGAGGTCCTCGCCGAGCACGGCACCAGCGACGGGATGAGCGTCACCGAGATCGCGCAGGCGTGCGGACTGTCGAAGAGCATCGTCTTCTCAGTCCTCCATACTCTCCGCTCCCACGGCCTCGTGGCCGACCATGGCGAAGGTCAGAGCCGGCGTTACCGCCTCGGCATGGGCCTGTCCCGGCTCGGCGAACGCGCCCGCGAGCAACTGTCGCTCATCGACCTTGCCCGGCCGGTCCTGCGGGAGCTCACGCAGACCGTGGGGTTGTCCGCCCGGCTCGCCGTGCTCCAGAACGACTCCGCCGTCTCCGTCGACCGCGTCGTCGTACCCGCCCACGTGCACATCGATCTCCGCATGGGAGCACGGGAGATGATGCACTGCACCGGGATCGGCAAGGCGATGCTGGCGTACCTCCCCGACGCCGAGGTCGAACGCATCGTCGCGGCGGGCGGACTGCCCCCGCGTACTCCCCACACTCTCACCGACCGCGAGGCGCTGCTGGCGCAGCTGAAGGAGATCCGCCGACTCGGGTACGCCGTCGATGACGAGGAGGACGCCGAAGGCATCTTCTGTGTGGGCAGCGGCGTCCGTGATGATTCGGGCGCATGCGTGGCGGGGATCAGCGTGACCGGAATGAAGGCGGGTTTCACCGCCGTACGCATGCGCGAGGTGGGTCAGGCGACCCGCGCGGCCGCCGACCGCGTTTCCGCCCAACTCGGCTACAGCGGGCAGGTGTCGTGAAGCCGGCCACGTAGTCGCCCAGAACGGAGACCGTGGCGGCGGGTGGGCCGCTCGGAACTGCTCAGCTCCACCGGAGTTGGGCGTTTCATTCGGTCCAGAACTGGCGCACCTCGATCATGGAGGTCCGGGCTGCGGGGTGCTTGGCGGCGACCTCGATCGCCTCGTCCAGGTTGGCGCATTCGATGACGTCGAAGCCGGCCATCCATTCCTTGGTCTCGGCGTACGGCCCGTCGGTGGTCAGCACGGCACCGTCCCGCACGCGTACGGTCGTGGCCTCGGCAGGCGGCCGGACCCGGCTGCCGAACAGCCGGACTCCCCGGCCGTCCATCTCCTCGACCCAGGGGCCAGCGCCGACGTCGACCGACTGGCCGTCCCGGACCTGGACGTCGGGAGCGTTCTCGGCCAGCTCCGCCGGGTCGGTTTCGCTGCAGATCAACAGCAGGTACTTCATCGTTCCTCCTCTTCCTCCGCCGCGACCCGGCCGCAGCGCGTCCGCCGCGACCCGGCCGCAGCGCGTCCGCCGCGACCCGGCCGCAGCGCGTCCGCCGCGACCCGGCCGCAGCGCGTCCGCCGCGACCCGGCCGCAGCGCGTCCGCCGCGACCCGGCCGCGGTCAAGCAGAGCAGCACCGCCCGGTCACGAAAACGTGGGGTCGGCCTTACGCGCGTTCTCGGCGCGACCCGCCGGCTCCTCCCAGTCCTCCTGGCGGCCGAGCGCGGTCAGGTCGAGCAGTGCGTAGCTGTCGTTGGCCACCTCGGTGCCACGCGCATAGGTGGAGTACGTGTGGAAGATGGCGTCGCCATCCCGCAGGAAGCAGCTGAAGCCGGGCATCTCGGTCGAACGTTCCGCGGCCCAGTCCGGGTCGATCGCCACGAGTTCGGCCTGGCTCCGGTAGTTGTACTCGATCGGCGTCACCGCCGCGTCGAGAGTGACGTGGAAGTCGTAGTTGAAGTCGCTTCCGTACGACGAATACCACGGGAAGGTCCACCCGCGCTCCGCCCGGAACGCCGCGATCTTCCCATAGGGAGCACGGGAAACCCGCACGTACGCGGTGTCACGTGTCTTCAGGTGGGCGAGCAGGCCGTCGGTGGACTCGTCCATGGTCGCTGTGCAGCCGGGGCAGGCCTTCTCCCACGACGGGTCGAACATCGCGTGGTAGATGATGAGCTGCCTGTTGTCCTCGAACAGATCCGGCAGGCTGGCCTTGCCGGTCTCCCCCTCGAAGACGTACTCCTTGTCGATTCGCACCATCGGCAGCCGCCGTCGGTCGGCGTTCAGCGCATCGCGTTCGCGGGTCGACTGCTTCTCCCGCACCAGCAGGTCCCTGCGTGCGGCCAGCCACTCCTCGCGGGACACAACCTCGGGAAGACTCATCTCCCACCTCCGGGTGATCGATCGTTCAGGGCCGGTCCGGCCTCGTCAGGACCATGACGAACGGCCCGGACCACAATCGACAGGCCTCGCCGAGAAATTTCCCGCCGACGGGTCCTTTCCGGTTGGTGCGTTGTCCGTTCTGGCGCGGACCTTCTTGAGGAAGACCGCCGCGCCGGAGGCCAGGGCGCCGATGGTCGCGATACACAGTGGGCACACGAGAATCACCGGCCCTCGGTGGTGCCGGTCGGTGGGCCGTCCAGCGTGTCGACCTTCGGCTGGCTTTGTGCGTCCGTCATGTGGTCTCCTCGTTCCAGGCAGCTAAGGCGCCGCACGTGAGTGGTGACTGTTCGAGCCGGCCGAACTCATCGCTGGCGGGCAGGGAAACTGGGAAGGTGATCGGCGATGAGCGGCGGTGAGGAGCGCGACGGGGTTTCGCTGACCAACCTCGACCAGCCGTTGCTCGCTGGCGACAACGCGACGAAGCGGGACCTGGTGGACTATCTGGACACCATCGGCGACCGCCTCGTCCGGGTGCTGACCGACCGGCCGCTGTCCGTGGTGCGCGTCCTGCGTGGCCAGGCGCCGTTCATGCAGAAGAACGTCCCGAAGTACACGCCGTCGTGGGTACGCACGGTCAAGTTGTGGGCGGAATCGTCCCAACGCGAGGTGGCGTACGCACTGTGCAACGACCGGCGCACGCTGCTGTGGTTCGCCAACCAGCGGGCGGTCGAATACCACCCGACCCTGGTCCTTGCCGAAGGGCTGCACCACCCGACCCATCTCGTCCTCGACCTCGACCCGCCGGACGGTGACGCGTTCGCACAGGTCGTCGGCGCGGCGCGCCTGGTCCGCCAAGCGCTGGCCGACCTCGACCTGGTGGGCGCGGTGAAGACCAGCGGGGCGAAGGGGCTGCACGTCTTCGTACCGCTGGACGAGCAGGTGAGCACCGAGGAGGCGGCCGCTGCCACGCGGGCCATCGCGGCCCGGGCCGAACGACTCGACCCGGCACTCGCCACGACGGCGTTCATCCGGGAGGACCGTGGCGGCAAGGTGTTCCTCGACTCGACCCGGGCCGGTGGGGCCACGGTGGTGGCGGCGTACAGTCCGCGCCTGCGGCCGGGCGTCCCGGTCTCGTTCCCGGTGGGTTGGGACGACCTCGACCGGATCACGCCGGGCGACTTCACCCTGCGTACGGCCCCGCGGTTGCTCGGCGACGACGACCCGTGGGCCGCCCACATGCCCGAGCCACAGCGCCTGAGCGCCGAACTGGTCGAGGAGGGCCGCGCGATCCCGGTCGCCCGCGTCCAGGCGATGCATGAGGGCAAGCGCCGGGCCCGCGCCCGCCGCGAGGGCCGGTAGCGCGCGGCCGGCGTTTGGCGTCAACCGTACGTGGGGCGCTGCGGCCAGCCGGGTGGGGAGTCCTCCCAGTCCTCCTGCCGGCCGTACGGGGTCAGGTCGAGGACGCTGTGGGCGAACAGGAGCCGGTCAACACCGCGGGAGGTGGTGTTGTAGGTCCGGTAGATGTCCTCGCCGTCGCGGAGGAAAACACTGAGCATGAAGCCGCCACCGACGCCGCAGTCGTCCGCGAACGCGGTGCCGTGTGACGACACGAACGGCACCGTCCAGCCCATCCGTTCCTTGTACGCCTCGATCTGGGCGAGCGGCATGTTCGACACGGTGGCCCACGCGACTCCGCGCTCGGCCAGCCCGACCAGGCCGGCCGCAGGAACGTTGTTCGTGAACCATGTGCAGCCTGGGCAGTAACGGTCCGGCCCGTTGTCCATGAACTGGTAGACGACCAGTTGCCCCCTGCCTTCGAACAGGTCGAGCAAGGACCTGGTGCCGTCGGGTGTGTCGAACGCGTACCCGTTGGTGAACTTGACCATCGGCAGGCGGCGGCGCTGTGCGGCGAGCCTGTCCTGAGCGCGGGTGGCTTCCTTCTCGCCCCGGAGGAGCTCGTCGCGGGCCAGCTGCCACTCCCTGGGCGAGACGATCTTCGGTTTCTGCACGGTGAGTCCTCCCTGAGTTCGACGTGTCATGGACAGGACGGAGCCGGGCGAGCATTCTCGACACGGATGGGCTCTCGGATTTTTCCCTGATGGCCGCGTTCGAGGGCGTCAGAACGGCGGCGGGCTCGTCATGTCGGGCTGTCTCCTTCCGCCTCACACCTGCGCGTGAACCGTCTACCATCTGTCACACAACTGTTATGCAGCCCGACGCAGCGTGAAGGCTTTCCAATGCACGGAAAGGCGGGCCATCCACTCCCATGGAGGGACCGATGAAGCCAATGAAGTGGTGTTTGACAACCTGCCCCTGCTCGTTGCGACGTCGCAAGCCGTAGTCGTCGGCACGATCGAGTCGGCGACGAAGGGACACACCATCGGCGATCCGGAGGAAGGCTTGTTCGTTCGCGACGTCACAGTTCGCGTAGACGCGCAGCTAGTTGGAAAATCGGTGGGCTCGTCGATCATCGTGGATCAGGTCGGCTACGACGGTGACGAGTCGCTCGAAATCAACGAGCTTCCGTGGCTCTTTCCCGGGGACCGGGCCGTGTTCTTCCTCGTCGACACCGACAGCGTGCCCGAGGGCCACTGGACGTTCACCGCCCTGAGCGGCCAACTTCAGATTCTCGACGGAAAGGTGGCGACCAACGGCGAGGATCCCGCGATCCACCGTCTCGGTGGCAGGCCGTGGCCAGAGGTGCGAGACGAGATCACTGCGGCGGCCGAGCTCGTACGGACACAAGGGATCGAGCCACTGCCTGGAGCGCCGTCGTGAACGAGCGTCGAAGAGGTCGAAGTTTCTGGAAGCAAAGCATCATTGCGACCGCGTCCGGTCTCGCGGTTCTCTTCCTGTTCGGTGAAAGCGGCTTACGGGCAAGGCCGCATCGCCGTGGTCACCCGAGAACGAACGACTCACCGGCTCATCACCACCAGCGAATTGACGCGCCAGTGTTCAGCTGGCACACCGGACAGCTCCAGATCCACCTCACGTCCAGACGACCCACCGTCCAGCGTGAAACCCACCCACGCGAACTCACCCACACCCAGCGCGGGGCTCTCACCCACCAGCACGCCCCCGGATCGGACGTACGTCGGCGGCGACGGCTGTGTTCCGTCACCCACGAGCAGGAAGGCGTCGCACTCGCCCGCTGGTACGGAAATCCGGAGCACCCGTGGGTTGACGTCGTTGACGAAGTCACGCCGGAGTGGATCGAGCACCGCACGGTCCCGCGACTGCGGCGCCGCGCCGACCCAGCCGTAACCCACAGCACCATCCCACTCGTTCTCAGGTGAGAGCCGTCGATAGCCCGCCAGCAGAGGCGCCGACGCGGGTCCCGCGTCGAGGGCGAGGAGAGCAGCGTCCCCAGGCGGAACCGCGAGTACGTCGACAAGCCGATCGTCCCCGACCGGTTCGCCATCGGCCGTCACCCCGACCCGCAGGGTCGCGAACATCGGCGTCCCCGCAGCGACGACGGTCACCTCGAGGGAGCTGCCAGCGCCCGCCGGAACGGTGGCCACCGCATCCTGTGCCGACCAGCCCGCGGGGACTTCCACGCGGGCGGCGAACGCAATGTCGGCGTCGGTCAGATTCACCACATCCACCGTCACCGCGGAGTCCTGCCCGCCGAACATCGGCGAGGTGGCCTCCACTGCCCCCACGCCGGCGCGCGGAGGCGAAGCAGCCGGATCACGCACGACGAGCGCATTGAGATGCCAGTGCTGGTCAGGAGCGCCGGACAACTCCAGGTCGACCTCCCGCCCGTCCGCTCCTCCGTCCAGGCTGAAACGCAGCCAGACGTAGGAGTTGTTCTCCAGGAACACGCTCTCGGCCATGAGCTCGCCGTCGGCCCGAACGAACGTGGGCCAGGAGCCGGCACCCGCATCGCCGACGAGGACGTAGGCATCGAAAACGCCTGCTGGTAAGGCGATACGCAGCGTCCGAGCGGTCGTGTCGTTGACGAAGTCCCGCCGCAGCGTGTCAGGTCCGCCGCGGTCCCGCGACTGGGGTGCCGCCCCCACCCAGCCGTACCCGACCGCCGCGTCCCATCCGGAGGAAGGCGACAGCCGCCGATAGCCGGGAAGGAGCGGGCTGGAGACGGATCCCGCGTCGAGGGCGAGTACGCAGTGCGGCCCGGCGGGAGCGGTGATCACCGGCGTCGACGGCCCGAGAACCGGAAGGCCGCCCGCCTCGACAGCTGCCTGCACCATGCCGATCTCGGGCGCGATCGGCGGCGTGATTGGAACCGCGAGGACGCCGAACTCACGCGACGCCAGCGCGGCGGTGTCGGTGCCGCTGCTCCACCCGGGCGCCGCCGCGACACCCACCGTCACCTCGCGCTGCTTCGGCGAGGCGTTGCCGACCCGGAGCTTCAGGACGTTCGGCCAGCCGCCGAGCAGCACCGCCGTCTCGGCGGGCCGCACCTGCACCCATTCCCGTTTCTCGTCGAGGACCTTGCCCTGTTCGAAGTAGAGTCCGACGACCGCGTCCCGCCACAGGACGGCCTGCTCGACCTGGCCGTCGAACCGCTCGAGCGTCTCCGCATACCGCCGGGCATCGACCCGGCTCCCCACAGCCTTCCACAGCTGGCGCATGCGCCTCGCCTGGTCCAGTCCGTCGAAGTGGCTGTCGTAGATGTGCTGGATGACGGTCTTGCCGGAGTGCAGGCGATGGCCGTACGGCACGTGATGCATGAACAGCAGCAGCTCGTCGGGACACGTGGCCAGCGACTCGTACATCCGTGCCACCGGCGGATGGTAGAGGCCGGTGTAGCCGATGCCGGTGGCCACCGTACGGTCGAACCCGGTTCCCTCGGCATCGGCCTGGTGCCACGGGACGTTGCCCCACGGGTCGGGAGTGAAGTGGTCGCCGCCGATCAGGAAGCCGACACCCAACGGCGAGGTGTACGCCTCGTAGATCTCCCATGACCGCAGCAACATCTGGGTGAGGACCTGAACGAGGTCGCGATCCGGGCCGAAGGTCATGCGTACCCACTCGTCGGCGATCTCGGCAGGCGCGAGTCCGGGATTCCACGCGAGGCGGCCGAACCCGTGCGTGTTGGCCGCGGCGAGGTGGTGGCCGGTCCAGTTGGTGTCGGAGCCGACGTTCATCACGCCCGCGACACCGCTGTGTGCATAGCCGTACGCCGACCCGTCGATGATGTCCGCGACAAGCGGACCGGCGCCGGTCGCGTGGGTGTCGAAGTCGTAGACCTCCTTCCACATCGGCACCAGGTAACACAGATGGGTGGACTGACCGGTGTACTCCTGGGTGATCTGCAACTCGAGCATCGAGTTCGTGCGCGGCAGCGCGCCGAACAACGGATGCACCGGCTCGCGGACCTGGAAGTCGATCGGCCCGTTCTTGATCTGCAGAACGACGTTCTCGGCGAACTCTCCATCGAGCGGTGTGAACGTCTCGTACGACTTGTGCGCCCACGTCTGCGGGTTGAAGTCGTGGACGAACGCCCGCCACATGACGATTCCGCCGTACGACCGCACCGCCTCGGCCAGCAGGTTGGCGCCGTCGGCGTGCGTACGTCCGTAGGTGAGCGGGCCGGGTTGTCCCTCGGAGTCGGCCTTGACGAGGAAGCCGCCCAGATCGGGGATCAGGTCGTAGACCTCGCGGGCCTTGTCCCGCCACCATGCCTGCACGTCCGCGTCGAACGGGTCCGCCGTCGAAAGCCCGCCCAGCACGATCGGGCTGGCGAAGTTCGCCGAGAGGTAGAGGGTCACGCCCCACGCCCGCAGCACCGCCGTCAGGGCGGTCAGCTTCTCCAGCATCTCGGTGGAGAGAAACTCCGGGTTGGCGTTGACGTTGTTGACCACCGTGCCGTTCATGCCGACCGACGCGAGCGCGCGGGCGTAGTCGACGTAGTGCGGGAGGACGGTCGGCAGCTCGTCCCAGTGGAAGATCGACGGTCCGGCGTATCCGCGTTCGACGCTGCGGTCGAGGTTGTCCCAGTGGTTGGCCAGGCGGAGTTGGTTGACCGGCCGCTCGCCGATGTCGAGGGCGTCGATGCGCTGGTGGGTCTGCAGCAGGCGGAGCAGGTGGAACGCGCCGTAGAGCACGCCACGGTCGCCGTTGCTCGCCACGAGGATCGCGTCGAGTCCGTTCACCTGTCGTCGTCGGAGTACGTAGCCTTCCGGACCCAACCGGGCCAGCTCAGCGGCGTCGACGTGGTGCGCGACGAGAGCGGAGGACTCCGGCGTACCCACGATCACCGCGCCGTCGCGAACGGGTTCGTCCTCTTCCCGCACCTCCCGCCCGGTCAAGCCCGACACACCGCGCCGCAGTTCGTCAACCGCAGAACGCAGAACGGCCCCACCACCGGCACTGACGACGTGCGTCAGCGTTCGCCGGTACGCATTCAGCAGCGTGGAAGAACTGACCAGCCGATAGCGCAGCCACAGCTCGTGGCCGTCCTCTTCGCCGGTCGCGAGGGCGGCGAACGCCTGGGTCGGGTCCGCCAGCAGGCCCGCGCCCACCAACGCTGCACTGCCGGCCAGCATGCTGCGGCGCGTGAACTCGGGACCCATGTGACGCCCTCCGGCTCGACGCTGCGGGTTCTCCCACGACTGAGAAATCGGTTTCTGAGGCTAGGAAGACCCCGCGCCGACGTCAAGGCGCCTCAACGTATGTGGCCGTCATGGCCAACGGGTGGCGTAGTTGTGGGTGGCGCGTCGGGGTTCGTACGCGGCGCGCGGCAGGTCGTCGACCACCCGGGTCGACCACCACAGCAGCCGCTCGGTGAGGTCGGCGCGGACGTCGCGAACGACCGGATCGGCCCACCGGTTGTGCAGTTCGGCCGGGTCCTCGGCCAGGTCGTACAGCTCCCCACGGCCCGTCACGTCGTAGAGCAGCTTCCAACGCCCCTGCCGCAGCATCCGGGTCGTGCCGCTCTGCGTGACGCTGTTGAGCTCGTCGTACCTCGTTCCCTCGTACGCGAAATGCAACGGTGGCCGCGCGTCCGCGTCGTACGGCAGGCCACCGAATCCGCGTTCGGCATAGACGCTCGCGAACTCCTCGGCCGGATAGTCGCCACCGGTCAGCATCGGCCACAGGCTCCGCCCCTGTACGCCGAACGGGATGTCCCGCCCGACCGCCTCGCACAGCGTGGGAAAAAGGTCGGCGAGGGATACATGATCGGTCGCGTTGTCGCGCGCGACGATGCCCGGACCGGCCACGACGAACGGTATCCGCATCAGCACGTCCGGCATGCCGGCGCCCTTGCGCTGCAGGCCGTAGTCACCCACGTAGTCGCCGTGGTCGGCGACGAACACGACCAGGGTGTTGTGGGCTAGCCCTTCGTTGTCCAGGAAGTCCACCAGGCGGCGGATCTGGTCGTCGATGAGCCGCAACATGCCGCAGTAGGTCGCGCGATAACGGCGCCAGAGCCGGTCGTAGCCGGGCCGCTTCTCCTCCAGGAGCTCCCGCAGCCAGCGGTACGTACCGCCCTTCGCCTCGGCCGCCTCGGGGCCGCACGCACGATCCGGCACGTCGGCCTCGTCGAACAGCGAGAAGTACGGTTCGGGCGCCTGGTAGGGGTTGTGGGGTTCGGGAAACGACACCCAACTGAAGAACGGACGATCCGGGTCGCGCTTCTTCAGGCCCGCGATGGCATCGGAGACGATGCGGTACGGATACTGGCACTCGAGCGGAAACGGCGTGGGTTCCAGGCTCGGCCCGTGGTCGATCGACCGCAGCCATGCCGAGAAGTCCCGCTGTGCGTCGGTCTCGTCCGGCCCACGTTCGTGCCAGTACGGGCCCGCGAAGGAGTCGAAGTCCTCCTTCGCGCGGTACATATGCGTCTTGCCGGCGAAGTGCAGCGAGTAGCCCGCATCGTCCAGCACGTCGAGCAGATCGGCCCCACGGACGACCTCGCGCGCCGCGGAGTTCTGGCGTACCCGATGGGCGGACGGAAAGCGCCCGGTGAGCAGGCTGGTCCGCGCCGGTACGCACGCCGGAGCGGTGGTGTAGGCGTTGCGGAGGCGTGTGCCGGAGGTGGCGAGCGCATCGAGGAAGGGCATGGTGTCGAGAGCGAAACCCGCACCTCGCGTGAAGTCTGCGCGGTGCTGGTCGGTCATCACCAGCAGGATGTTCGGCGTTGCGGCCGCCGTCATGTGCGACTCCTCGTCGTCCGACCGCTCGTCATCGGACGTCTCGATCTCGGGCGTCTCGGTCTCGGGCCTCCCGGTTTCGGGCGTCTCGATCTCCGGACCCTCACCAGTACGCCTCGCGCGGCTGGCTTCGATCCTCGGTCGCCACGAGCACGTCGAGCAACTTCTCCTGCAGGGCGAGGCGTACGGGCGCGTGTTCCGGGTCGTCCCACAGGTTGGTGAGCTCGTGCGGATCGGCGACGAGATCGTAGAGTTCACCCGTGCGGGCACGGGCGGTGGCCGGCTCGCCATGGTGGACGACGAGCTTCCAACGGTCGTGCCGCAGCATCGTCGTGTGGACGGCCGGATCGTACGGATGGCCGCTGTCGCGGTACTCACTCAGCGCCCAGTCGCGTTGCCACGCGTCCTTGTCGCCGCGCGCCAGATCCAGCAGGCTCGCGCCCTGCCCTCGTGGAAGGGGCGGGAGTCCGGCCGCGTCGAGCACCGTCGCGCCGAGGTCGATCCACTGCACCAGCTCGCTGCGACGTACGCCTGCTGGAAGCACGCCGGTCCAGCGCATCAGCAGCGGGACCCGGACCGCACAGTCGTACATCATCGGCCCTTTGAGCATCAGCTGGTGGTCGCCGAGCATCTCGCCGTGGTCGCTCGTGAAGATGACGAGCGTGTTCTCGGCGAGGCCCTCTTCGTCAAGCGTGGCGAGGATCCGGCCCACCTCGGCGTCGACGAGGCTCACCATCGCGTAGTAGGCGGCCTTGGTCTCCTGGAGTTCGGCCTCGGTGTACTCGACGTAACCCTTCGCGTGTCCCCCGTAGGACTTTTCCGACGCCTCGGTGAAGATCGGCGGCTTGCCGGCGAGTTCGTCGGGTGCGGTGACCGGACGCGACAACGCCTGCGGGTCGTAGCGGTCGGCGTACTCCTTGGGCGCGCCGAAGCCGTGGTGCGGATCGAAGAAGTTCGCGACGAAGCAGAACGGCCTGTCCCGCAGGCGATCGGAGCGCAGGACGGAGATCGTCTCGTCGCCGATCCAGTGACTGTAGTGTGCCTCGGTGGGCATCGTGTCGAACGTGACCGGCGACCCGGGATCGACGGCCGCGTCATACAGATCGGGACGGAACGCCCGCAGCCAGCGGTGGTAGGCGTTCTCCGACGAACCAGGGTAAGGATCGTGCGCCCAGCGGAAGACCCGGAAGCCGTCGTCCCGCCTCGGCTCCGTCCGCCCGCCCGCACACGCCGCGAGGTGGAACTTCCCGACGAGCCCGCAGTCGTAGCCGGCGTCGGCGAGGTCCTTGGTGAACATCCGTTCGTGCTCCGGGGGCGCCACACCGTTGGCCCACAGGCCGTGCGCGTGCACATAGCGTCCCGTCATCAGGCTGGCGCGCGACGGCCCGCACACCGGGTTCTGCACGTAACAGTTCTCGAACAGCACTCCGTCCGCGGCCAGCCGGTCGAGGTTCGGCGTGTCGATCTGGTCGTTCCCGTACGCCCGGAGCGCGTCGAAGCGTTGCTGGTCGGTGCACAGGAGAAGGATGTTCGGTGGCTGCGGCGTCATAGCGCCCTCACTGCTCGACGAAGTAGTAGGTCTGCGGATTCTCCGGCATCAGGTTGGCGTGCAGCCAGCCGGTGACCGCCACCTTCGCGGTGTTTCGCAGGTCGTTCGCGACGATGCCGTACTCACGTTTCCGCAGCGCGATCCCCATGCAGTAGAACTGCTCGACGGCGATGTCCATGATCTGCCGCATCAGGTCATGCTGACGCTGCTGGTCGCCGGTGCTCAGCATCTCCCGGTACATCGCGATCTGCCGCCTGGTCTCGGGAGGCGGCTCCTCCGCGCGCTTGTCGTCGGGGTCGAAGTACCAGTAGTACCACGACATCGCGTAGCGGGTGTTGAAGTTGTACGGCATGTAGTAGAAGGGATCCATCGTGGCGCCAAGGCCGCCGCCGCCGATCCAGACACAGGCGTCATGGGCGTTGGCTTCCATGCGTTCGAAGAAGAGGGACTGGTCCTCGCTCTTGACTCTCATGTCGATGCCGACCTTGCGCCAGTGCGCGCGCACGAGTTCCAGGGCGTCGATCAGGTCGGGGAAGCTGGTCGTGACCTCGACCTGGAAGAAGAGCTTCTCGCCGTCCGGGCGGAGCCGGATGCCGCCCGCGTCCTTGTCGGGCAGTACCTTGTCGAGGAAGTCGTTCGCGACATCGAGGTCGTACTCGGTGTACTGCTTGGCGAGTTTCTCGTTGTAGTACGGCGACTCCGGTCGCGGCGCCGCCTGCCACGGCTCACCCTGGCGCTGGAACACCGCGTTGATGATCTCCTGGCGGTTGATCGCGTGCGAGAGACCGATCCGGAAGTCCCTGTTGGCGAAGATCTCCCGCAACGCCGGATCCTTGTGGGTGAGGTTCACCATGAGGATCATCTGGTTCATCTGTTGCGGAATCGTCTCGAAGAAGTCGTAGCCCGCCTTCTCCCGGCTGCGGGCGAACACCGGCTTGTTGCGGATCTGGTTGATGCCGACGTCGACGAGGTGGAAGTCACCGTTGGTCGCCTTGAGGACGGCGGTCTCCGGGTCCTGCACGAGGTCGAACGCCACACTGTCGAGATAGGGCAGTTGGCTTCCGTCCTGGTCGACCTTCCAGTAGTACGGATTCCGCTCCGCGACCGGACGCCCGGAGTCGCTGATCGCGGAGGTGAGCCGCCAGGCGTCGATGACAGGCCGCTCGGGATTCTCCGCCCGGTTGGCCTTGGACAGGAAGAGGTCGATCCAGGTGTCGCTGTCGGATCCCTTCACCACGTCGTCGATGTCAGCCACGTGGTCGGGGTGGAACTGCTTCATGTAGTGGGCCGGGAAGTCGGTGATGACCGTCCCACGCTGGGTCGCGAGGTTGACCATGAACAGCCCGTTGGGCTGGGGAAAGCGGAACACCACGGTGTGGTCGTCGACCTTCTCGACGGTGAACGGTTCGCCGTCGATGACCAACCAGTCGATCGGGATGGGCGTCAGTTCGCGGTTCGACGCGACTGCTTCGTACCAGAAGAGGATGTCGTCGGCGCCGAACGGCCTGCCGTCGGACCATCGCATACCCCTGCGGAGCGTGAAGGTGTACTCCGCGCCGTCGGCGCTGGCCTCGACCTTCTCCGCCACGTTGGGGATCACCTGGTCCGCGGTGAGGTCGGTGTCGACGCCGGGCTTCCAGCGCACGAGGTTCTCGTAGCCGAGCGTCGTGTTGACATCGACGGTCTCAGCCAGGCCGAGCAGGTTGAGCTGTCCGCCGTACCTGCCCGTCTCCTCGAGCGGTGTGATGACCATCGGGGTGGCTGGCAGGCGCTCCTTGACCGCGGGAAGGCTGCCCTGCTTGACCTGCGCGGCGAGCTCAGGTGCTTCCTTGCCCTTGCCCTGGGCGGTGCCCCGGGGCGACCTGCCGCCCGGATCGGTGCTCAACAGGTCGCACCCGGGCAACGAAGACGCCGCCAGACCCATCCCGGCGGTTGCCAGGAGACGTCGCCTGGTTACCCCCGGGCGGTGACCGGGCCGGACATCTGCTGGATTCGTCATGGCGACCTCCTCGATGTCGCCCAGTTTTACACCGGTGTAAACACCGGTGTAAAGACGTCGTCTGCCAAGATTGGACACGACCGGCCGTTGGACGTGGACCCGACAGGTGGACGGAACGGAGAGGCGGTGGGACGGATGGACGTGAACCGGGCGGCGGGCAGGCCTCGGCTCGCCGACGTCGCCGCGCGAGCCGGGGTGTCGAAGAAGACGGTCTCCAACGTCATCAACGAGTTCCCGTTCGTGGCCGATCACACCAGGTCGCGGGTCCTCGAGGCGATCAGTGAGCTCGGTTACCGTCCCAACCTGTCCGCCCGCAACCTCGCCCAGGGCCGGACAGGCATCATCGCGCTGGTGATCTCGCAGCTCGACATGCCGTACTTCAGCGAGCTCGCCCGGCACGTCGTCGACGTGGCACAGGGCCGGTCGTGGGTGGTGCTGATCGAGCAGACCATGAACGACCGGACCTACGAGCAGCGGATCCTCGACGGCGATCTGTCCCGGCGGATCGACGGCCTGCTGTTCAGCCCGAGCCGGACGAGTGCGGCGGCCCTCCACCGGCGTACGGACGCCACACCGATGGTGCTGCTCGGCGAGGTGATCTACGACGGGATGTTCGACCATGTGTCGATCGACAACGTGGCGGCGGCGCGGGAGGCGACCGCGCACCTGCTGAGCCTCGGCCGGCGGCGCGTCGCCGCGATCGGTGCGAAGGGCAGCAGGGCACGCGGCGCATCCCGGCAGCGACTGGAGGGTTACCAGCAGGTGTTGAGCGAAGCGGGTCTGCCGGTCGAGCCGGAGCTGATCCGCCAGACGCCCCGCTATGTCGGTGAGGCCGGCGCGGCCGCGATGGAGGAGCTCCTCGACCTCGCACGGCCGCCGGACGCCGTCTTCTGCTTCACCGACCTGCTGGCGTTGGGCGCCCTGCGGGCGATCCACCGGCGGGGGCTCCGCGTGCCCGACGACATCGCGATCGTGGGACACGACGACATTCCGTACGGACGGATCTCCACCCCCTCGCTGACCACGATCTCGCCGGACAAGCGCGCCATCGCGGAGATCGCCGTCGATCTGCTGGAACAGCGGGTGAGCAACCGCACGCCGCCGCCACCTCGCGAGGTCCACGTGGAGTTCGCACTGAAGGTACGGGAGAGCACGGCCGGCCCTGCTGGTTGAGGGTGACCGCCGCGACGCATCAGGTGAGGAGCTCCTCGAGGGCGTCGGCCAACGTGTGGACGCCGGCGAGGCAGTCGGCCGGGTCGGCGTACTCCGTGGGAGAGTGCGACACACCGGTCGGATTGCGGACGAAGAGCATCGCGGCGGGAACGCCCGCTGTGGCGAGGATGCCGGCGTCGTGGCCGGCCTGGGTCGGCAGCATGGGCAGGTCGCCGAGCCGTCGGACGAGCCGCGCACGCAGTCTCTCGTCGAAGGCCACAGCCGGCGTGACGGACTCGGCAACCACGTCGAGCGCGGTGCCGTCCCGCGCTGCCCGGTCGTGAGCCTGTCGCGTGATGTCGTCGACGAGTGACTGGAGAGTGGTCTCGTCGGCGGCGCGGGCGTCGAGCCAGGCGGTGACTGTCCCGGCGATGGCGTTGACGCCGTTCGGCGCGACCTCGACCCTGCCGAAGGTCGCCCTCGCGCCGGAACCTTCACCGGTCCCGGTTTCCGCGAGCCGGGCGCGCTTGTTGGCGGCGAGGGCGGTCATGGCGTAGGCCAGCATCGGGTCGCGCCGGTCCGCCATCCGGGTCGTACCAGCGTGGTTGGCCTCGCCGGTGAAGGTGAACCGCCACCGACCGTGTGGCCAGATCCCGGTGGCGATGCCGACTGGGGCGTCGACGTCGGCCAGGGCGCGACCCTGTTCGATGTGCAGCTCGACGAACGCCACCGGATCGCACAGCAGGTCGAGTGACGGTCCGAACCGGGGTTCGAGGCCCATGGCCGCGACCGCCTCGGGGAGCTGGGTGCCGTCGGCGTCGCGCAGCAGGTTCGCCTGGTCGGCGGTGAGTGCTCCGGTCATGAGCCGGGAACCCAGGCAGGACAGGCCGAAACGCGCACCCTCCTCCTCGATGAAGACGGCGATGCCGAGCGGTCGCGAAGGACGGACACCGCGCTCGCACAGCACATCCACCGCGGCGAACGCGGAGACCACACCGAGGGGTCCGTCGTACGCACCGCCATCGGGTACGGAGTCGAGGTGGCTGCCGGTGATCACGCCGCCTTCCAGCCGCAGCGGTCCTGGGCGCCACCAGGCGACGGCGTTGCCGTTGCCGTCGGCCTCGAGTGTCAAGCCACGCCTGCCGGCCTCGTCGGTGAACCAGGACTCGCAGGCGCGGAGGGCGGGAGTCCAGGCGTACCGGCGATATCCGCCCGTGCGGGGGTCGCGACCGAGCGCGGCCAGGTCTTTCCACATCGCCTCGAACGACGTCGACCTCACAGCGCGTCATCCTCGGTCCGCCCGTGGTCGCGGGTCGGGATCGGCAGTCCTCGCGCGTCGGCGACCCGTTCTGCTTCGGGGTATCCGGCGTCGACGTGGCGGAGCACCCCGGTCGCCGGATCGTTGGTGAGGACCCGCTCGATCTTCTTTCCCGCGAGCGCGGTTCCGTCGGCGACGCACACCTGGCCGGCGTGGATCGACCGCCCGATGCCGACCCCGCCGCCGTGGTGGATCGACACCCAGGACGCACCGGACGCGACGTTCGTCATCGCGTTGAGCAGCGGCCAGTCCGCGATCGCGTCGGAGCCGTCGAGCATGCCTTCAGTTTCGCGGTACGGCGAGGCGACGGAACCGCAGTCCAGGTGGTCGCGGCCGATGACGATCGGCGCCTTGAGCTCGCCCGAGGCCACCATCTCGTTGAACCGCACGCCCGCCTGGTCGCGCTGGCCGTACCCCAGCCAGCAGATCCGCGCCGGCAGGCCCTGGAACTTCACTCGTAGCCGCGCGTGTGTCAGCCAGCGGTCCAGTGCGGCGTCGTGCGGGAACATCTCGAGCACCGCGGCGTCGGTCCTGGCGATGTCGGCCGGGTCGCCGGAGAGCGCCACCCAGCGGAACGGACCCTTGCCCTCGCAGAAGAGCGGCCGGATGTAGGCAGGAACGAAGCCCGGGAACTCGAACGCCCGCGTACTCCCGCCCTTGCGGGCTTCGTCCCGGATCGAGTTGCCGTACTCGAACACCTCCGCGCCCCCGTCGAGGAAGCCGACCATCGCATCGACATGGCGGGCCATGGATTCGCGGGCGCGCTCGACCAGGCCGGCGGGATCCTTCTGGCGTACGTCTGCCCAGTCCTCGAAGGCGACACCCAGCGGGAGGTACGCCAGCGGGTCATGCGCGGATGTCTGGTCGGTCACGACGTCGACCGGCGCACCCATCTCGAGCATCGCCGGCACCAGCTCGGCGGCGTTGCCGAGGACTCCGATCGAGAGCGGCTTGCGGATCCGGGTCGCCTCCTCGGCCAGCTGCAGCGCATGGTCGAGCGAGTCGGCCTGGACGTCAAGGTAGCGGTGGTCCAGGCGGCGCTGGATCCGGGACGGGTCGCACTCGACGCAGATGACGGCTCCGCCGTTCAAGGTGACGGCAAGCGGCTGCGCTCCGCCCATGCCGCCAAGCCCGGCGGTGAGGGTCAGCGTGCCTGCGAGGGGCCCGGCCAGCGCGTCGACGCCGTGTCCGACCCCCTTCTCGGCCAGCCTGGCACCCACCGCCGAGAACGTTTCGTACGTGCCCTGCAGGATGCCCTGGGTGCCGATGTAGATCCACGAACCTGCGGTCATCTGGCCGTACATCGTGAGGCCCGCGGCCTCCAGCCGGCGAAACTCCTCCCAGTTCGCCCAGTCGGGCACCAGGTTCGAGTTCGCGAGCAGGACCCGCGGGGCCCATTCGTGCGTACGGAGGATGCCGACCGGCTTGCCCGACTGCACCAGCAGGGTCTCGTCGTCGGTGAGCCACTCCAGGGCGCGGACCATGGCGTCGAAGCTGGCCCAGTCGCGGGCCGCCTTGCCGGTGCCGCCGTAGACGACCAGGTCGTCGGGATGCTCGGCGACCTCGGGGTCGAGGTTGTTCTGCAGCATCCGCAGGGCGGCTTCCTGCGGCCAGCCGCGGGCGTGCAGGGTCGTGCCGCGTGGCGCGGTCACCGTCCTCGGCACGCTCGTCGACGTCTCGTGCATGCGTCCCACCTCCACCGTGTCCTGCCGTCCCCGGTTGACCCGCTCGCGCCCGCTGGCCCACGGCTGTCGCTCGGGTCTACCGACTCGGTTGTCTTGCACATTGGGTCTACCCGCTCACGGGGTCGGACACCTTTGGGCCGAGCTCTGTTTTGGCGCAGGGGCGCCCTCATCCACGCGGGGTGACCGAGTCCGCGGCGGCGAGAACGGCTCCGGAACGGACGAAATCCACCGCGACCTCGATCTCGACCGACAGCTGGCGGTCAGGACCGGGGCCGGGCACCCGCTCGCGCAGTGCTCGGCGTACGGTGTCGGTCGCGGCAGCGGGGCGCAGTGGCGCCCGGAGGTCGAGTCCACGGGCCGCGGTGAGCAACTCGATCGCCACCACCCGGGTCAACCCGTCGAGCGCCCGCCGCAGCTTCCGTGCCGCCGACCAGCCCATCGACACGTGGTCCTCCTGCATCGCCGAGCTCGGGATCGAGTCGACGCTCGCCGGTACCGCCAACCGCTTCAGCTCGCTCACGATCCCCGCCGCCGAGTACTGCGCCAGCATGTGCCCCGAGTCGACCCCCGGATCGTCCGCGAGGAACGCCGGCAGCCCATGGTTGCGGGCGACGTCGAGGAACCGGTCGGTCCGTCGTTCGGACATGCTCGCCACGTCGGCCACCGCGATGGCGAGGAAGTCGAGGACGTACGCAAGCGGCGCGCCATGGAAGTTGCCGTTGGACTGCACCCGCCCGCCTCGACCATCCCCGTCGGTCACGACGACGGGGTTGTCGATGGCCGCGGCGAGTTCGTAGCCCGCCACGGTCCGGGCGTGAGCGAGCGTGTCGCGGGCAGCGCCGTTGACCTGGGGCGCGCAGCGCAGCGAGTACGCGTCCTGTACCCGGGTGTCGGCGGGTCCGGCATGGCTCGCGACGATCGCCGACCCGGCGAGGAGGGCCCGCATGTGGCGCGCGGCCGCCGCCTGGCCGGGGTGCGGACGGAGTTCCTGCAGGTCGGCGGCGAGCACCCGGTCGGTCCCGAGAAGCGCCTCCACACTCATGGCCGCCGCGACGTCGACGCTTGCGAGGAGCCGCTCCAGGTCGTGGCAGGCCAGCAGCAGCATGCCGAGCATGCCGTCGGTGCCGTTGATGAGGGCGAGACCCTCCTTCTCCGCCAGGACGACCGGCTCGATGCCGGCAGCGGCGAGTGCCTCGGCGGCCGGTTGCTGGGTACCGTCGTTCGTCCGCACGTCTCCCTCGCCGGTCAGCGCGAGCGCGACGTGGGCGAGCGGGGCGAGGTCGCCGGAGCACCCGAGGCTGCCGTACTCCGGGACTACCGGCGTGATCCCCGCGTTCAGCACAGCCGCCAGGGTGCGGGCGGTCGCCGGGCGGACGCCGGTGTGGCCCGTGGCCAGCGTCCGCAGGCGGAGCAGCATCATCGCCCGCACGACCTCGCGTTCGACCCCGGCGCCGGTGCCCGCCGCGTGCGAACGGATCAGGCTGCGCTGCAGGTGGGCCCGCCGGTCAGGCGGGATGTGGCGGGTCGCGAGCGCGCCGAAACCCGTCGAGATGCCGTACGCAGGGCGGTCGGAGGTGGCCAGGTCGTCGACCACGGCCCGCCCGGCCGCGATCGCCGTCCACGCCTCGCGGGTCAGCTCCACGCGGGCGTCGGAACGGGCGACCGCCACCACCTCGGCCTCGGTGAGCGGTGATGGGCTGACGGGAACGACGGTCACCGGGGCGGCGGTCATGGTGCTCAGTATTCCCGTCGTCGCGGACCTGTCGCGTCGCACTCGCTCGTTAATCTGGCTCGTATGGTGTCCGAGCCGGCGGCGACGTCGACCCTGCTGGACGGGATCGGGCTGCTCGTCACCATGGATCCGGCCATGGGCGACGGGACGGCACTCGGTGCGCTGCCCGATGCGGCGCTCGTCATGGCAGGTGGGCGGGTGGTCTGGGTCGGCCCATCGGCCTCCGCGCCGGTGAGCGACGTACGGATCGACCTCGACGGCCGGTGCGTCATTCCCGGCTTCGTGGACAGCCACGCCCACCTGATGTTCGCCGGCGACCGGGTGGGGGAGTTCGCGGCGCGGATGGCCGGTCGCCCTTATACGGCAGGCGGAATCCAGTCGACGGTCGCGGCGACGCGAGCCGCGAGCGACGATGACCTTGCCAGCAACGCGTCCCGGTTGATCATGGAGATGCGTACGCAGGGCACGACGACGGTCGAGGTGAAGTCCGGCTACGGGCTGACCGTCGAGGACGAGGCCCGTGCCCTGCGGTTGGCGCGCCGCTTGACGGTGGAGACGACGTTCCTGGGCGCGCATGTGGTGCCGCCGGAGTACGCCGGCCGGCCGGATGCGTACGTCGATCTCGTCACCGGCGCCATGCTCGACGCGTGCGCGCCACACGCCCGGTGGATCGACGTGTTCTGCGAGCGAGGCGCATTCGATGTCGACCAGGCCCGCGAGGTTCTGCGGGCGGGCATGGCGCGCGGTCTGATGCCGAGGCTGCACGCCAACCAGTTGGGTCCCGGCGGCGGAGTCGCGTTGGGCTGCGAGGTCGGTGCCGCCTCGGTCGACCACTGCACCCACCTGTCCGACGCGGACGTCGCGGCTCTCGCCGACTCGGGCACCGTGGCGACTCTCCTTCCAGGCGTGGAGTTCTCCACCCGTACGCCGTATCCGGACGCGCGCCGACTCCTCGACGCGGGTGTGGTCCTCGCCCTGGCGACCGACTGCAACCCGGGGTCGTCGTACACCTCGAGCATGGCGTTCTGTCTCGCCCTCGCCGTACGCGAGATGCGGATGACCCCGGCCGAGGCGGTGTGGGCGGCGACCGCGGGTGGTGCGAGGGCGTTGCGGCGTACGGATGTCGGTGGGCTCACGCCCGGCCGGCCGGCGGATCTGGTGGTGCTCGAGGCGCCGACCTACGACTACCTCGCCTACCGTCCAGGCGTCCCACTGGTGTCGTCGGTGTGGGTGACAGGTGAGCGGGTGGCGCCACCCAGGTGAGCCGGCCACTGTCCCACCGTCCGGGCCGGCGGGCGACGATATGTCCACAAAGTGCGTGCCGTGAGTCACCATGTGGATGTGCTGAAGATCCACTTCACGACTGCCGACGTCGCTCGCACCCGGGTCGCGTCAGCGCCGGATCCCCTGTGGGAACTGGTCCTCAGCCTGCACGTGCTGCAGAGTCGCAGATCCCCGGCTCGGCACCAGAAGTGGCGGGCCCAGGTCGCCCGGCAGGTGGGGGAGCGCGGGATCGCCGCAGAGGTGAGAAGGTTGCTGTTCCCGCTCGCCCCTGTGGCGACGTACTTCCCGGACTTTCTCACCCCCGGCGAGGCCGCGGAAGGTGTGGACGCCGGAATCGATGCGGTGGTGAGTACGCCGTCAGCCACGATGGCGGAGCAGTTCGCCATCATGGCGTCCCGGACCGCCGTGCCTGGCTGGGCGAAGAAGCTCGCTGCCGGAGACCGCGCCATGCGCCACTCGCTGGGGCGTGCACTGCGGTCGTACTACGACGTCGCGCTCGCGCCGTCGATGGAACCGCTCTCGGTCTGCATCGACGCCGACCGTGCGGTGCGCACGCAGAGCCTGGTCGACGGCGGCGTCAACGGGTTGCTGGCCAGCCTCTGGCCCCTTGCTCGCTGGCAGGAACCCACGCTTCTGGCGGCCTATCCCCGCGAGCTCACCGTACGGCTCGACGGCCGCGGCCTGGTCCTGATCCCGTCGTACTTCTGCGACCGCTTCCCGGTTGCGCTGGTCGACTCGGACATGCAGCCGGTCCTCGTCTACCCAGCCGCGGCGTACGGGACGGCCATGGCGCCCGCGGTCGTGCCCACGCAGGCCGGGGCACCCACTCGGCCGGCGGGGTGGAGCGAAGAGGCACTGGAGAACCTGCTCGGCGCGACCCGCGCGGCGGTGCTGCTCGCCATCGGGGACGGACGCCCGACGAGGCGCCTTGCCTCGCACGTGGGCGTGTCACCGGCAACGATCAGCCACCACACTGCCGTACTCCGCGAAGCCGGCCTCATCGCCAGCCGCCGGGTCGTCAACACCGTCGTTCACACCCTCACCCCGTTGGGCGCACACCTGCTCGGACGTCGCGGTCCCTGAGAGCCCTGACTTCAGGGCCGTCCTCGCCACGGGCGCCGGGATGGCCATTTCGACCGTGGTCGAAATGGCTTGAACTGCCTCACCCACCTGTCGAGCATTGCTGCCTGTCACGGGTGATCCGGCCCCGGCAGCCGACGCCGGGGGTTCCCACGGGGGTGAAGTGCGTGTCCAGTCCGACGCCTGGTGCCAGCCGCGTGCCGAAGGTCAGGTCAACTGGCGTGCCGTCGGCCGAGGGCTGCCTTGGTTTGGTCGTGTTCGTCGCGCTGGCCGCGGCCGCCTTCTACTGGTTCGAGATCCGCGACCCGTGGGCCGACCAGGGAGTGGCAGTGTCGAAACCCGCCACCGGTACGGCGGAACCGTCTCCGGCTGTTCCGGAGCCCGAGAACGGCGGCATGGCCGAGATTGCGTACGACCTGCAGCGGAAGGTGATCGAGGGAGCCGGCGTCACCCGGCAGACAAGCGTCGAGTGCGAGCTCACCGAGGTACCGGACAGCGCACAGGACTTTGGCTGCACCGTCACCTATGACGGGATCGACGTTCCGTACACGGTCTCCATCACCGACGTCACCACGGGCCTCGGCATGACAGTTTTCCAGTGGGACGCGAAGAGCGAGAAAGCGATCCTGACCCGGGAGGGGGCATTCGCCGGTTTCTGGCGCGACGTGAGTCCGACCGGCGCCACCGACCTGCGCTGCGACGACGGCATCCCGGAGAAGAAGCTTGTGCCGATGGGACGTACCGGCTTCTACTGCTACTCGACGACGGACCGGGGGGACCACCACCGGGTGGAAGTGGCGCAGGGCGAGCACGGACTCGTCTTCGAGTACGCCGACGACTGAGGAGATGAGCGCACGCTCAGGTCATTCCGGGTAGGTCGGGAGGTCGCGGACACGGCGCAACGGCGAAGCGGTGACGAACGCCGCCACCGCGACAAGTGCGACCATGACCACCCACAAGCCGTGTCGTACGCCGAGCCAGCCGCCGAGGGCACCGCCAGCAAGACCGCCGAGCACGTGACCCGCGTTCTGGAGCACACGTGCGACCGATGCCACCCGGCCGAGGAGGTCGCTGGGAGTGATGGTCAACAGGAAGCTGAAAGCGATGATGTTGGTAGCGGCGATTCCGGCCGCGAGGACACCGGCGCCAACGACGTAGCTCGCGAGGCCGAGCCCGGGTCGGGTCAGCGGGATGAGCAGACCGAACGGAAACGTGATCCCGATCGCCAACCAGACCGCGCGCCCGGTGCCGAGGAGCGTGGAGAGGCGGGGAGTGAGCAGGGCGCCGATGAACCCCCCGACTCCGCTTACCGCCAGCAAGGTACCGATGGAGATCGGCGACAACCCGACGGAACGAACGAGAAAGACCACCAGCAGGGCCTGCTGGGCCGTGACCACCACCGCAGCGAGTGTGAAGAACACCACGAAGACGCCGGCGATCGGACGTGCCACGAGGAATCGGAATCCTTGACCAAGCTGGGCGAGCGCTGGGCGGTCCGGTGGGAGGGGTTCGGGCTCAGTGGCCCGGATCCGGGCGAGCCCGAGCGCGGAAAGGACGAAGCTGGCGGCATCGGCGATGAGCGCCAACGGCGCGGTCATCGCCTGGACGAGGAGGCCGCCCAGCCCAGGACCGCCGATACCGACAACGGTGCGCGTCGCCTCGAGCGTGCTGTTGCCTTCTACCAGTCGGTCGCGGCCGATCAGAGCCGGAAGGTAGGCGGCCCAGCCCAGTCCGAACAGCATCGACAGCGCACCGGTCGTCGCCGCGACGGCATACAACAACCACAACTGGAGCAGCCCAGCCCACGCGGCCAGCGGTACCAGCGACACGAGGAGCGCCTGTCCCAGATCGGCGGCCACCATCGTCGGTCGCCGGCGCACACGGTCAACCCACACGCCTGCCGGTAGGCAGAGGAGAAGTTGCGGCAGCCAGGTCATCGCTGCCAACACCCCGACCTCGAACGGCGAGGCGGCCAGGGTGTCGATCGCGACCAGTGGGAGCGCCACTCTTGTCACAGCCGTGCCGGTCAGGCTCACGGCATCGGCGCACCAGGCGAGCCGAAAGTCATGGTGGCGAAGAAGGGAACCGTGACGTCGGCCCTCGCCCTGTGACATGGAGGCAAGGGTTGACGACCGGCGGACACACTGTCCACCAGATCCGCTGACAGCAGAGGACCGCTGGGCGTAAAGGCGGTTATCCGTCGAAGGCAGCGGACTAGGCGCGGAGGGCCGCCTCCAGGCGTGGGAGGGAGATGTCGTAGCGGTAGGACACGTCCATGTGGCCGTCGTCGAAGTACTCCACGTCGGCCGGGATTCCCAGCTCGGCAAGCTTTCCCGCCATTACCCGCGTACCGATCTGGAAGTTCAGCTCGTTCCACAACCCGACGTGGAGGTAGAGGTGGCGAAGCCCGCGCCACGCCCGCTGGTACTCGGGCCGGTCGATGAGCCGGACCGGATCCCACGCCAGCCAGCGCTCCCAGACGTCCTGGCGGAGCGCACCGGTCTCCAGGTCGATCGGCAGGTCGAAACCACGGTGGGCTTCGGGGTTCGGCGCGAAGGCCGCGCCATAGCAGAGCATGCCGAGTACGGAGAAGAACGGATCATGTGTCTTCGGTTTGATCTCCGGAATCTTCTCGATGTAGCGGTCGAGGCCGCCGAAACGTTGCAGGTTCGCGTGCAGCTTGGCGAGATCGGGGAGATAGCCGAACTCGAAGTAGATGTCGCCGCTCGGGATCGCCCGGGAGATTCGAGGCGAGCACGCGGCTGTCAAGGACGGGTTGCTCCACCCGACCGGCGAGGGACATCAGCTGGCCTCCGGTGCATTGTCGGCGCGGACCCTGACGGCGCGGCGCAGATCGTCGAGCCGGTCACCGAGGAATCGCCGCAGCGTGGGCGTGAGGTCGTCACGGGCCAGGCACTCCTCGGCGAGGCGTACGGTCGCAGGCGTCGCGGCGTGGGCCGGAAACAGCGTGTGGCCGAGCGCGGCGGCCACCGCCTGGCCGAGGCGCCCGGCTTTTGGGACCTCGGCGAAGTACCGCTCGACAAAGGCCGCCGTCCACGACGGCTGACTCGGTTGCCAGAAGCCGGACGCCGTGGCGTCGAGGAGCTGCTTGGACAGCTCGCCGTCGGCGAACAGCTGCCGCCACGCGCGCTCCTTCGCCGCACCGTCCGGAAGGGCCGCGCGGCAGGTGGTCGCCCGCTGCTGGCCGACACCGCTGGGATCTCGTTCCAGCTCCGCCGCGATCTCGGGCTCACCGGCCGCACCGGCGATGCAGAGCTGCCGCAGCAGCAGCCAGCGCAGTTCGGGATCCAGGGCGGGACCACCGGGGATCCGTTCGTTCGCGAGCCAGCCTTGGAGCTCGTCCAGACCGCCGCCGGTCTCCTCCGACTCGATGAGCCCGCGGAGGGCGGCCAGTCCTACGCCGGTGTCGTACTCGTCGTTCCCTGTCGTACGCCGGAGAGTCGTACGCCGGAGAGTCGTACGCCGGCGAGTCGTACGCGGGGGAGTCGTACGCGGGGGAGCCGTACGCCGGAGAATGGCGCGGCAGGCGCCGGTCAACGTGCCAAGCGCGGCGGCGCGGCCGTCCGGTGCCAGGTAACGGTCAGCGACCTCGTGCCTGGCGAAGGCCAGCACGGCCTCGACGATGGCGACGACGGGCTCGGCGGGGAGGTGGGCTTCGACGAGGTTGATGTACTCGGCGGGCGGGAGTTCCGCGTCGCGCACCATGTCACGGGCGATGGACCACAGCAGGGCCCGGGTCAGCGCATCGTCGACGGTGGACAGCGCTTCCGTGACCGTCGCCCAGGATCGAAGATCCAGGCGTACCTTCGTGTAGCTGCGATCGCCGTCGTTGAGGACCAGCAGGTCGGGACGCCGCGCACCCACGAGCGGCGCGAGGGCGGACCGGAGCGCATCCTCCCCACGCTGCTCCGGCACCGGGTCGGCGGCAAGGTCCGCCTCGAACTGTTCGCGCCGCACCAGCTGGCGCACACCGGCGTGGTCCTTCCTCAGGTCGTACGCACCGACCACGATCCGGTGCGGGCGTAAGCCCTCCTTGCCGCCACCACTTCCGGTGTGCATGAGGTCGGCGGAGGTCACCGCGCCGTTCCGGTCGGTCAGCTCCGTGCGGATCGTGTCGACGCCGCTCGTCCGCAACCACCGCTCGGTCCACCCGTGCACGTCACGCCCACTGGACCGGGCGAGCGCGTCAACCAGGTCGGCGAGCCCGGCGTTGCCGAAGCGGTGACGTGCGAAGTGTGCGTTGACACCCGCCAGGAAGGCCTCCTCCCCGACCCACGCGACCAGCTGCCGCAAGGCTGAGGCGCCCTTGGCGTAGGAGATGCCGTCGAAGTTCACCAGTGCGTCTGCCACGTTGTCGATGCGCTGTGCCGCGACGGGATGGGTGGAGGCACGCTGGTCGGCGTCGGATCCCCAGGGCTTGCGGGAAACGGCGAAACTGGTCCAGGCATGGGGCATGAGACCGGTGTCGGTGACCACCTGGTAGCCCATGTACTCGGCAAACGACTCGTTGAGCCACAGGTCGTCCCACCACCGCATCGTGACCAGGTTGCCGAACCACATGTGCGCCAACTCGTGCGCGATCACGATGGCGCGGGTCTGGCGTTCGGTGTCGGTGACAGCCCCGCGGAACACGTGGTTCTCGCTGAACGTCACACACGCAGGGTTCTCGACGGCACCCCAGTTGAGCTCGGGCACGAACGCCTGGTCGTACTTGCCGAAGGCGTACCGCTCTGCGAACGTTTCGTGGTACCGGTCGAAGCTGCGCCTCGTGATGTCGAAGATCTCCTCCGAATCCGCTGTGAGAGAAGGTGCGAGCGACTTCCGGCAGTGCAGGCCGAGCGGGATACCGTCGTGTTCCGTACGCACCGAATGCAGCGCACCGCCGACCACGACGGCCAGATAGGTGCTGATCGGCGGGGTCGTCGCGAAACTCCAACGCCCGTTGGCGCTGGACTCAGCCACGCCGTTGCTCAGCACGGTCCAGTGCGTTGGTGCGGTGACGGCGATGTCGAAGGGCGCCTTGAGGTCGGGCTGGTCGAAGCAACCGAAGACCCCCGGCGCCTCGTCGGGTGCGCACTGCGTGTAGACGTAGACCTCGCCGTCGGCGGGATCGGTGAAGCGGTGCATGCCTTCGCCGGTGCGGGTGTAGCGCATGTCCGCCTCGACGCGAAGCTCGTTGTTGGCCGCGAGGTCGGTGAGGGGCAGCCTGCCGTCGCGCAGCGAGCCGGGATCCAGGTCGCGACCGTTGAGTACCGCCTTGTGCAACGTGACCGGCCGGAGTTCTGCGAAGGTCGCGGCACCAGGTTCGGTGCACCCGAACCGGATCACCGTCGAGGAGCCGAACACCTCCTCGCCACGGGTGAAGTCGAGATCGACGGAGTACGCATGCACGTTCACGAGCCGGGCACGCCGCTGGGCCTCGGCGAGGGTCAACGACGTGGGCATGGTCGCCATCGTGTCAAACCCTTCCAACGTACGCGGCGAAGGGCAGGCTGCCGCAGAGAAGAGGTGAGCCGTCAGCCGCCGAGACCACATCGGCCCGGCGAGGGCCCGCTCCGGGTAGTCATGCGGTGACCACCAGTCGATGTGGAAGTTTCCGCATCTGGCCGTCTCGCTTACGTGGTTCGGCTTTTTCAGTGATCACCGTTACCATCCCTTGACCGTCAGGTTGGTGAACAGAGCGGAAGCCGAGGCAACCTCATGACGTCGCCGCAGTTACGGGGCGAGCTCAGGGCGCGACTTGCGCGCCATCCACGGCTGTACAACACGGCCAAGCGGGCCCGCAGGTTGGTCCGAGCGTCGTCCCGGTGGAGGCGGCAGTCACCCAAGCCGGTCGCAAAGGCGTCGACGAAGAGCAGGCTCGTTCCCTCGCCGGTGTTCGTGATCTCGTCGGTCCGGTCCGGCTCGACGCTGCTGCGGGTGATCCTCAACACCCACCCGGACATCTGCGCCCCGCACGAACTCCACCTTCGCTGTCTGCGGGTGGAGTTCGAGAAGCGCTACGCCGAGATCGCGTTCAAGGAACTCGGCATCGACAAGGACGAGCTGGAGCACCTGCTCTGGGATCGCGTCCTGCACCACGAGCTGTCCCGCAGCGGCAAGCGGATCTTCGTGGACAAGACTCCCGGCAACGCCAACGTGTACGAACGGTTGGCCGCCTGCTGGCCGAACGCCCGTTTCATCTTCCTGCTACGCCATCCGGCCTCGATCGTCGCGTCACTGATGGAGACCAGGCCAGACCGCGAGCTGGAGCCGACGATCAACGAGGCGCTGACCTACCTCAAGGGCGTGGAGGCCGCGAAGCAGGCCCTACCCGGGCTCGTCGTCCGGTACGAGGACCTGACCGACGACCCCGCGCGCGTGACGAAGGAGATCTGCCACTTCCTGGGTATCCGATGGGATCCCCGCATGCTGGACTACGGCCAGAGCAAGCATGGCAAGTTCCGGCCGTTCATCGGCGACTGGAGCAGCAAGATTCGCAGCGGCCGGATCCAGGAAGGGCGTCCGCTCCCCGACCCCGCAGAAGTTCCTGAAGAAGTCAGACCGTACGCCCGCTCGTGGGGCTACCTGACCTGACGCGGAGGGCTGTCCTGCCGTGACAGTGGGACCTAGCTACCGTCACGGTGGGTTCTATCTGCCGTGACGGCAGGGATTACCCCAACCGGCGCTTGACTCGGCGCAGGCCGGTCTTGGCTTGGCGCAGTGGGGCGGTCAGGCGCCACGACCGGCTCCGCTGCATCTTGCGCAGGGCATCCCTGAGCTGGATGACCTCGTCGGCGCGCGTTGCGGACTCCGGGTCCGGGCGTGAGTCCTGTCCCGCCTTCCCTCGTGCCGAAGGCTTCTTCTGCGAGAAGACAGAGATCCACCGGTTCGGTTTCGGCGAAGGAATGAGTTCGTGCTTGCCGAAGATGGCCAGGGTGTCGAGCAGGTACCTCTCGAGACTGGCCGGGTTGAAGACGAAGGTCTGGTCCTGCTTCACGGTGCTCACGCCGATCAGCGGAAGCTCCTCCGGGAGGTCACCCTCGTGGTCGAACGTCGACCTGAACCTGCGGTCGTTGATGCCCGGATATTCCAGCACCAGGTGGGACGACGCGAGGTCGGCCACGCGCTGGACGAACGCGAACGGATCCGGTTGGTGGTGAATGACGTTGAGGGCAAGGACGACGTGGAAGGAGTTCGGTGGCTCGGAAAGGCCGTCCAGGGTGACGTTGCGCAGGTCGATCTTGCTGTCCAGTGCCTTCGCGATCGCCTTCGCCTGCTCGAACCTGCGCCCCCACGGCTCGATCGCCGTGACCTTCGCCCCCATCCGGTGGGCGCTCAACGCGGCGGCACCCTCGGCGCATCCGATGTCCAGCACGCGCTTGCCGTCCACCGGCATCCGCAGTGCCCGCGCCATGGTTGCCGAGCGTGCCGACCTGGCGGAGCCTTCGCGGTAGTCAGCCTGGTAGGAGCTTTCGCTCACCTCGAGGACGGGCTCGGGATGCCCGCGCCTGCACATCTCCTCCGCGTCATCGAGAGCCAGCCGGGGAAAGTCCCAGCGTGACAACTCCCGGAAGTCCTCATGCAGGTCACCGTTGGAGCACAGGTAGCGGCAGGGTTTGCCCAAGCGGTCCAGGTCGAGGGCGAGGTGCTCGAAGACCTGCGCCAGATGGCGCGACATGAGTACGCCGCCCCAGAACTCCTGGTTGAACTGCCGGTGCGCGTGCTGTTCGTGGCTGGGCTCGATGTTCGTCCGCCCCGCGCCGCGCTTCACCAGCACCGACAGCGGGGCGCCCACGACGATGATCTCGTCCGCGGCGTCGAGGAACTCGGGCAGCAGCGGACTCACACTTGTCCCGATCGCCTTCGGTGCCTTACGCCGGTAGCCCCGAAGGAGGTTGTAGTGCACGACGTCATCGACACCGGTCGGTATTGCGGACTGGTCGCCGATCTCGAAGGCGAAGTGGACCTTGCCGGGATCACTTCCCGGGAAGAACTCGCTCCAGCGATCGATGAGCGTGGACTTTCCTGCACATGTGGGACCCACCAGCAGACGCATGGCCGGACACGATACAGCACGGTTCCGGCACGTCACAGGGTCTCCATGAACCGGTCAGATTGGCGTTACCCTGCGGCCAAACAGCTGCGGTATGCCCGTGTTGGTCCGGGTTGGCGAGGCCCTTCGAACCGGTGTCGGAACAACCCCGCCGTGGGGTGGGTCCGGCAGCGTGGGCCGTGGCATGGCGGGTCTGCGGCGACAGCGTTTGTGGACGGGCTCAGCGGGCAGGGGCGCTCGTACCCGCATAAGGAGGTCGCCTGTGCAGTACTGCCCGACTCCGGCTGAGATCCGCCGGCTCCGACCACCGCGAGGGTGGACATGATTGAGGTCAACCGGACAGTGTCGTTGTCGCCGGAACGGGTGTTCGCGGTGCTGGCGGACGGTTGGTCGTACGCAAGTTGGGTGGTGGGTGCGTCCCACATCCGGAAGGTGGACCCGGACTGGCCGGCCGTCGGCAGCCAGATCCACCACAACGTCGGACCGTGGCCTCTGGTGATCCAGGACGCGACCGAGGTCCTCGCCATGGAGGTCAACTCCCTGCTCGAGGTGCATGCCCGGATCTGGCCAGTCGGTGCAGCGCGGGTCCGCGTGCGTCTCGATCCGCGAAACAGCGGAGGCTGCGAGATCACGATGGGTGAGGAGATCGCGGAGGGGCCGTTCAGGTCGCTCCCGAAGGCCGCCCAGGCCACGTTGTTCCGGCCCCGGAACAACGAGAGCCTGAACCGGCTCGTCGACCTCGCCGAAGGGCGCGGCCCGCACGCTTCCCGTCCGTCGTAGGTCCCGTCCGGTCGCCTGCCGTACGTACGTCAGTTGTAGATGAGGCGATGACCGGCGCGGATCGTCGCCGCGTACACACCACCGGCGATACCGGACCGGACCAGCGCGGCGCGGGCGGCGTTCGCGCCTGCCGCGCCATGGACGGCTCCGCCCGGGTGCGCGGACGCGCTCGCGAGGTAGAGCCGGTCGATCGGTGTGTCGGTCCGGGCGAGACCCGGCACGGGCCTGAACACCAGCTGCTGGTGCAGCGCCGACGTCCCCGCGTTGATCGCGCCGCCGACGAGGCTCGGGTTGTGCGCCACGAGCTGCTCCGGCCCGGCGAGGTACCGCTCGAGGATCCGCCCGGAGAAGCCGGGCGCGTGCCGGTCGATGACCCCTTCGATGCGTTCGGCGAACTGGACCAGCCGGCCCGCGTCCCACCGCCCGCCACGAGGGACATGGGTGTACGCCCACACCGCCTCGGTTCCGGCTGGCGATCGGGTCGGGTCTGCGGTGGTCATCTGCCCGAGCAGGATGAACGGCTGCTCGGGTATCCGCCGGCGGGACAGGTCCGAACCGAAACCGACGAGGCCCTCCAGGTCGGCTCCGAGGTGCACTGTCCCGGCGCCCGCCGCCGCGCGGGCCGTCCACGGGATCGGACCGGAGAGTGCCCAGTCGATCTTGATCGTGGCGTAGTCCCACTCGAACCGGTCCAGGTCGTCGACCAGCCGGGCGGGCAGGTGGCCGGCACCCACGAGGGAGCGGTAGAGCGTCGGTGCGGGTACGTCGGCGAGCACCGCCCGCCGGGCCCGGACCAGCCCGCCCCCGGCGTCACGGACCCCGAGCGCCCGGCCACCAGCGACGAGCACGTCGTGGACGGCCCGGCCGCGATCCACCCGGCCGCCCCGTTCGGTGAACCGGCGGACGAGTGCCTCGGTGATCCGGCTGGCGCCGCCCTCGGGAACCGGAAACCCGACGTCCTGCCCGAGCATCGCCAGCAACCAGCCGAACACCGCACTGCCGGCGTGGTCGGGTCCGAGGTCGGTGTGGAGCGCGCACCCGGCCATCAACAGCTGTGCGCCTTCGCCCTCGAAGCACTCCTGCACGTGCCGCCGCGCCGGCATGATGCCGAGCCGGGCCAGCCGCAGGGCATCGGCGGCGCCGAGCGTACGCAGCAGCCGGGCGGCCGGGCGTACCGGCGGGAAGGGTCGCAACAGCGACTGCACCAGGTCGTCGCGGATCCGCATCCAGCGGGCGAACTCCCGCTCCCAGGCGGCGCCGTCCGTGGCCGCGAACTCCGCGACGGACGCGGCCGTGGCGGCGACGTCCCGCGACATCACCGCGCAGCGACCGTCGGGCAGGATGTGGGCGAGGACGGCCGGAGCGTGCCGCCAGGTCAGGCCGTACTTCCCCAGCTCCAGCGACGTGATGTGCGGCGACGCCACGCTCAGCGGATAGAACGCGCTGCACACGTCGTTGACGAACCCGGGCGCGGTGAGCTCGGCGCTACGGACGCCCCCGCCGGCTTCGTCGGTCGCCTCCAGCACGACGACCTCCCAGCCGGCATCGGCCAGCACGTTGGCGGCGACGAGCCCGTTCGGGCCGGCGCCGACCACCACCGCGTCGACGACTTCGACAGGCATCAGGGTGCCCTTTCCGACATGGGGACCGACCAATCCGTACGCCGTCACTGCTGCCCCCGCTGGACGGGCGGAAACGGTTAGCCGGCAACGCTCGACGTGCGTAACGATCCGTTGTGTCGGGCAAGTGTTCAGCCATGAAGGCACTGACCTGGCACGGCAGGCGCGATGTCCGCGTCGACGAGGTTCCCGATCCCGCGATCCAGGAACCGAACGACGCGATCATCCGCATCACCTCGAGCGGGATCTGCGGGTCCGATCTGCACCTCTACGAGGTGATGGGACCGTTTCTGAGTGTGGGCGACGTCCTCGGCCACGAGCCGATGGGCGTTGTCATGGAAGTCGGCGCCGGCGTGGAGAACATCGCGCCCGGGGACCGGGTGGTGGTGCCGTTCCAGATCTCCTGCGGTGCCTGCTTCATGTGCCGGCGGGGGCTCTTCACGCAGTGCGAGACCACGCAGGTCCGCGAGCAGGGCATGGGGGCCGCGCTGTTCGGATACACGAAGCTCTACGGCCAGGTTCCCGGTGCGCAGGCGGAGTTCCTGCGGGTGCCGCAGGCACAGTTCGGCCCGATCAAGGTGCCGGAGGGGCCGCCCGACGACCGGTTCGTCTATCTGTCGGACGTCCTTCCCACGGCATGGCAGGCGGTCGAGTACGCCGGTGTCCCGGACGGTGGCAGCATCACCGTCCTCGGACTCGGACCGATCGGCGACATGGCCAGCCGGGTCGCCCTCCACCGCGGGTATCGCGTGATCGGTGTCGACCTCGTACCCGAACGGCTCGCACGGGTACGCGGGCGTGGCGCCGAGGTGCTGGATCTGCGCGAGCACACCCGCGACCTGCCTGACGTGATCCGGGACATGACCGAAGGACGCGGTACCGATGCCGTGATCGACGCGGTCGGCATGGAGGCGCACGGGACACCGGCGGCGAAGGTGGCCCACCATCTCGTCGGCCTGCTCCCGGACGCGGTGGCGGAGAAGGTGATGGCGAAGGCCGGGGTCGACCGGCTGCATGCGTTCTACCTGGCGATCGATATCGTCCGGCGCGGCGGCACCATCTCCGTCAGCGGGGTCTACGGCGGGATGGCCGACCCGCTGCCGATGCTGACTCTCTTCGACAAGCAGATCCAGCTTCGGATGGGGCAGGCGAATGTCCGGCGATGGGTCGACGACATCCTTCCGCTCCTGACCGACGAGGACCCGCTCGGCGTGGACGAGTTCGCCACCCATCACGTACCGCTTTCCGAGGCCCCGGGTGCGTACGAGATGTTCCAGAAGAAGAACGGAACCGTGAAGGTCCTGATCCGTCCCTGACCGCACGTGCCACCGTCCGCATCGTGGCAGCGGTCCGGTCGGATCAGATGCGTGGCGGGTTACGTTCCTTTGATGATGCAGTCGTACGGGCGTTCGCCACGCTGGGTGCAGCCGGCAGCCGCGACCTTCCATCCGGAAGGAAATTCGGCGAGGAAGATCGTGTCTCCCTGCGCTCCGGGCTTGCCCCCGGACGCGGCGAGTTCCACGACTGCCTGGTCGCCGTAGACGTCCACGCGGCGGACCACCCCTCGTCCATCGGGAATCTCCTCCGCGACCACAGCGCGCACGCACGCCTCGTGGGCCAGCTGCTCCAGCTCCCGGCGGGTTTCCGGCGCCACCACAGCGCAGGCGGCGGCCCCGTCATGGCGGGCGAGGGCGAGTCGGAACTCCCGCGTGGCGGCGATGGCGGCGTCCTCCCGACCGTGCACCGCGCCGCACCCGACCGCCCCCACGAGCAGCACCGCGACCACCAGCAGTGCCTTGGCCAGACGCAGCACCGGGGTCAGGGCACGGGACAGTCGACGCCGGCTCATCCGGTACGTCCGGTAGCGGTGTCGTGTGGCGCGCCGACCGGCTTGGATTCAGGCGATCCGCGTTGGCGCAGGTAGACCGACAACACCGCCATCGAGACCAGCGCGAGCATCTCGGACTGCCAGTTCTGAAGGGTGCGGTTCCAGAAGTCTGCGGAGACGATGTATTCCAGCCACGTCAGCGGTAGTTGGAGTTGCCCGATCTGCGTCTGGTTGTAGGCGACCCGACCGGCGACGGACTGGGCGAACCAGGACATGAGAAAGATCGTTCCCATGACGAGGGCGAGCGAATGGGAGTACACCTTCAGCCGGATTCCACCAGCTCGTGCCCAGGCCGGGGATTTCTCGTCGGCGTGGGGACCGACCAGCTGCACCTCGTCGGATTCCCAGCCGGTCTTGTCCGCGGGCTTGGATTCCGGCGATCCGCGCTGGATCAGCCAGACGGTGCCGAAGACGTAGAGGAAGAACTGGAGATACTCCGACTGCCAGTTCTCCATCACGTCCACACCGAAATCCGAGGACATAACGAAGTGAACGAACGACACCTGCGCAAACCCCTCGGCAACCTGCCGTTCGTTGAAAGCGGCGAGCCCGACGAGTGCCTGCGCGGTCAACGTGGCGAGGAAGGCCAGCCCGAAGGCCAGGGTCAACGAGTTGTTGCGCAGGAACGAACGCACCTTCGTCCTCATCGTTCTAGCGGTGGAGGATCGCGATCGCGATGAAGTAGGCCAGGCCGGCGGCGAT
This sequence comes from Actinopolymorpha sp. B11F2, assembly GCF_040195635.1. Classification (NCBI taxonomy): domain Bacteria; kingdom Bacillati; phylum Actinomycetota; class Actinomycetes; order Propionibacteriales; family Actinopolymorphaceae; genus Actinopolymorpha; species Actinopolymorpha sp. B11F2. Next base: position 4,727 of record NZ_JBEFTX010000010.1, on the reverse strand, counting down.
AAGGGTCAGGCAGCCGGCGAAGGTTGTCCGCATCCGGTGGCGCCCCCCTGTCGATCGTTGCGGTTGGCACGTAGCTCATTACTTGCCCGGCGATCGCCGCATCGACACCTTCCACGTGATCATCACCTCTCGAGCGCGGCGCCCAGCGGCCGCGCGCCTCCGCTGCTCGGTGGTCAGTCGCGCCGGCTCATCGCCGCGGCGATCACCAGGTCGACGCCGGCATCCGCGCACCATTGCCGCAGGTGCCGGTCGTCGGTGTCGGTGACGAGGGTGTCGATCCGGTCGAGGTCGCAGACCTTCCGGAAATCGTGGGCGCCGACCTTCTGCTGGTCCATCGCGACCACGACCTTGCGCGCCCGGTCCATGGCGGCGTTCTTCAGCTGCGCGTCGGCGACGTCGGCCACGGTGAAGCCGGAGGTCGACAGTCCGGTGACACCGAGAAAGGCGGTGTTGACGGTGAACTGCTGGATGGACTCGAGCGCCAGCGGACCGACAAAGCATCCGCCCAACGTGCGGAACTGCCCACCGACGACGGTGTGTCGCACGGTGGGTACGTCGGCCAGCACCTGTGCGACACCGAGCGCGTTGGTGAGGACGTTGACGTGGGACGGATGTCCGCCGGCACGGGAGGGATGACCACTGGCGACGGCCAGCCGGAGTTCTTCGGCAAGGGCGAGGATCGTGCTGCCACTGTCGAGAAACACTGCGTCACCGTCGTCGATCATGGTCAGGCAGGCGCGCGCGATCGCCTGTTTGGCGGCGACGTTTCGCTCGACCCGGGTGGCCAGAGCAGGTTCGTACGCCGGTCGCAGGGCGAGTGCGCCGCCATGCGTACGCCGAAGCAGACCCTGCCGGTCGAGGTCGGTGATGTCCTTGCGTACGGTCGGTTCGGCCACCGCGAGCAGGTCGGCAAGCTCGGCCACGCGCACCCGACCGCGCGCGTCGAGAATCTCCAGGATCCGTGCCCTGCGTTCCTCGGTAAAGGCTCGTCCCTCGTGCTTCGCCGCCGTCACGGGACCCTCCGCGAATGCCGGTGCAGGCGGTCGAGGAGGAACCCTCGGACGCGCGGCACGTCGTCCTCGGTGGCGTCCTGGATGATCAGCGGGACGACTCGAGGGAGCGCGGCGTGCAGGCTGAGAACCAGGTCGTAGTCGAGCAGCCCGCTGCCGGCGGCCGCGTGACCCGAGGCGGGCAGCACATCCTTCGCGTGCAGACACCCGACCGATGAGCCGAGGAGGTCGAACGCCTCCGAGAGAATCCGATCCTGCCCGGCCGCGGTCACGGGAGTGAGCAGGTTGGCGGGGTCGAGGACGATGCTGATCAGGTCGGCGTCCGGACCCAACTCGTCGAGCAGCCGGCGCGCGTGGACGGCATCGCTGATGACGTTGCCGGGTTCGGGTTCGATGCCGAGCCGCACACCCGCCGCCGCCGCGGCCGCCAGCAACCTGTCGAGGGTGGCGCGGAGGTCATACCAGGCCGACTCGTCGTCGTTGCCGGGATGCCGCCGCCAGATGTCGTCGGGGTCGCGAGTGCCGGAGCACAACGTCACCACGTCGGCGCCGAGCTGACCCGCGTGCCGGATGAACGCGTCGGCCTCGGCCGTCTCGCGACTGCGGCGATCTCTGTCGGGATGCACGCAGTTGTAGGTCGCGGAGACGCCCAAGATGCGCACCTGTCGTCGCGCGAAACTCGCCCGGATCCCCCCGTAGTCGATCCGTTCGACATCGTGTGTCGCGGGGATGGTCGCCAGCCCGAACGCGTTGAGGTTGAGCTGGACGAGCCCGAACCCCGCGTCGGCGACCGCGTGGGCGACCGCGTCGGCGCTCGACCGGCGGAACGTCCGCGCGAAGATGCCGACTTCGGTTTCCACCGGTGGACCGGGAGCGGCGTTGACGGGTGCCCGCTTCGGCGTCCCACTCACGGCTCGACCTCCTTGCCGTCGGCAGCCGCGCTGGTCGCCACTGCCTCGATCAGCCGGAGCGCCGCCGCGCCGTCGACTCCCGACGGGTCGGTCGGGGCGTCCGTCACGATCGCACGGGCGAACGCCTCGACCTGCCGCTGGTACGGGTCACTTGCACCGAACTCCGGTGTGCGTGTCTCGCGCGTACGGTCCAGATGGACGCGGACGCGGCTGGCGTGGCGGAAGAACGGGAAGTCCGAACGGATGCTCAGGTGGCCGTGTTCGCCGTAGATCTCGATGCCCTCGGCGTACTCCCCGCGGACGTCGGCGGAGATCTCGAACGTGACGAGGCCTCCGCCTGCGAGCCGGGACGTCCCATGCCAGCTGTAGTCGCGGCCATGGTGGGCCACCTGGGCACGAACGTTCGTGAGCTCGCCCACGAGGAGCCGGAGCGTGTCGAAGACGTGCGCGCCATGGGTGAGCAGCAGGTAGCGGTCCCGGTCCGCCTTGAAGCCGGCCTCCCGGGCGCGGACGTCCTCGTCGACCACCAGCGCCGGGAACAACGCCGCTTCGGTAGGCCGGCGGAGGGTTGCGGGAATGCGGTACCAGCTGGTGGCGGTGAGGATGGTGCCGAGCTCGGCCATCGCGGCTTTGGCGTACGCCATGCCGGGATCGTGCCGTCGCATGGAGCCGACCTGGAGCTTGCGGCCCGCGGACTCGGCGCGGGCCTGCAACTCGGCAGCGTGGGTTGCGGTGTCGGCGGCGGGTTTCTCGACGAGGACGTGCCTGCCCGCCTCCAGCGCCTGGACGCCCAGCGGAAGATGCAGTCGGTCGGGTGCGGCGATGAGGACCGCGTCGAGCCGATGCCCCAGCAGTTCGCCGGTGTCGGTGCAGCCGGTCACGCCGTAGCGGGCGGCGACGCCGTGGGCGAGCGTCTCGCTCGGGTCGCTGACCGCGACCAGCTGCACTCCGTCGGCCTTGGCGACCGCGGGGAGGTGGGCGACCTGGGCGATCCTCCCGCACCCGATGACGCCCAGTCGGACGCTGTCGATCTTCATGTAGATTCGTTTTCGCTCGTTTGGACTCGTAAACCGAGTCTAAACGAACCCACCCTGTGGCGAACCGGAGGGATCACCCATGCGGGCGTACGTCTCACTGTGGTCAGCGGACCTGCTCGCCCTCGGCGATGCGGTCGAGGCGCTGGCCGACGTCGTGGACGGCTTCCACATCGACGTCTTCGACGGGCACCGCACGCGCGAGTTGCTCTTCGGGCCCGATCTCGTCGCCGCCCTCCGCCGGCGTACCACCGCGCTGCTCGACGTCCACCTGATGGTGACCGACCCCGCGTACTGGGCGGACCGGTTCGCCGACGCCGGAGCAGACATGATCACCGTGCACATGGGTCCTGGGATCGACATCGACGCGACACTCGAACGGATCCGGGACCTCGGGTGCCAGCCCTCCCTCGGCCTGGAGACCCACCAGGGGATCGGCCAGGCGGTCGCCCACTTCCCGGCCGTCTCCCGGGTCCTCGTGCTCGGGACCGCGATCGGCGTCAGGGGCGTCGGACTCGATCCGGCGACCGCCGGCCGGGTCGCCTCGCTCGCCGAGGCGCGCGGGAGCACGGGTGACCGGCCGCTCCTCGTCGTGGACGGCGGCATCCGTCGTCATACGGTGCCGGCCCTCGCCGCGGCAGGCACCGACGGCGTCGTGCCCGGGTCACTCGTCTTCGATGCCCAGGACCCCCGTAAGGCCGTGGCCGAGATCAAGGCGCTGACGTAGCGCTCTCGCCGTCGAGCTACGTCGCGAACCGATTTGCTCGACTGCTTACGAAGCTTCGTTTGGTCCTACGGTTTGGATCGCGTGTCACTCTGTTGTGCTCGCCCAGGCATCCGCCGCGAGACGTGCTGATGGTCGAGGCTTTCGATGGGACGGCCGCTGCCCGTGCTGATGCACCGGTCTCCGGGCTTGGCGTGACACCGTGGGCAGGGTCTCAGCAGAACTCGTGGGAGAGTCGTCAAGTCTGACTGCGTATAGCCACGGTCCTTGAGGACGCTGCTATCCCACACCCAGGCCACGAGTCCTGACTTGAGGTTTGGTGATTCGCGACTCATCGTCCTACCACCACTGTCCAGATGACACCGAGCATTGCGAAGATGATGAATTCTGCGGTCTTTTACACTGCCTTCACTGCCCTCATGTCCGTTGGATCGCTCGTCCATTACGGCGCATCTCCTCAGTTGCTTGGTTGACTTGACCTGCCTGCCACTTATCCGGATCATTCACAGTCGTACGGCGGCGCAAAGGCGGGCGGATAACCCACCAGGAACGCCGTGTCTCTCGGCGCATGACCGCCGCCGCAAGCACGGTCGGCCTATCCTGGGACGCAGATGTGCCGTAACGACTGATGGCTACCATCACACTCAGGATTCGCGGAGCAGGTGCTGACGAAAGACGGAAATAATGCGGATCCCCCGGACGCCATTGAGGTGTCGCGGGCGCTGGGTACTGAGCTGCGCCGGCTTCGTCAGGCCGGACTGGCCGACCTCACCCTGCGGCCGCACCGCTACCCCGAACTGAACGCGACGTTCGGGACCGGGCGCGTCAGTCCCATGGACTCAGTGACGCTGCTCGCCCACAATCGGCGAGCGTCCGATGGCGTACTCGCTGCACTCCCGACACCGGCGATGCGGGTCGCCGCTAGTGCTGCGTCAAGCAACGTTGGGTAGGTAATCGGGGCGGCGGATCTTGGAGTCGATCGCGAATCGTCGTTTCGGTCGTGCTCGCTTGTTGTGCCAGCGGAGGTACCCGGCGATTGCGGCTTGTT